>CATLLN010000037.1 GCA_950022695.1 uncultured bacterium | reverse complement strand
ATTTACAGTACTGAATAGTTTCTCTATCTTGGGCATTATACAATCCTTGCTGTTATCTTTAGTTAATTTTTTTATAGCGCGTTTTGCTTTTGTTGGATTGACATACATAGTAAGATAGGTAATGGCGCAATTTAGAAGCAAGGAATATTGGTCTCTATTTGAATGTTGTAATTCGTACTCTAAAAACTCTATTGCGAAGTTTACCTCCTGTTTGGTTGGGCGAAATCTCATCAGTCGCTTATAGCACACAATCCATTCATCCACCTTATTTTCATAGAGAGCATAAAAGCCCATATTCAAATTATAACCCCATGTATCGCCTTCTATTTTTCTAAATTCTTTAGTATAACTTTTGGATGCTTTAATGTCTTTTCGATAGAAAGACAATCTTGCCATTGATTTAAGATAATTAATATCTCTTGTTAAAATCGGGAATAAGCGACGACATTCTAAAATATTGTTGTATGCTGCGTCAAAATCGTGCTGCTCATGTTCCAATTTTAACGCTGATGCCAGATATGCAAAACTAAGTAGATTGGCCGCAGTGCGTGATATGATAGAGTGGCGGTTTGTTCCTTCAATGTTATACATTCGTTTGGCAACAGGGAGTGCTGTTGTATAATCATTCTTGAACATATACAAAGCACTACAATACATTAGTAGCATGCCTTCTAAATTTTCTGCAACTTTTAGTTTGCTAAGAGCATCCGTCTTGGAAATATTGACTGTATTCCATTCTTTTGATAAACGTTGCTGTTCCAAGATGGTGTTTAAAAATGAGTTGTTATGGCTATTTAAATTCGCATGCCTATTCTCATTAACACGAGATGTGAATTCAGTGAAAATATATCCTAAGTTCCCATCTTCGGTTCCATCCATAAGTCGTGCGTATATAAGTGCGTCTGCCTGCGTTATATGACGTTTGATATAACGTTCGCAGTCTTTCAATTTAGGCTTAAATCCGAATGGTGGTACGATGATTTTAATGCTATCAAATTTATTTTCTATATTGAGAATGGTATGGTCGATAGACTCTCTAATACGATTCTCAATATTGCTTTTATCGCATGTTACAGTAAATGCAATAATCAAACGAGTATCTTGAAAGAATTTATGTTTAACTTGTTTTAAT
>CATLLN010000036.1 GCA_950022695.1 uncultured bacterium | reverse complement strand
TAATGGGTTGCAACTAATTGTTTTCAGCACTTAGTTGTTTGTTAGTCATTCTCATTATTACTTCTTGTGCCTTCTTCTTCCATACTTGATTATTGATTTTCTCTAATCGTATTAAAGCATCATTTTTTTTATTCATTATATATTCAATACAAGCAATATATATTTGATGCAATTCTTGTTGAATAGCCTTTTCTTCGTAGAAAAGCATTATTCTATATAGCTTTTCAAATGATTTTATTTTATTAAAGAAAGGAATAATATCTTTTTCAATTAAGAAATTTATTCTTTCTTGTAATTCCTTTACATCTACATCTTCATAAAATTCAATGTCGCCATTTTCTTGAAAGAAATCAGAAATGCTACCTCTCAAACAACAATCTGTATTTTTTACACTTTTACCCTTTGGCACTTTACCCCAACACAAAGCAAAAACATCTGAAGAATAGATTCCTATCTCCAAAGTATAATATTGCCAATTTTTATCACAATATTTGCCTGGTTCAATTCTGAACATATAAACAAAAGGATCACATTGGCATAACCAAGTTAAGCTATTCTTTTTAAAACCTTTTATTTTTATTCCTTTCGATAGTTCTTTGATATACATATTGTTTTATAATGGGATAGCAGGGAACGGCTTGCCGTTACCCTGCTTCGTTAACATCATATTGTACGCATTATTCAGCTTCGTTTGGGTTACCGACCTGTCTTTTCTCTACGACCCGAACAAGCTGATATTTGTATATGCTACCGTCTGCTGGTGGATTTGCCAAAGTTGTCTTATTGACACGCAAATCGTATTCATAGCCTTTCTCATATTCGAAGCCCTGAATACCGCAGAATGCCAAAGGACGATATTCATCCTCTCCCTGCTCCTTGACGAGCATACATTCTATCGGAAATTCTCCTTCCGAATCAAATAAATCATACATAATTCCAGTTTCAGAAGAAACATACATCGTTACTTCTTTTGTGATGTCCTTTGGCTCATCTTCATTCATGCAAGCTGTCAGCCCCAATATGGTAACAAAGGCTATCAGCAGCGTTCTTAAATAAATTTTCGTTCTCATACTTATTAGTGTTATTGATGTTAATGTTTAGCAGGGAACGGCTCGTCCGTTATCCTGCGTTGTTAGCTGTATTTTAGTCAAA
>CATLLN010000035.1 GCA_950022695.1 uncultured bacterium | reverse complement strand
TTTCAACGGAAAAGCAAACTTATTGCTTATTCAACCTAAATGTGTATCTTTGCCAAAACCTCCTTTCTAGGATGGGTTACGGAACGGGCGGTACGCAATGCGCCAACAATACGTTAGTCGCCCGCTCCTCTCCATTCCTATTTATATTTTCTTCTTTATTTCATTTGCACTCCCGCTAATCTTCAAAGTCAACGGAGATATTTTCGCATTGCAATACACCGTAATTGTCTTATTGAAGTATCCGGGGTCTTCGGCCTTATAGCCAACTTCGAAAATTGTCTCTTTGCCTGGTCGTACAGGTTCCTTTGAATAAGTCACAGTGGTACATCCGCAAGAAGTGGTAACCTCTTGTATAAATAAAGGTTTATTACCTACATTTTTCAAGGTGAAAGTTGTCTTTTGTTCTTCTTTCCAATCAAATTTACCAAATGAAAACGACGTTTTGTCTATAGAGACTTCTGTTTGAATCTTCTTACTTATATCTTTTCGTCCGATTTTTTCACCTTGAATAATTTTCAGATAGAGGTCTTTTATTTTCGGATTATGTACAGGATTACCTATAGCCACTACTTTACTATTTTTATCCAATAAAAAAATCTGAAAAGATACATCAGTTGGAAATTTATTCAGTATATTCAATGAATCTTGTCCATCAATGCACACTGGATGATTAAAATCTGCCCTTTCCAATTCCTGGCGAACCTCTTTTATTTTCTTATTAGAAAAGAAAAACAGGAATTGGACTGAATCATTTTGCATTGAATCAACAATATTCATAAGTTCTTTCCACCGATGAAGTTGTAATCTGCAACTGGTACATTCCATTGAATCAGCATAAGTTATAATCTTATATCCATTCAACATCGGGAAATTTATAGTATCTTTACCTTGTATCGTGAATACAAGAGTTTGCGGAAACAATATTTCCTTACCGTTCCATTCTTGTAGTAAGGAAATTATTCTATCGTTTTTTGCTTCCTTGCAAGATGTTAAAACATGACATACACAGCAATAGCTCATAAAAAACATAAAGAATACATCCCTAATTTTATACATACTCATTTATTTAAAGTTCACTAAATAACGTAATAAGAGACTATAAATCCAAATACACAAGAAAAGTAATCATTCTATTTTCCGCCACGACAATTTTATCGGCTGTTTTTCAGCCGATA
>CATLLN010000034.1 GCA_950022695.1 uncultured bacterium | reverse complement strand
AAATTTTGTGATTTTATTAATATTTATTATCTTTGCGATTGAATCAAATACCATGACTCACTTTCAACGACAATTTTATTGTTCATGAATCCCGATAAGACTTTAAGGCTATCTAGCTATACAATCCAAGTAGAACTTAATGACCGCAAAAATCAAGTTCTGCTTATTCATGGTTATACTGGGGCTGTTGACATTGTATCAAAAGAGCTTGCATCTACGTTAAATCATTGTAACCAGCTACCAGAAAGTTGTATAGCGAAACTAACGGAGCGTGGTTATCTTACTTTTCAAGATGCGGAGGATGAGTATGCATATGTGCGCAGGATAGCTAATGTACTTTCAAGACGCAATAGTGTCCGAAAGAAGGATTTTACAATTATTGTTTCCTATTGTTGTAATTTCAAATGTCCCTATTGTTTTGAAATTGAACGGCTAAATAAAAACGGCAAGCATACCTTAACACCCTCTGAAGCTGAAAGGCTTTTTGATGCCATGCTTGAAATTGAGCCAAACAGAAAACTCCATAATAATTCTATAACACTATTTGGGGGAGAACCTCTATTAAAATCAAATCTGCCCATTATTGAAAGAATTGTATCTTTAGGCGTTTCTAGAGGGTATAAGTTCACCGCTACGACAAACGGTTATGATTTAGACTCTTACTTACACCTTCTAAATCCATCCAAAATATATGGTGTACAAGTAACAATTGATGGAATTAAAGACACACACAATGCTCGTCGAGTTCATTCATCATGCCAAGACACCTTTTCTAAAATAATTGCCAACATAAAGGCCGCCCTTCAAGTTGGAGCTCTTATAAAAGTTAGAGTCAATCTAGACTCTTCCAATATCACCGAAATTCAAGACCTGCTTATATTCCTACAACAAGAGCATATATTAGGGCACAAAAACTTCAAAATATATGGTGAGATAATTGATGGAGAAGGAAATTTTTGTCCAACGGATTACACCAAACATAACGACAATTTAGATAGCAACTGTTTTATAGAGACATTATCAAAAGTAACACCACCGCTACCTTATTCATTGTCTCTTTATACAAACATATACAATGCTATCATAAGACATCAGCCTATTTCATTGAATCCACAACATTGTGGAGCCAATGCTACAACATATATTTTAGACCCCAAAGGTAACATCTACTCCTGCCATGAATATGTAGGAAGTGAACAAAACATCATAGGGACGTACATTCCACATGTTAACTGGAATAAAGAGATTCTTGACATATGGCATAATAGAATCTCTACTCATATCGATAATTGCGCACATTGCAAATATGCTTTGCTTTGTGGAGGAGGATGTACAGTCAAGGCTCAAAATTCCCACAAACAATATTGTTGTGATAATTTTGAGAACAAACTTATTGGTATAACAAAACTCATATTTAATAATATTTCTCA
>CATLLN010000033.1 GCA_950022695.1 uncultured bacterium | reverse complement strand
TAAGGTGGACCACTTTGTCAAGACAAATTTTTTAAAATTTTAAGTTGGATTTCAAATATAGGGTTCTTGTAAAGGAATATCCAAATCCTATATTTATTTTCCCTTAATGGATTATCAAGTGTGGATGAAAAGCTTGTCAAGGGCTTGCTGCGAAGCAGTTCCGTAGGAACCCTTGATAAACTGCACATCCGCACTTATTCTTTTAAAAGGGAAAAAAGTATTACTTTACATAATAAACTTCTTCTGGTGTATGATACTTTAAACTTTGATGCAGTCTTTCTTTGTTATAGTAGTTAAGATACTGATTAATTCCAATGCGAGCATCTTTAGGACTATTGTATTCTTGTGGATAAACATTCTCATATTTTAAACTACGCCATAACCTTTCTATAAAAATATTGTCATAAGCTCTTCCTCTATGATCCATACTGATTTTACAACCAGCATCCAGAAATATCTGTGTGTATTTAGGACTGGTGAAATGGCTTCCCTGGTCACTGTTCATAATCTCAGGAACTGCTTTCTTTAAAGCTCTTTTACTGGTTTCCAGTACAAATCCTATTTCTAGCGTATCATCTATCATCCAATCGATTACATAACGAGAATACCAGTCAATGATAGCTACCAGATAAAGCCATGAAGTATGCACTGGAATGTATGTGATATCGATACTCCAGACCTGATTTGGATGATTAATGACAAGTTCCTTCAATAAATAAGGATATATAGGATTGTCTTTTGATGGCTTGCTTGTATTTTGGTGTGGATAAATAGCTTCTATCCCCATCTCACGCATATGACGTTGTATGGTTTTACGGTTTAAATGAATCCCATTATACCGTTTTAGCCATTCACAAATACGTCTTGAGCCAAATTCTGGATGTGCAGTATAAATCTTATCAATATGGCATTTGATTTCCAAATCCCTTTTGTTAAGTGGTACTGGTTTGTAATAGAGTGAAGTCCTGTTGATATTAAGTAATCCTGCCTGTTCTGAAATAGACAGTTTAGGATGGTTCTTATCTATCATAGCCTGACGTTGTGACACAAGAAATTCACAGACCAGATTTTTTTTTCAACCACTCAACCTGAGTAGTAAGCTTTCCTATTTTTGCATAAAGTTCTTGCAGTATAGCTTCCTGTTCTTTTTGCTCCTTTCGTTTTTTTGCAGAATCATTTTCAAAAAGAAGAAATAGGTTTGTTTCTGCCTCACGTTTCCATCTGGAAAGCATATTCGGATGGATTTCATTAACAGATGCAATTTCGTTGATAGTTTTTTCTCCTCGGAATGTTTCAAGAACCAAGGCTGCTTTTTCTTGTGGTGTATGTGGTTTTCGTTTCATAGAGTTGTCTCCTTTCGATAAAAACTATAGTAAGGAAAATCCAACTTAGAAACAAGCATTTTTTTGTCTTAATTTATGGGTCCATTATA
>CATLLN010000032.1 GCA_950022695.1 uncultured bacterium | reverse complement strand
CATGGAAAAAGTGGCTAAACTTTTCTTTAAAGTTACTAATTTTCAGGGACTTTTGTAAGAAATAACTAATTAAAAATCAACAACATAACCGACAAAATTCAATTTTTGTCATCTACTAAATAATTTTGGAAAAAACATGATAATGAATGAATTTCAAGTTTTTGATCCATTAAAGGATGATGTAAATACAGTACCTGCTCTATCAGGAAATTACATTTTCGCATTACGAAAAAATAGTAGACTTCCAGATATTGGTATTCCTGTAACCTATACTAAGTTTAGAGATTATGACGTTATTTATGTCGGCTTAGCCAGTAATAGCCTTAAAGATAGAGATATCAAAAAGCACTTCAACGGAAATGCTGGAGGATCAACTCTGAGGAAAAGCCTTGGTTGCTTGTTTGGATACAATTTAATACCACGAGATTCACATTATAATAGTAATGGAAAAACTAAATTTAATGTTACCGATGAAAGCAAACTCTCAGATTGGATTAAAACAAATCTGATTATGTTTTATTATCCCAATAAAGAATTTGACAGCGTTGAATCTCTTTTGATTCAAGCCTTAAATCCACCATTAAATTTGGATAAGAATCACAATGTTATTAATTCAGAATTTAGGAAACACCTAACTAAATTAAGAAATAGTAAACCCAACTACTATTATAACAATACTATAGAGAACAGTAATCAAAACAATTTAGGTAAAGAATTGTATGTTAAAATATGGAAAGGTTATTTGCCTATCATATTGTCTGCTATCAAATGTAAACAAAAAACAATGACACTTGACCGCTCTTTATTTGAATCAGCAGGAAATAGAAAGAACTCTGGATATTCTTTTCGTTTAGATATAGCTAATGGTATAGTACCAAGAAAAAGCGGCTCTGCAGTTGCACGAGATTTGAAAAAAGTATTGGATAAAAGTATTGATTTTAAAACACTTGCCAATAAAAAGAGCATAACAATCAGTTTAAATACTAACTTTGAACTGATAGTGCAAGTAATATAGAGAAATACAAACCTTAATCAAGGGGATTGCACACAAGGTTGCAGGAATGGGAAAACCCAATATTCGCATATCAGAATGTCTTGAATGCACATCCTCAACATTACAAGAAAGTGATGTTTCAGAAGTTGGAACCTATCCTGTTTATGGAGCAAATGGAATTGTTGGTTATCTTAATGGTTATAATACATCTGATGAAGCAATCTATATTATAAAGGATGGCTCAGGAGTTGGTTCTGTTTCGTATGTAAAAGGAAAATGTTCTGCAACAGGTACTTTGAATATCTTAACGGCAAAACAAGATTATTCACTCCAGTTCCTATACTACATACTGAAAGTATTTAGTAGATGACAAAAAATGAATTTTTTCGGTTATATTGTTGAATTTTAATTAGTTATTTCTTACAAAAGTCCCTAAAAATTAGTAACTTTAAAGAAAAGTTTAGCCACTTTTTCCATGAAAGTTACGATA
>CATLLN010000031.1 GCA_950022695.1 uncultured bacterium | reverse complement strand
GGGGAACATTACCTATTATATTTCTCTAATTATTAGAACCAATTAAATTCGAGATTATGATTCAGAAGACAATTAGAGAAATTTCGGACGCATGGCGAGAAGACAAGCGACCGTATGTAAAACAGTCAACAATGGCAGCTTATATGTTGATTCTCGAAAATCATATTTTGCCAAAGTTTGGTGAGAGTAACGAACTTCATGAACATGATGTACAAGGATTTGTACTTGAAAAGTTGGAAGGCGGATTGAGCGTAAAATCTGTTAAAGACATTTTGATTGTTCTGAAGATGGTTATGAAATTCGGAGTGAAAAACGAATGGATGAGCTATTACGAATGGGATATTAAGTACCCCACAGATGTTGCTGCTAAAAAGTTGGAGGTTTTGTCCGTGGCAAATCATAAAAAGATTCTGAACTATATTCAGAGCCACTTTTCCTTTCCGGGACTTGGTATCTATATCAGCCTTAGTACCGGTCTGCGTATAGGGGAGATCTGTGCTTTGAAATGGAGCGACATCAATGTATATGACGGGATTCTAACCGTTAACCGGACGATAGAACGCATCTATATCATAGAAGGAGAGAGAAAACATACAAAGCTGGTCATCAACACGCCAAAGACAAAAAACTCTTGCCGTGAAATCCCGATAAACAAAGAATTGCTTACTATGTTAAAGCCTTTGAAAAAAGTAATTAATGACGATTATTACATTCTTACTAATGATGAGCGTCCGACAGAGCCACGCACATATCGCAACTACTATAAAAGGCTTATGGAGAAACTTGATATTCCCAAGCTGAAGTATCATGGACTCAGGCACAGTTTCGCGACTCGCTGTATAGAAGTTGGTTGTGACTATAAGACCGTTAGTGTATTACTGGGACATTCTAACATTTCAACTACGCTGGACTTATATGTACACCCCAATATGGAGCAGAAAAAGCGTTGCATAGCCAAAGTATTCAAGTCGCTAGGGAAATAAAGTCATGTATAGAGCTAGGGAATTAATGCTGTAATTTCTTCGCTCTCAATTGTTCTGTAATTCAGAATTATGTTGTATATTTGAATGTTATTAAAAATATTACTTATGAGAAAGAGTTTGATATTCTTCTTGGGAGTTGTTACTGGGTGTGTATTAACAATTACAGTACTTTTTGTTATAGGTATTACCAATTCAAATACTAACGAATCAGATATTACAATTGCCGAGCAACAGACGGTATTTACTACCGCAACAAAATTTGAAGTTTTTCAGGTTCTTGGGGATGGTGCTTTGGCCAATTGCGAGGAGAAAGGGTATTCAACTTCATTATTTACTGGGCCGGTCGTCTATATTGTGACAGATGGTCAAAATCTGTTTTATGATGATCAGGTAATTGAAGTACCTAAAGGTAAAAAGGCTATGCAAATAGGAACATTTCGTTATGAGACCAAACTTGGTGAAAAAGTAGTTCCTGTGATAAAGTTTAAATAACATAGGCATATTAGAATAAAGTCTCAACCGATAGCAAT
>CATLLN010000030.1 GCA_950022695.1 uncultured bacterium | reverse complement strand
ATTATTACTAACAAGCCAAGTTAGCTGCTAAACGCAGCTCCTTGTCAAGCCATTAGCAAAAACATAAAGTCTATGAACAAAGAATACCATGTATTAGAAGTAGAGGACACAAGTTCTGCGGAGTTTACAAAGAACTATTGGAAAAAGCAGCCGAAATTCTCTTTGAGAGAATATATCAAAGAAAACGGTGCGTATCCTGAACAAATTCCCGATTTAAATCTTGAAATTAGGATTTATGATGATGTGGAATTTAATAGGCTGAATGATTTTATTTTCAGCCCGATAGAGCATTTGTGTATATCCGAAAAGGTCAAAAACATCATAGAACTTTGTTCTTTACCCGAACATCGGTTTTTTAATGTAGATGTTTATATGCCTAAAAAAAGGAATAAAGTAGATGCCAACTATTATGCTCTACATTATGACTTTACCTATATTCAAAATGATATATTAGGAATGATTGATTATGAAAAATCTAATATTCGGATAAAAACAAAAGCAGGAGAATACCACTTAGTAAGAGATAGAAAAGATGTAGAGAACTTGCCTATACATAACAAAACTATATCGGAAATGATAAGTAAGTTGTCTGAAACGGCAAAGCTAAGAGAAAAAAATCAGAAACAAATATCTACTTTATCTGAGGAGTATTGGAGTTTTGAACAAGTTGACAAGATATATTTTAATCGTTCTTTTAATTTTTCAATGGATTTGTTTCAAATACCCTACTTTTCATGGATGATTTATATATCTGACAAACTAAAAGAGGAACTTGAACGAAATCGCATTACAGGAATAACATTTTCAATTCCGGGTAATAAACAGTATCTTGTTCATAGACCTAACCCAATATTAGAATGGGTATAATATTTTGCTAACAAGGTCGAGCCAACAGCTAAACGCTGTTCCTCACCAAACCATTATAAACAATGGCTGAAAATAGCTTAATTCGTTAAAATAGAGTTCATCATGCTAATAGAACAATTTTCATATTTCACTTTTAGTTGTTTTCAATGCTCGTTAGAGGACATTGTAAAAACTTTAAGTGCTGATTTCTTAGAGAATGGCAGTCGAAAGTTATCGTTTAGACCATTCGTGTTTGATTTGTATGATAATAGTCCCTTAAAAGGTGGAGTGCATTTTGAGAAAGCATATTTCTTTGCGCCTGCAACAAATAAAAATATCAGCGTTATGTATTCCAACTACTCGGACGGTTGGAATACTTTGGTTCGTTGCTTATCTTCAAAATTACAATGCGATTGTTACAATTTTCAAATCACTAATATAGATAGCTCTGATAGCATGAACTCTTTTCAATTCATACAAAATGGAATAGTTGTTAGGACTGTATATGCTATGAAAGACCCTAAATGGATTTTTTATGAAAATGGTATTGTCCAGTGGTTTGAAGATGAAAGCTATTATAAACGTAGGCTTATCAAAAATAGAGTGAATAAAGACATCCTACTATCGTATTGTACAAAACTGGGATTTGCAATAACAGAAGCTAAGTTTTGGGAAAGTAAGGATGCTATTTTATTTGAACGAATACAATAAGCTATTTTTCAAATCCAAATTGAGTTTATAACAAGGTCGAGTTAACAGCTAAACGCTGTTCCTCACCAAACCATTAGCTGTAATAGAAGCATGAAAAAGATTATTTTCTACATATCGGCAATT
>CATLLN010000029.1 GCA_950022695.1 uncultured bacterium | reverse complement strand
GCGTCCGACTTATACCCCCAAATTTGATGTTTTCAAATTTTTGTCATCTACTTAACTTTTAGATTAATTGGAATGGCTTTACTAGCCGTAGTAATGTGTGTGAACTTTACTTCTTGCAGTGATGATGATGAAGAAGAACAAGGAGAAACTTTCAATATTGAAGGTACTTGGCTATTGCAAAGTTCAAAAGGTTACATTGAAAACGGTAACGATAAAAACACTTGGGATGAAAGTTATCCAGATTTGCAGGAAACCCAATTGAAAGTTACTAAAAATTCAAATGGAAAATATACTTTCAAAGAGTACTATTTTCAAGATGGCTCATGGGAAAATGACCCTTTTACATACCATCCTACATTATCAGGAACAACATTGACCGTTACCCCTCATATACAAGACTGCTGGGATACTGCCGAAATAAAATCTTTAGATAAAACAAAATTAGTATTGGAATGTGTTGGTGATGATGGAAATGAAAACTGGTACACTCTAGATACTTATGTTAGAGCAAAATAATTAAGAAAAAAAGCCAACCTGCCCAATTACGGATAAGTTGGCTTTTATTATATTCATTCTATTTAGTTGATTTCAAACTCGGCATTTAACTTAATTTCTCTATCTTTATCCCATAAGGATTTAGTTATACGATACTTACCTTTTGTTATAGGATAATATTCAATAGGAAAACTAAAACAATAGTAGTAAGCAGCAAGAAAAGGCAATTCTGCAAAATAATTAGTATGTTTTTTCTTGTCAAGTATTATCCATTGGCTATTTTCCCATTTTTCCAAGTTCCAAGCTGAGTCATAGCCCAAAGAAAGATGTTTAGGATTTGATACAATAGCAAAAACTTCTTTAGTTTCTACAGTATAATGTCCTTTTATTATTTCCATCTGGATTTTTGATTTTAATGTGTCACTACAATATACAAGACTTGAACCAGATTCTTTAATAGTAAAACATTCAACTGAATTATTAACTGTTTGCTGTGTGCATCCTACAAATACAAAAATGCAAATGATAATATGTATAATATTAAATTTCATATATTCAAAATTTTATAATAGGTTATACTGCATATTCATTCTTCTATTGATTCAATAAGACTATCTGTTTTTAAAGCATTATCATCATTAGGTAGTTTAAATATTACTGGAAATGACATCTTAACTTTTACGGGTACTCCATTTAGTTTTCCTGCTTTCCATTTAGGCATAATTGAAACAATTCGTAATGCTTCTTTATCTAAAGAGGGTGATATGCTTTTTAGTATTTTAGGTTGTGCTACTGAACCGTTTTCATCTATAACAACTCCGACTATTACTCTTCCTTGTATTCCTTTTTCTAGGGCATCACTTGGATATTTCAAATTATCATAGATAAAATCTAACACTGCTTTATTACCTTTGGGAAACTCTGGCGGTATATCTGTTGCTATTTGATAAATATCTGTTTTTTCCTCTTCTACTACTGGTATATATTTAATAGGCACTGGTGTTTCATAATTCACATGAATAGTTTCTTCATTCGGTACATCAATAGGTTCAGCAATTAGTTTTGCTGTTTGAATACTATCAAAGTCCACTATTTTATTTTTGGAAGATTTACTAGTACAGCCAAAGATAAGACAACTGGATAATACAAAATGCAATATTCTGATTTTCATAAGTATAAAGTCTTAAACAATACATTACTAATAAGATTTTCTTAAGTACATGACAAAAATTTGAAAACATCGAATTTTGGGGTATAAGTCGGACG
>CATLLN010000028.1 GCA_950022695.1 uncultured bacterium | reverse complement strand
AACTTTCAATATTTTCAAAGAACTTTTATGATTTTTTAGTGGACACTAATGATGTGAAATAGTAAAATTATCTCAATTAATCCCTCCCATTAATTTCTTAATTTCATCAATAGTCGAATTCAATATCATAGGCACTCCATTTTCTTTAGGTTGTAAATAGCTTACGTCTTGACCTTTGTAAACATCTACCGCAATGCAATATTGAGGATTTATTATGCGATCTTTTGAAAAATGAGCACTCAGATATAACCAAAGAATATTCGCAAACATGCCTAATTCATCCTTGCTAAACCCGTTCAATTTAGCAATAAACCAAATAGCACCGACTTCTTTTTTGCCGTCTTTTTCAAATTCAAAAACACAATTCGGAGTTACTTGCAGTTGTAGTCCTCTAACCGTTAGTAATTGATTATCTTTGGATTGTTTTAGAAAATCAATTTTGGAATTCGGCCGCCATTTATTTGAATCAATGTCTTCAAAAGAATATAAGATGTTAATATTTCTTTTGTACATTGTTTTTGTTTTTGCAACTTTCGTTGCATCAAATTTCTCCTCTAATTCACTTCTTCTATCCAGAACAGGTTGTAAGTCATTATGTTTAAATGATTGAACAATAGCACTCACCGAACTAACCCAATAATCACCGCCGCCCTCTGCCTCCGATTCCACTCTATTAAGTTTTAAGTTTAGTGCAAAATTTTGTTTTGCTCGGTCTGATTTACGTCTGAAATCAACAAGTTCCTTGATGTTTAATTTTCGCATATTATTCATTTTAAGTTTGTAGGTTTGTTGGCTATTTATGAGCCATCAAATAGCATGCAAATCACTGAAAATAGATATTTTAGATGTAAAATAAGTCATATTGACCTGTTAGATAATTGATGCATGCCAGATTGACACATGACGAGTAATTTTGTCATGCTTCAAAAAGGCTAAATTTTATTCCAAATAATCTGCCATAGGGATTATAAATCAAAACGCCCCGACTATAAAATCGGAGCGTCTGAACGAAAGTATATTATGTGAGTAGAAAAGATTGTGAATGTAGCTTGTTTGCCTTTATCGGGTCTTGGGTGCATAACACTTTAACGAAATAAGCCAGCGACACGGATTCGGGAATCATCTTGCACCGTTCATTTAGGGCGTAAGTAACCGACAGCGGATTATCTATTAGCAGATTCGGAATGTTGTATTTAGTAAGAATCCGATTCATTGCCCTTTCGTTTCATTGCGGCGGATTCGTTCCCTTTGTTATGCAGAATCGGCATATTTCATTATAGACGGCGTGTGCCGTGTCTTTCTGCGGCGGGTTTATAAAGCAATCATCCGTTATTTCATAACCGCTCGGCAGGGCCTTAATCAGCCCTAATCCGTTACTCTCTTTAATAAGAGCGGAAACCGTGTTGCGGTTCATCCCGACAGCATCGGCAATCTGTCCGATATTTCAAAGGATAGTATTCGTATTATTAAGACACACAGCCTTTAATAAGAGCAGAAAGCCCGCGATTTTCGGCGGGTGGTTCTTGATAAAGAATCGGTTATCCACGAAATAGAAATCCGTTTGGGGATTGACTATATAATAGGAATTACGGCGTTTGCATCCGTCGATTATGCGGGTTGTAACCTGCATTGCTCCGCACTCCTTTAATCGTTGGACAGACCGTTTGACGGTACGGATGTTTACTCCCGTTATTTGGGACAGCCTTTCTTCCGTTATATGGCTTGTTTGTGTCTTGTAATCCGATTTGCATTTAATCGTTGCTCAAACGTAAATGTCGGTCGGTTTGCCGTTGC
>CATLLN010000027.1 GCA_950022695.1 uncultured bacterium | reverse complement strand
AACAGCGTATGGAACACTCCTTATCTCTTCAACGCAAAAGAGTTTGATGAGGAGACAGGCATGTACTACTATGGTGCCCGTTACTATGAACCACGCCTCAGCCTTTGGATGTCAACAGATCCGCTTCAAGAGAAATATCCGAATATATCTGCTTATGTATTTTGTGCCAATTCTCCTTTAGTATATTATGATAAAATTGGATTGTTATTAACATTAGTAGGTGAAGATGCTGATTTACAGACTACTCTTTCTTTTTATGAGAAAGGCATGGGGGGATTCTATTCACTGAATTTAGATGAAAATAAGCAAGTTCAAATAACTCAGATTGAAGATAAGAATCCTAGTGATATGACTCCTGAACAAGCGAACTATTATAAAGCGCTGAATAAAATTGTAACAGACGAAAGAGATACAAAGATTAACATTGTTGAATCTCTTTCAGTCCCAATTGGCGATGCTGCAATACAATCTGTTGCAATATCGGATATTCAGACACTTGGAGAAGGAGAATGGCTAAATGGAGCAAGTGCTCTCATGCATGAGACCTTTGAACAATATCAAGTACAGGTTAAGGGCATAAAATTGACTAAAGCTCATATTCAAGCAACAAGTATGGAGCAGCAAGTTACCGGAGCCTATATTCCTCCATTTGATAGATTTTTCGATAATGGACAAATGGTTCTTCCTGTTTTTAAGGATGCTAGCGATACCAGTTCAGAAAATCGAATTGGGACAGTTATTCTCCACTTGAATGATAAAAACAACGTATCGTCAGTAGAAAGAAAAAAATGGCAAAAATAACGACACTCCTATTATTCCTTGTTATTATTGCTTCCAATATTAATGCAAAGATTACTTCTGAAATAGACAACTATTTCAGAGGTAATCTCTGTTCATTAAGGCAGACAATCAAGGCAGCTCAAAGTCTATCTATAGATCAGAAAGAATTTTTAAATATCGTAGGATTGTTATCAGATGAAGACCAATTAACAATCCACAACTACAACGTCAGAAATCTCGATAAAGACCTGCGCACAATTGAACAATGGTATGAACTTAATCAAGATTTGCTTTCATGGGATTTAGTGGTTGATGCACGCAATATAGTGAATGAATTTTCAATCATTAATTCGCCATTGTCCGATGAGACGTCATTATTTGAATTGAAATACAATAATCTTCAAAAGAGATTGCAATATCGAGGCATTAGGAATATTAATTCAAATCAACTCATTTTCCCTACAAAATCTAAAAAAGAAGGCGATAAAGTTGTATTGAATTATATTCATAAAAACATGGAAATACTGGATTCATTATTTAACTGCGGAAATATTGGGTCGGGATTTGTAAATTCTGTGTTTTTATGTAATCGTGTTCGTGAATTTGTATTTGTTATAGGATGTTTCTGTGGTATAAGTCAATATCTAAATCCAGTAATTCCGACATTAGATTGGATTCAATTTAATGATATAAAAGATTATATATTCATGAACGAGAATAACATTCCGTTGAAAAAAATTGAGTTCTTAAAAAAACTGTGGCGGTCTAAAGTCCAATTTATGGATAAAAAAGAATATGATGAGGCTTTTAAATCAGGAATGTTTCTTTACGAATAGAAAATTTTGTTTTAATCATTAGTACCTGGGAATAATAAATGAACATATCTATAAATATCTTTTCAGATATACTGCACATTATCTCATCAGTAATGTTGAAGAATGCTGACAGAATTAAAATCGTATACCCACATATGCGTATTTTTGTTTGTAGGTACTTTGGGATTAATCAATAGTTTTGCGTAAACTCATAAAAGAAACATTTGCGGACAATTGAATAATACTGACATCGGCTGATTATAAGATTAGTCGATGTCTTGTTATTGAATTGTAATAATAGTGACAAATCAAAAGATTCAATAAACAAATTACCCACATTTTTAATGTAAACTCGGTTAATATCTATCAGCGTTGTCACACATCCCTCAACTATCTTGCTCATATACTCCTCTTCCAGTTTCATGGAATCATTAACACTCGTTGAGAACCCTTCATAATGCTT
>CATLLN010000026.1 GCA_950022695.1 uncultured bacterium | reverse complement strand
ATTTGATTAACTTTGTCGCAGTCCCTGGGAGTTATCGTAACTTTCATGGAAAAAGCGGCTAAACTTTTCTTTAAAGTTACTAATTTTCAGGGACTTTTACAAGAAATAACTAATTAAAAATCAATAATATAACCGACAAAATTCATTTTTTGTCATCTACTAAACTCCCTATTATTAACTTTAATTACATTAGATATTATGAAAGCAAAAGCTTTAAAATTGTTTGGAGCCGCAGCCATCTTTGCTGTAGCTTTGGTCGTGAACGCATCTGTTAACACAGAAAACGGTTCACAAGATGTTAATCTTGCTGATTTGGCTAACGCTACAGAAGCAAATGCTGAATGTGTAAGTACCTCTTTTAATAATGGCAGTTGTGGAATAAGCAACAACTGTTTTTGGGGACGTGGTGAAAACTATGACTGCGATACTACTCGTGGATAAAAGTTTTACCTAAAATTCAGAGTATCAGAAAGAGAATAAAAAATGAACCTTTCTGATACTCTTAGATAACAATTAAATTTAATATATGTCGATATATGTATAAATTATTTTATTTACTTTTGTTTTCTACGACATTTATATCATGTTCAAACTCTATTGTATCATCAAAAAATGAACAAGCTGGAAGACTCCAGTCAAAGTATAATCTAATAGTAAATAGTGAGAAAAAAATTCTTTTAGATGACTATACAGCACCTAAATCTCCTTACATGCAAATCTATCAGGATACTTCTGGAATAAAAATGCTTACTTTACTTAACCCTTACAACAATTCGATTTATTTTTACAACTATACAAATGGCGAATTTATAAAAAAAATTCATTACAATAAAGAGGGTGCAAATGCAGTTTTAAGCATTGCGGGTTATTATATAAAAAACACGGACTCGATTTTCTTATACAATCGTCCATTGGTTGAATTAGTATTAGCTGATTATAAAGGACAGGTAAAACAGCGGTTTTCGTTAAAAGGAAGCGAACCTGATTGGGCTTTATTTTATCCTCAGTATGCTTTTAGTACAGTATGTCCGATTTTTGAAAAGGACAACCATATTATATTAACGGGACTATGCCCATTCTCAATTAAAGAATCTTCGATTGATAAGTTCTTATTTACTACTTGCATCAATTTAGATAATAATCAAATAAAACACTATCATTCTTATCCTGCCCAAATTTACGGAAAGAACGCAAATTGGGAAGATCCTCTATTTATGCAGGTTTATCCTACAATATCTTCTACTGGAAAAATAGTGCATAGTTTTACTGCTTCACATGAAATTTATATATCTAATTGGAATTCTAATGTTAGTCAATCTTTATATGGTGGAAGTAATGTGGCGCGAACTATATATTCTATTGATTGGGATTTCCTATCAGAACGAACACCTAGGGAACTAATTTATACCCACTACTTACAACAAGATTTATATAGTGCTATTCTATATGACCCGTGGCGTAAAATATATTATCGTTTTATGCAACAAGGTATAAAAAATGCAACGACTCGTACGCAACTAAATGAAAAGCCATTAATTATAATTTTTATGGATGAACAATTTGAATATTTAGGCGAAAAACTTATAGGAACAGCAGAAGAATGGAATTGGACAAATTCATTTGTAACAGAAGAAGGGTTAAATATTGAATATATTGACCCCAAAGATATAGAAGAAACTTATATGAATTTTAAAATATTTACAATCAAACAAATCTGATATTAATAAAATTTTCATTTATCAATTACACATGAAAAGATTAGTTTTTTGTATACCCATATTTGTCATATTATCTTGCTTAATTGCTTGTAATAAGAAAACTGAAGAAAAAGAAAAAAATTTCTCAGTAATTGTATTGAACGGTTGGATATTACAGATAATTATCAATGGATAGTTATTTTACCTGGTACTGGTTGTCATGGATGTATTCAAGATGGAGAATTTTTCATGAAAAAAAATATAGGAAACAATAAGGTTTTGTTTATTTTAACAAAGATTTCTTCTCTTAAAATTCTTCAACAAAAGTTAGGTCTTCAAATAAAAGACCACTCTAATATATATATAGATAAAGAAAATATATTTGACATGTAACCATTCTATTTTCCGCCTTGACACGCATCGCAACCCAGCATATCTTTGCG
>CATLLN010000025.1 GCA_950022695.1 uncultured bacterium | reverse complement strand
TGAGAGGTAAGCTATGGAGTATACGATACGAGAAATACAAAAACAGGAATATCCGTTACTGGATAATTTTCTATATGAAGCAATCTTTATTCCAGAGGGTATCGAACCTCCACCCAAAAGTATTATTTCATCTCCCGAATTACAGATTTATGTTAAGCATTTCGGGGAATCCAAAGATGATTGGGGATTAGTGGCAGAGGTTGGCGGTAAGATTGTTGGGGCTGTTTGGGTTCGCATTATGAACGATTACGGACATATAGATGATGAAACGCCCTCTTTGGCAATCTCTCTTTATAAAGAATACCGGGGCTTTGGCATTGGAACGGCTATGATGAAAGAAATTCTTACCCTGCTTAAATCACATGGGTACAGCCGGGTTTCTCTTTCTGTTCAAAAAGCCAATTATGCGGCAAAGATGTATTTAAAGATTGGTTTTGAAATTGTAAGGGAGAATGAAGAAGAATATATTATGGTGTACTACCTATAACAAATTTATAAATAAATTGGAGAAAGGACATTCCATTTATGAGAATCCGACCGTATATACCAAGCAAAGATTACGAATATGTATCAAAATGGATTGATGACGAAAGAACTCATGCTTTTTGGTGTGCAAATCTTTTGCCATACCCCATGACACAAAAATCTTTCCATGATTTATTAGAGAAAAATGCAATGGACTGGACAGACAGTGCTTATGTAGCAACTGAAAACAGCGGACAGGCAGTAGGCTTCTTCTGTTATTCTGTCAATACAGCAGACAATATCGGCTTTCTTAAATTTGTTATTGTTGATAAAACCAAACGTGGAAAAGGTTACGGAAAAGAAATGCTGAATCTGGCTCTGCAATTCGCTTTTCAGATAACTGGCGCAAAAGTGGTTCAACTAAATGTTTTCAGTAAAAACGTATTAGCAAAGCAATGTTATGAAAAAGTCGGCTTTGTTGAAAGAAAGATTGATAAAGATGTATTTGCATATAAAGATGAGTTGTGGAGCAGATGTAACATGATAATTTCAAAACAATCACTCTAATTTTCAGAAAGGACACATGACTATGGTATTAGGAGAACGGATAAAGAGAATACGCACGTTCCGGGGCTTGACACAGCGTGAACTAGGCTTGAAATTGGGATATGAGGAACGCAATGCTGATGTTCGTATCGCACAGTATGAATCCGGCTATCGTGTTCCCAAAAACAACACTTTAATGGAAATGGCAAAGATACTGAACGTCAATTATATCCATTTTATTGGCGTTACTCCCGGTTGCGCCGAAGATATTATGCTTACATTCCTTTGGCTTGATGAAGATGACCGTAGCACGATCCATTTATTTCAGCTTGTCCGCAATCCCGGCAAATGCAACGCTTCTGATGATAAGTCGGTGCGTTACTATGACAATGATGACTGGCCTGCTCATGCTCCGGTAGGTATGTGGCTAGAGTATGGTTTAGTCAATGATTTCATGCGGGAGTGGTGTTTGAGGAAAGAGCAGTTAAAAAGCGGAGAGATTTCAGAGGACGAGTATTTTGAATGGAAAATCAACTGGCCTGCTACGAGCAGTAGTGTTGATGAAAAAGGAAATGACAAGAAAAATAATAGTTATAAGTGGAAAAAGCAGAAAACATAATACAAAGGAGTTTATTTTATGATAAATGTACTTACAAAAACACTAAATGAATATGGTGGGTGGATAAGTTTAATTAGTTTGCTTTTTTCTATTTTTCTTGCATTAATGACCGGAAATATTAAAAAAAATATAAAGCTAATTTTAGAGCATAAAGATTTAGACAAGCACCGTGGCAACATTCAAAAATCGCTTGCTAAAGACATCCAAAGTATTTGCCAAAATATTCATGATGATAAATTATTTGATATATACATCATTTCAGAGATAGAGGAAATAATCGGTCTACTTGAGCAACATAAAAAAATTTTACCTTTAAGAATTCGTATTGAATTATCATGTATTCAACATGAACTCAAAAAAAAGACAGCAGACATTAATCAAGAACTCCTTTGCAAAAAATTATCACACATCAAAGGCGCTCTAAAACATGGTTCAATCTATATCGGATAATGGAGGACAAAAAATGAATTATGATGAATTTGTAGTGAAACTAATCAACGGAACAAAGTCTAACTATATTAATTGGCAAAGATGTAAATCTAAGCGTTTTCCCCATTACTATCCTGCATATGAAACCCAAAAAGGCGGAAATATTTTAGTTATCCAAAAAATTCAATACAGCACCGAAGATGCTTACGGTGACTCCTATACAACTACTGGTGCAGAAATTTCTATTTGCTCCACAAATTATGAAACATTAAGCGAAATTTATGAAAGCGATTTACAAAACGAAAGCCATTTACTCAGATTATATAGAATTGTTGAACGCCAAGCTAATGATGTCGATAATATTCTTGGTAACTTTGTTGAGGGTATTGATGATATAACTGGTTTATTTTAATCCTTAAAATTTAATCAATTAAACGTAAGGGTCAAATCCGACGCCCACCTATAAAATTAAGCGCCGTTTAGTTGCGGC
>CATLLN010000024.1 GCA_950022695.1 uncultured bacterium | reverse complement strand
GTAATTGCACTAAACTGCTGTCGCAGTGGTCGTTTAAGTTAGTATAGCACTAAAAATAAGAAATTGCTACTAGTTAGAGTATAAAATAGTATAAAAAGTTTGTAAGTATTGAAATATCAAGATAAACTCTTTAAAATAGATATTAAGTAGATTATGTCTACAAATATTTATTGAAAGGAGTTTTTTTATGTGTAATGAAGAAATATTAAAACACATGAAAGAAGACATGACATTTAGAGGATTGTCAGAAAAAACAATGAAATCGTATATCTGGAGAGTTAGTAGATATATGGATTTTCACAAAGGAAAAAATATTGAAGAATTAACAGAAGATGATATTAGAGCTTTCTTAAAATATTTAGTAGAAGACTGTAAAAACAAAAGACGAGATGTGAATACATATAATAGTGCAATAAGATTTATGTATGGGACAACTTTAAATAAAGTTTTGAATTTAAAGAGAATACCGTTGTTTAAAATACAAAAGAATAAACCAGAAATGTTTACAAAAGAAGAATTAAAAAGATTTTTTGAAGCATGTGATGATGGCTTTTACTATTCTTTATTGTACAAAGCAATGTTTATGACAGCATATGGAGGTGGACTTAGATTATCGGAATTATGCAATTTGAAAATAAAAGATATTGATAGTGAAAATATGAGAATATTAGTACAAGAAGGAAAAGGAAATAAATATAGATATACTCTATTATCACAAAAAAATCTTGAAATATTAAGAGAATATTTTAAAATATATAGACCAAATCACCCAGAAGGATACTTATTTGTATCTCCGATGACTCATGCTAAATATGGTTTATCAGGACCAGAGATTGCTTTTAGAAGAATACGAAAAAAAGCAGGAATAACAAGGAAAGTAACAGTACATGGATTAAGGCATAATTTTGCTACAGATTTAATAGAAAATGGATTAGACATATTACATTTACAAAAATTACTTGGACATTCAGGAATAAGGTCAACAATGGAATATTTACATCTTGCAAATGTAGAAAAAGATATTGTAAATCCATTAGACAGATTGTATGGGTCAGGTGATGAAAATGCCTGAATTGCAAGATATATTAGAGCAATATGGAAAACAATATAAAGAAAAACATAATTTGCCAATCTATGTAAAGAAAACATTAAATGCAATAGAAAAATGTAGAACAGCAGAATTAGGAGCACATGAAGATATATGCGACCATTGTGGTCATAAGAAAATTAGTTACAACTCTTGTAGAAATAGACATTGTCCAAAATGTCAGACTTCAGCAAAAGAAAAATGGATATATAATCAAAAGTTTAATGTATTAAATGTTCAATACTTTCATGTGGTATTTACAATACCAGATATATTAAATAAAGTTATATATTACAATCAAACGAAAATGTATAATGTGATGTTTAAAGCAGTATCAGAAACATTACAAGAACTAGCAAATGATAAAAAATATCTAGGAGCTCAAATAGGATTTACAACTATTCTTCATACATGGGGACAAAACTTAAAAGACCACCCACATATACATTGTATTGTACCAGCTGGAGGACTTGATAGTTTAGGAAAATGGAGAAATAGTAAAAAGAAATTCTTCATACCAGTAAAAGTATTATCTAAGGTATTTAGAGGAAAATTGATATACTGCATGAAACAAGAAAAACTTGATTTTTACAAGGAAATTAAAGAATTAAAAATAAGTCAAGAATTTGATAAATTCATATCATCATTGTATTCTAAAGATTGGATTGTATATTGTAAACCACCATTTAAAAATGCCAATAGTGTAATAGAATATTTAGGAAGATATACTCATAGAGTAGCAATTTCAAACAGTAGAATATTAAATATAGATAATGGAAAGGTAACTTTTAAATGGCGAGATTATAGAGATAAAAATAAGATGAAAACAATGGTATTAGATGTGGATGAATTTATTAGAAGATTCATATTACATATATTGCCACCAAGATTTATGAAGATACGACATTTTGGCTTACTGGGAAATAGAAATAAAACGAAAAAATTAACACTTTGTAAATCACTCACAAATACAAAAGTGTTAACTAAAGAAAATATTTCCCCTCTCGAAATACTAAAGAAAGTGTCTGGAAAAGATTTTAATTTATGTCCAGTTTGTGGAATTGGACATTTAATAAGACCTAGTCCATCATAATAATTCACAATTTCATACCCTCTCAAAATTGCCTCTTTATTGGGGAGGGGGTCTCTATGTCTATTTTACTAAAATTTTATAGAAATTTCAACTTAAAAATTGATATATTCAGTAAAGTGTAGTAGAATAAGAAAAAAGAATAAGAGATAAAGTTTAAAAACTCCATAGAAAGTCCGCAGTTTGTGCAATTAAACTAAACGATGTAAGTTTTATCTGCCAAGAGCTTCTAGTGGAGTTTTTTTCTGAAACTTACATCGTTTAATTTCTTATTCATTTGTAATTATCTATGACCTATATAATTTAATATTTTAATTGTTAATGGTTTGAATATTAAATACATAATATATCCAATACTTCCACCTACGACATTAGTTATTAAATCCGTTATATCTGCTGACCTAAAACCATTTATTAAAGGCTGTAATAATTCTATTCCTAGACTTAATAAGAAGGTATAAAA
>CATLLN010000023.1 GCA_950022695.1 uncultured bacterium | reverse complement strand
ATTTCTTTGCCGACCTTGTGTTCTATCACCGTATTTTGAAATGTCATGTTATTGTGGAATTGAAGATAGACAAGTTTCGCCATGAATATGCTTCACAGTTAAATATGTATCTTAACTATTTTAAAGCAGAAATGATGCAGCCGGATGATAATCCGCCTATCGGCATTTTGCTCTGCACCGAAAAGGGAGATACATTAGTTAAGTATGCCACTGCCGGATTAGACCCGAATATCTTCGTACAGAAGTACATGATAGAACTTCCAAGTGAGGAAGAAATAAAAGCGTTTATTGCTTCATCAAATTATTAAGGACAACCCAACTCGTCAAAAGTAATACTGGCGAAAAGAGTAAACAGTTTTTTCTTTTCGCCAGTAAATATAATTTTTACTCATAGAAATAGGTTTAGTATGTTTTGACTATATAGGCAAAGCGGCAATTAAACTCAATTTATTACCTATTCTTTTATCTTACCAAAGTAAATGCCACTAAACATTTTCAAATAAGCGTCTTTTCATGTATTGTATAAAAATTATCATCATAGCTATCCATACCCTTTTAGTTGAACAGTTGATTCAAATTCTCAATCAATAATTTTGTTGGCAAATCATTTGATATATATAAATCATGTGTAGTACACCCAAAAGGGCTTCGTTTATCAACCCTATATTTACAAAAGTCATCTAAATTAGGAATCCAAAATTCTTTATTTTGTGGCTCCAAAGAAATAGCGTTTTTCAATACTATATTATAATAATCATTGTCAGGAAATACAAAATAAACAATTTCCCCAGAATCATACGAAAAGCTACCATCTAGATTATCTTTTACATTTGTCAGAGTTGCAGGATACAAAATACACCTATATCCCAAAACCTCTTTGTGCCTAAACTGCCAATCAGCAACAGGTGGAATGAATGTCAGCGATTTTGTAAGATGTTTACCTAAAGGACTTTTCCTTTTAAACTCAATAGATTTATGTATTATTTTAATCGTACCATCCCTTAATCGAAGACGTGCATCATAAAATAGACTTAAGTCAGGTTCCCAAAATATGTCTTCGTCTTTTTGCCTTGCTACACATAACATATGATTTAATAGTTCTTCAGAAAACGGAAAAACAAACATCTCTGTATCAGAAGTTTCATCCAACGAGTACGTATAATATTTATTCCCAAACATTTCAGAAAGATACCCAAATCCAGGTGCATTCTCTATATGATTAGCTTTTACTATAAGAGAATGACCATCCGGATTTAAATGATTATCCTCAATCTTGATAATAACAAATTTATCCATATTATATTAAATATAAATATTCTGTATAATTATTCGATGAAATAGCTTATTTAAAATTAGACAAATTATGCCTTCTTTCCCTTTCAGCTCTTAAAGCATTCAAACATCGACTATATTCGCATAATTTACTTCTCATTACACTCCTTGTATAAGAATCTGTATCATAATCATCTATCCAATCAGAGGCTGTATCAACTCTATCCTCATAAGTATCTATCAAATCATCCAATTTTTCCTCTGAATATAGACGTTCCGGATGCACATCTCTTAATTCCTCGGAGGTTAGCACATTATCAACAAGCATTCTCCTATCAAAATTCTCTATACCATTTTTAATAAAATCAATTTCCAAATCAACATCTTTCTTACAAAGAATAATATTCTCGATAATTTGTGCAACTTGATTATAACGTATTCGAACCTCAAATACTCCAGAATGGTCTTCATATAAATAATAACCATTTTCTTCTTTTTGAAAGAACATATCAAAACTTACATAACCGTTGATTACAAAATTTACAACTCCTTTATGTAATTGGGATCCATCTAATGGAATATTTTGAAATGTATATTCAACTTGAGATATAGAAACTAATTCTCTCTTATCAAACCTTTTCTGCAAATTTGAAGAATACAAATAATTACTCATAACCGTTATTTTTGTAATTAGAACCAAAAAGAATTAACAGACTCATAGTAATCCTCTAAGTTATTTTCTTCTTCAAAATCAACAACATTAGAGGCATCAATCAATTTATTCATTAAATTTACCCATGTAATATTAGCATTACTGTGCGCAAACTTTCCTTGCACATACGCATTTTGAAATTCTTTCAACAGCGTGTCATAATAAGATAAACTAATATAAAATGTACAACTATTATCATCCGAGTAATTGGATTTTGAATAAATATCTCCCTTTTGAGGTCTGGAAAATATTCTTTTTGAAAAAGCTTGAAACAACATAGCTAATTCTTGTCCATTAAAAACTTGTTTTTTCTTCGTTTCCATAATATTATTTTTTAAGATGAAAAAAGCGTGGAACATCCCCTACGCTTCTGAGGCTTTGGCGAGCCTGTACTGCAAATAAGGAAAGCCCACGCTATAGCGCAGGCGTTCACTTAAATTCATTGCAGTACTTAAAATCGCCAAATTTCAGAAGCAAGAATAAAAGCTAACGCTTTAATATATACATTTATAGACTTCAATAAATCAAAGTCCATGCAAAAATAACAATTTTCAGATTTAAATTCGCAAAAAATATTTTTTTGTTCTTTTCAACATCAATATTTTATCTAAGTCAAACTAATTTAGATAAGCCGAAGTTATGAATATGGTTCATAACTTCAGCTTTACTCCGCTTATAGTTTACCCAGTTTATCGGCTTCTTTTCTCAATTGTTCGGCTTGCTCGTTCAACAGCCTTGCACGTTCCAGTGCTTCCGCCTGCTTTT
>CATLLN010000022.1 GCA_950022695.1 uncultured bacterium | reverse complement strand
AATATTGGTAACAAGCCGGGATAACGGACTAACGCCGTTCCCCGCCAAGCCATTATGAACAATTAGAGTACACTATATGAGAAATGAAATTTTACAGTTGAAAGATTTGGGTCGTATGCCTAATGAAAGCATCAATGATACAGAGAGTATTGATGAATTAGTAAATACTTATGATGCCTTATTAGAACAAATACAACTTCCCATATCATTTGATGAAGCTATGGTGTTGATACAAATCTTTCCTGAGAATGCTTTTTATGATTTGCAATGGAGTTTATTAAAACTTGTGGAGTCTGTTTGTGTTGACGATGAGAATAAGTATATTCAGTTAATAAACTCTTGCCCAAGCCAAGAATGGCGGGACACTCTAAATGCTCGCTATGCAAATTATAAAAAGGCACAAGAGGTAAAGTAAGTTCATAACAAGCCGGGATAACGGACTAACGCCGTTCCCCGTCCAGCCATTAGCATCAACAAACTAAAAAGTAATAAGATATGAAAGCGACAGAAATAATTTTTAATGAAGACCTCGAAATGTATGTGTTCTTGAAAGACTTGGATGATGAGGTTTGTATCACTTTATCAGATAGTTTATCTGCATCAGAAGAAGAACTGACAGAAGATTATAAAGGAAAGATAGCTTCTTTTGTAAACAATATGCCACAATGGTATAGTAGAGCTTGTAATTCTATTATAGCATGGGCTAAAGATACTTACAAGATTGATGCACACGTACAAGATATAGAATTGATAAACATTTTCGTCTTGTTTGAACAAAATGAAGATGAACTGTTTGGAGTAGAGTTCAGAGTTGAATTTGACGTTGAACATGGTTGTGGTATTAAGATAAAGGTCGATAATGGCAAATATGATATTATCGAAGTGGGAACTGGAGATGTCGCTTTCTGCTGATAGTTAAATATGATGCTAACAACGCAGGATAACGGGCAAGCCGTTCCCTGCTAACCATTATCAACCATAAAGCGCACAAATATGTACGAGAAATTTTTAGAAAAGAACCTCAATAGTATCAGACAAGCAGTAGATGATACCTTTATTGCTAAATATGCCGATTTGTCTTATCCCGAACTGACTACTTTATGGCAGGAAGTCGGGTTCGGCAATTATTGTGACGGGATGCTTAAAATCATTAATCCGTCTGATTACCAAGATGTGCTAAACTCTTGTTATGTCATGGAGTATGATAAATCGTTTCTGCCGTTCATGTGTACGGCTTTCGGTGATGTCTTTGCTTATGTAAAGAATCCGAAATTGAATAACTACATCGTTTATTTGAATGTCAGATACGGAACGTATTTAATACTCCCTGATAATCTTGTATTACTGCTGAATAAAATAATTTTCAATAAAAGCACCTTGAAAGGTTGGTTTGATTTGGAAAATTATCTTACAATACAAGAGAAACTCGGAACACCGGACTTTGACGAGTGTTTCGGGTATTCCCCACTACTGGCAATGGGTGGAAGTGAGAACCTTGAAAATATTGAGATAGTCAAGACACTTTCATACATTGATATTAGCACGCAAACAATCGGCAGATTTAAGCGGTCTGATAAACTTTGAGGTTAGAACAGGTTGATAACAACGCAGGATAACGGACAAGCCGTTCCCTGCTAACCATTACAGACAACTTAATACAGAAATATATGGAATATATACCGGATTATCTGAAACCATTTATTATACACAAAGACTATTTTCCTGAATTGATAGAAGATTCATGGTTTAATAATCCTGTGTATTGGAAAGGTCGGTTAATATCACCGCAAAACGAAACAAAATTCAAACTTTACTTTTGTGGTGAATTAATTGATAATTCCATTGTAGGCAAGCAAACTTCACCTTTGGCAATATATGCGGATTCAGTACATTCAGGAGAAAGGATTACTCTTTTTGATGAACGGTATAATGGATATGAAGCATTACTTATAGAGGATAATAGAGAACATCCATTATCTCCTGAGATTCAGTTTGTAGATAAAGATGCTGAAACAGAATTTGAAATTATCATTCTTGGATGCAGTAGTACTGATTTCGATGATGAATATCCCGCCACCGAACAAGTACGACTAATCAATGGCGACTGGGTAAACAAAGAGTATCTGAAATGCAATGCTTTCGATTTTATTTCGATATTAATTCGCAATGCCAAAGGTCGGATATATAAGGTATTAGAAATGGAATTATCTTATTTAAACCGTCTGTAACAAGGTCGAGATAACAGCTTAATGCTGTTCCTCACCAAACCATTAGCATTAACGTGCAACTTAAAAAGTAAATATGAAGATAGTAAATTGGACATTACTTTTTCTTGCAACGCTTTTTTGTTGTTTGGATAGCGTGAAAGCAAGCCCATTGCAGCAAGATACTATACGAGATGAAACCTACCAACTTTATCCGTTAGGGGTTGCTTGCCGCAACAATGATGTGGAAACCGTAAAACGGTTGCTGGCAGAAAAAGATGAGCCTATGGCAATGGGTAATGACTGTAACGAGTTTGATATACTATATACGGCAATCTATTTTGACAAAGAAGATGTACTAAAATATGCGCTTACCCAATATAAGGACATTAACGATAGAGTATATAGTGATGAATATGGGCTTACGCTCCTGACATACGCCTGCAAATTGTCTAACGTAAAGTTAGCCCATATCTTGCTGGAGCATGGCATTAACGTAAATGGTTACCAAAGTCCATGTGACACCTATAAAGTATATCCGATTATGGAAGCCATTGCCAATAATAACATAGAACTGGTGAAGTTGCTTTTAGAATATCATGCAGACCTTGATATAAAAGATAGTAACGGCAGCACCCCTCTTGCTTTGGCTAAGGAGACAGGTGCAAAAGAGATTGAAAATTTACTTTTGCAATGGATAAAACAACAAAAAAATAATGCTAACAACGCAGGATAACGGACAAGCCGTTCCCTGCTAACCATTAGCTGTAATAGAAGCATGAAAAAGATTATTTTCTACATATCGGCAATT
>CATLLN010000021.1:2083-3190 GCA_950022695.1 uncultured bacterium | reverse complement strand
GGGGGTAAACCCTACACAATTGTAAATTTCCTGTAATTGCTTTGTTTGATGAATGCGTTATATAGCTCTAAATACTTCTTTTTGAATGCCGTAGTGTTAAAGTTATTTCTAACAATGTTTTGAAACCTTACTGTAAATGCTCCAATTTGTAGTTCTTCAACTCCTGCTTCATCAAGTACAGACTTGATAAGAGCTTCTTTTTCCTTTTTAAGCTCATCAAGTTCTTGAATTTTTGCTTCCAATGTGCGAATGTCTCTGATTTCGTTTTCAAGGTTTGATGTGATAATTACTGTAGTTGTCATGATGTTTTTCCTTTCGTTTGTTCTTTATTACATTAACATTGTATAGCAAACAATTAACAATGTCAACTATTTAATTCAGATATCCGTTACATTTGTTAATAATTCCATTGACAATGTATAGTAAACAAGCTACTATAACATTGAGGTGATATACATGACAGACAATAGAGAAGAACTAGCGAAAGAGCTAGACCAAAAGGACACAGAGAAGCTAAAACGCAAGGTAAAAGCCTTGCTTGCCGAAAGTGGCTACACATTGGAGAAGCTCGCAACAGAGCTTAATGAGAGATACTATGCTAAAGAGAGCCGTGCAAACCTCTCAGGGAAACTATCTAGAGGGTCTTTAAGGCATATTGAGATGTTACACATTCTTGATGTTTTGGGTTTTGATTTTGAAATTAAACCCCGATAGAAGCCCTTTTCATGATTGATTTTAAATGCATGTTAAGTGGCTGACTGCAACTCCAGTATGGCAAAAATCTTTGACACTTCTATAACCCTTGATATGACTAGGTTATAGAAAACATAGGAATGATTAGATGAACGAAATTGATAATATAGCTTTAATAATAATGTTAAGGTTGCTTATAAATGAAAACCCTTTAGAGCTTGTCATATCAAGTAGTGATGACTTACAGACCTCTATAGATAATCTTACAATATTTTTAAAGTGGAGTTTTAAGAAGTTAAATAAAGATACTATTAAGATAACTTTTAATTCTGTTACAATTAAGCTAACTCTCAATGATAGAGCTGAATTAGTGAGGTTTATAACTGAATATGCACAAGAATATGAAGCAGGTAA
>CATLLN010000021.1:0-1983 GCA_950022695.1 uncultured bacterium | reverse complement strand
TAAAACAGAGGGATTAAAGGGGTATAGCACTCAAATGCAACAGTTTGACAAATTCCTGTCAAACCGTGTAAAGGCTAAGATACACAGCTTTATTAAGTCTGATATAGTAGATGAGGGAATAACTAAGAACTTAAAAGCCTGTGATACATTGCTTTCAAGGTACAACGATATTTACAAGTCCTGCTATAACGGAGTCTTACCGTTTCATTGGGATAAGGGAGAAGAAGTATACATAATTGATAACATCAGTGAGCAGACAGGCTTGTATATAAGCATTGATAGCTTTGTAAGTAAGTCATAGCCTTACAGCTTAATAATAGTTTACACTTCTTAAAATGGATGGGTGCAAAACCAGTGTTTGCAACATCCATTTTGTTAATGCTAAATTTACAAGATTTACAAAAGCACTTACAAACCTTTGTATAGTAAGGCTTTGAGCTTGTAAGGGGTCATGATACGAAAGTAATATAAGGAAGAAGACATGACCCGTAAGCATAACAAAACTAAATCTGAAATAATGCCTGATTTATCCAAAACAGGGGATGTAATAACTAATGATTTCAATCTCATAGGAGATAAAATTCCCCCTATAAGCACGATAAGAACACAGTTAAGAAGTGCTAAAAGTCTGATTGATACATCTTTTACAATTCCTGTAAGAACTGAGTTTGACCGACTTAGAATTGCTTTAAACCTTGATTTGCATGGTGAAAGGGTGGAATTCGATGAATGGGGTATGGAAAATGTACCCAACCCAACTGTATCCCCTAAATTTATGAAAGCCGAGGAATTAAGAACAGAACAACGAAGAGAAGCTAATTTTGTAAACCCATTTGATGAAGATGATGACAATGAAAACGATTTATCTGATTTGTGGGATGATAACGATTTTTTAGACGATGTAACACCTGAGAATGCTGAAAACATAGTTGAAACAGATGAAGAAGATGAAACAATAGAGACTCCTGAAAGTGATGTAATCCACGATAAGGCTGTCAAAAAGCGAATACGATATAGCACTTACAGAACAACCGTAGGCTTGCTAAATATGTTTATCTGTAATGGTTTCTTTGTAGTTGACTTATCAGGTAAATGGATGGCTGATACTGGTGTACTTGGAAGTCTGCATAGAGATAATATCAGAGAAGCTCTTGAAAGGGTGCTTGAGCTTGGTGTAGTTGAGTTTGATATTGATGAGTTTATAAACTGTGCTCAGGTATTTGTCTGTGATGTCTGTGTTGACATTCCCTTAGAGAATAAGACACAAGTATCAAGGTATATAGACGGTGTGAGTTCATTCTTTCCTATAGCTACAAACCGTTTTAATATTGCAAAGTATGGCAGGCATGGTTTGACTCTCAAACCAAAAGCAAAGACCTCAGGCTATTCTTTTGTCATCTACAGCAAAGGTCAGGAATTAGACTATAGTGTAAAAAGAAGAACAAGAGCTACACGATACACTGATATTATAGGTGATACAGGAATTGAGCTTGCAGAACGCACTCTAAGACTGGAAGTAAAGTTATTTAGACTAAAGAATATTAGAAGTGGTCTAAATATTGCAACACCTGCTGAGGGATTTGTAAGGCTTACAGATGTTTTAAACAGTACAGCCCCTGTTATGCTACAGATGTTTGAATTGTTTAGTAGCAATCCTACAGAGCTTCTTGACCGTTTAGAATGGCTTAATACCATTGCTACAGCCCCCGAGGGATTTACACTATCTGAAATATTCACAGCCGAGAGATTTATAGAATTATTAAGAGAAAATAACTTTGACCTTGCTTTAACTAAGAGCCATATAAGAACAGAGTACATAAATGCCAGTGATATTGAGCTTGAATACTTTAATCGTCTAAGTAATTCAAGGCAAAATGTATTGAATTTCTTAGTATATCGCAAACCTAAGTCAATAACTATAATGCTTGCCCTGTTAGCAAGACTACAGGCTTATTACAGTACTGGCATGGGGGTGGGTAATGG
>CATLLN010000020.1 GCA_950022695.1 uncultured bacterium | reverse complement strand
GCGTCCGACTTATACCCCCAAATTTGATGTTTTCAAATTTTTGTCATCTACTTAAATTTATTTTATAAAGTGTTTTCACTTGAGTAGAAATGTTATTTTCCAATCAACTTCAGATGAGGAAACAAATGGTATAAAAAAATATTTTTCTAGTAATAGGATTGTTTTTTTAAATAATGTACCGACACTAACTAAAATACGTAAGGATTACTCGACAAAAAAAGTAGGTGAGGCAAAATTTGTTTTTGTATCTAGAATAGTTTGGAAAAAAAATCTTCTTTTTGCGTTACAAGTTATTAGTCGTGTTAATGATGGGAGTTTGCAATTTGATATTTATGGTTCAATAGAAGAACCGCAATATTGGGAGGAATGTCAGAAATTTATTAATAATTTTAGTGATAAAATCAAAATTAATTATTGTGGGGTTTGCAAGCATGATGATATACCGATTATCTTAGCAAGTTATGATGCTTTGTTTTTTCCTACATTTAGTGAGAATTATGGGCACATTATTGCTGAATCGTTGTCGGTAGGTCTTCCAATTATTATTAGCGATCAAACTCCTTGGTCTAACATTAATAGTACAAAGGGAGGGTGGGCAATTCCGTTAAAAAATGAAGATATGTATCTAAAAGCTGTTGAATCAATTATAGGATGTAGTTCAACGGAAATGAGGTCTCGTGTAGAGGATTCTATAGCGTTTTTTCGAAAATTTACAAATGTTGATTCACTTCGCGATGATTATTTAGAGTCATTTAGTTCTTTGAAATGAAAAAGATTTTATTTTATCCACAAAAGACCTCAAATGAATATACTTCTATTATGAGGGATTGTATCGATAAAGAAAAATATATTCTTTGTAAGAATAATAGTTTGTTTGATTTTCTTTTTGCAGATATCATTCATTTAAATTGGTATGAAAATCTCTCACCAAATCCTCTTAAACTGTATTTAGGATTCATTATTAAGTTTTTTTACTTATATTTCCTTATTGTCACTAAAAAGAGAGTTGTTTATACATTGCATAATAAGTTGCCTCATGATAAGTCTAATTTAGTATTATCTAAATATTTGATGAATTTTGTACTTCGTATTTCTGATGTCATTATATTGCATAGTAAGTATAGTATAAATTTTGTTCCTGAAAAATATAGATTAAAGACAGTGTATATTCCTCATCCAAGCTATGAAGGAATATATGAAAATATAATGGAAAGCCCCCTTCATAGAAAAGAAAATTCAAAACTTGTTGTTCTTACCTTTGGCGCAATAAAGCCTTATAAAAATATAGAAAGTATAATTAAAATTGCTAATGATATATCAGATTTAAAAATAGAATTTTGGATTTGTGGAATTTGTAATAGTGATGACTATAAAATCGAATTAAAGAATAAAGTTAGAACTGATAATGTAATATTTGATTTTCGTTTTATCGACAATGGTGAAATATCATCTTTATTAAGTAAAGTTGATATTGTATTAATTCCTTATAATGTTGAATCATCATTGAATTCAGGTGTTGCCATCTTAGCTTTTTCATATGCAAAAACGGTAATCTCTACAGAAATAGGAACTGTCCTTGATTTTCTTGATAGTGGTATGGTTTATGTATATAATAATAGCCAAAATGATGAATTAAAGAATATTCTTTGTAGTATCTACGATGAAATTCAAAAAGATTCTCATTTTTTGGAAGTTAAAGGAAGTGGTATGTTAGAAAATGTTAGGAGGTATAACAACGTCAATTTTATTAAAAAAGAATTGGCAAAAGTATATTTATAGATTGCGACAACTAATTTGAAATTTATGGATAGAGTTTGGCTCGTTTCTGAATTTTATTATCCTGTTGTTGTTACAACAGGATATTATGTCACAGAAATTGCAGATTATCTTTCAAAAAAGGGGATGAATGTTGGAGTAATCTCCACTAATAACACCTATTATGATTCTGATGTTATTTCAAATAAAGCAAGAGAGTTTCATAATGGTATTGAAGTTTACAGAGTGTTAGGAAAGCAAGTTGATAAAGATAACTTAATAAAACGGTCATTAAGATTATTGTCTTCTAGTATATCTTTATTTAATCTTGCTCGGAAGCTGATAAAAGAGGGGGATGAAGTTATTATTTTGACTAATCCTGCTTTCTTTATGTTATTCATGCCTTTGGTAAAGAAATTGACTAAATGTCATTATCATATTCTTGTTCATGATATCTTTCCGGAAAATCTTGTAAGTCTTGGTAATCTTGGACATAAATCGTTTTTATATGCTTTTTTAAAGAATATATTTGATAGGGCGTATGGGGCTGCAGATTCTTGTATTTCGATAGGTGAAGATATGAGGCAGGTCGTCTTAAGAAAAACAAAAGGTCGGAATCTTTTGAACTTAATTACAAATTGGGCAGATGTTGATGAAGTAAAGCCTTTTCCTAAGGTCGATACTAATTTATTTAAAGAGATGGAATCATCCTTAACAGGTAAGATTGTTTTTCAATTCGCTGGTAATTTAGGTAAAGCTCAAGGTCTGGATAATCTGATGAATGCCATTGATATGCTTAAGAGTAAAAAATGTATATTCCTATTTGTTGGTGCGGGCGCTAAGAGGAATGATATCGAATCTTTTGCAGAAAGGCATGAGAATACAGTGTATGCAGGATTTAGAAGTAGATCAAATCAGAATGATTTTTTGAATGCTTGTGATATCGGTATTGTTACATTGGCCGATGGTATGTATGGTTTAGGGGTTCCTTCTAAGTCATACAATATAATGGCAACAGGTAAACCTATCTTATACATAGGAGAATCAGACTCTGAAATTGCACTTTGTATTAAACGTTATAATATTGGATGGGTAGTTGAGCCTAATAATCCATCATTGCTTAAGGATAAAATAGAGGATATACTTTGTGAACCTTCTGAAATTGAAAAAATGGGAGCAAATGCACTGACTGTTGCAAACGAATTTTTTGCGAAGAATGTTGTTCTCGAGCAATATCATGACTTTGTCAAAAAACGATTTGAATCAAGGTAAATGGAAGAGTTATATTTATAGGAGAACTGTAGTCTTAGGACACAATGTACTCCTTAGATTAAATTGAATATATGAAATTACAAAGTGTGGTATTACTCTTGATGATGATATGAAAGCGAGTAAGCAGTCAAAAAAAGGCTATTAATTGAAAGTGATACCTTCGCTGCCCACCCAATTTATAGAATTATGTATAGCAGTGAAGATCTGGAAAGATTTTACTTTCAGTACCAGACCGGTAAACGTCCTATTTTCCGCCTTGACGCCGATTTAATATAAATATACCTTTGTGGCAAATTTAAAATTTACAGTTATGTCACAATCTGAGAAATACCGAGAAGTTTACGAACTTTACCAACTTTGCAGCAACG
>CATLLN010000019.1 GCA_950022695.1 uncultured bacterium | reverse complement strand
TTGTCCAGTTCTTTATAGGCTTTGGACTCGAATGTTATTATTTCCATAAATGATAACTAATTGATTTGCCGCAAAATTGCATCTTTCTTTAAGATAAAAAATACAAGATTATATCAACTTGGTTGAAATTTTTTCAATGTCTTTTGGAGTGAATTTTAGAGGGAAATTACATATTTTAGTCCTATTCATATTGCTAATCTGTATAAAAAGGAAAACTACCAAGTTGGTAATAACATGGTAGTTTTCTAATTGGCTAAATATCTTATCTACAGATTATCATCATCCATACGCTTTTGCAGTTGCTCTACTATGAATGTGAAAAAAGCAGTTCTGTCTTTCTTTCGATTTTTAAGGCTTAAATAGGTTCGGTAGTAATCTCCCAGTTCAATGCCAAATGCTGCTTCGATAAACGCCATAATTTCTTTTATCGTAGCATTTCCATAATTCAAGGATTTTGCAGCAAACAATCCATATCCCCATTCTATTGCTTCAGATTTCGAGCCAGTCCATTTTAAACTAAAATCTGAAAGCGAAGTTCGTATTTCCGCAATCTGCGTTTTTCTATCTAATAACTGTAACTGGCGATTTAAATATATGCGCAACATTTCATTAGATAATATTTTTGCCACTTTATAGTCAAACCCGGTTGAAAAAGCAGGGTCTTTATCCAAAAAATTGCAATCTAAACATAACCGAAAGTTACTTTTATATCGAACAAAGTAATAAGTATCTAAATGCGTTGCTCTTGAACGGTAATACTGGTAAAAATCAAGATTTTGGTCAAAAAAATATTTCAGACTATTTAATTGACTATGAAGATATTCTCTCTGTACATCATCACTGCCAATAGGACGTTTCATTTCAATTCTAACAACTTTATGAAAGAATATGTACCTACCAAGAATATCTGGCTTTATTTCTTTGAAAAAGTGAATTTCTTCTTGTTCACTCTGAAATTCGTATGCGATAGTCATTTCTCGCAATTTTTCAAACAATGGACGTATAACGTCTATCATATATAATGCATCTTCTGTATTGACATTCTCATCAATACCACGCAATTCCATTTCTTCATTAATGCGAAGTAATATTTCATTAATGTATTTTTGCACCGTTCAAACTTAAAAGATTTAAAAATTGGCATTTTTCGGTGTACGTGGAAATGGTATCACATCACGAATATTTGACATTCCTGTAACAAATAACACTAATCTTTCAAATCCTAACCCAAATCCTGCATGAGGAACAGTTCCGAACCTTCGTGTTTCAAGATACCACCATAATTGTTTCATATTCATACCCAATTCTTCCATTCGCTGGCGTAATTTCAGGTAATCTGATTCACGCTCGGAACCTCCTATTATCTCTCCTATCTGTGGAAATAAAATATCCATTGCTCGTACAGTTTTACCGTCTTCATTCAACTTCATATAAAAAGCTTTTATTTCTTTAGGATAGTCCGTAACAATGATAGGGCAACAAAAATATTCTTCAACTAAAAAACGTTCATGTTCAGAGCTTAAATCCATGCCTTGCACTATTGGAATTTCAAATTCTCTGTTTGATTGTTTCAATATTTCTATTGCTTGTGAATATGGCAATCGAACAAATTTGTTATTTACTACTGAATGTAACCTTTCGATTAAACCACTATTTACTGTATTATTCAAAAAAATCAAATCACTTTCACACGCTTCAATAGCATAGCGAATTACATATTTCAAGAAGTCCTCCGCTAAATCCATGTTATCGTTGATGTCAATAAACGCCATTTCGGGTTCCACCATCCAAAATTCAGCTAAATGTCGATAAGTATTCGAGTTTTCAGCCCTAAAAGTTGGTCCGAATGTGTAAATAGCCCCTAATCCCAAAGCCCCCAGTTCACCCTCCAATTGCCCTGATACAGTTAGATTCGCCGGAACACCAAAAAAATCTTGATTATCACCCGTTGTTACTTCAAACAATTTTCCTGCTCCTTCTGCATCAGATGTTGTTATTATGGGAGTATTAAAATAGAAAAAACCTTTTTCATGAAAGTATTTATGTATAGCAAAAGCTAAATTATGACGAACTCTAAATATTGCTCCAAAAATATTTGTTCGCATCCGCAAATGAGCAATATTCCGCAAAAAATCTAACGAGTGTTCTTTCTTTTGTAAAGGATATTCCTGTGGGTCGGCAGTGCCATATAAAACTATATTTTGGGCTATTATTTCTCCATGCTGCTGATTTCCAGTAGATAGTACAAACATACCATCTACCCGAATGGCACTTCCGGTAGTTACCAATTTAAGAAAATCTTTTTTTATCTTTTCATGTTCAGCCACAATTTGCAGATTATGAACAGTTGAACCATCATTTATTGCAATGAAACTAATGTTTTTACTTTGTCTATGCGTTCGTACCCAGCCGTTTACGCTTACATTAATATTATAGGTAGTTGTTTTCAACAAATCAATTATTCTTATTTTCATAAAGTCATAATATTATAGTTTACAATGCCATTTCATTAATAAATATGGTAAGGGAGTTATTCGAGAGGAACTGGTTATTTATGAATAAGTCATAATTCAATTCAATATGAATATTGTTATCACCAATTGTAGGATGGTAAGACAATGTTTTGATTTTTACATTGAGTTCTCCATCTGTATTAATATAATCAGATTCCGTACATTCTCCCTCTATGAAAGACATTTCAGAGAACAAACTCCCACTTCGGTATAAACAAACAGATTTATTACTGATTACCAATTTGTTTTCAATGATATGTCCACCTTTACATAGTTCTCGATATTCAACAATATGCAGACCATTAACAATAGAATATTTTCCAATAGCATTAGTCACTATCTCGTCAATATAATCAGCATATTGTTGAACACCTTTTACTATAACTCTAATATCCGCTTTCATTAGATAGATTTTATAGATGTGGCAGATTTTCACGATAGCTTCTCAAATAAGCTTCGTCTTGCTCTGCTATTTGTTGTTTTAGAAAAGCAATCATTTTTTGTTTATCTGTTTTCAAATTGCCTCTAACCTGAATTAAGTTGGACGCCCCATCCGTTACAAATCGAGCATCAATTTTAAGATTTTCAATCAAAGTCTTCATTTCCTCCAACTTCTCAATTTCAGTTTCTTCTTTCCAGTTACCAGCCTGTATTTCCTTATACAGTTCCGAAGTCGGATAAATTGTTAGCATTGAAGATTCAATTATTTGCGGATGAAGCTGATTGAAAATTTCTGCTGTTACCTTTGCACCCATCTTGCCTTTTCCACTACCATAAATTCCTGTCAAATAAAAGAAGTTATAGGTAATATTTGCTTCTTCCAATTTCTTACATTGCTCAATGATGTCCTTTGATAGAAATCCCTTTCTCATGAAAATCAAAGATTCATCATATCCGGTTTCAACTCCGATTGTAATTCCATCATATCCGAGTTCTCGCAATTCTTTTAATTCTGTAACAGATTTAGGGGTAATGTCCGTAATTCGTGCAAAACACCCTATACTCTGACAAGCAGGGAAGTATTGATGTACCATTTTCGCAAGTGTTTTAAGCTTATTCACACTAAGCACAAATGGGTTTGCACCTGTGAAAAACACCCTTTGTGCGTGTCTATAATAATAACTTGCTTCCTTTAAATCCGATTTTACCTCTTCAATTGGTGATAGCCTGAATTTGAAAGGTAAATCTTCGTATAAAGTACAAAATTTGCAGGAATGGTGAGTACATCCAGCTGTTACTTGAATGAGCATCGAGTATGCTTCGTAAGGCGGTCGCCAAATAGTTCCAGTGTAGTGCATAATTCTTTTTTTATTAGTTAATAATGTATTGTTAAGACACCAAACAAATATACCAATGCGGTAAACATGATATATTAAGTATCTTTTTCGATTGCAAAGATATAAATATACTTAGTATAAAAAAAGAAGTTACAAGACAGTAAGAT
>CATLLN010000018.1 GCA_950022695.1 uncultured bacterium | reverse complement strand
AGACAAAAAGTATTTGTTTGGGGAGGAAAGTTGCTATGGCGGATAATTATATTTTGGAAATGGAGAATGTCGATAAAATATATGGTTCGGGGGATAGTGAGGTAAAGGCACTGAATCATGTAAGTTTTTCAGTACACAAAGGGGAATTTATTGCTATTATAGGTGAATCGGGTTCTGGAAAAAGTACTTTACTTAATATTGTAGGGATGTTAGACAGACCGACCAACGGAAAAATAGTAATTGATGGGATAGAACAAAGAGAGATGACACTGGATCAGCAAGCAGTATTTAGAAGAGAAAACATAGGTTTTATTTTTCAATCCTTTAATTTGATTCAGGAATTAACCGTTGAGGAAAATATAATTTTTCCCATTTCATTAGGGCATAATAAGCCGGATAGAAAGAAAATAGATAGTATTATAAATAAATTGGGACTGGAGAAAAGGAAACAGCATTTTCCATCACAGTTATCGGGCGGGCAGCAGCAAAGAGTGGCGATAGGCAGGGCATTGGCAACAGAGCCGAAATTGATATTAGCAGATGAACCGACAGGCAATTTGGATAGCAAAAATAGTCAGGAGGTTATTAAAATATTGTGGGAAATATCAAAAGAATATGGCAGAACAGTTTTGCTAATTACTCATAATCATGATATTGCCAAAGTAGCAGATAGAATACTGTATGTAAAGGATGGTTGTGTTAGTGAAAGAAGATAAGTGGAAGAATAATTATTTAGAAATCATATATAAATATTATCGTATGCATAAAAAGAAAACAACTATTACAGTGGCATGTATTGCGGCGGCTATTTGCATGATTACAACGGTATTTAGTTTGGCGGATATTGGAATAGATGTTGAAATACAGGCCGTCAAGAACATCTATGGAAACTATCATATGAAAGTGGAAAATCTTTCTTTTGAAATTACTGATATAGAAAAAATAGAAGGAATAAGTCATGCAGGCTGGTTGGTTGAGTTACCAACAGGAGAATTGAAAGAGAAAGAGTGCAGGATACTATGCGGAGATGCGGATATCATACAGCAGTTTGATGTCAGACTTTTAGAAGGACAATATGCAAAGACCGGAGAAGAGGTTGTTATTGATAAAAAGGTTAAGAAGGATTATGCTTTGAAGGTAGGAGATGTCCTGCCAGTTAGGTTGGAAGGAAAGACGTATAACCTGGACATTGTAGGGGTATGCGATACCTTTTCTTCCCTTACAGCAAGAGATGTGTATGGTCTTTTGTTGTCTGTAGAAGGCGGAAGGATACTGGGAAATAGTTGTGGGGATTATTATATTACATGTCAAAATGTGGAAGAAATCGATGAAGTAAAATGTAAACTTATAGAAGAGTATCATTTGGAAGAAAACAGAATACAGTTAAATGAAATATTGTTGGCAGTTATGGGAAAGGGGAAATCTGTCTTAGCCGCTAATTTATATTTGATAGCGGGTATTTTATTTTGTCTTGTATTTCTTGTAAGTATTCTGATGATTACAAATTGCTTGAATATAAGTGTTCATGAGAAAAAGCAATTATATGGCTTACTTAGGTGTATAGGAGCAGATTCAAAACAATTAAGAAGATGTGTGCAGAAAGAAGGAAAAATACTATGGTGTCATAGTATACCCGCAGGGATTGGGAGCGGGGTGGTTTTGACATGGTGCTGTTTATTATTGCTACGACTTCTTAATAAAGATATGTTTGAAAATATTTTTGTGTTTCAAGTCAGTATAGCAGGGATTGTGATTGGAATATTTACTGGTTTGGCAGCAGTTATGATAGCGACAGTGAGTCCGGTAAGATATGTATGCAGTATTCCGCCATTAACAGCGATAAATGAAGAAACTTATCAGAAAGATATAAAATGCCGAAAAAAAAGAAGGACGATAAAAATTCCAGTAGAATTACTAATTAGCCTTAGACAGACAGGAAGCAATAGAAAATCACTTGGGCTTATGATAGCTTCTTTTGCAATGAATATTGTTTTGATTTTTGCTTTTTCTGTTATGATTAACTTTATTTATGAAGGTTCATATTTTACAAAGCCATATAATCCGGATGCCTCTATTTATAATAAAGAAGGTAAGTACTATATTCATGATGAAGTAAAGTGGAAAATAGAAGAAATAAGTGGTGTAGAAAGTGTTGTTGGACGTAAAGTAAACAATGCAGAATTGGAAAAAAATGGAAATGTATTTTCTACGTTGCTTGTATCATATGACAAACAGCAATTTGAATGGATAGAAAGCAAAATAATTTCTGGGAAATTAAATATAGGCAGGTTATTAGAAGGAGAAGAAATATTAGTTGATGAAGAAAGTGGTTTAGAAGTAGGAGATGAGGTACTGATTAAAGGTAATGGAGGCAATACAATAGCGTGTGTAGTAGGAGGAGTATTAAGGAATTTTCCATATGATTCGGCTGACAGTGTGAGATGCCTGCTTGCAGAAGCATTGTTTCAACAGGTAGTAGGAAATATGGATTATTCCATACTGGATATAAGATTTAGTAAGGGAAATGAGGAAGTATGGGAATTAATGACTAAAATTATACCAGAAAAATTTAGTATATTTGATTACCGACAAAAAAAAGAAGAAAGCAAAAACCAATTTTTAACAATGGCAGTCTTTGTATATGGATTTTGTGGAACTATCATAGCGGTAACTATCTTTAATATTATAAATTGTATGAGCATAAGTGTTTGGAATAATATGAAAAAGTATGGGATGATTTGTGCTGTAGGTGGGACGACAAAACAATGTAAAAAGATAGTAATACTGGAGGCTCTATTATATGCATGTGGAGGTGGGGCGTTAGGAATAGCAATTGGTGTACCTTTACATTATTATCTTTATAGTCATCTAGTTGCTAAGTATTTTAATACCGTATGGAGATTACCTGTTGAAATGATAATTACAATTATTGGAATTACTATATTTACAGCAATTGTATCATCACTGATGCCTTTGCAAAAAGTTAAGGAAATTAACATAATAGAAATAATTCGACAAGTATAGAGAGGAATACAATGAAAAAGAAAATAAGACTGTTGACATTTGTAATATGCATATGGATGATAATCGGATTTAATATTGAGGCTATGGCAGCAAATAATGCTTTAGCAATACAAGTAAATGATGATTTTGGTGAACTGATAAAGATTATTATTGAAATTAAATCGAAAAATCCAGAAAAGGGAAATGAAGAAATAGAAACGCTTATAGTAAGACAGGTTTCTATGAGAAGAGATAGTGGTGTAAGTAATATTTGGAATTCTCTAACGGATACAGAAAAAAAATTAGTCATTAGATATCCACTTGATGCATTAAAAGTAAATACAGCCAAAAATATTGCAACTACACAGACAGAAAAAAAGTTTGGTTATAATGGGCTTGGTGATAGGAGTGATGCATTTAGACATGGTATGTGGAATGCAGAAATGGTTATATTAATCGGAAGTGAGAAAGCAGAAATGTTTGCAACGGCTCACGAGGATAAGGATATTACGGGTTTGGAGGTAGATGGGCATACTAAATTAGAACATAAAAATATGGACATACATAATAATGCAGAAGGTAGAATTATTGGGGAAAATAATAAAACAGCAAGCGAAGAACAGCTAGCAGAAATAATTTATAATGCTGTATATGATGAAAATACTAATTTTATTTGGCTTAATAATTAATTACTAAACTCAAATGAATATTCTTGCTTCAAGAAACCTCCATTCCGGAATTTTGGAAACCGGTGTTCCGGACGCGGAAACCGCCATTGATTGGCTTGATTGTCCTGCATCAGAAATGGAATTCTGGTCAAGTCCGAAGCCGTTTTACGGTGCGTTAGCAGGCTTTACAAGAATGGAATTTCTGATAGTCTATGGAAGCCAATCAAAGCAGAGCAATCGGTTAAATTAAGAGTTTACGATTATAAAAGTTTAAAAACACACTTGACAACACGTCCCTG
>CATLLN010000017.1 GCA_950022695.1 uncultured bacterium | reverse complement strand
GGGCGAAAAAAGAAATACAGACCGAGAAGCTGAAAGGGGCGGCAACCACCGCAGCTACCAACATAGCCGAGAGCGTTGGTTCTCTTTTCGGCAGTAACAAGGTCAAGGCGTTGGAGAGGGAGAACACTGCCCTGCATAGGAAGATAGCCGACCACGAGGAAACCATCGAAGCCCTGCAAGACAGGATACAGACCATGCAGGCAGACCACAGCCGAGAAATACGGGAAATGCAGCAGAAGCACAGCAGGGAGATAACAGACAAGGACACAAGGCACAAGCAGGAAATATCGTTTCTGAAAACGGTAATCGCAAAGGCGGCGGCATGGTTTCCCTATTTCCGTGAAATGCTCCGAATCGAAAACCTTTGCCGCCTTGTGGGATTCGATGAAAGGCAGACCGCAACGCTCGTCAAGGGAAAGCCGTTGGAGTATGCAGGGGAACTCTATTCGGAAGAACACGGACGGAAATTCACGACCGAAAAGGCAGGGTTTCAAGTCGTGAAAGACCCCACGGACGGGACGAGACTGGTTCTTGCCATTGACCGAAAGCCCATTGCCGAGTGGTTCAAGGAACAGTTCGACAAGCTAAGGCAGAATATTCGCCGACCTATACAACCGCAAAGGAAAAGCAGAGGAATGAAGATATAACCGTTTATCTTGCAGGAAAACAATAAAAAAGTGCCGTTCATGATGTCTTATGAATGGCACTTTTCGCTATATTTGCACCTAAAAGTATATCGGGAGCTATGCCGGATACGTGACGAGCAAAAAACTTTCGGAAAAATATACGTGAATACAGAACTATAAATTTAAAAGCTATGGGAACATTAGGCTGCATAAACGATATGTTACAACGAGATAAAGAAAATCGTGAACTTCGTAAATTAAACAGAGATAGAATAAAAGAACATCAAAAGTATCTTGTAAACAAAGGTAAAGGAAATGATTTATCCAATATTTCTATTGAGCAAATGGAAGAAATTCATAAAAGAACAATAGAAAAAGAAGCACTTGATAATGCAAGTTTATTCAAAGCAAAAATATATTTTATTGCAAGTATATTGCTTCTGTTTTTATTAGCGATAGTATGTTATATGCTATTTTTCAAATAAATCAAAATAATATGAAGACAAATATCATCTTATTCAGTCTTATATCACTTTTATTCTTTTCACCAAGAATGAAAGCACAGCCAAATACGGCAAAACACGATTTTACGCATAAAGAAAATGGGTGGTATCACGTATTAAGTACAGGTAGTTTGTCCTCTAAGCCAATCATAACAGTAAAGGATTTCGTTGGGCTAAAACTTGAAAAGGATTATTTCGGAAAATATGCTATAAGCGGACAAATCAGCAAACATAAGCTAAACAAATGGGCCGATGAAACAGAAAAGTCTATTGGGAAAAAAATAGCATTTGTATTTAATGATTCCATTATTACTGCTCCGCAAGTTAATTGCAGAATAGAAAGCGGTACATTCATGATAACGTCCTTTTCAGACCAAAAACTGCTAGAAATCTACAAAGGTATAATGAGAGAGAAGTCAGAATCTCTTGAAGTCGTTTTTAACGGTTGGGAAAAGGATTCTTTATACTATGAATTATCTCCAGAACAAAGAGATTCTGTAAGAATGAACATTGACTATTGGGAAGCCAAAGCATGGATAGACTTAATAAGCAAACCAGAGGAACATTATTGGTATAGCATACAAGATTCTACCGAATACAAGAAACTTGAAAAGGCTTTAAAAGAAGAACTAAAAAAGCCAAATTTCAGTAGTAGAGCAACAGACTATATGAAATCTGATGCATACAAAGCATACAAACAATATCTACATAAGAATAAAGACTATATAAACCTAATGTTTCAAGGATTTTTATTCAATAATTTGAAAGGATTGAATGGCTATTTGGTAGATGATATAATACAGTCCAAGTACCCTTATGCTCCAAGTATTAGAAGTTATATAGAGAAAACAAATAATGTTGATGATGAAAAACTGGCTGTATATGAATGGCAACGTAAAGTTTGGTATCAAATGAACAAAGAAAAATCTCCACGAAATAAATATAAAAAGCGATATCGGAGCGTTACACCATAAAAACAGCTTGCCGAATATTATATTAAACGGCAACATCTGTAGTAAATGTTGGTGATACCCCAAATATGAAAATACGGAACTATAAATCAAAATAAAAGTACTAAAGTCATGAGAAACAAAAACTTATTTACTTTTTTTCTAATATTTCTATGCTTCTGCTTTACAAATTGCAGTGATGATGAAAAAACAGAAGATATACATCATCTATCTTTTGAAAAAGATTACTACGAGCGTCCTCTAATCGGAGCCAAAAGTATAATGATACGAAGTGGAAATAAAGATTACTCCGTTGAGATAAAAGATCCCTCTATATTAGATGTCAAAATAGATTTATCAAGCCCTATCGGTATGGGTAATTTAGATATATATCCTAAACAAAAAGGAGAAACAACTATTCAAGTAAAGGACAATATTGCACATGAAACAACTGATCTAAGAATAAAGATAGTAGATAGTTATTTACATTTGTCTATTAACAACCCTGTACGCCCACCATATAAGCAAGGTGATGAAATTTTCTTAATAAATAACGACGATAAAGATTTCTACTTGTACGATGATAAATTAAAGATAAAGAGTACAGGAAATTATGAATTTTCCATAAAGGGAAATATTCCGTTCTTAACATTAACTTATCATAAAGAATTGGAGAATAGAACCATATATAAATATAATCTAACAGGAACAGACCAAACTATGTTTGCTGTTGTAAAACTTTTTTTAGGCTGGGATTGGCACGATTTCATCGAAAGTCCAAAGACAAAAGAAATAGCACCTATTATAATGAGAGCAACAGATATAGAAACCAATACAGAATATTATCTAACAAGAAAAGCAACTGATATTCCCGAAAATGTATTAGATTAAAAACAGCCTCCGGCAGGGTTTTCGCTGGGGGCTTTCTTATGAAATCAAAAAGAAAGCGATATCGGAGTATTACACAAAAAACAGCTGGCTATTACATAATGAAACAACATACTTGACTGATTGGTACGCTTCTCCTACCATGCGGACAAATCCCGGTAACAAAATGACAAAGCGGACAATGTTCTTAACATGCCAACTTGTAAATGGGATGAATGATTTTCGTTTTTCGCAAGTTGATTTTATAAAATTGCTGCCAACAGTTCGTACTTTCGGAAAAAGATGTTATATTTGCAAATGAAAGAGTTATTTGACAGCATACAACGCAAAACGCTGAAATTCGCACAGTTGCCAAATCGTTACCTCTATTTCTCAAATAATTCGCTAATAGTTTATTTCTCAATCGGTTAAGTCAAACCGATAAAAACCTAAAATAAATTCTTTAGTAACACGATATTCAAGAAACCCCTTAGAAGAGTAATAATTTCTATTTATGTCTGGGATTATTATAATATTATTTTCTTTTTTCAGAAGTCCATGTGAAAAAGAATTTCGTAAATGACGACAAAAATCTAATATCTGACATTTCTTTTTGGTAAAAAATAAAGTTTGTTTGGTTTGCTTTGGTGTATTCTCAATTTCACTGACCTTAGCATATTTCATATTTTTTTGTAGTTCATGTTTGAACAGATAAAGAGCATTGGAACTCAACTGATTAAATTCTACTTCCTTATTCATCTTTTTAATTATGGTTTCGTAGATGAAGACAAATTTTGCAAAGCAATTAAAATCACTTTTAAGTCCATTATATTGCATATTCTCAATTTTGTGCCTTTCCAATTCCCCGAAGAAAGCGGATAAAAAATAAGGTGTGGGAACTATATTTGTTTATCCTATGTTCAGGCTCTCGCATTGCCTACGGTACGGATAAAACAATAGCCCACACCAAACTCGACTATATCTAATAACCTTATAGGATACATAAGGTGGATATATATCAAATGGTATGGTGCTATTGCCATCATCCTCGTACCTTAATCAAATTTGCGAGATTTGAACATAGAAGATAATTTCAATAACACCTTTCGTAAAATATGTCCTTTCAGTGCCTTAACGCATTAAGATCTCTGAAATTGTTGCAAAATTAACGAAAGGTTTTGAATAACAAATAATAAATGCTGATAAAAGTGTGGTAAATGTTGCAAAACATACTTGTAAAAAGTGATCTAAAGCTTAGAGCCTGTTTAAATTTTCCTCAATAATAATCTTATAGTGGCTAATTTGACCA
>CATLLN010000016.1 GCA_950022695.1 uncultured bacterium | reverse complement strand
TTTATTATAATGGCTTAAAATATTGGGGTAATATAAGTATATACAAAATATTTATTTATTTTTTAGCAATTTTTAGAGGTAATAAATATTATAAATTGTATTATTTGACAGTATTTTAATTCAGAATTAAAATAATAAAAAGTTTACCTGCAAGCCAGTGTTCACATACTAGTGGGCACACATTATTAACCGTGTGGGTAACTCTGTACTGGTTACATAAAAAAATCTCACACTCACTAATATTCTTGGATTACAGAACGTAATTCCATTTTGTGCCAGTACAGGTTATTCAAATAAATCCTATTCACTTTAAGAAGGGGCTGTATGTGCTTTATGCATGTGCAGCCCTTTCACGTGTTTAAAACACGTTTACAGCTATATACAGACCTTTTATATATTTAGCCTAACAATTTATGTCTTCATCCAGATATTTATAGCACCACTAATATACACCCACTGTATCCAGCCATATATTATAACCCTGTACCACTGTATATTGTCCCTGCTGCCCCTCCATCCATCCAGCATACACTAAGTACCTTGACAGTATTTAACGCCTGTATACACTTATAACAGCGTTATGAAATACATGAAACACATATTTATGAAGTCAGGATAATGTTTTTTTATTATAATGGCTTAAAATATTGGGGTAATATAAGTATATACAAAATATTTATCTATTTTTTAGCAATTTTTGTAGGTAATAAATGTTATAAATTGTATCATTTGACAGTATTTTAATTCAGAATTAAAATAATATAAAAATGGCAAAAAGCTTACATGCAAACCAGTGTTCACATATTAGAAGTGGGCACACAATAATAACCATGTGGGTAACTCTGTACTGGTTACATAAAAAACCTTTACCTTTACTCTGATTTTGGATTGCTACGTGTAATCCCTTGTGCCAGTACAGGTTATTCAAATAAATCCTATTTCACTTTAAGAAGGGGCTGTATGTGCTTATATGTACATGCAGTCTCTAATTTTATTTTAGAGAAGGGGGTATTTTAAATGATTTTAAGAAATAGTTATAGGAGATATAATGAGAGCAAGTTTTTGTCTGATATATATAAGCCTCTTTTTCCGCCAGAAAAATTTCTTGTAAGAGAAACACCTAGCAAAAAAAATTGTTTGAAAATGGTTAAACAGTATTTTGAAATATCTGTAAAGAGGTTTAATTGTGATGATAAAAATCCTTTAATGGTATATATACAGATGTACCAAGAAGCACCTATATATACTGGTTATTTAAAGGGCAAGACAGTATACCTTCCCCTGGGCACACTGGTTGATTTAATAGACGCACTGACGGACATATCAGAAGAGTGTGACCAGAGAGGTCTTGAATGACATGCAGGCACACAGAATACAGGATGGTGCACGCTCCTGTGTGCCAGCCTTCCTGCATTGCCAGGGAAAAGGGCGGAAGGACATATAAGCAGTATAAAAGAAAATTCCCTGGAAAGGTGTTTCCTGAAAACCATAATTTAAATTGGTGATATTTCCAGCATATACACTATGTAATATAAAATACCTGTATGTAATATTTATGTATAATAGTGTTAAACGTTTGTATGCCCAGTATACAGCAATGCCATGTACATAGTGCCTGTATGTATGCCTTCCTATATACAAGTGTCTTTATGAAGCGTTTAAACGCTTTGTACAGTGTTTCCTGTATGCCCCCCTGTACTGCCAGAAGACACACAAACTTTATGTTGTAATAAACAGTCAGTATCAACTATATAAAGTACCATATGTTGTACCAGACACTAAACACTGATGTAACACATCAGGTCTTAGACTTATGACATAAAAAATACTAAAGACTTCCCTGTAAGACACCCCCACCCTTAAATGGTTTTCTGGGCTGCCAAGCGTGCATCTAGTGGTATATTTAATGATTAGATAATATTTATGTATTGGATAAATACAAGTAAAATTTTTATTAAGCAGAATGAAATAATAAAAAGTGTTTTAGTGTTGTAATTTACTGTCATCATAATAATTAAGCAATAAGCTTTTCTTGTATTCAGAACCTTTCATCATAATGTTTGGAGATACTTGATATACTCCGTTTTGAATTTTTTTGATGAAATTATTATCTTGAAGTTTTTTCATTACTTTAGTAGCAGTATCAAGTGATACACCTGAACCTTGTGCAGTTTTTCTATAAGTGCCTATGTAAGTATTATTACTTGCTTCTGTATTTTCTAATATATAAATTAATACATCAATTTGTTTGCTGTCTAATACTCCTAATACTTGTAAAAAGTCAACTAAATAAATTTTCCAGAATTGTTTTTGTCCTAGAGCTCTTTTAGTTATTTGGTCAACTTCGTAGCGTTCTCCAGTGTCTTCATCAATTAAGTGTTTTCTTTGTGTTCCTATCAGTGTTTGAGTGCTGCTAATGTACTCCATTGATTTGTCATAGCCTGCCATGCCTTTAAGCCTCCTTGTACTCTAATTAGTTTCAACAATTAATTTATGACACAATAATATCAAATTTTCGTTTTCATGTCAATAATTAATAAATGAAACTATTTTCTTGTCTTTTCCCTATTCTCTTCTGTCTTTTGTTATTTTAATCTCAAACTATTGTATTGTCAATAAAATTATATTTGTACTGATGATTTCATAACAGAGATACCGATATACCAGTACACATACACCGATAGACCAGTACAATCAAAAACTGTGAAAGCCTTGATTTTACTAGAGTTTTTAAGATTTTTTTTAAAATTGCTCTCTTCTATGTTACAAATGAAAGTAATGTATATTTATAAGCTCTCCGAGGGCAGGGGCAGTCTGCCCCTTGACCCTGACAAGGGATTAATCCCTTGACCCAATTTTGGGGCTTTGCCCCAAACCCCAGTCGGCTTGTGCCGACAGCACAACCTCTGGAGCTAATTAAGCCCGTCGGTATGTATGTCATAGCACACTTGCCTTTTAATCTGTCAAGGGGCACTTTGTGCCCGCCATAGGCGGCTTTGCCCTTGACAGATTAAGGCGTGTGCTTTTATGACATTACCGACGGAGCTAATTAAGCCCAGAGGGTTTAAATGCCCCTTTGGGGCATGGCGAAAGCCAGGGGGATGTGTTTCATTTATTAATTATTGACATGAAAGCAAAATTCTGATATTATTGTGTCATAAATTAATTATTAACATTGAAGGTGATTTAGAATGGCAAGGTTAACTAAAATACAACTTGAAGAAAAATTGAAAGAAACAGAAAATGAATTGGAAAAGTATCAAAAGTGGCTTTTAGAAAGTGAAATGAAATATGATGAAATTTTAGAGGAAAAACAATTACAGTTTGAGAAATTACCACGTTATATAGAGATGACTAAGCAAATCGAAATTATGGAGAATACATTAAAATCATATGAAGATGTTATTGAAACTATGAAAAAAACAAAAGTGAATTTAAGAAATAAAATTCAAAAGCTTATGGAAGAAAATAAAAGTTTGGAAGAGCGTATCAAAAATATTAATACGATTAATGATACTATTGTGCATAATTCGAGAAATGCTGGACGTAAGCCTAAATCAAAAGAGAAAATACAAGAGCAGTTGCAACAGATAAAAAATTTATTAAATGATGGAAAAAAAGAAAAAGAAATATGTACTTTTATGAATATTTCACGAGCAACATATTATCGTTTGAAAAAATTAATTGATTTTGATAATTAATTAATGAAACTAAGTTAAAGGGTGAAGAAAAGATTTATGAATTATGAAATAGGTGATAAAGAATTAATGTTTATTATTAGAAAGCTGGATTAAAAATCCAGCTTTTATTTTTTGGTTTTTGCTTTATCTGTGATATTTTTTATTTCATGGACGTAGTCGAGTATAGTATATAATAGTGTTTGTATGTCTGATTTGCTAATAGTATCTACAGGGTCGATTGATAATGTACATAAGAGATGTAGTTTTGTTATTGCATTAGAAATAATTTCTAGTTCTTTTTCGTTCATGTTTGCAGGTTTGCCTTTCCTGGCAACATAGTATTGGAATACATATATTGAAATCTACGGTTGAAACTCGTATAATCAGAGTGTGGCAGCCGTAGATTTCATCTATTTGCATGGGTGCTTGCAACACCCTCCAAACTCCCAGGTGTCCTACCACGTGGGAGTGGTTGCCATAATTAATTTAATTTTTTATGTAACAAATTATAGTTTACCTTTTTTACATCAAATAATCAAGTTTTTCTGTATTCTTGCTTGATGTCTTTTTGTTTTATATAATTAATGGTTTGTTTTGTTATCAAGCGTTTTATAGTGTTTCTATAATTATACAGCATATTTTATTTTAATTATTTTGTATTTTTTAGTTGTTGCTTTATGTGTTATAAGTAATATTGAAGATATTAGTATCAAATATCTGGTTATATTATTGATACTTTGTTAGTTCTGAAAATCATGAAGCTTTAAATTGTATTTAGTTGTTTGGATGCGTAATTAGGAACGATGGTTAGGATAATGTTTTTTATTGTCATAGTTTAGAGTGTTGGGGTAA
>CATLLN010000015.1 GCA_950022695.1 uncultured bacterium | reverse complement strand
GTATCAGTATCAGTGTCAGTATCAGTATCTGTATCTGTATCTGTATCAGTATCTGTATCTGTATCTGTGTCTGTATCAGTATCTGTGTCTGTGTCAGTATCAGTATCAGTATCTGTATCTGTATCAGTGTCAGTATCTGTATCGCCCGGTTCGTCAGGGATTTCTAACGGTGTGCTATCCACAATGTTATCATCATCGTCAACATCTGATGGAATACCATCAAATACACCGTCACCATCACCTTCATGTTCATAATAATTTCTATCATGTTCATCACGTCCGGTTTCTTTTACGTCCTCCGGTCTAACCGCATGCCCTGTCGGAATACCGTTTGAACCCACAACCTTACCGGTCGAATCGTTCGGCTGTTTCACAAAACCATCCTTGCCAAAGCTTACGTAAATCCCGTTCGCGTAAATGTTATCAGCAGTAATATCCATCTTACCGTTGTCTAATACAGCATTATTTACCCTAACAGTAGAATCCGCATAACCATAGTATCCGTTAACATCTTCTCCGTCCGGTCTTGTAAATTTGTTAATATCTAACGCTTTCAGAATAACATTATCCGGCAAAACTTCATCTCTGTAGTCTTCGCCCATATATCCGCCATCTTTTTGTCCGTCTTTTCTTTCTCCAAAATAATCAGCAGGATTAATCGACGGATCAACAACGTGTCCAAGATTTTCAATAGTTAAATTTGTACCTCTTGTAACAATCCTTAAATCACCTTCAGCTGTAACATTTTGTATATGAGTGTTCCCACCAAATTCGACATCCAAATCTCCTTCACGGGCAATCATATTACAAACTTTGTTAACTTTATTCTTTTCATCGTCTAAAGCTTTCATATATATATTTTCGTTAGCGAGAACATCCATAGCATAGCCATCCGCGGCTTTAGTCTGGTTGAAAGTAACTTTGTTATCTTTAGAACCAATGCTTCCGTTAGCAATCAGCGAAATACCCCATCCTTCAATGTTAGCCTTGTTCGGATCTGTGGATGCGTTAATCATATTGTAACGTTTCCCGCTGTTTTTCTCCGCATTCGGTCCGCCTTGAATATGCTCTAAACTGTCAACGGTCAGAATAACTCTACCGTCCGCTTTAATAGTATCGATGTTCATATCCGAATCAATAGCTGCATAGTTAATAACTAAATCATCCGGTTTAACCGCATCTTTTGTGTTTGTAGTTTTCGCGTTAACTTTACCTTTAATGTTTGCGTTAATAGATTTAGTAAAGTCTCTTGACCCGTTTTGTTTTGGCCCAATACCGGTACATCCAGAACCTACACACGCATCTTGTTGAACTGCTTCACCAATAGTACCGTTAGTAATGTCCATGTTAAGGTTTCCAGCAGCGTTTAGCAGAGTTTTTTCGACTCCATAGTTAAGCAGATTACCGTCAACAACGATTATGTCTATGTTGTTACCTGCAGTGACGTAGTTGTTGTTATCTGTATTGTCACCAATAACCACGTTAGAATCTTTGTTGTCGATTTTTACGTTTTTCTTAGCATTAACTAATCCTTTAACGTTAACTCCGCCTGCGCCGGTATTAGTGATGGTGATGTTGTTGTTAGAACGGAATTTACCTATAGAATGCAGATTTATACCGTTTTCGCCGGTATTGTTAACGGTAATATCTCCGTTTGAAGCTACTAAATTTTCTACATTTATACCATTTTTACCGGTATTGGTAATCAGAGTATCTCCATTATTGTTAATTGATTTTCCGGAAATCAGAATACCGTCTTGTCCATGGTTAGTTATTTCGATATTCCCTTTTCCGTTGTTTTGAATATTACCGATAATTTCTGTTCCTAATCCTGATGTTATTTCAATGTTGCCATTGACATTTGTTAAGTTATCCGCAGAATTTATATTATTTATATTTACAAGATTTTTAAACAGATTATCAGCTTGTGTATTTGAGTTAAGTGTAATATTGTTACCTGTTCCTGCAAGTATGTTACCGGTTTTAGAAACAATTACTTTGCCGGAATTTATATCAACATTATTTGTTGTAATTACTGTACCGTCAATTTGTACTGTACTGTTGCTGTTTGTTGCGTATAAGCCTGAAAGGTTTTTATTAGGGTTTGCTTTGTAGTAGTCATAAGTTTGCTGAGTTGGGGTTGTTACAGATAAAGAACCAACGTTAAGTACGCCTGATGCGCCTACTACCATTCCGTTTGGTGATACAAAAACCGCCTTGCCGTTGTAAAAATTACCGTCGCGCATTGAATTTACTATACCATTGATGTTAATTTTATTATCAACAAGGTTTACAAAAGTCTCAATATCGGTAACTCCGTATTTAAAAATAAGATTTGCAATATCATTTTTATCAAGAATAAAGTTTTTATATTTTCTGTAACCTATATTGGAGTCTTTAATTAGTGCACCCGGTGTAATATCATATATGCCGTTATTACCATTTACTCCTGTTATTTCTGTAGCTGATGTTATTGGGTTAGCAGAAATGAATAATGTAGTTAAAATTGTCGCTGCAATTCTTCTATTCTTTCTGTTGTTCATATCCTAATCCTTTCAAGTTATAATTAATTTTATATGCTAAATCTTATAATATAAGTATTTGTTACGAATATTTAGTAAGCCATGCTTGTATTTAATGTTATAAAACCTGTAAAAAAATACTTTTGTTAATACAAAAAGACCTACCGGATATTTCCGATAGGTCTTTTCTTCTTCCAGCTATTTGCTACTTATTGAATGAAATATTGTTTGTATCTTCAAGTAATATGTTTAAGTATAATAACTTGTTAGCTGTTGCTTGATCAAGATTAACAAACATTGCACCTGCTCTATTTGATGTTGATGTTACGATTTTTACATCTGCGCTGATGTCTAAATCTCCATATGTTAGGTGAACAGGGATTACATCACCTACTTTGAGGTTATTATCATGTTTTACCGCGATACCGCCTCTTGATACGTCGATTAGTCCGTCGATACCGTTATTTGATCTTTCAAGCATAACAGGTTTTGAAGTATCATTTACATTGAATCTCATATATTGACGTTTATCAATTGAATCAAGATCACTTTCGTCAATTTTTCTTTGAATGTATGTAACGCTTCCGTCAGCTTTTATTTCCGGTGGAGTTTGCGGGTCTGGATCCGGGTCAGTATCAGTATCTGTATCAGTATCAGTATCTGTATCTGTATCTGTATCTGTATCAGTATCAGTGTCAGTATCAGTATCAGTATCAGTATCAGTATCTGTATCTGTATCAGTGTCAGTGTCAGTGTCAGTGTCAGTGTCAGTATCTGTATCAGTATCAGTATCAGTATCAGTATCTGTATCTGTGTCGCCCGGTTCGTCAGGGATTTCTAATGGTGTATCATCTACAATGTTATCATCATCGTCAACATCTGATGGATTACCATCAAATACGCCGTCGCCGTCGCCTTCATGTTCGTAGTAGTTTCTTTCAAATTCATTTCTGCCAACACCTTGAACATCGTCTTCTTCAACTCTGTGACCAGTAGGGATACCATCTGAACCGATTACTTTATTTGTAGAATTATCACGTTCTTTTACATATCCGTCTTTACCGAAATCTACGTGAATGCCGTTAGCGAAGATTTCATCAGCTGTAATATCTAATGTTCCGTTATCTAAAACTGCATTATCAATTCTTACAGTTGAACCTGCCCAAGCTTCGTGACCGCCATCAACTAATTCTTCAGTTGGTCTGATGTTGTGGTTAATATCTAATGCTTTAACTTCAACATGGTTAGGAAGAATTTCAGATTTGTAATCATCTTTGTCATATCCGCCATCGAATTCATAACCATCGTGGTGTGGTCCGAAGTAATCGTTAGGAGTTATTGAATCATCTTCAATATGACCTAAGTTTTTGATATGAAGAGTTTTACCTCTTGTGATGATTGACATATCACCTTCTGCAGTGATGTTATCGATTGTTGTATTACCTGCAAATTCAACATTTAAGTCTCCTTCACGAGCAATCATTGTACAAACTTTGTTTGTTCTGATTTCTTTATCTCTGCCGTAATCAGCATCGTTAAAGCTGTTTTCTTTTAAGTTGATATTTTCATTAACAAGTGCATCCATACCATAGCCTTGTTCAGCACCTGTTTGAATAAATGTTACTGCATTGTCTTTAGAACCGATACTTCCGTTAGCAATCAGCGAAATACCCCATCCTTCAATGTTAGTATCAGAATTATCACCAGGTCTTGCGTTAATCATATTGTAACGTTTCCCGCTGTTTTTCTCCGCATTCGGTCCGCCTTGAATATGCTCTAAACTGTCAACGGTCAGAATAACTCTACCGTCCGCTTTAATAGTATCGATGTTCATATCCGAATCAATAGCTGCATAGTTAATAACTAAATCATCCGGTTTAACCGCATCTTTTGTGTTTGTAGTTTTCGCGTTAACTTTACCTTTAATGTTTGCGTTAATAGATTTAGTAAAGTCTCTTGACCCGTTTTGTTTTGGCCCAATACCGGTACATCCAGAACCTACACACGCATCTTGTTGAACTGCTTCACCAATAGTACCGTTAGTAATGTCCATGTTAAGGTTTCCAGCAGCGTTTAGCAGAGTTTTTTCGACTCCATAGTTAAGCAGATTACCGTCAACAACGATTATGTCTATGTTGTTACCTGCAGTGACGTAGTTGTTGTTATCTGTATTGTCACCAATAACCACGTTAGAATCTTTGTTGTCGATTTTTACGTTTTTCTTAGCATTAACTAATCCTTTAACGTTAACTCCGCCTGCGCCGGTATTAGTGATGGTGATGTTGTTGTTACCGTTAACACGTCCTGAAGATGCGATATTTAGCCCTTTAGCACCTGTGTTAGTCATAGCTAAGTTGCCGTTAGAAGCAACAGTGCCGTTAACATTAAGTCCGTTTGCACCGTGGTTAGTAATATCTGTTGTTGTACCTTGGTTATTTACTGTTCC
>CATLLN010000014.1 GCA_950022695.1 uncultured bacterium | reverse complement strand
ATCTATTCTAAGCAATTCCTGTAAAAAACAACTGAGTTTCACGGATTCAGGTAATTTTAATTATCAGAATATAAAATGATTATCTTTTATTGCATGCTTGCTATATTTTTTGTGGAGATGTGAAGTATGCTGTTTGTTTATGTGCTTCTTTTATATCTGTTTCCCTATTGCTATAGAACAATTTACAATAATTATTAGCTTGTAAATGTATCAAAAATCCTTTATTTATTTGTGTTTTACTCTATTTTAGGCATACCCCCTAAATTCTCCGCCAGAGGTTCTATATGCTCATTTAAGTGGGATGCTAAAGGGGCATGGTCTGTGCTCGAATCTGCTTCATTAGTTTCTATTTCTTCTTTCACTCTCAGCTTATCCAATACTTCTTTCAGCTTCAGATCGTCCCGATTATTCAATGTGCTATGCGCCTGTGCTACTCGCTTTTTGAAATTATTTTTTACTTTATAAAGGCGTTTTGCTTTTAATCCCAGCTTGTCAATGATGGGTAACAATTCTTCAACATCCAATAGCTCAGGAAAATCTTGCGCTATCTCCTTATCCTGTAGAATACCGATAGTATTTGTAATCCAGTTTTTTAACTGTTTCTCTCTTTGCTCTCTCATCAGCTTCAAAAGTCGCTTGTCTCGTTTCTGTTGCCATTTCTCCATAGTGTCAAGGAAAAAATATTTAATTTTTTTGTTAAACCATTTGTTGATTTTCTCATCTGTCAATTCGTAAAACTGATTAGTTTCCAGTTCCCTTTTCACTTTTGCGCTGCCTACAAGTTTTAGTTCAAATCGTACCCAGTTTTCAGATAACACAACAAATCCGAGTAAAGCCCGTTTTTTATCATATATTTTCAATTCAAGATACTGTTTCTTTCCGCTTTTTGCGTAAAATGTGCCGTAAACATAGCCTTTATTATTTGATACGTCCTTAAATTGTGCCTGGTTTGTCAGATAGCTACCTTTCGGAATCTGGGCCATTAGCAGCTTGAAATCTCGCCTATAATCATTAAATTCGCCATTAAGTTGAAAAGTTCGGTTGATTTCTAGCTGCTTTAATCCCAAATACGAAAAATCAACTGTAATTCCGTATTGACCTAACAAGTGTTTTTTGATTTTTTCCAAAAACTTTTTATACTCTTCGACCGTATAGCAATGCAAATTAGAAAGTTCATTGTCTTTGATGCTCGTTTGTAAGGTTCCATAAGTATTAAGATTTTTGAAGTACACGCCAGCTTTTAGGCGATCAATCAATTCATCATGTAAAGATAAACAACTAAACTCTTTCATGGTTTTTGTCAAATACTTTTGTTTTCCTGTGTTGATTTCGAGTAAATTTTGCTTTACTAATTTTTCCATATCCTCAATATCTTCAATCAAAACTCCCGAAAAAATACACTTATCTATTAGTGCAATATTTTCACGATTATTCATATTTATTTTTTCCTCCGTCAATATTTAATGAAAAAATCTGCACACTTCACATCTCAATTACTCTTTCTCTTTGAATTTGAATTTCTTCATAAATTCTTTTTCAAAAAGAAGAAGATATTTCTACATTCCCTTTTTCTTCTTTTGATTTTCAATTTTTTCGTTATCCTCCCTACTCTCTATTTCTCCAAAATATTTTAAATTTTCGCAAAAAAAAGACTATGTTTTCACATAGCCAATTCTTAAAAATAAAATTATCTTTTCAGTGTCCAATATTATTTTTGTACTCTTTTATTTTCAAATAAAAAAGACTTTTGGATATACCTAGTTCAGTATAAATCTGTTTATTTGTTTTTCCGGATAATTTCATTTGCTCAATTTCTGAAAAATCAATCTTATATTCAACTGGTCTTCCTGCTTTATGATGTTTTGTTACTTCTTTCAACTTTTGTTCATCAACTGATATAAATAATTTTTGTCCATTATTATTTTTAGACACATTAAATGATACACCAACATCTTTTAACAATCTGTTCAGATCGTCAATGGCTCCTTGTCCTTTTTCAGAATTGTAGCTTCTCGGCAAATAAAAACTTTTTAAAATAATAACCACTCCCATTCAGTCCAATAATTTTTTAGACCTAAAGTATATCATAATTTAGAATAATGTCCAACATATTTTTAGACTTTTTGTAAGTCTTTATATTTTGAAATGTTTTTCAGAATGATATAATATTCACGTTGTCCTACCGATACCTGGCAACAGGAGGAGGTGTTTTTATAGACATTATTATATCCTTTTTAGTTTCCGTCATGGCTGGTATAGTTGCCTACTATATCTGCAAATGGTTAGACGGTAATAACAAGGACAACAAGTAACCTAGTGGGTGCTTTGCCACTGTAAAAAGAAAAGAAGAATCCCCGGACTGTGCTGGAACACGGTTCGGGGATTTCGTTCTTTGTCTTTATAGACTTATTATATCCTTTTGCCTGTGGCAATTATATCATATGCAAATTTTTGATTCAAGATACATTTTCCCGATACCATGGTATTTTCTCAGGATAAATTATCAGACTTTTCCATTCTGCAGAAAGAAAATTGTATGATAATCCGAGACAATTCTACTCAAATCGCCAGTTCCGCAAGCAATCGCGCTCCAAGCTTTATCCCATGACGCAGATAATCCAGATTGGCTTGCGTTATGGAATCGTATAAATCCGTCGACACACTTTCAATCACATCAAGAACTTTTTTAATCCGATCTGTTTGTTTCTAATACTCAATGATATTTCATGTTAATATGAAATATTAATCCTATAACTGTTTTGCCTTTTTTTACATAGTCATATGATACTGTAAATAAAGTTTTTTTATTAATTTCCTTTACTCCTATATCAATTACACGATTTCTTAAATTTGAAAATATGTTATATGATTTTCCTTCACATCCGCAACACTCTTTTATAGTTTCGATTGATAGTTCTATATTTGTCCCAGCTTTTGGTAACACTCTAGACATGATTTTCGATTGTAGCAACTCATACAGGCGAATAGCATATACTGATTTCATTACTAAAATTTCGTCTAATGCATATTGTGTATAGTGATCCTGTAAATTTAATAATAATGGTCTTAATTCATCGTTCAGTTTAAGGGCAATCCCAACATCTGAATGATATTCGCAACGTGTCACCCACGGCATTTTTATCCATCGTACTTTTTTATTTCCACTATTACAGGTTTCTTCTCGCACATAAACAGGATTGTTCAGTATATCATCTGTAATAGAATCAATATCTCTATATATATTACTCTTTGGTACATTTAGTAGCTTTGCTAATTCTGAAATAGTAATTATGTATGGTTTCAATTCTTTATCTTCTTTAGCAATTTGCATAATTGCAGCTCTGATCAGCTTAGCACTATTCAATTTCAGTGCTTGTTTGCCACCAACTAAAGAATTAGCCTGGCATACATAATTTCTCGTGTCTAAACAAAAATCAAATGATAATTGGCCTTCAATCTGTTTATTTCCCCTAGCCATAATATAAATATTACTCCTTCTTTAGTTATGTAATATTTATTAGTATATCAAAAAAATTACTGAAAGTAAAATATGTAATTTTTAATGTTTTAAAACTATCAAAATGTATTTTTTAGATGTTTCTTTCATGTTCAAAACTATCAAAACGTATTTTTATCACTATCAAAACGTATTTTTATCGCTATCAAAACGTATCATTTGGAATCATGTGGATAACTCTTGTATATGGCATATTTTCAAGTTTTTTTGTGAATTTTTTCTTTATAAAATTTCACTCTAAGTATAAAGTAATAAAGTATTATATATATATTTATACTCGTCAAAACTATCAAAACGTATTTTTTAAAGACTTTCATATGACTTCAAATATAATTTGAATCATATCACCATAAATATAGTAAATATAAAAAATGACCAAAAGCGGATATTTTACTTACCAAATAACGCTACATCCCTTATTCAGAGCTGCTTTCAGACACCTTAAAAAGTTTTAAAAAGATATTAAAAAGATTTATAAAAGGGAACTTCGTTCTACTTACATAAGTAAAATGATCTGATACGAGAAATATATTCGATATTCTATAGACACTCATATTCTTCATTGAGAAAAGAATTTTTAAATGATATAATCATTACGTTGTCCAACCGATACCCGACAACGGGAGGAGGTGTTCACATGGAATACGTTATAACTTTTTTAGTCGCTGTTGCGGCTGGTGTAGCCTGCCACTACATTATCAAATGGTTAGACAGTGACCGCAAGGACAACTAATAGCCTACTGGGTGCTTTGCCAGTATAAAAGAAAAGAAGAATCCCTCAACTGTACGGGAATACGGTTGGGGGATTTCGTTCTTTGTCCACATGGAACGTTATAACTTTTTGCCTACTGGCATTATAGCATATGCGAATTTCGGATTCAAGAAACATTTTTCTAATAAAAATTATCAGACTTTTCCATTCTGCAGAAAGAAAATTATATGATAATCCGAGACAATTCTACTCAAATCGCCAGTTCCGCAAGCAATCGCGCTCCAAGCTTTATCCCATGACGCAGATAATCCAGATTGGCTTGCGTTATGGAATCGTATAAATCCGTCGACACACTTTCAATCACACTTTCCATTTTTTCAGGAACCATCCCTTCTAAATTCATTTTCTGGATATCATTTGAATATTTTTTGATTTTTGTCATTAAAATCTGATCGTGTGCTTTAACAAAATCAAAATATGGCGTATCCTGATCGGCTGCAGCTTTTTCCCAGAATAGAAATACAATCTCATTCAGGTCTATAGGATTTTTGTTTTCCGTTGTTTCATTTTGTGTTTGCATTTTACTCACCTTCTTTCTGTAAAGTTCATTATAGCACCACATAACAATGTTGTCTACAGTTTTATACAGCTGGATAAAGTGTAATTTAACTGAATTGTGCTATATCAAACTTTATTATATAATATTGAAAATTAAAGGAGTGTATAAAAATGGATGATAAGGAAAAACACAAAAGACGTAACAACGGTCTAACAAACCGTACACAATTTACAACTTCTGTTAAGAATGAATTATATATTAAGTATAAAGAATTATCTGAAGAAACAAGAATACCATCGACAAAACTGCTTGATGAAGCACTAACTGACTTATTAAAAAAATACAATAAATTATAAAAGTACCGAAACTATTTTTTCGGTACTTTAATTCTAATACACCACTTTACAACTTTTTTGAAGAATAAAATAACGTACAAGGCACTTTCTGGTG
>CATLLN010000013.1 GCA_950022695.1 uncultured bacterium | reverse complement strand
TAAAGATTATGTTAGAAAAATTAGATTAGTACAAGGAAGTCCTTTCAGAATAATAACGAATGTCTGAAAGGATTTTTTTGCCGTTTTCTGCAAAAACAGTTCATTTTCTGCAGGGGTAATTGAACTTTATCTCAATTTTGTTATTATTATTAAAAAAGCAGGAATCTATAAAAAATTAAAACTGGCGATTGGATCAAAACTATTGAACGGAGGTAAGGATAATGGCAATTACAGGAGTAAATGGTGGGGTAAGCAGTAATTATGCAAACTATTATGCATCAAAATCAAAGGATGATACAAGAACAAAGAGCGAAAGCACAGGAGAAGTAAGTAGTAAAAGCGTAGATACAGCAAAAACAGGTACTACGACAGCTACAGGATCAAAAAGTAGGACAGCAACGGAATATACTAAGTATTTACAGGAGAAATTTAGTTATTTTAACAAATCGACATCAATGGAAGGTGTACCAACAACAGTTTCTGTATCAAGTGCATTTATTAAAAAATGTGCAAATGATCCAGAGAAAGCAAAATTTTTAGAGGAAAATTTGAATGCCTTGCCAGAATGTGCAGCGAAAGCAGTTGCAGGGTGTCAGGGAACATTAACTAACCTTAGCTATCAGGTTGATGCAAATGGCAATATTTCTGTGGCAATATCTGGCACAAGTGATCCTGACGGTAAAATTGCTAAAGAGAATGCTGAGAGGAAGGCAAAGGAAAGTAAAGAAAAAGAGAAAAAATTAGAAGAAAGAAGAGCAGCTAAAAAAGCAGAAGAGAAAAAACTGGAAGAGAGATTAGCAGCTAAAAAGGCATTGACAGAGAAAACAGATACTAACATAAATACCAGTAGTGGACAAATTAGAATTACAGAGGCTTCGGCATATACAAATCAAACCATCAATGTTGGAAGTAATTTTAATAGCTATAGTTAAGTAGATAATTATGAAATATAGAATTGCATAATATGTGGTTTTGCAAGAATCTATATAGTTAAATCTTTGAAAGGGGGTGAAATTATGGGAAGCAAGAAGCTTGGAAAAAAGGGCGGCTTTGATGAAGGCACATTGGTGGCTTTTGCATGTGCATGTAATTGTAACTTATGTCTGTGTACATCATGTAGCAATTGTAATACAATTCCAAATGCTACGGGACTCCAGCTTACAGGAAATGTAACTTACAATAACCTGTACAACAAGTCGTTTGGACCTATGACACTTTTGAGTTAGGCATAGGAAGTTACAGGCAGCATTTGAGCCTATAACTTTTTGAGTTAGGTTCAGAAGCTATAGGCAGCCTGATGAGATATTAGTCAGGCTGCCTTTTTAAAATTAGGAGGAAAAATATATGATTGAACATATACCATATATTCATTTGATAGAGATATATAACGAGAAATATTTATACGATGTAAACACTAACGGAATAGTTCATATTTCTGATGAAATGTTTGTTTTCTTGAATAAGTTGATTTCAAATACTTCAATAAGCAAAGAACAAATCAGCAGTGAGTATAATACGTTGAGTGAGGAATGTCAAAGTGATATAGATTTATTGATGCAACGAGGATTTCTTTGTGACAAGAACGAAAATATTGTTTTTCGGCATCCTGAAACAGATCGGCTTGAAGAGTTTTATAAGACTAATTTGAATATGATGACATTACAAGTAACGCAAAACTGTAATTTAAGATGTAAATATTGCGTTTATTCGGGAAGTTATGTGAATAGAACACACATGAATAAACGTATGAGTTTAAAAACTGCGATTGAAGCAGTAAAATTTTTATATGACCATTCGTTAAACAGTGATTCAGTAACTATAGGTTTTTATGGTGGGGAACCCTTGTTAGAGTATGAATTGATTAAACAGTGTGTTCAATATGCGGAAGAAATTTTTGCTGGTAAGAAGCTGTCATTTAATATGACAAGCAATGCAACTTTACTCACAGAGGATAGCATAAAATTTTTAGCAGAACATGGTTTTAATTTGACAATTAGTTTGGACGGACCTGCAAATATTCAAAATAAAAATAGGATATTTGCGGCAAGCAATAAAGGTACTTATGAAACTGTTATGGAACGTTTGGAGCTGGTAAAGAAAATCTGTCCTGAATTTATTAAAAATATTTCATTTAATGCCGTTATTGACTTAAAACAGGATGTTTCATGTACAAGCCAATTTTTTATGACATATGATTTGGTAAAAGAAATTGGTGTCTCAGGAAATTATGTTGATGTTAATAATTTGAAGGAATTAGAACAGGATGAAGTGCCGCCGGAATTTTATGCAAATTCCAATTACGAGGTATTTAAGGTCTATCTGAATAGTTGTACAAATCTGCTGAAAGGCTATGATTCTTCGTTGTATAACTTTCATATATCTGCATTGCATAATCAGATGGTGGAAAGAAATGTTTATAATAAGCATGATAGCTGCTATGATTGTCCGGGTGGTCAATGTTTGCCGGGAATACAAAGACTATTTGTAAATGTTGATGGTAAAATGTTTCCATGTGAAAGGGTAAATGAATCATCTGACATTCTTTGTATTGGAAGTATTCAGGAAGGCTTTGATATAGAAAATGCGAAGAATCTACTCAATGTTGCGAAGATCTCAGAGAATGAGTGTAAAAAATGTTGGTGTTATAAGATGTGCGAGTTGTGCTGCGGTAAAGCAGAGAATAATGGAAAACTGGATAAGGGAAAACGACTTTCTTTTTGCAAGACAAGCAGGTATTCGATAGAAGAAAACATAAAAAATTATGTAACACTAAAGAAATATGGTAGTCGTACAGTGTGAAAGGAGCAATAATGAAAAAAATAAATTTGGGCGTATATCCGTTTGAAGAATCTTTTATTCCTATATTGAGATATAAAGAGCTGTTTGACAAATACCGATTTTGCCAATTAATAAAGCATAACGGCGATAGTCTAAGCGAAAATGAAATTAAGGAAATAAGTACATGTGCAAGGGAATGTAGTCAAATTAACTGGGAAGATTTGAACAATGACAGTCGCTTAGATATGCTTTTGGTGACTAGAGATGTTGAAAAACTGGAATGGGATGTAGCAGTAGGCGTTATAGAAAAATATTGTAAAATGGGTATTGGTATTTTGCTCATGGGCGTTCAAACAGTTAAAGGAAAAATACAAGAAATATGTACTTCCTATAATGTTATGTGTAAAACAAGTGATGAAATATCATTTGCCAATAAAAAAGTAGATTATAGAAATATGAAATATTCTTTAGCACAGCAAACTATTGAGACGCCTATTGTTTCTGTTGCAGGAGTAGTTCCGGTAACACAAAAGTACCAGATTCAGTTGGATTTGTTTGATAATTTTAAAAAAGATGGATATAAAGTGACTTTAGTTGGAACAGGCTGCATGAATGAGTTAATTGATTCTTATTCTGTTGACGATGTATTGTTTTGCCGGGAGTTATCAGAAGTACATAGAATACATTATTTTAACGATTTTATAAAAGAAATCGAAAAGCAGGAAGAACCGGATGTAATAATTATAGGTGTAGATGATCCGCTCTTATCATTATCTTCAAGGCATCCATTTAATTATGGTATTTATGCTTCGGAGTTATATAGTGCATTCACTCCAGACGTGTCAGTAATAGCATTGATGAATGGAACTTATAATGATGAATTTTATGATGAGTTTGGTAAGCTGTGTCGTTTCAAATATAATTTTGAAGCAAGTGCTTATTTTGTGTCAAGATATGTTCCGCTCTCGGCTTCTATGTATAGGGAGAAGTTATCTTATGCATATGCAAATGAGATACAAAATACATCGAATAAATACACTGTTTTTTCAAATGCTGATATAGAACAAAAGAGTATATATAATTTTGTTTTGAAAAAGTTGCAGCAATTTGGCAGATGCGAGCAGTTTTAGTAGGGAGGGATAAAATGGAAAGTACACTGAAAGAAAGAATCATTGATGTAATGGAAAAAGCGTTAAATATTCATTTTACAGACAACGTGGATTTTCAATACAGTTTGTTAGATCCACGAATTGGATTGAAACCACGAGACTTGTTAGTTATATTTTTTGCACTTCAAGAATCTTTTCATATTACATTCATTGAGAATGACATAGTGGAAAAGAGATTTGATTTTTTAGATAATATTGTCGCTTCGGTACAGGAGAAGTTAGATGCAGTATCTTAGGCAGCGGGTGCGGTTACATATGGGGTGGGAAATGGTTTTGGTTATGAAGTGGGTTATTTAGGAAACAGGATATGTGAAAAAGACGAATTGAAGATTATGTTGCAAAACGGATGGAATAGAAAAAATCTTTTCAAAACAATGGGATGAGTTTGGAAAGATTTTTTTTGTGCCATTTTCTGCAGAAACAGTTCATTTTCTGCATAGGTAATTGAACATTAATCAAATTTTGCTATTATGATAGTAGAGAAATTTGTCTATCAATGAGAGGAAAGAAAAGGATTTGAAATTATTCTATCAAGGAGGATGGTGCTATGTCAAAAATAACAGATTATAGTTTTTTGTTTCAATCAATGTTTGGAATGAAAAGTAATGCGGGAATGGTGAATCCACTTAGGGTAAGCAGTTTGTCAAGTGGTTCTGTGCAGGCACAATTAAAAGCGGCAGGAATTGATACGAACAGCGCACAGTATAAAGCTGCTATTAAAGAAATGACTAAACATGCCGGAAGTAGTGGAATGTTCACAAATGTGCAGGCAATAAAAAATCTTATGAGCCAATATGATAAAGACGGCGATTATATTGATCCGAACACAGGATTGGCAGGATTAGTTGTGACAGAGGAAAATGCTGTTAGCAGAAAGAAACTTATTTCAATTTCAGAAAGTAGCCTCGAAGATATGTTTGAAGTTACCAAAAAAGAGTTTTTGCAGGGAAATGGCATGGGGAATGGAGATACAACAAGAAGGTCAGATGTTTATACAGATTTGTATCGGAAAATGGGTAAAAAAGACCGTTTAGCAGCCGGATATACATTATCGCAGTATGAAAAGGCATATACACAGGCGTTTATTGCAGCAGCAAAAGCAGCAGATCCTACTTGGAAGGCAGGAAAACCTATCAAATCAGGGGCTTTGGATGGCATTACAAGAGAAACGGTAGAAGCTAATTTATCTAAATCAGGAAATAGACTTGTAAATGCGGGCGTAGATGTGAGATGTTGATTTATATTGCTGTTTTACGCATATATCTCAGTAATTCATTTATGAAAGGGAGGTTTTTTCAATGAAGTCAGCAAAAAGAAGAATCTTTACAATTGTTATGGCATGTTTTATGGCGTGTATGATGTTTGCGATGCCTGTTTTGGCGGCAACTACATCTAGTTCATATTTCAGCAAGACTACAACAAAATTGAATGCCTTAAACGGTGGAAAATCCAATATAAGTTCAGTTACATCTGGAAGTACACCTGATGGTGCATCTGTTACTTCTGTGAAAGTATTCGTTAATGTGGCAAGAGGAACAGATCCGTATACGCTTTATATACAGAGCCCAGAAGGAACAATAGCATCTTTTAGTGGTCCGACATCATCTGCGACATTTACCACTGATGTTTTTAATGGTGAAACTCCTAAAGGAACATGGAAGGTATGGATTGTAAATTCAGGGGTGTCGTATAACGGAAATATATATCCTGCTTCTACAGCAACGGTTTCGTTGACAGTTTACTATGATTATTGATGAAACGAAAAGTTTTAGAAATAATGTCTGGTATTACGAAATTAGCCTAATAGTCTAATTTATTGAGATATATGCGAATTGATTTTTATAGGGTAGGTAGCAAGATTGGTACAAAATTGGCAGACAGGGATAGCTCTATTCTCTGTCTGCCAATCTTTTATTATATCAGAAAGATTAAGAAAATCCTTTTATAGCTTATCTGAAAGGATTTTTATGCCGTTTTCTGCAAAAACAGTCCATTTTCTGCAAGGCTACTGTTATCCCAATTCATTTCTGCTATGATATAGTTTGTTGCGTAAAAATATACATAACACAAAAGAAAAAGATAATATAAACTACACCTGATAACAAGTAACTGTTGTTAGGTGTATATTTTTGCCATAAATTTTGA
>CATLLN010000012.1 GCA_950022695.1 uncultured bacterium | reverse complement strand
CCATAACTATCCGCAACTAGCCTATCCATTGATTTATTCTTTAAGTCGACATCCAAGGACATTGAAATATCTTTTGATATTGTTAGTTGAGCAAAATTATATGTATGAATATCATTGTTCAATGTTGTTAAATGGGTATTCTCAAGCCTTACATCTGCATTACGAAGATCATTATATAAACCAAATGTTCCGGTACCATCGCCTGTTATGGTTACGCAATATCCTTTATTACCATCAACGTTATCGTACATATATATTTTTCCGTTTTTGGTAGTCGTAAAACCTAACCAACCAATACTATAACCATCTTCACCACCAACATATATAGCATTATCATCTCGAACACCTTGGGATTCAGTATAATTCCCCATAAATACAGTACTATTCCCATCTGAGGCTGTAATTCTTACGCTATTATTACCCCCTACATATATAGCACCACCTCGAGCTGTTCCTGTTTCGGATTTCGCATAATTACCTAAAAAACTGCCACTTAAGCTTTCTATATGCATGGTATCATAATAAACGTTTTCTAGAGCAATAGCTCCACCATCTACATCTTTTTTCCCAGATATAACATGATTACCGATAAAATTTCCTGACATGACTTTAATTGCATTATAAGTACCAATCCCTCCCCTATCTCGATATCTAAATACACTTCCGTTATTTTCTGAAGAATTATCTATAAAATTACCGGAAAATTTGTTACCATACTCATTTCCACCAGCCATATCCACATCATTGTAAATATCAAGAATACCTCCTTTGTTACGAATATAATTACCTTCAATTGTATCAAAGCCATACCAGCCAGTACCAAAACCTTCAAAGTCGTGTATGACTTGGGTTTGATCTATATAATCATTATTTGTTTTTTGATTTTCATAATGATAGTACTTTGTAATTCCGTCAGGATGAGTGATAGCTATATCTGCAGGATTATCTGCACTACCATTACTCCATTGAACAGTATTTGATATATTCATATCTATTGGCAAGTCAACATTGTCTTGAGAATATACCGGCGCTCCAAATGCTACAATACCCGTTAATGCTGCTGCGGAAAAAATCTTTGCACTTGATTTGTTGTTTCTAATAATTTTACTCTTTCTCATAATTTGACCTCATATTTAATACATCATCTTATTTGAAATGGTGTATTCTTTCAAAGTCAAGAATGGTACAGGAATTTATTCTGTAAGATAAAAAATAATATGGAATTGAGGTTTTTATAAAGCGTAAAATTTGTTTGTATTGAAATATTCGAATATAATGTAACATTTCAAATATTTTGATGCGAAATTCATCCTCATACTTATTTGTTATCGTATATTCATATGATATTTAAATTATAACGTTGTTTTTATAAATATTCAAGTGTTTAGATAGAACATAAAAAAACTCTCGCTTGTACGAGAGTTTTTCTTGTTATTGTTAAGCTAAAATTAGCTTTTTTTACCATATCTTTTGTTGAATCTTTCAACTCTACCTTCAGAGTCAAGAATTTTTTGTTGTCCTGTATAGAATGGGTGACAGTTGTTACAAATTTCAACTGTTAAACCTTCAACTACAGAACCTGTTTCGATTTCGTTACCGCAAACACATTTGATTGTTGTTTTCTTATAATCCGGGTGAATTCCGTTTTTCATTTTCTACCTCTTTCCTTCAAGATTCCAAACTTGAATATTATTTACATTCGACTAATACAATTTTAGTATAATAAAGATTTAAAATCAAGTATTATTTACATTTTTTAATTCTTAATTAACTGTACCCTGCTTGTATACCCTAATTGACACGACTTTTTTATGTGCTAAACTTTGAATACAAAAGGGCGTGTAGCTCAGTCGGTAGAGCAGTTGACTCTTAATCAATTGGTCGTGGGTTCGAGTCCCACCGCGCCCAGAATTTCTACCGTCAGCGGCGCTTACGGAAAAATTATAAGAGATATAGTGTTTTAGTTTAAATAAGAAGGGGTAAAAATGGTTTGCACACTAGATAAAAATAATGTAGTGAATATTAAAAAAGCTTTAAAAGTCCTTGGTAAAAAAAACTTAGTTTTTATCATGCACAACGGAAGTTTTCCTGCAGAATCAGGTGAAAATACGGGTTTTGGCACAATAAATTCTACAGCAGGTAAAAAATTTATAGATTATGCTGCAGGATTATTTGATGCAATCCAGATGGGACCCGCAGGCAAAACAAAATCTTCTGATTCTTCACCTTACTGCGGAACTATTTTTTCTAATAACCCGTTGTTTATTGATTTAAAACAACTAACCACTGATAAATGGAAAAATATATTATCTGTTGAAACTTTTAACGAAATCGTTGAAAACAATCCTAATAAAGATACTAATAAAACTAGTTATTCTTACGCAGTTAAACAGTACGCAAGAGCATTATCTGAAGCTTATGATAATTTTGTTAAATTAAACGACAAACAGATTATGGCTGAATTTGAAGCATACAAACAAGAAAATGATTCATGGCTTGATAAAGACAGTTTATACGAAGCTTTATCAATTGAGCATGGCAACGATTATTGGTATTCCTGGAAAAGCGAAACCGATAAAAATCTTTTCAATCCGAAAAGCAATGAAGAAAAAATGGCTTTCGGTAACCGCATAAATGAAATTTCTAAAAAATACGAAAAAGAAATTGATGAATACAAATTTATCCAATTTGTGTTAAATAAACAAAATCTTGAAACTAAAAAATATGCGGACTCTAAAGGTATCAAAATGATTGCCGACAGACAAGTTGCATTCTCTGATCGTGACACCTGGGCATATCAATCACTATTCCTTGACGGATGGTGTCTTGGATGTCCTCCGGATTATTTTTCAAAAGACGGACAAGCATGGGGATTTCCTGTAATCGATCCTAAAAAACTTTATAACGAAGACGGAACTCTTGGCGAAGCAGGGATTTTAATGAAAAATCTTTTCAAAAAAATGTTCAAAGAAAATCCGGGCGGAGTCAGAATTGACCACATTGTAGGACTTATTGACCCTTGGGTTTACAAATCAGGCAAAAAACCAATGCCAAGCCAAGGTGCAGGAAGATTATATTCTTCTCCTGAACACCCAGAACTAAATAAATACGCAATTATAAAAGAAGAAGATCTTGATAATACAGTTACTTCTGATAACGAAAAAAGAGTTAAAAATCTATCAAAAGAAGCAATTAAACTCTACGGCAGACTTATTGAAAAAATTGTTATAGCAGCAGCTGAAGAAGAAGGGTTAACAAAAGATTCTATCGTATGCGAAGACCTCGGAACTCTTACAAACCCTGTTGCAGCAGTTATGAAAGAATACGAACTTCTTGGTATGAGATTAACTCAATTTACAGTTCCAACCGAACCGGATGATCCATACAGATGCAAAAACATTGACAATAAATGCTGGGCAATGATTGGAACTCACGACAACAGACCAGTTACACTTTGGGCGAAATCCTTGATAAATACGCACGAAGGATATTTACATGTTAAAAATCTTGTTGAAGATTTATTTAAAGAAACTCAAGACAAAGATGCTCTTATCGTTCAAATGACAAACGATGAAAAATTCCTGCTTGAAACAAAACTAGTTGAATTATTTGCTTGCTATGCAGAAAATCTCCAAATTTTCTTCACTGATTTCTTTAAAATGAACAAAACATACAATACTCCAGGCACTTCAGGTGATAAAAACTGGAGTTTGAGACTTCCGGATAACTTCTGCGAAATGGAAACAATAGATTTACCACAGCTTCTAAAAAAAGCAATAATCGCAAGAGGAAGCGAATTCGCTGAAACTAACAAAAAAATAATAGAGGAATTAGATGAAATTAAATAATTTATTAAAATCGTTAATAGTATTATCAATTCTGATAAGCACATCAACCTGTGCTATGGCATCAATTGCAACAGATGCAAAGCTTCAATATAACAAAGGCGTCGATTATTACAAGTTAGGACAATTTGAAGAATCAGCTTCCTGTTTTCAAAAAGCTATAGAACTTGATCCAAACTATATTGACGCATACTATAATCTGGGCTCAATTTTAGAATATTTGAAACAAGATGAAGCAGCTCTTGCTGTATTTAAACAGATTATTCTAAGAAAACCTGATGATTATGAAGCTGTTTATAAAGCCGCAGTTTTAAGTAAAAAAGTAGGCGAATACGAAAAAGCTAAAATGTATTTAACTCTGATTCCGACAGATTCTTTAATCGGTTCAAGAGCAAAACAGCTTGCAGATTCGTTGGGTACTGATATTCAAACTGCAAAAGCTGAACAAACTCAACCTAAATCGTATCAAGAAGCAAATCCACAAAATGACTCAGATGGAATGTACAGTGATATAACCAGTCCTACAGGTATAGTAACTGACCCTAACGGGAATTTATATGTCGCAGGATTCTCTGATAATACAATCTATAAAATAGGTCCGGATAATAAAAAAATCGTTTATATTAAAAACGAAAAAATAGACGGTCCAATCGGACTTGCAATGGATTCCCCAGGAAACATATATATTGCAAATTATAACAAAAATAATATTCTAAAAGTAGATAAAAACGGAACTATAACAGAACTTATTGAAAATGTTCCAAACCCATACTGCATGTACATAACAGGAGATTTATTATTTATATCTTCTCAAGGCAGCAACTCGGTTATTCGTTTTAAACTAAATAAATAATATCAATTATTATTACGGATAAAAAAAGATTATCTATATGACTCAATAATAAGCTGATACTAATATTAAACATTTCTTCTTAATATTCTTATTAAGGAGAAATTGTTATGTCTGAAAATAAGTTACTCTACAAAAAAATGCCCTTAGAGGAACTGGTCGTACTTTCTCAAAAAGAAGACTACAAAGCTCTTGAAGAATTAATAAAAAAAATTCAATCTGATGTATTTGCAACATTAAGCTACCTTCTAAAAAGCAGTGAAAATTTATCAGATTTAACACAGGAAATTTTACTGAAAGTTGCAAAAAATATTCAAAACCTAAAGAATCCAAAATGTTTTAAAAGCTGGCTTAACCAGATTGTCACACATACATATTACGACTACATAAGAAAAAAGAAAAATGCACCGGAAACTATTTCAATAGACTACACCTGCGAACCTCTGAATTTCGCACTAAAAATAGAAATCCCGGATAAAAAAATAAAACCAATTGAAAAATGTATAACATCAGAATGCGAAAAAATGATTAAATCAGCAATACGAGAACTTCCGGAAGCCTTTAGAATTGCAATTATACTTAGAGAATTTCAAGGACTTTCATACGAGGAAATAGCTAAAACAACCAGTTCAAGCATCGGCACAGTAAAATCCAGAATATCTAGAGCACGAATAAAACTTCAAGAAGCATTAAAAAATTATATTTAAGGAGCATATAATGAATAAAGATCTCACTTGCCACCAAGTTTCGGCACTAATAAATTTTTATATAGAAGGGAAATTAAATCCAAGACTTAGAGAATACATTGACCTGCATATCGCAAAATGCCCGGCATGTAAAAAAAAGATTGAAGAGCTAAAAAAAATCCTTGCCAAATATAATTATTCCAAACAAAATAACAGGCAAATTAAAGAAGCTGCTCCGTTAACAGCTGAAGCACGCAACAAATTGTCTGCATATATTGATAATGAACTCAATTCAAACGAAAATATAAAAATCAAAAAAATGGCAATATCGAACCCGACAGCCCGTAAAGAGCTTGAAACAATGTATAAATTCAAAAAAATAATTCATACTGCATACGAAAAAACTAAAAATGATTCTAAATTTGATTATTCTAAAAATGTATTATCAAAAATTCAAGACAATGGCGAATATACCACAACATATTTTTATAAATTAGCAGCGATATTTGTAGTGCTTATTAGTGCAATTATATTAGGATTTATATATTTATATTTTTAAATATGATGAATTTGTAAAATTTTGCATCGAAGGTCGTGCAATAAATTCTCGTTTATGACTTACACTATTGATATTTGAAACAGATTCAGTTCCGGAATTTAGTTTTGCAATCCCTGTTTTTTGACGATTCGCAGCAATTTCATTTCTGACAATAGGTGTAACTATATTACAAGAAAGAATTGAACCGGCAGTTGTTCCGATAACATCGATCCCTTCTTTAAACATATCTAAACGTTTCTTAGCTGAAGCAGATAAACCCGCTTTATAAATATCAGAAGTAGAGTTACCTATTTTACCAAGCAAACCTTTAACACTCATCCAATCCTTTACAGATTTAGGAAGTAATTTTCCTGATGTTACAAGCCTTTTTGCAACAGAAGAAAACGTCTGCGTAATTGCATAAAATGAGACAATATTAACAGCCGCATCAGCGATTTCCTGAGGAATCAAATACATTTTTTGTTCTTTAGGAATTTTATCATTTATGACAATTGCGGCAACTTGCGCAGCTGAAGATAAAATCCAGCCGATAACACCGGTATGAATCAACATTTTACCTGTATTACTGCCATAATGCTTGGCAACCAAAGTTTTAAAACCGTTAAATAAAGAGGATTTACTCATGAGCAACCTCCTTATTAGTTTGTAATTTTACAACCTTTGCCTTATCTTTTTCATGAATTTTATCAACAAATTTATTTGTCAAAAACTTAGTTAAAGGTGCATCAATCAGGAAGTTTGTAAAAGTCATTACAACAAGAGAAATGATTGTACCCAAAGCTTTTTTATAATGAGTCAGATCCTTTAATACACCGTTAAGAGCAGCTTCAGGTGTAAATAATGTTTTTAATTTTGGATTTTTAACATTTTTCAGCTGTGCCGGCAATTTTGAAAACGCATCAATCGCCTTAATACAACCAGCTCTAATTGCGACACCTGTAAGAGTTCCGGCAATAATTTTTGCAACAGTTCGGGCAGCAGAAATTTTTCTTGTATCCTCATCAACTTTTCTGTTATTCAAATCAATAAACGGCTGACTTAACAAAGCTGAAACACCTAAAATCAATCTATTTTGTGGTGAAGATATTTTTTTACCAATCCAAGCAATAGTTTTATTAGCACGTTTATAATTAACAGTTACTTCCGGCACTGCTCTTATAACAGCTCCGGTGACACTGCGTGCCGCTCCGTTTATTGAATTTATACTTAGATTAGTCATAAATATTCCTACCCAAATCCATAAAGATTATAAAGGTTATTAATTGCCTGATTTTGCGGGGTTATTCACAAAAATTTACACAAAAATGAGGTACAAATAAATTGTACCTCAAAAATTTCAATTTTAATAAACATTTTATAAAAATTTTATAAAATTGCTCCCTTAGGAACAACAGTAACCCCGCCTTCTGATACGTGAAAACCGTGTTTAATATCTTCTTCTCTGTCAAAACCGATTTTCGTATGCGGAGGGATTACCACATTTTTATCAATAATAGCTTTTCTAATCTGTGAATATCTTCCGACTTCTACATTTTCCATTAGAATACTATCAGTCACACTTGAATAACTATTTATACGAACCTTTGGCGATAATACACAATGAGAAAGCCCGCCGCCGGAAATTATACATCCTTCAGAGACCATGGAATTAGTAGCCATACCAACCCTATCACCCTCTTCCCAGACAAATTTTGCTGGCGGATAGTTATAATTAAATGTTCTTAGCGGCCATTCTTTTGAATAAAGATTCAACTCAGGAGTATGCTCAAGCAAATCCATATTTGCCTGCCAATATGCATCAATACACCCTACATCTTTCCAATAGCCTCTTTCACTGCCTGTCATTCCGGCAAAAGAATTGTCTGCAAAATTATAAACATAAATATTTTTTCCTTCATTCATTAACATTGGAATGACATTTTTTCCAAAATCATGACTTGATTCTTTAATCTGAAAATCTTTTTCAAGAGCTGATAAAAGAATTTCTTTATCAAAAATATAATTTCCCATGGATGCAAGACACATACCCGGATTTCCCGGAATTGATTTTGGAGGAGTTTGAGGTTTTTCAACGAAATTAATTAACCTCCAATTTTCATCTACTTCCATAATCCCGAACTCAGAAGCCTCTTCAATAGGAATAGGAATACCGGAAATAGATAAATCGGCTTTTTTATCCTTGTGATAATCCAACATCTGCGCAACATCCATCTTATAAATATGATCACCGCCAAAAACACAGACATATCGAGGATCTTCATCTAAAATATGAAAAACATTTTGATAAATAGCATCTGCCGTACCACGATACCAGTCATTTCCTGTTCTCATTTGTGCCGGAGCTAAATCTACATATTGATTCAAAAAAGGAGATAATGCCCAACCTCTTGTAATATGTTTATTTAAAGAATCTGACTTGTATTGAGTCAAAACTTTAATTTTATAAAATCCTGAATTAATAAAATTATTAATTACAAAATCAATAATCCTATATCTACCGCCAAAAGGGACTGCAGGCTTTGCTCTATCTTTGGTTAAGGGGTATAACCTTTTGCCTTCCCCCCCGGCTAAAATCATAACTAATGCATCATCAATTGACATATAAAAACCTCTCTAACTATATAAAAATTATATAATAAAGTAAATTAAAGTGCATTAATACTTAGTAATTAACTTTACATAATTAAAAAGTATCATCTTGCAAAGCTAAGCTTTTATCTCCCCCTCAAAAATTTAATTTTATCATATAACATTTATATTTTTTTCTGCAAAAATTTTTCAGCCTTG
>CATLLN010000011.1 GCA_950022695.1 uncultured bacterium | reverse complement strand
AATATTTCTCATGAATGACAAGAAAAAACTGGAGATTAAATCTCTGAACCAAAACATCATGACAGAGTTCTCCATATCCGAACTCGAAGAACGCCTCGAAACAGATCCAATTGCATTAGGCACAGCCGCTGACTCTGCAATGCAACTATCTACTGAGTGTTTTACTTGTACGCTTTGTTTTACTTGTGGCGAATTTTTATAAGCAATTTTGGCTTCTGTCATTAATAACCATTCACACTCTGTTTTGCTCAGCCCAAAACAGAGTGAATGGTTATGTGACTTCTGAAAACGGGGAAAGGGTTGAGTTTGCAATAGTAAAAATAATGAGTTCTGATTCATCGTATATAGCCCATGCAATGACTGATTCCATTGGCTTTTATGATATATCTGAATTCAATATTAATGATGGTATTCTCCAAATCTCAGCTTTTGGATATATTCCCCAAACTATACCATTTCATATTTTAACTAATCCCACCATTAAAAATTTTTTTCTACAACCACAATCAAACCAATTAAAAGAGGTAACTATAACAGGGAATAATATTATCCGTTCAAAAGACGGACATCTCATAGCACTACCCACAAAATCTGAAAAACGGCATTCCTTTGGTGGTATTGACCTATTGGCAAATATAATGATTCCAGGAATAACAGTAGACCGTATTTCAGGAGCTGTCTCAGCCGTGTTTGGCGAAGCTGCTCTATATATTAATGGCATTAAAGCTACTATTCCGGAAGTAAAAGCACTACGAGTTGCTGACATAGTAAAAATTGAATATTATGACACCCCCACAAATCAATATGTTGGGGAAAACGCTGTGATTAATTATGTGGTAAAACAATATAACTCCGGAGGATTCGGTAATATCAATGCACAACAAAATATAGGATTTTTAGGAGGTAATTATGGATTTTCAGGCAAGATAGCGCACAATAACACTACTATACAAGCATTTGGAGACTACAATATAAATCAAATGGAGTCTGACAGGAAAGACGGATATATCAATTATAATTTTAAGGAGGGCCATTATAAAGAACAAATTGTGGGCATAGATGGTAAATCAAGGACAAACAATGGAAGCATCCATATAGATGTTACTAACACCACCAAAGCACGAACACTTCAAGGAGGTATATACCTGAGCAATAGTGATGCTTCAAGCAATACGGTAGAGAAGCAACCCGACAATTCATATCAGAACAAGAACTCATCTGACCGAATAAACTATATAGCGACTAAATTATATACAAGATTCATCCTTGTCAAGAAACAAACTCTTGACATAAACTTGAATGGCTCCTATGCCTATAATAAATATTCTTATGAGTTTGATAACTTCTCATCAAATTATCAAACTCGAACGTCAAATGACCTGTGGAACTTAGATTTAACAACCACTTATACCATAAAATTCAACTCTAATAATTCTTTAGCCGCAAAATTTATTAATCTGTACAAAAATAACAAAGCTCAATATTCCGGGTCAAACATACCATCTTCTGAATTATGGAGCAATGAAGAAATATTTTTTGTGCAGTATTCTCATAAAGTATCCGACAAAGTCCGCATTTCATTTCAACCTGGCATATCCGCATTGCAATATCAACAAAAGCTGGGTGATAAAATAAGCACATTCTCCCCCAGACTTGACACTCGTCTCACAGTCAACCTACCCCAAGGGCAATACATCGTGACCTCCTGCAACATAGGCAATTCATTTCCAAATATTGCCAGTTTAACTACGGCAGAGCAACCTGTCAACAATCTTCATGTTATTAGAGGTAATCCTTATATAGACAACACCAAGCTATATAAACTCATGACTATTTATGGCAAAAACACTAATAAATTCGGATTACAAGCTATCGCACAATATCAGTACAACCATCACATACCCATTAGCTCGTATGTTCAGGAGGACAATGTCATTATAGAAAGTTGGAGTACAGACGAAGATGCTCACTATTTTAATTCTTTCGTATCATTTTCCTACCGTCCCATTAAAACGGTAACCCTTCAACTCTCTGGCGGTTATAATCTGTACAATTATACAGGTGTTCAATCTGCCAAGACTCACGGGCTCGACTGTAAGTTGGATTTTATATATTATTATCATAATGTTGCCCTCAATGCATTCATAAACACTCCGCAAAAAGTTATGGGAATGGATCTTGCAAGGGTAGAAACGCCCTGGAAATATGGCGCAAGAATAAACTATAACATTGGACAATGGCTAATTGAGATTGGGATAAACAATCCTTTTTTAAAGGGGAATAAATATGGTTTCAAATCATATAATCAGATTTATAATTATAACTATAAGTTAACTTCACGTTCTGCCGGATGCTCAGGTTTTATTAAACTTGCTTTCAATTTCGAGTTTGGGAAGCACATCAAACGTAGTGAGATAGAAAAGCAGAAAATAGAGATTGAAAATACTATTTTAAAAGTCCACTAATGGAACCATACGATAAAATAACACCAATTACTCCATCTAGTCAATTAGACATCAATACAGAGTTTATAATATCTATCCAAGATAGATATTATAAACTAAGCAAACAGGCGTTCTTATTGGTTCTTTGTCTATCACATGGAGAAGATATGGATTCTGCGATCACCTCATATCAAAAAAAGAGTGGCTCTTCTTACTCAAGGAAACAAATATCATATGTTATTGAAAATGCAATCAATCCAATCATATATAATAATGTCATTGAGCCCAAGAAACCTCTCGGTTTTATATTTAAACGCTCTATATTTTCAGCACAAACAGTAAGGACTATTTCTAAACCGCTCTCCCCCCTATTTAATAAATACATAATAGTATGCATGTTAATATTAGCCGTAATATTAAATACGGTATATCTACTTCAACCTAACATATTACATTATAATGGACATATTGGTCTTGAGGGGATACTAGTAATATTCAGCATTACCATCTTGTCTTCATTATTTCATGAATTTGGACATGCTTCTGCTTGTATTAGATATGGTGTATCCCCTGGGGATATCGGGGTGGGAATCTATCTGAACTTCCCACTTTTTTATACAGATGTAACTAAAATCTGGTGTCTGCCTCAAAGGCATCGACATGTTGTAAATTTTGCCGGGATATACTTCCAATGTTTATTATTAATAATATTGGATTGTATATATTTCATTATACCTGAAGAAACAATTCGTTTCACCATACTCTCTATATTACTCAGTTTTGCAATTACATTAAATCCATTTCTTAAGTTTGATGGATATTGGATAATAACGGACATTCTAAATATCCCCAATTTAAGAGAACATACTTACATTTGGTTACAAAAAAAAATTATAGGGAAGTCATTTAAAGCTAACTATTTCTCCCCTATAAGTAACTTACCAAGATGGAAATTAAGTTTATTTATCTTATATTCTGTCGGAAGTATACTTTTCCTTATAACATACTTCACATACATAATTCCATATGTAATAATCACTAGTGGGCAAGCTTTTATAACTGAATCCAAGTTACTAATATCTTGTTTAGTTCATTCCATAACTCCTCCATTTTCCATCGTTAAAAATATCATCTCATATTTAATATTCCTCTCAACAGTCATTTTTTTATGTTGGAATATTCTTAAACTGCTTATCAAACGTCTCTATTTTTCATAATAGAGTTCACTCCCTTCTTATCATGTATAGTAATATAAGGCTTAATAATTTATATGTCATAGCGATTACATTCATAATAAGTTTTGTTTCTCTTGTACAAATTAAATATATATTGGTTATATATTGTTTGGCACTTCCATGTATATATCTCTCAAAGCTCAACAAATATCATTTAAGTTACACCCATATTACATTTCTACTTTTTACTACTTACATAATAGCTAGAACTATTTGCAACATATCCATTACACCAATAAAATCTCTGGATATAATTGCGAAAGTTTCTGTCATGAACATTGTTTTCAGTCTTGCTTCAATATGTTTTCAAAATACTTCCAATAAACGTAGGTTCTCCAATATAGTATATGTTATCACTATTATCTTTTTGCTATGGTGTACGATAAGTTTTGTCATCTTAAAATGGGATGCCTCTTCACATGGATTCAATGATATATATCACCTACGATTTTTAAATAGACCTTGGGGATACATTAATAATGGCTATATCATTGTAGCCATCAGTCTATACGTTATTACCATATATCATAAAAGACATAATTATGGCTTATTATCACTACTAACGTTATGTACCCTAATGTCCTTTTCCAAAGGAACATATATAGCTTATATAATTTTTTTAGTTTGCCTTTGCTTAACTAAGACATTGAATACATATCGTGTTATTTTTACTGTTTTTGCTATAACCTGTATATTTTATTTTATTATGACCGATGAATTAAATTCGTTAGTCGAAAACATGTATACATACACTTCTTCTGGCAGTTATCATTGGCGTACAAACAGTCTTTCGTTCAATAGAAATATTTTTTCATTATTATTTGGATCCGGCATAACTAGTTCCTCTCTATACATGGAATCATACGAATCCAACACATTCACCATTACGGCTCCTAACTTATTTTTACAAATATTCATAGAACTTGGCATAGTTGGATGCATCTTATTTTTCATAATGATATTATCCATCATAATTAATTACAAACGAACAGTTACAAATTCCATATTAATATCATATTTATCTTTTATTTTAATAAAAGAGAGCTGTCAAGGAATATTGATGTCGTATTACTATATTTTATTTGTATTCTCCATTACTATTTCCTTTTTAGATTCTTCTAAAAAAGAAATCTCACAATCTTTTTATTCTTCAATTAAATATTTATTTATATCCACAGCCTTAATAGGGATATCTTCTATCGTATGTGGATTTATCCAGTTTCACCTGAATTCAACTAGGCCACAATATTCTATAGAGAATTGGGATATAAATAAACCTGATAAATATCCAATAATAGGGGTCATTCAAGGTGTAATACCTACATATAAAATAATTTGTGATAGTATGCTTATACAAAATCCATATATTTGCATTTATCGAGGTATTGAATTTTATAATGATAATAATTATCCTGAAGCCTTAGATTTAATATCATATTCCACTTTAAATCAGCCGTCGTTCCTACATTCCTCCATACTAAACAAGATACTCTCAAAAGATGTCACATTTGCAAATGCTTTACGTGAGCGCTTGATACTCAAAGGTGTTCCTACCGATAACAATCCCATAACAATGTCCAAATATGGTTATATTTTAAAATATTATGATATTCCTGAAGCTAATTATTGGTTACAATTAGCCGTCAATAGAATGCCTTCATTAAGTACCCCTTGGCTGTTGTTAGGAGACACACATAAATTCAATTTTCTCACATCCGTCGGAGCCACGTCTTACTCGACAACATGTACTACAGATCTTTTTGCCGAGTTCGACTTGGTCAATAAGCTTCATAATGAATATTCTTGTAGATTTGTTCACTGGTATGGATATATCCCTTCATATAAGAACAACTAAATGAACCATTATCACCACCACACTTGTTTGCCGTTTTCCCATGTAAAAATTCGCTCTTCATTGCCCCCGTCATCACAACGCAATAATAGAAGCGCCCCACTGGGAACATTTTCAAAGCATACTGAATATCCGTTAGACATTTTAGTCGCAATTTTTTTCCATCCTAAATCATAATATAACAGTTCATATTGCAATCCTGGTTTTACAAAATTATCATCATTTTGAGGATAAAACACAATGGTATCAATCCTTTGAGGACTTCCAAAATCCATTCCGATACAATAACCTGGTGTAGCATTTTCTAGAACCCTGAACCAATCACCGTCATTTGCTCTTTCAGGAGTTGATATTCCTTCTGTAAATGGATGTCCATCTAAAATTTTGCCATCTTGCCTAAATTCAAGTTCTGTAAGCGGATAGTTTATTTCCTTTGGGGAACAATACCTGACATAACGAAATTTATTAGGCGAGTCTGTATAGATTTCATTCCTATATACAGGTGTTCGTTTAATCTCTGCAATAAGATACGGATTCTTAAAATCAAGCGTATTGCTTCCTTCAAATTTAGCACCACGCATAGATGCCCATCTATTTATAAACTTCCCTACAAGAGGATACTTGCGATCAAGTTTTATATCAATAAGGCTAGTGGTATCCGGCATTAAGTGTCTCTCTATATGATTCGTAATGACAATAGGGTTCTCTATCGGCTTCATAATTCCATCATCATAAATTACAGGTAGGTACACTGTAGAATCTCCCATATCTTTGAACTCATGCATATAATTATCACTATGTGAGTTCATAACAGGCACCCAGCCTTCACCTATTTTGAAGGTACACAAATAAATATCTTTTTTTTGCGATTGAATATTTATATTATGAACATCCACATACTGCTTGGTTACATCTTTTTGAAAAGGGTTACAAAAATTTTCTATTATTTCTATTGGAGCTTCTTTGTCATAAAATGTACGATAATTGCGCTCATATGTTGTACGCCATACTTTAGAAACCTTCTTTTTGAAATTCGTTGAATATGGAAAGTCATCTTCGATCGTCTTAGTGATTGAAAATATGGAAGAGTCTATCACATTAGATTTGGATGCTACTGTATCATGCTTGGTCATCGAATAACTACCATATTCTGTTACAAGGGCACACCATGCATGACCATTACGGCTATAGTTACTCCATTGAGGGACAATATCTATTGCCACTGGAATACCCAAAGATCTCATCACAGCAACTTCATATGCACACCCCTGGAAACAACTTCCTGTCCCAAAAACTTCCAGATATTTCAATGGAGCAGTATATGGTATTCCCAAAGAACTATTTCGAAAACGTCTCATAATTTCACAATGAATGGTCTCGTAAGCTCTAATGAGATTATCCTCTTTCTCAATAAATTTTTCATATTGATTCTTTAAATGCTCCCTCCAACCTGCTACAAACTTCTCTTCAGTTACTCTATATGGCAATATATAGTTGCAAAACAAATCAAATGAGACAGAATCCTTCCAAGGCGATTCCATCCACGTTGTAAAAGCCATATCAATGTTATCAATAATATCTTTAGCAGACATAAATACAGCATCTTCGGTTTTAGAGACCTGATCCGATTGTGATAAAGTTGTCCATAAATTTCGCAACTCTTCATCCGAATATTTTTTGTTTTTCGCCAATTCTATCAACGAATCTAATGCTATACTCTTTACTTCGTTATGCCCTTTCATATTGGCTATCAAAAACCGTGCTGCTTGCTGGTAGATACTATCTTTTTTAGAATAATAATGCAAAACTTCCATTAATTCAGACTGGTTATCACCTGCAATTTCAAAAGTTTGCGTCATTTCTCTCGATCCACAAGAAGCAATGAACGCCCAAATAAGCAGAATCATTAAATTTTGTTTCATATTGAATTGAGTGTTAATTCGCTTTTACAAATTTCATACAAATATAGCAAACAATCAACATTATGCAAATTCATAAAACTTTTCAATTAAAATTCTTTATTGCACAATCTCAAAAACACTCGTTTTTGGGATTATGCTCCATAGTCTATCAGTGGGAATTGTTTGATTTTAAAATGAGTCTCAAAACCCATCTATATTTCATCGTCTCATATATATAAACTTATCCTTTTTTGAAACTTTTCAACTACTTGTTGCTGATACAAACCTTTTTCGTATCTTTGCATCATATACAGTTCTAATATGTCAACCATCCAAATAAAATCTATTGGGCCAATAAGAGACTCTGGTGTTATCCAACTTCAGACTATTAATCTATTCATTGGTAAACAAAGTACCGGAAAAAGTACTTTGTTAAAGATTATAAGCCATTGCAGATGGATAGAAAAATTACTTTGTATCGGTAAACCGAAAAATGGAAGAGGTGTAAAATATGCATACACTCACCATTATCGTTTTATCCAAGAATTGATAAAATTTTATCGTTTTGATTCAAAATTTTTCAATGCTAATAGCGAAATAAGATATGTAGGTGACACATATCGAATTGATTTTATTGGAGGAATTAAAACCAATGCAAGAATAGAAGTATTAGAGAATTCTGAGCCATATAATGTAAAATTGAGCTTTATTCCATCTGAAAGAAATCTTATTTCAGCAATAAAAGACATTGAATCTTGGTATCGTCCTAAAGATTTTGATGTACTGTTTAATTTTATCTTTGAATGGGATGAGGTAAGAGAAACCTATACTCCTAGTAATGCTCTTCGGCTTGTTGTAACTCCCAAATTAGAATACTATTATGACAAATCCAAAGGAGAACAACTACGTACTATTGACGAAAGAAAGGAATTTTCACCATTTTACGCATCTAGTGGGGTCCAGTCCGCGTTACCATTGGAAGTCATGGTCAATGCTCTAGTTGAAACAGTCGGTTCCAAAGCTAATCTAAGCAAATCCGATTTAATGGACATAGTTTCGGCTATTATTGAAGAAAATGCTACTTTTAATAAAGATTCTATCGAAAGTAAAATAGCGAAAGATCTTTTAATTTATAAAGGTGCCATATTCTTTATTGAGGAACCGGAACAAAACTTATTCCCAGAATCTCAAGCAAAGCTCCTGTACCACATAGCAGCTTCTATAAAAACTGCAAATTGTAAATTAGAATCTGGACACAGCATGGTATCAATAGCCACCCATAGTCCATATATATTATCCGCATTGAATGTCTTGATGGCAGCCTCTGAAGCCTATGCGATAGACCCGGAACGGACTACAGAAATAGTGCCAAAACAATGCATTCTTGATAAAGGTAGCATAGCAGCATACTACATATCTGAAGATGGATTTGTTACTAATGCTGTAGATAATGATATATATATGGTTAACGGAACATATATTGATAGAGAATCTCAATATGTAGAAGATGCTCTTGACCGTCTTAACGATATAATTTGTCAAATATGAAAGAGTCTCTTCATTCTGTTCTAGAAAGAAGTTTTGCGCCATATTTACCTCTCACTGATCGTAAAAATCTATCTTTAAAAGAACAACAAACATTATATAAACTTGATTTTGGGAAACGACGCAAATGTGTTTCCTATCAAATAGATGGAAATATTATAAAAACAGGAAATAAATGTGATTTTCTTATTTTAGCAAAACAAGAAGAAGATGAGAACAATAACAATTGGAAAGCTATCTTCGTAGAATTAAAAGGTACGGATGTTGAACATGCTCTAAAACAGCTTGATGCAACAATGTCCAATTCTATATTCAGCCATGGTAGTATCGACGAAAAACACGCTAGAATTGTTGCTAAATCATTTCCTTCCAGCAAGTCAAACCCTAAATTTGAATTAGAAAAAAGAAAATTCAAAGCCAAGCATAAATGTTCACTAAAACAAGTTTCTACTGGAAATATAGACATTATTACCTAATAACCTTAGATGAAGATTGGCTACGCAAGAGTATCGACCACCGGGCAGAACCTCGATGGGCAGACTGATCTACTCACTCAAGCCGGATGTGAGCGGATATACAGTGAGAAGATATCCGGAGTAAAAAAGGAACGTCCGCAACTTGACAGGATGATGGACTCACTCCGTTCCGGAGACACCGTGATAATAACGGAACTTACCCGACTGGGGCGTTCCG
>CATLLN010000010.1 GCA_950022695.1 uncultured bacterium | reverse complement strand
TATAAGATAGATGATTATATCAAGAACAATCTTGATGCGGCAAAATTATATAAAGCCATTAATCGTCCGGATTATGAAATATCTTGTCTTGCCAATATCTTGGACGGAAGTATTCTTAACAACGATAGAACTCTGGCGGACAGTATTATGTCAATCGCACAAGAACGAGTAAAGCAAAATTCAGAATTAGGCATGGTTATTGCCCCATACGCCCTTTCTTACGCTTTGAAATTTGGTAATAAGGAAGATATTGTAGATATTCTCCATTACTATGAACACATGCAGAATCTGAGTGACGAGACTAAATTAGATATTGTAGAGGCATATTGCAAAATAGGTGATTCTTCTAATGCCAACCGTTTTATGGATTCAATAGACTCTACTTCAAAAGTGAGAACTTCTTTGAAATATCTAGCAATTCAATCTGACATTTTGGAATTACAAGGTGATATTGCTGGAGCATTAACGGCATATCGGCAGTTTTCGACCACCATTGACTCTATTCATATGAATATCTTTTCTCGTGATCTGCTGTTTGCCCAAGAACGCCATGAAATGGAGAAAGTTAATTTGATGGAAAAACAAAGAGTTGATAAAATTATTTGGTTAAGTCTATGTATTGTTTTTGTATTGCTGATTATCATCGGATATGTTTACTATCGCTATAGGCTAGGAAAGGCTAAAAGCTTGTTAGACACCCAAGAAAAACAAAGATTACAACTGGAACAGGAGAATCTTAAAAGAGAAAATGAAAACCTTGAATTGAGAAGTCGTCAAGTTGAACTGGAAAGGCATAATCTTCAACAAGCAAATGAAAAGCTCGAATTGGAGAGGCATAATGCTGTTCTTGAGAAACAAGCTGCTCAATTAGAGTGTGAACGTCAATCTTTGGCCGCAGAAAACCTTCGACTCAAAATTGTACAACTTGAGAATGAAAGTGAAAGTCTTAAAGAAGTATTGGAAAAACAAAAAGATTTAGCCAAACCTATTGAAGATGCTATCAAAATAAGGATAGAAATGTTGAATGGGTTATTGGCTTCACGTATCACAGATAATGACTCATACGCAGAACCGTATGGCACTTGGAAAGATCAAATTATTCAAGATAAGGACGAGTTCATGAATACCACTCGTCTTGCTTTTAAAGCTTCCCATCCTAAATTTATTGAATACCTTGAACAACATGGTCTTAGTGAATCAGAGATAAATTATGTATGTCTTTATGCGATTGGACTCCGTGGAAAGGAAGTTGGTGAATATATGCAGCTAAAAAGGCATTACCATATTAGCAGTGATGTACGTAAGAAACTTGATATTGATGAACATCAGACCAACATTGGTATTTACATTAGAAAACTTATGAAACAACTGTAGTTCTATCAGATAATCACTTCACATATTCCGAACAGTCTATCTACCCAATCTGGTAAATGGACTGTTTTTGTAGTTTGTCCCTATATATAATTCAAAGTGTCAAACTGGCAAGTGTGTAGAAAGTGGTCTATTTGTTATTGGTAATATACTATCATTCAGTATAATATAAAATTGCTGCGTCAAACTTTTATTATTGCTTGAAAATAAAGATTATAGTATCTTTACGCCATTATATAGTTGAAACCATCAATAAAGGACTAAGGAGCATAAGTTCTCGAACCTCATAATTAAACCCAAATAAATGATACGATATTGTTTTGTATGTTGCATACTATTGTCTTTTCTATGACGAGCATCCTGACCCTTTATCCGCTTGAACGGAATCTGAAAATCATGAGCTTTTTCGCTGTTCATACTATTTTCGTTTAACGATAGAGTAAGTCCGGTATTTTGTTCTCATGAGAAAAGTATAGTTCGTAATTTATTCTTTTGGAGGATTTGAGAACAATAAGATATAATTCTTGGGTACTGTAATTAATTAGCGTTTATAGACCGATTGTCTCCAACCGTCAAACTTTTGACACTCCTGTGCAGAAATCAATCGCCCCCCGTTTATAATATATTGATTATCAGCATAATAAAAAGTTTGACTGTCAAACTTTTACCCTTGATTGAAAACTTTTTCTACAGTAATTTTGCATCAGTTTAATCAATTAAAGCAATAACAATGAAAAAGTTACTCTCACTCCTCGGAGTTTTAATTATTATTGGATGTCTTCAAGCCAATGCCGAAAAATCTGGAGTCTATATGGACTTTTACAAGTATGGTCACGAAGGCAAAAACACAACAGTTCATCGTTCTCCTATGAGAATCCCTATTGATGTATATTATGACGACGAATTACGTCAAATAGAGATTTCCGGTTCAACGGATATTGATGTACAAATATACCTATGTGATGAGAATGGAAATATTATTGCCTATTCTTCAATTACTAATACCACATTGGATATTCCGGAAGGTTATAATGGACGACTTTCCATCAGTATAGAATGTGATAATTGGGTTGCTATTGGTTGCATAACAATATAGAGCAAGTCATCATAAGACTTTACATAAACAAATCTATCGGTTTAATAAACTGGCGTTCAAATAACATTAAAATTATATGTATATGAAGAAAATTCTTTCACTACTCGGTTTTGTGGCTATATGCTGCTTTATCTCTGCATGTTCTGATGAAGATTTACCAATCTCAGAATCTGAAGTAAATTCACAAGACTTATTGTCAACTAAGTACGGTGCAAGTTTGATCAAATCTTGTGAACTTGATTCCATCATCCCATTGGAAGGAGATAGTGTAACGATGCGAAAGTTGCAGGTCAAAACACGTTCTACATCTTCAAACTCAGATTTGTATGAAGAACTTCACCAATTAGATCAGATTCCTATTTATTTACAGATTAAAGGTAATACTTCTACAAAACATTTTCTTGATGTTAGCGGAGAAGGCAAGGAACTGACTTTTGAGAATTATAAAAACAATGATGTATCTCAACAATTTTACATTAAAACTTTACCGGCTTACACAGGAATACCATATTTGATATATTCAAAAAAGACCAATACACCTATCAGTCTTGGAGCTTATTCCAGTAACCCTGATGTAAAAGTTGTGTATGCTAAACCATCTAGTAACACATCTACTTTTGGTGCATCTTGGGATATTCGTTATGGTGAATATTCAAATGAATCATTCATCATTGAAAATCAAGATTACCCACGGCAGGGCAATAGTGGATCTTTGTATGATGTTTATTATAGTGTGATTACGGCAAAGGATTCAAAGGTGTCTTTAGAAAAATATGCAAAATTACCACGACAGGAGTTTTCGATTATACCCGTAGAAGATTTTAAAATTGAAAGTGTCACATTTGATACTAATGCATCAACATTATCCAACATACCGGATGTGATTTTTTCGGATAAATTTACCAATAATGGTCCAATAGATCAGAATCATACTTTTACGATTTCTGACAGCTATAGAGAAACGTCATCTTTTAATAAAAGGACATCCTATAATGTTAATGTAACCACTAAGTTCAAAGTTAGAGTTCCGTTTATTGCTAATGGAGAAATAAGCACCTCAGTTTCAGAGGGACAGGATTTTACTTATGGCGAAACAGAAGAGCATAGTGTTTCTATCAACAGAACCTATCCAATCACAGTGCCTTCAAATTACATAGCACAAATGACATTGACTCTATCAAAATATACAATGGACGTAGAATATTGTGCTGTATGCGTAGGAACGGTTTCTGGTAGAAAGATTAATATTAGGGGTATTTGGAAAGGTGTTGATGTTCAAGAATCAGATGCATTTTTAACATTGACTCCAATCAATGGAACGAAATCAGCAAGTAGAAAGATACAAATTACCGATGAGATGATTTCAAATTCTAATGGCTATGTCAAAGTCGATTAATATGCGAATATTGAGCTTGGTTATTATTGCTGTAATTGGGTTGGCATCATGTAGTGTATATAGGAATAGTGCATCTGCATCTATCTCTATTGGAGAACTGAATATTGGAATGGATAAAGAATCTGTTCTAACCAAATACGGGCAACCGTTTTCGTTCGATGCTCAGATTTCAGACAATGATACTATAGTGGTTTTGTCATACAAATCACCCAAGCCGGTAGCTAATTGTGAATTTATAGTATCAACGAAACTACTATTCGTTAATAATAAATTAAAATCCATCTCTCAAAGTGACTTCTTCGTGCCCGAGAGTGTGATATACTGCGATTCAACAAAAGTTCTTTTTAAAGATAGAATTTATAACACGAAAGATTAAAGTCGACAATAATCCCACAGACCAAACTGTTCAAAGGAGCGGAAACTGAAAAGCTTATAGAGTAAGTACAATAAAAAAAGAACAACAATGGATATTAAATCATTGATTGCAGCAGAGGATGTATTGACGTCTGAACTGGAAAGTATCTACGGCGGTAACGAACCTGTAGAAGTAGTGTGTAAAGGTGACGGAGTTGTAAAACTTCCAACAAACCCGGAAAAAGCCAGCACAATGCTGACTGTGTTTTAACAAAAAAATAATGTATTATGGATATTAGAACATTGACATCTTTTGAAGATGTATTGAACTCAGAGTTGGAGTCAATCTTTGGAGGCAATGAACCTATAAAGGTTGAGTGCAAAGGTGACGGTATCGTTGAGGTTCCAACAAACCCAGAAAAAGCCACCATGATGCTTACTGTGTTTTAACGATAACAAGGACTAATTATTGGGGTGCGACGGTTTAATCACTGTCGCACCCTTAAAAAAAACAAATATGAGATATTCCAGATATAATTATTTAAGAAACTCTGAAAAGTATGGTGCGTTGTTATTTAATACGCGGACTAAATTTTTCATATCCTTGTCATCAGAGCTTTTCTCAAAGATAACGGAACTATCGATATTGAAAGACTTTGAAGTAGATACATTAGATTTAAGTCCTGAAATCTTAGTTCAACTAATTAATGGGAAAGTTTTTGTTGGTCAAAATGAAGACGACGATTATTATGAATTAAAAAAGTTTCTAAGATATAAACAAGCATTTGCCCAAAATCATCTTGGCATCGTATTGGTACCCACTTTCTCTTGTAATTTTAGATGTCCTTATTGTTATGAAGACAATCTGCCTAAAACAACAATTACAGAAGAAGTGCTTGATGCAGTATATTCCTTTATTAAAAAGAAAGGACAAAACTGTATTGATTTGTGTTGGCATGGAGGCGAGCCTTTAATTGCTTTTGACAAAATTGCATCATTTTTGAATAGAATACATAATGATAAATCCTTATCATTGCGTTCTCATTCAATGGTTACTAATGCTTTTTTATTGGATGAGTATAAATGTAAGTTTCTAAACGATTGTAATTTACAAAAAATCCAAATTACCGTAGATGGAAATAAGGAATACCATAATAAAAGTAGAATTCACAAGTCCGGGAAACCTACTTATGATACAATCATGCAGAATATCGAAAATGTTTTTCAATATATGCCAAATTGTCAAGTGATACTCCGGGTAAATCTTCATTCGCAGAATAAAGACACTTTCCCTGCTTTATATAAGGAATTAAAAGAGAGATGGGGAAATAAAAACTATTCAATTAATGTAGCTTTTGTCAATGATGTAAATAATTCATGTAAGGTTGCATGTTTGGCGGATAAGGGAAAAATATCATTCGCACGTTCACTATATGAAACTTATGGTATTAAAGACATTGATATCTCTACCCAACCACAAATAGGAGGATGTACAGCTTCTTGTACGAACTCTTATGTGATAGGTCCTTCAGGGGAAATATATAAGTGTTGGGTAGATGTTGGCAAAAAAGAAAGGATTGTAAGTAATGTTTTCGATGGGAAACTATCCAATTACATATTGCCTTCATATACCGTGGGTGCGGATATGTTTTCAGACGCAAAATGTAAGGACTGTGTCTTTATGCCTATATGCGATGGTGGTTGTATTGTAAGGAGATATAATCAGAAACATTATAATGTACCATATGATCCATGTCCAATCAATGAAGATGACTTTCTGTCATTGATGGAGATTAATTATATGAAGGAAAAAGTAACTAAATAAGATTTAAAATGCGACTATTATTTATCATATTAACCGTATTCTGCAATATTTATATTGCATACGCACAGACTATTACAGGACAAGTAATGGATGAAGGGCAAAATCCTGTTGGATATGCAAATGTTGTATTGATAAATTCAACTGACTCTTCTTTTGTTGCAGGCTGCATAACAAGTGAAAAAGGTGAGTTTAAACTTGAGAATACAGAACAGAAAGGGAATCTTTTGAAACTGTCATGCATTGGCTATGAGGATTTGTGTTTAACAATAACAGAGGCAACAGATAATGTTGGAATTCTCACAATGAAGACAAAGGCTACCATGTTGTCGGATGTTACTGTAACCGCAAGCAAACCGTTATTCAAACAAAAAAATGGATCAATGATAACTGATGTTGCCGGTTCTGTATTGAGTCAAACACATGCAATGTCAGAACTTATAGCCCAACTTCCAGGTATTGTAAAGACTGCTAATGGCGGATTTCAAGTTTTTGGTTTGGGTGCTCCTGTTATTTATGTAAATAATAGAAAAATACAAAGTCAGGCGGAGCTGGAACAGCTTGCACCTAAAGACATCAAAAGTGTTGAACTAATCAGCAATCCGGGAGCAAAATATGATGCAGAAGGAAAAGCTGTGTTGAAAATCATCACACTAAAAAGAGAGGACGGATTGAATCTACAGGTTGGAGGAAAATTCAAACAAAATGACCAGTCAAGTTTTGGTGGAGACATGAAATTGGGCTACAAGTACAAAGGGCTTAGTATTTCTGCCAATTATAGCTATGACAATACCAGAAACCAATCCCTGCTGCCACAAACCAAAGAATTATTTTTGGGAGAAAACATTCATCGTTATGCTCAAGATCAAACTGCTAAAGGACATCTCACAAGCCACGACTGGCAATTGGGGATAGATTATGAAATCAATGACAAGCATAATATCGGTATTGAATGGAATGCGTCGGATAACACAGACAAAGAACGACGTAACTCCATACTTGATTATTTCTTGAACGAAGAGGCTATGCAAAATACAGACATCTTCAATAATTATTCGAATAGGACGCATTATAACCATCTAAACCTTTTTCATAACGGGAAATGGGGTGAACGGTTCTCAACAGAGCTTAACTTGGATTATGCCAATAACAAAAATAAATACCATCAAGAAACGGACGAAACGACTGCCGATATTTCAGATATGACAATTAGTAATGGAAATAATGCCCTTGATATATATGCAGGGAAATTGGCCTTTGATTATAAATTTAATGATAAGATAGGTTTGTCATGGGGTTTTGAATATAATCACATAAGTGGGAACGGCATTCTGACTTGTGATTCAGAGAACACTCCACCTTCAGACTATAAAAACAAAGAAGACAAGTATGCCGCTTATGCGGAGATTATGGCAAACCTTGGTGCCGTAATGATTAACGGAGGTGTTCGCTACGAAGATCTTGCTTCTGATTATCTCAATTATATTGATAGAAATGGGGATGTACATCGTCATTATAGAAATATTTATCCATCTTTGTCTGTGTCTTATAATAAAAGCGGATGGGCAAACAGTTTGTCGTTTTCATCACGAACAACTCGTCCCACATTCAGGCAATTGAGCAATTCCAGCTACTATTCAAATGAATTCATGTATCAATGCGGAAATCCGTTATTGAAACCGTCGAATTCGTACATCATTCAATTGAGCACAGGATATAAGATTTTCAGTCTCTCTGCAAGTTATACTTATGTGAAAGACTTTATCTCAACTGACTTTTATGTTTCTGACGACAAACAAAATCAGATTATCAGTTCTTATGCCAATTATGACAAGATTCAGTATTTTAAGGCCTACTTTACTTTACAAAAGAATATAGCATGGTGGAAACCATCGTTATCATTGGGAATAACACAGCCTTTTTTCTATAGCGAATACCTTGGAGAAAAGATGTCATATAATAAACCGCAGATTTATGTTGTTGCTAATCAGTATTTTCAATTACCAAAATCCTATTTGATTTCTGTTTATTATTATTTTAATAGCGGCGGCAATCAGGGAGCAGTCACATTTAAGCCATACCAAATGCTAAATATGGGTGTGCAGAAAAGCTTTTTTGATGGCAAGTTAAGTGTGAGTCTTCAGGCGCAGGATATATTCCATACGATGAAGTTTAAAGAGACTGAGAAAATGAAGAATATTCATTTTCGGCAAACAGAGGATTATTGTTTGTGGAACTATTCCATCAGTATTATTTATCGCCTGAACCAAATTAAGACGAAATATCGTGGAAAGACTTCAATAAAACAAGAAATTGACAGATTATGATCAAATTCCCTTTTTACCATCAGCATGACACGATGCAATGCGGAATCACATGCTTGCGGATAATATGCAAATATTATGGAAAGGAGTTTTCAATCGAAACCCTTTCCAAATATTGCTATGTCACGAATGAAGGGGTATCATTGTTAGGCATTAGTGAAGCTGCAACCCAGTTGGGATTACAAAACACATGCGGACGAATTTCGGTTGAACAATTAGAAAATGCTCCTTTGCCATGTATTCTTCATTGGAATCAGAATCACTATGTAGTTCTGAATAAGGTAAAGAAGAATCGTTTTTATATTGCAGATCCAGGAAAGGGGTTGATGAAATATTCACGAGAAGAATTTGAGGACCATTGGCTTAGTACCTGTTCACAGGGTATAGAGAAAGGAATTGTCATGTTTTTGCAACCCACAAATGCTTTCTATCAACAAAAAGATGATACAGTAAAACAAAAGCACTCTTTTGGACTTTTGTTTAGTTATGTACGTCGCTATAACCGGTATTGGGGACAGATTGTTATAGGGACCATGATAGGTTGTTTATTGCAACTGATTTTTCCGTTTTTGACACAATCCATTGTGGATTTAGGTATTACAAATAAAGATCTTGGCTTTATTTATCTTGTTTTATTAGGGCAGCTTATGCTAACTATCAGTCGAACCGCAATTGATTTTATACGTCGTTGGCTTTTACTGCATATTAGTATGAGAATAAACATTTCTTTGCTTTCCGACTTTTTTATAAAACTATTAAAGCTTCCTATGTCTTTTTTTGACACTAAGTTAATAGGAGATTTGATGCAACGGATGAATGACCATAGTAGAGTAGAAAAGTTTCTCACTACTCAAATGTTAAGTGTTACATTCTCTGTGTTCAGCTTTGCCGTATTTAGCTGTGTATTGTTCTATTATAATGTGCTAATATTTTCAATTTTCGTTTTGTCAAGTATTATTTATGCAATTTGGATAATCACATTTTTGAAAAAACGAAGAAGTCTTGATTATGAATTATTTGAAAAGCAATCGGAAAACAATAATAAAACATATCAATTTATAACGGCCATTCAGGAAATCAAATTGCAGGATTGCGAACAGCGTCGTCGTTGGGAGTGGGAGGATATTCAAGCAGACTTGTTTAAAATTCAAATGAAAAGTCTAAAGCTTCAGCAAAGCCAAGAGGCAGGAAGCATTTTTATAAATGAAATTAAAAACATTGTCATAACGGTGGTGGCTGCAACTTCGGTAATTCAAGGGAGTCTGACTTTAGGAATGATGCTTGCCATAGAATACATAATAGGACAATTAAATAGTCCAGTAGAGCAACTAATGAATTTCTTATACTCCTTACAAGATGTAAAGATTAGTTTGTCGCGAATTAATGAAATACATGACATGGAGAATGAAGAGGATGTTGGAAAACAATTAACTATCTGCCGAAATACATCCAATTCATTGAATTTTGATCATGTAAACTTTAAGTATAATAAACATAGCTCCCGTTTAACTCTTGACAATATAAGCATTACTATACCAGAATCAAAAGTAACTGCAATAGTAGGCGCATCAGGCAGTGGAAAAACTACTTTGATAAAGTTGCTATTAGGTTATTATCCTGTTATGAATGGTGCCATATACATTGGTAAAACAGATTTGTGTGATTACAATCTCAAATGGTGGCGTAGGCAGTGTGGCGTAGTCATGCAAGATGGCGTGATTTTTTCAGAAACAATAGCAAGAAATATCGCGGTGGATGATGGAGAAGTGGATGTAAAACGTTTGGAACAGTCCGCTCGAATAGCAAATATCCATGACTATATAATGATGCTTCCAATGAAGTATAATACACAAATCGGTAGGGATGGTATCGGGTTAAGTCAAGGACAAAAGCAGCGCATCCTCATAGCCCGTGCTGTCTATAAGAATCCTTCATATATATTCTTAGATGAAGCCACAAATGCTCTTGATGCTAAAAACGAGAGAGCTATTGTTGAGAACCTCAATGAATTTTACAGAGGCCGCACTGTTGTGGTGGTTGCGCATAGGCTATCTACAGTTAGAAACGCTGACCAAATTATTGTTATTGACG
>CATLLN010000009.1 GCA_950022695.1 uncultured bacterium | reverse complement strand
CAGTATTTATCGGGTATACGCCAGAAATTGGGTTAATAAGTTTTACGGATTAAGGAATTATATAAAATATATACAGTACAATTCATAAAAAGGAGCAAATATATTTGAAAGAAAAAATTATTAAATTAGATATGCATGTAACAGATATACAAAAAGAAGAGCTGAAAAATTTATTAGGCGGATTGAAAAAATCTGAATTAATAAGAAGCATTATTATAAACGAGCGTGATTTTGGAAAATGTACATATGACCGTACCCTTAGAAGCCTATGGTATTCAACGGTCAAGCCGACACTTGATAAGTTGGACATGCTGACTGAATCAGATAATGAAGAAAGTTCCATTAAAAACTGGGATGGGCTTCTATCAAAATATCTGGCACAATTTGTAAAAGAAGGGGTATTATCATATAAAGAATTACACATAGAAGATGAATCAAGAAATAGAGACGTTAAAAGTTATTTTTCTTTTTCTCCATACAGAAATATTGTAATATCCGTAGAGAAAGATACTACATACAAGCTGATCAGGGATATAAGCGATCTTATCGGATGCTCATGCTACAGCTCCAAAGGACTTAATTCATTAGGAGCTATGGAAAGTTTTATTCGCAGCATAAGAGATAACTCACATGAGCCAGTGCATGATATCCATTTTCTGATATTAAGTGATTACGATCCAGCCGGGCTTGAAATTGCAGATACGCTGAAAGAACACGCACAGGATATAGTTAAATTATTGAAAATGGACAGATGCAGAGTACATGCAGAACGTATAGGTATAAATCCAGACCAGCTTACCATGGAAGAGTTAGAAAACAACTGGTATTCACCAAAAGGAAATATGAAAAAGTGGTTGGAAAAGACAGGAGGTATAAATGGACTTCCTAAAGGTTTAGAGCTAGATGCATTCAGCCCAGACAGAATCAGGGATATTTTTGCTTCAAATCTCAAAAATTATATAGATACTAAAAATTATATAGAAGAGTGCAAAAAAGAATACCTGAATAATGCATTATACAGGGCAGTGCGTCCATACGTGGATAAACTTATAGATGATCTCACAGAACTAAAACAAAATGATGTAAAGATCAGGGACTTTGACATACTGGATTATGCTAAAAAAGGGTACAGATGTCTTCCTTCAAATGAAGTATGCTTTTTAGAAGAAAACAATATAGATAAATTGGTAAAGAGATATTTTGAAAAAGCAGCAGTTTAAACTACTAAAAATGCACTTTAAATGTATTGTAAAAATAGTATATATTTTCAGGAACACACCACACCATAGACTGTAAACCATTGAAAATATGGGTATTTGCTAGTGTAAATACTATCAGAAACGCGGCAGATACCTATATTATTTTTGTGTGAAGTGGAGATTCTTCTTGCAAAAATAATTGTACGGTTATATAATTATATAACTACATAACTATATTTTTATATAATTCACCGAACACAAACATAAATATTTAATGTAACTTGTAAAGTCCTGAAAGTATTGATTTTCCTAGTTTTTTGATGTTTTATTGATTTACTGGCAGATCATAGAATCCATTAAAAAATGCTCTGAAACCATTGAAAATAAAGGCTTTTCCCGAACATTCCTTATTTTTGCATAATTAACAATACTATATCAAATTGCCAGACAATTAAAAGTATCAGAAATCTTTGAAAATAAGGCTTTTTGGTGCGTTTTCTTTCCCCGGAATCCATAATACCGAACATTAAATTTTTAAAGTACACATTTTAAAATTTCCGGATGGCAGCAGGACACAAAATCATTGAAAAGTATTGATTTTCTTAATGATTTTTATTGGATTAAAAAGTAATATGCAAATTTCATTTGTCAAATCCGAAGCATATACCGAACACACTACAACATACATACAAAAAAAAGACACCCACAATTAAGTGAGTGTCTTAATTATTTGCATCCAAAATCAGATCAGTTCTAATAGAATGACAGACTTTCAACTGCATTTATTTTTTCTTCTTTAGAAGAGTGAATGTAATACTTTGCAGTCAGTTCCACGCTGCTGTGTCCAGCAAGTTCAGAGATTGTTTTCAGATCAACGTCTGGATTCTTAGCCATAGCAGTAAAGCACTGATGCCGGAGCATGTGAGGATACACATTCTTTCCAAGTGATTTCTGACCGATTTTATTAATGATCTTATATATAGCGTTCCTGTTAAATGCCCCGCGCTGGCCTATGAATACCTTATTTGTGTCTGTTTCCGGTCTGCCATTCTGGATATAATCAGCAAGCGCATTTCGAGCGTCTTTATTCAATGGAAGTTCTCTATACTTATTTCCTTTACCCGAACGGATGATAATAGTTCCTTTACGGTCTGAAATAGTTATATCATCCATTTCCAGACTGCATAATTCAGATTCACGGATGCCAGTATTTAAGATAAGCTGGACTATTGCAATGTGAAGTTTATTTTCTGATGATACAGTATCACGCAGATATTTATATAATTCGTTCTTTTCCAATACTTCAACTTGTGGATCAGTTTTGCCTTTTTTCTGTACAACCTTTATATATGGCATATATCCATTATCAGATAAGAAGTCGGAGAACTTTTTAATAGAAGTTAATTTGCTGTTGATGGTATTCAGTGACATTTTCTTTTCATCTGAAAGATATTTGCAGTAGGCTTGCGTATCCATTTGCGTAATCTTATTATTGAACGGCTCTTTGGTAACGGATTCAAGCCAGTTTAAGAACAGGGTAATATTTCTGGTATATGTATTGATGGTATTCTGGCTTTTGCTTTCCTGTGCAAGTGATTCCTGAAATAATTCTAATGATTTGTACATAATGGATACCGCCTTTCTATTGGTGTTCTGCTTATCTGATAATGAAAGTATAACATATTTTATAACGGAAAACAAGATACAAATTGATAAATATGTTTCCAGTTTAATAGAATATCGGTCTGTTTTGGCGTATATATGGCTGATTATCTCATAAAAAACTGGATACATATTTATATTTTGGATATTTGGGATTTTAAAATTACAGGTGATAGTTAATTGATGTGCAGAATATCCAGAGCAAAATAAAAGCCTAAAGTCGTTTGAACTGGCTTAGGCTTGTTTGTGGTGGTGCTATTCAGCTTGTGATCTGTCTGGTTCATCGTCTGGTACATATTCCATGATATCGCCAGGCTGAACATTTAATAATTTACATATTGTATTAATAGTATCTGTGTTTACTCTTTCATTCTTTTTTAGTTTAGAAACAGTTGAGGTATGCAAACCATTTTGACGTAACCAATAATTTAATGTATAACCACGTTGTTGTAGTATACTGAAAAGTTTGTCATATCTAATTGACATAAAATCACCTCCTCGTATTAGATGAGTACTCTCGGAAACTCACAGCCCTTGAAAATACTGTGATTCCATAGTGCCCCGTTTTTTCTTTACCTCCACTTTTCAGTGGATTTTTAACATATTTTCTTTATCTTTAATCAGAAAATTTTCAAATCCCTATTGACAACTCTGCCAGTTTGTGCGGCTGTCTTAATTGCCTATCAGCAATTAAGACAGCCCTTTAGATGTAATTATATCATGAATGAATTGGACGCTACAATGTACAAATTGTATAAAAATTATTGGACGTTTTAGCGTACAATTAATGCAAGATAAAACGAATCACATGCCGAGTATAGTACCTTGAAAACTGAATAAGGCTTTACACCATAACCGCTTATCTGATACAATAAAGTTATCAAACGGCACACAGAAAAGAGGTGATTGTATGCCGATTAGTCTTGAAATTGTAGAAAGATCGATAAATGATTTTTCAAGAGTACAGAAACGTATGTTATTAGCAAAAAAAGAAAATGCTACTGAAATGTATGCAGACCTGAAAGATGAATACCGTACATTAAAAGCATTACTTAACGTAGCTGGTGTTAATCTTTCAGAAATTGATTACATCAAAGAATAAGTAGTACAGAGGGTGTAAAGTCTTATTAAGTTTTCAAGGACTTTACACCTTTTTATTTGCATAAAGAATGGAGGATAAGAGACTATGACAGAAAGAGAGTTAATGATCGAATGCATTCCATAGATTACGGAAATGGCATTGGAAATTAAGAAGATGACACCGGAGCAGTATCAGGAATTTAAACAGGAGCATTTGACAGAAGTAGAAAGATCGTATCCGGTTGCTTTGGGATTCATCAGAAAAATGTATCAGATCATTGAATGGAGCCTTGTGTAAGAATATATCATGAATAGCTTTGTGCTGGTATATATCTGGTATATCATTCATATAGTCATGGTATTGTACTGAAAATGACGTGATATGATGATAGTATGAGTCAGATATAACATAAATACGGATAGAATAAAAAGCCTTGCGGGGCTTTTTATTGTGTCTGTATTTGTCTGTATGGGCGTTATAACAGTATAATAAAAACATATGTCAAATTATTGCTCATAAGGATTTTATTTACTATGAATCGTGTCTTAAAATGGCTTGTACGCTGCCTGAATGACATACAAATAAATGGCATAGTGTAGGGTATATTTACATTATTTTTTTCTGAATGCTTTTCTCAAAAGCCCTTAGCTGATGTATCCATATGTCAAGACGATTTTTGAAGCATTCCGAACTATCCCCCATCATTATATTTTCACCTATAGCACTACTGGATTTTTTACCCTGACAAAATTTTAACAATTATATAATTATATAATTTAATATTTATTATATAAAAATACAATGATATAATTATATAAAATTTGATATAGGAAGGTGATACATATGGCAATTACTATTAGTATCGTACTTCAAAAAGGCGGTACAGGGAAAAGCACAACAGCCCAGGCATTAGCAAGCACACTAGGATTTAAGCATAAAAAAGTATTGCTTATTGATTTAGATCCGCAGGGTAATGTTACTTATTCTTCAGGAGCAAACGATCCAGAGCATACTATTTTTGATATATTAGGGGAAGACTGCGGAGCCGATGAAGCATTGATACATTGTAAATATTATGATTTACTAGCAGCAGATACACGGTTGACTAATATTGAAATGTCAGAAAGCGTTAAACCAATACTTTTAAAAACTACACTTGAATTTATTAAGAATAATTATGATTTTATCATTGTTGATACACCTCCGGCACTAGGTAATCTTTCTTTCAATTCACTTGTTGCTAGTGATTATGTAGTAATACCTACAGAACCCCGACCGTTTGCATTACAAGGATTAGGACGTCTAAATGATACTATTCAAACAATACAGAATGCCTTAAATCCGTCTTTAAAAGTGTTGGGCATACTTTTAATCAAGTATAGCAATAGAACCGTCCTAAATCGGGATATAAAGACCATGATAGAGGAATATGCGGAACAGATGCAGACGGTAGTATTTAACACCAGTATCAGAAAGGGCATAGCAGTAGCAGAAGCACAGACAGTCAGGGAACCGCTAATTGACTATGCAAAGAGCAGCAAGCCTAATATTGATTATCAGGCTTTTACAACTGAATTATTGCAGAAGATAGGAGAGTGATAACATGGCAGGAAAAAAGAATTTTAATACCAGTAACAATAACCCTAATTTTAAAAAGGGAAATCCTAATGTAATATTAGCAGGTGAGAACAAAGAACCTGATTCAACACAAACTGATATTAGTGTAGCAGTCGAACCAATAAAAACGCCCCCGGAGACGCAACAGAAAAAGAGTAACACAAAAAAAGGACAGAAATATCTACGCCTAGATATTACCAACTATCAGGATTATATATCTTTAATGGCAAACCATGCAAGTAATACAAGTGGTAAGTATGTATCAATGACCCAATATATACTCCGATTGATTGAAGCCGACAAGCAACAGAACATTGAATTATATGAGAAGCTGGAACAAATTGAAAGTATGAAGCGAGAACTTATGTAATTATGTAACTGTATATTTATATCATTATACATTTATATAGTTATATAAATATTAGTGTAATACGCATATATTACAATGTAGTGTATTACACTATTTTTATATTTTCTCAGCAATTAATTATTGACACAACTGTATAATCTATGTCATTATAGTATCATAAATTAATATGTGACACTAAAAGGATGTGATTATTGCTGTATGAAAAAATGGATTACAAAATCTGAAATTTCAAAACTTTTAAAAACATACAGCGTTCGTAAGGACGAATTTCAACCTGTTGGAGAATCCGGATATTTTTTTCAAAGCAAGATGATTAAAGGATACACAATAAAAATATCACAAGAAACCATAGACGCACCTGATTATTTCAGAAAAACAGGCAGGATTATTGTGTCTCACTCACAGAGTAACGGAAAAAGAGTATATGTCGATGTATGGGAACGTGATCGAAACGGCGATCTGGAGTTCCGTTTCCGGAATCTTTGGAACCAGCCATTGTCAGATGCAGATTATATTAAAGACCTTGAAGAAGAAAATGATCAATTGCTGCAGGCCGGACGAAAATTGAAGGAACAGCTTTCTGCAGTTCAAACTTATTCCGGCGAACGGAACAGTTCTCATAAATTAATTATCGATACTGATATAGAAGAAGACAAAGCAAATCTTCTAAAACAGCTTGATGATCTTAAAGGAAAGTATCAAAAATTAAAAGATGATACTTTTGTGCATAATGCCCGTGGAGCAGGTCGAAAACCTTCTCCCGAACGATTAAAATCTATTGAACAGGTAAAAGCATTGCTTGACTCCGGGTGCAGCGATCAGGATGTCATGACTCAACTTGGAATCAGCAGAGCAACTTTTTACAGGTATAAGAAATCTATAAGAGAGACACAAAAAAAGAATAAAGAAACATTATAGCTTTTCTCTTATCTTTGTTTTTCATCAAAAGTACAGTCTAAAAATATATTTGGACTGTACTTTTTTGGTCTATGAAATTGTTTTTTCATTCTAAGGGACAGACATAGCCTTTAAACGACGTTATTTGCCCCAAATTTGGATTTAAATTGCTTTATGGTAGAAATGTTCATCTAATAAATAAAAGTGGATTAAAATGGAAAATAAGGCGATATTTGTAAGAATGTGGATTTTAAGATTTTTTAGATGATATTTTCGAAAATTATTTTATTTCTGTAAATGGAACGAAGTTCCCTTTTATAAATCTTTTTAATATCTTTTTAAAACCTTTTAGGGTGTCTGAAAGCCGCTCTGAATAAAGGATGTAGCGTTATTTAGACACCTTTTTTTCTGTATTTAGACACCTTTTTTTCTGTATTTAGACACCTTTTTTTCTGTATTAGACACTTATATATTGACTATGGTGATTAAATATAATATCTTAGAAAGAGGGAGGTTAATTATGTCAAAAGAAATTGTTAAATATAAAAATGATATGAACAAATTAAGTTTTAAAGGTTTTACCAAAAATGATATGAATTTATTTATGTCTGTATGTTCAAATGTCAAAGAAAATGGAAAAAATGAAGTTATAATGGATTTTGAATATTTACGTACTATTTCTGGATATACAGCAACCGCTATTGATAGTTTTACGAAAGACTTAAGAAAAATGAGTAAAGATGTGATGGCTGTAAATTGTGAAATTATTACAGAGAATAAAATTGATATGTTTAATTTATTTTCACGTTTTACAATAGATAAAGATCAACAAACACTAACAGTGAGAGTAAATCCAGAATTTACATGGCTTTTAAATGAGTTTACGGATAAGCTAAAAGGATATACAGTATTTGAATTGAAAGAATTTATAGAACTTCAAAGTAAATATGCAAAAAACCTGTATCGGATTTTAAAACAATGGAGAACAACAGGAGAATTTGTGTTTAATAATATTGATGATTTCAGAATAAAATTAGATGTACCAGAGTCTTATGAAAATAGACGACTAATGGAAAAAATAATAAAGCCAGCACTTTCTGAAATACAATCACTTGATAAATCATTTAGGAATATTAAATGTGAACCTATATATTTACATAAAAGAGGAAGACCTGTTTCTGGTTATAAATTTACATGGATACCAGAAAAACAAATGAAATCATCAGATAAGAATCAGCAGCCAAAACAAAACAGCTTTGCAAACTTCCATCAACGTGAATATGATTATGATTCATTAGAAAAAGAGCTGCTAAACCGTCAGAATAATTCTTGATGTGATCAGATAGTTAAAATACAAAAGTGCCAGATGCAGCAGTTTTGGCACTTTTTTCAAAATTTATTCTTTCTTATCATCCTTGATCGTTTCGGCTTCTTTTAAAACTTTTCTAATAACTTCCAGTGCCTTTTCTGCCTTTCCATCCTCAAGAAGAGCTTCTAAGGATAATAGTATTGTCATTAATTCCAATCTTGTCATATATGTCCCTCCCGTTGAATGTTCTCATATTTTTGTTGGACTACAATTTAATAAACTATGAGAATTTATGGATTTTTTTTATCTTCTTTCTGAATTATATTGTATTTTACTAATAAATCTTCAATTGCTTCATCAAGCAGTTTAGATGCTGCAATTCTAGTTGTTGATGATAGATTTTTTAAACCATCATATAAATCATGATCTGTTGAAGTAGTCCATTGCTTTCTTTTTTTTCTATCTTCCATTAATAACAACCACCTTCATGAAATATGTTTAGTTAATATTATATACTATTCATGTATATAATTGCAACGGTGTTAATATTAGTGTTGATTAAATAAAAATAATAGTATATAATAATATTATTATAAATAATTATTTATAACTAAATATATTACAGAAAGAAGGTGAGTCAAATGCAAAATGAAACAACGGAAAACAAAAATCCTATAGACCTGAATGAGATTGTATTTCTATTCTGGGAAAAAGCTGCAGCCGATCAGGATACGCCATATTTTGATTTTGTTAAAGCACACGATCAGATTTTAATGACAAAAATCAAAAAATATTCAAATGATATCCAGAAAATGAATTTAGAAGGGATGGTTCCTGAAAAAATGGAAAGTGTGATTGAAAGTGTGTCGACGGATTTATACGATTCCATAACGCAAGCCAATCTGGATTATCTGCGTCATGGGATAAAGCTTGGAGCGCGATTGCTTGCGGAACTGGTGATTTGATTGAAATTTATCATTTAGATGTATCTTGAAACAAATTTATACATATGCTATAATTGCTATTAGGCAAAAAGATGTAAGAATTTCTATGCGAACAAAGAATGAAATCCCCGAAAAGTACCGCAAATACCTTTCGGGGATTCTTCTTTTCTTTTATAGTGGCAAAGCACCCACTAGGCTATTTGTTGCCCTTGTCGTCACTGTCCAACCATTTGATGATGTAGTGGCAAGCTACACCAGCCATAACAGTGATTAAAAAAGATGCAAAAAACTCCATGCGAACACCTCCTCCCTGTTGCGGGTATCGGTGAGCAACGTAATGATTATATCATTTAAAAATTCTTTTCTCAATGAAGAATATGAGTGTCTATAGAATATCGAATATATTTCTCGTATCAGATCATTTTACTTATGTAAGTAGAACGAAGTTCCCTTTTATAAATCTTTTTAATATCTTTTTAAAACTTTTTAAGGTGTCTGAAAGCAGCTCTGAATAAGGGATGTAGCGTTATTTGGCACCCTTTTTTTTCATATTTGGCACCCTTTTTTTTCATATTTGGCACCCTTTTTTTTCATAATAGCACCCTTAATTATTGACATGGGGTTCCAAATTGCTTATATTTAATAATGTTAAGAGAGGTTTTTTGATGAAAAATATAGTTAAGTATAAAAATGATATGAATAAATTAAATTTTCATGGATTGAGAAAAAATGATATGAATCTGTTTATGGCAATTTGTTCAAAAGTTAAAGAAAAAGGTGAAAATACTGTTATTATAGACTTTGATTATTTGCGTAAAATATCAAATTACACAGGTCATACAATAGATGGATTTTTGAAAGATTTAAGAATTATGAGTTCAAAAATTATGGCAGTAAATTGCGAGATATTAAATGAGAATGGCGGTTTTATTTTGTTTCATATTTTTGACAAGTTTATTGCTGATCCAGAAAATGCAACGCTTACAGTTAAAATTAATTCAGATTTTTCCTGGCTGTTAAATGAATTTACAGATAAAATAAGGGGTTACACCACTTTTGAGCTTTATGAGTTTGTCGGATTGCAGAGTAAATATGCCAAAAATTTATATCGAATTTTGAAGCAGTGGCGGACAACTGGGGAATTTACTTTTAATAGTATTGATGATTTTAGGCTAAAGTTAGATGTGCCAGAAACTTATACTAATAAAAAGATGACGCAAAAAGTAATTAAACCTGCTATTACAGAAATTCAAGAACTAGATAAATCATTCAAAAATTTTAAATGTGAGCCTTTATATCTACATAAAAGAGGAAAACCGTTAGCAGGTTATAAATTTACATGGACGCCAGAAAGTAGAGAAAATCAGAAAAATCTTGAACAAAATAATAAGAGTAGTATTGAAAATAAAAAATCACAAAATAGTTTTGCAAACTTCCATCAACGCGAATATGATTATGAGTCATTAGAAAAAGAGCTGCTAAAAATAAAATCAGCTGAAATAAATTGAAATTGAAATTGAAAAGAAAAAATCTATTAAGTATTAGAACACTACTTTACAACTTTATAAATGATACCCCTGTTTCTTAACTAGCTGTTTTA
>CATLLN010000008.1 GCA_950022695.1 uncultured bacterium | reverse complement strand
ATTAAATCAGGTTATGGTACATTTACTTTTTCAGGTACAGCAAGTAATCCGGGAAACAGCACATCAACTGTACTGACAATGAATTTAGCTAATAATTCAAATGTTCCGCCACATGCAATTGTAGATAGAATTTCAACATCAAGTTCTATTTCATATAGTGTAGGAGGTGTTCATCACCAATTAAATCCGGGCGGTTTAGGCTGGCTTACATCGGCATACACATCGGCTGATAGTGGTAGCTTTAATATTGGTACAGAAAATAATGTAGAGGTAGGACAATTATGGGGATTTAGATACACTCAAACAGCATTTAAGAGTACAACAATGAGCAGGGTGAAAATGACTTTCCATTGGGACTATGATATACAGTATACCAATTACGAGTTATTCAAGTAATTTTATAGCGAAATATCATCTATGGCGTTCCAATCAAGATTTGCCATAGATGATATTGTCAAGAAAGGTGAAAATTAATGATTACTAATATTTCATATCAATATGCAGCAAAAAATTATTCTGAGTATAATAAGCCTTCGCCTTCGGCACCTCAGTCAAAAAATGATAAGGTTGGAGAAACAGTAACATATTCTAAAAATAGTGATGAGATAGTAATATCAAATCAGAGAAATACCAATGCTCCAATCTATACAGACCGGACATCTTTAAATCAGAGTACAACACGTCAAAGTGATGGAACAACATTTCCCATTCCCTCTATTATTGCTAAGTATGAAAAATATACGAAAGTAATTGATGAACATTATGCAAAGGTGAATGAAGAAAATAAAAAATTCAATAATCCAGCGCAACATATATGGGATAAATATTATAATACAAAATCCCCGTATTATGTAAAGGGATTGACACAACGGGAACGACAAATTTGTTCAGAAGCAGAAAAAAGGGTATTGAATGGTTTGCCTGCAGCAGTCAATAGTTATGATCCAGTTATACAAAAAACTTTTGGCGGTGGGATTATGAACGATGCTGAATGGAATGATGAAGTGCGTAATGGTATAAACAATTCCGTCAACCAACTTTTTGAAGAAAATGGAATTATTATTCCAGAGGGAACAGATTTACAGCTAAGAGTTGATCCATATGAGTATAAAATTCATGTTAGCGGTGTAGATGATGCATTAGCAAGGCAGATTGAACAAGTTCTCAATCAGGGTAAGAATGGGAAATATCTGTATGAACATTTACGTTGGTGCAATCCCGCATATAATGGTTACGAGCAACCAAAGCAGTATTTATATGATACAGCTTATCAGGGAAAAGCAGTTATGTGGCATTTTGTAAATGATCTAACAGGATTTGATATGAGAAAATTAGAAAATAAAGATGGTATAATTTATACGCCAGATGGTCAAAATTTATGGGATGTGGTAACTGAACGGTATAATGAATTGCGTGCTAATGGTGAAATAGATGATTTACCTATGTCATCATTGTATAATGATTATAAGGTCTTTGCAAAAGAAGGATGGGATAACGAAGATGAAAGAGGGCTTACCATTGGTTATAAGGATGGTTCGCTCTATGATATTGATACTGATTATGGGTATGGTTCCGGGCAAAGAACTTGGCTGCAAAATGAAAAAGTGAGGCATAATCAATACTGGGAAAATTATCGAAAAGAACAGGAGAGGACATTACATAAAGAAAAAGCCACTTCTTCAACGTTTGAGCAGTGGCTTGGAAATCAGATGAATTATACAAATGAAGTCCTTTCGGAAATTAAAGGTAATACCTATGGGAAAAATGGGGCATCATTAACTCAACCGGATATGAGTGCTTTGCAAATGCTGGTGAATACATTGGCTCGTAGAGGTCGAATAATACCTCTTACTAATGATATCCTACATCTTCCTCAAGAGTCAGTGATGCAAAAGAGATTTGATGCAAAAATATAATAAAAAGGTTACAACTGGTTTAATACGAGAACGCAGTAAATCAGTAAAAAAATTGAAATATGTAAGGATTTTTGAATTATATGATTTCTATGTTTATTTAGCAGGCAACAATATTCCTATTATTGCCTGCTAAATTTTTAATTATATTCTTCCAACACCGCTTTCACACTGGGTAAAATAGATGAAGGCATACTATCAATGAATATTTCAGCACAGGAACATAGCTGCGAAACAGTGTATATACGGTATCTTCTGTCTAATGTATGAGCATCTTTCTTTGGCATAATTTCAAACAGATACTTATCTTCCCACTCTTGAAAAATAATCCCCTTATCCTTTAGAATATAATATATTTTCATAGTCTCCCTGTAATCCTGTTGGCAAATCATATGTAAATCATAAGTAGTCAGTTTATTCAGCTCATCAAAAGTATCAATCTTATATTTATATAGTCCCTCATAATGAATTGAATTAAAAGACAAATGATACGGAGCCAGTTTATCTTTAATGCTTTGTACAGAGCGTAATTCTATACCATGAGCCTTACATACTTCTTCCAGTTCAATCATTGTTCGTTCTCCGAGATTACGCATACGGGCAAGTTCTTCTTTAGAACAAAGCGATAATTGGGATAAGTAGAGGATATAATTTCTCTCAAGAATGTGTAAAAGCCTCTGAGACATTGGTACATCATAAATTGTTACTGCATTTTCCGGGGGCAGCAAATACCCAATACTATTAAGTTCCTGAATAATAGCAGAGACGTAGTGGCGCTTTAGGGGAAACTTCTGTATCAGTGAAATATAATTATGACCTGCCAGATCGGAAACCATAGTCAAGCCTAATTCGTGAAGAATGTTTTTAGTGTAATAAGAAATTTCTAAATCATCTATATATAATTCCATAAATTTTCACTCCCTTATTTATTCCATTTTACTCGTGATAAAGATAAAATAGCAATAATGAAAGCAGAAAATGACAGTTTTAGACAGAAAATGAACTGAATATAGTTACCTCATATGTATAAGTAGAAAGATAGTTTTAGCAATACGGAAGTATTTTATATAATGTAAAATTGCATTTTGCCCGATTTCTGTAATAAAAAATACATAAAGTGGACTAAAATCAGTCCCTTTTCAATAGCTTTATTGAATACAATACTCTAAAAAGAACCGAAATGGGTTCAGGGGTATGGTGATAAAATGGAGCAGAAAATAAAGCAGGATGAAATATTTATTGGGAAGAATATTAGGCGTATTAGAAAAGAAAAAGGAATACGGCAGACAGAAATGGTAACATTGATGCAATTACAGAATGTACCCTTGACCAGAGAAGCGTTGGTAAAGATAGAACGGGGAATACAGCATATACAAGCGTCACAGCTTAGGGCGATCAGAAACGTACTTGAAACAACGTATGATGAATTGCTGAAATAAAAAACGACAGATCGGTGTGACCTGTCATTTTACTGAAATATTTTTTATTTATCCGATTGATAACAATTCTTTTATTGCTACTGAAAATGAATTTGAAGATGAAAGACTTTGTTTTAGTTTACATTCATTGCAGGAGGGCATTTGTGAAAGCATACTGATGTTATGCTTTTTCCATAGCAAAGCAGCGTTTTTTTCTGGCAGAATTTCAAAAATATACTTATCCTGCCAGTTGTCAAATAAAATTCCATTATCCGTTAAAATATAATAGAGCTGCATGGTAAGGCAGTAATCGTCTTGACATATATGGTACAAATCATTGGCTGTTATATGCTTAAAATCATCTAAGCAGGATATATTGTTTTGGAACAAAATGGGGTAAATTTTTGATGGGAACTGGTATTTATCAAAATATTCTTTGATGGATAGCATAGATCGTATCTCAATATTATATTTCTGACAGATTTGTTCCAATTCTATTGCTGTTTTTTCTCCTAAGTTTCGGAAATGCAGAATTTCTTCTTTAGGATAGGAAGAAAGCTGCGAAAGATACATTACACCATTTCGTATAAGGGCATTTTGTAGCCGTTTTGACATAGAAACATCATAGATTGATATTTCGTTGCTTGGCGGCAATAGATAGCCTAAAGTGTTCAGTTCGTTAATCACGGGTTCAATGTTACAATTCTTTGGGAATTTGTTTATTAGAGTAATATAGTTCTGTCCTGCAAGTTCTGAAACCATAGTCAAGCCTATGCTTTTCAAGGCAGATTTTGAGGCTGCAGAAATGTTTAGGTCTTGAATCTTCATATCTATAATCATTGCTCCTTTATATTTTGGGTGTTGAATGGGAATAACCCTAGTATAACACTTTTTCTGAAAAAAGCAAACGTGAAATGGACTAAAATGGGTTCAAATCGTAGATTTTATGGATATTTCTTAATAGAAACCGGAAATTAGAGGATATGGAAATTGCTGATTTAGAAATAGGTTCTGCCAGTTTGTGCCATATTCTGCAAAATATGGTCGTTTTATGTAATTTAATTGACTAACGTGTTAAAGATAAATAAAATATAAGGGGAGTTTGGTTTATCACCAGCATAATAGGATAGTCATGAATATTTTCATATCGCTTTTTCTTACTACAAATGCAGAGAGAATTAAAGGTTTTGGTAAGATGTGTCGAAATACAAGGTGGGCGGAGCATAGAATATCGAGAACAGACTACTATAAAATTATTAGGAAAGGGGGAAATAAAATAGATGTTCAGGATTGCTATATGTGATGATGAAAGTTTTTTTGCAGAAGAACTTAAAGAACTAATCTCTGGTTATATGATGGAAAAAGGACTCGTTTTTGAAATAGATACATATAGCTCTGGTGAGGCATTAGTAAAATTGGGAATTGAGGTAGTAAGATATACCGCTGTGTTTTTAGATATTAATATGGAGAAGATTGATGGTATCAAGGCGGCTGAGAAGATCAGAGAAGTAAGCAGGGAAGTGTTTATTGTATTTGTGACTGCATATGTGAATTATTCTCTGGAGGGATATCGGTTAGACGCTGTTCGATATTTATTAAAAAGCAATGCCAATTTTCAGAGTACAGTTAATGAGTGCATGAATGCTATTATGGAGAAATTAAATTATTCGGTCGCTAAAAGAGAGTTTGATTTTAAAGAAGGTACAAAAGAAGTATCACTGGAAAGATTATTGTATATAGAAAGTAATCTGCATAAGCTTGAGTTTCATATTATGGAGGATGATATGAAGATTTATACCATGTATGAAACGCTGAATGCATTAGAAGATAGACTGGCAGCAAATGATTTTGTAAGAATACATCAGAGTTATCTTGTGAATATTAAATACATAAAGAATGTTGTCAGATATAAAGTGGTATTGACAAATGGGGTTGAACTGGTTATTCCAAAAGCAAGATATACATATGTTAAGGAACAGTTCGTATCATATCAGGGAGAAGTTTAGATGTCTGATTTATTGTCGGAAATATTAATTTTATTTTTTGAAGTGTTATGCAGTAAAATATTCTATGAAACATTTGGAAAGGTACGAAAAAAAGGATGGATCAACATTGCTCAGTTGATATTATTGGAAAGCAGCGTACTTTTAGCTGTAAGGGCATTGTCAGGTATTTTTATATTAAAACAGATTGTTGTAGTTTCAATCTATGCTTTATTTATGTTTTGGCATGTTAAAATTAGCATACGCAAATCATTTACATTAGCATTGCTGTATCAAGCAATCTTGTTATCAACAGATTATTTAGCATACGCTATTAACAATGAGCTTTGTTTAGGCAGTGAGACAATAGGGAAACAATATAATTTGGAGAATGTGCTAGTCATTCTGCTTGCAAAGGCAATTGTATTTTTGTGTGTTCTTATAATAAAAAAGCAGTTAGGAGATAAATCTACAGATATACTTGTTGACACAGATTGGCTGAAATTACTGATTTTTCCGATATTTACGATTATAATAATAACATCTATGCTTTCTTTCTTTAAATATGTGGAAACATCGGAGCAGACGATGTTATTATTCATAGGCGCATTTGGCATGATTGGTATGAATATAGTAGTGTTTTATTTAATCAATGATATTGTGGAGAGGGAAACACAGCTATATGAAAATAGGATTTTTCAGCTTCAAGCTAAAAATCAGGCAGAAAAGTATCAATCAATATCGGAAAACTTTGATAGGCAGAAAAAAAGAACACATGAATATAAGAACCAGATTGAATGTATAGAATCCTTGTTGGAGAAAAAACAGTATTCAAAATTAGAGGAGTATGTAAAGGGAATATGCGGTAAACTGGATAAGGAATTGGATGCTATTGATACTAATAATGTAATAATCAATGCAATTTTAAATACGAAGTATCAGGAGGCAGATGAAAACGGGATCGTGTTTGTATTACGGGTAAACGATTTGTCGGAGTTGAGGATTGCTGACGAAGATATAGTTACAATATTATCTAATCTGCTGAATAATGCGCTTGAGGCATGTAGAAAGTGCGATAGTAGCAGAAGAATATTAAAATTGAAATTTGTTAATGAAGATGGCATGATAAAAATAGGGGTTAGAAATACATTTAACAATCCTATTCTTTATGAGAATGGAGAAATAAAATCTACAAAAATGTTGCAGACAGAGGACCACGGAGTGGGAATTAAAAATATCATAGAAGTTATTGAGAAGTATGATGGTTCCTATGTTATAAAAGATGATAATCAAGAGTTCTACTTTTCAATTATCATTCCGGATTGATAAAAAGCATCTTATAAAGTCAGATTGACAGTATGGGATGCTTTTTTCATGTCATTTTCTGCAATAAGCGGTCACTTTCTGCAAAGCATATTGCAATCTTTTTTATTATGTATAAAATTAAAATATATATCAAAGGAGGTTGTAGCATGGGTGTTGATTCTATATTAGGTAATTTTTCTGTTCAGACACAGAACGTTAAAAGGTCTACATCAGGAGTAGCAGGTACTAATCAAGCACAGCAGATATCAGAGACTGAGAAATTGGAAATCTTTAAGAAAGAGATTTGGAAAGAAATAGATTCTATGTCGTGGGGATCAAATATTTCTGTACAAATAACAGATAGTGCATTTGAAAAGATGATGGTGGATAAAGAGTTTAAAAACAAGATGATGAATATCATCAGAGAAGATGCCCGTGGATCAAATATGATGTGCGGTGGGACTCTAATACAAATTGATGAAAATGGGTATAAAGGTTATTCTTATATGCAGGATCATGCAAAAGAGGCAGGGAGAGCATTTGATGCCCACTCTAAGGACAAGGATAGCTTTTATGCGAAAAAATGTAAAAAGGATGAGTTAAATGAACTTTGGGAGAAAGAGAGATTAAAGAAACGTCAACAGCAGGAAAAAATTGATGATGAGTATTTGGAAAGTTTGCGTCTGAAAGAGATATTTCATCATAAAGAAGAAGTTGCAAAATTGTATGAGGAAAAAACGGTCAAAATGTAATGTATATGTAATTACCATAATTAGGTAAATTATATAAATATATTAGGAAAGGAGGAATGAGCATGAAAAGAACATTAGGAAAGAAAAACAGTGTACAGGATGGTACGCTGGTGGCTTTTGCTAATTGTAGTTGTGATTCAATGTGTAGCATTTTGGGATGTGACTGCAGTACAAGCGATACAGCAAGCAATACCTTAAGATTGCAGAATTATTCTAAGCTGTTGACAAAAGCAATCTCAGGAACATGGGCATATTAAAGTTAAGAGCAACACGGCATATGAGGGTGGGCAGTACTATGTATTGTCCACCTAATATTATAAGGAAAGTTGGATTAAGATGAATGATAAAATTCCATTTGTAAAATTGTTTCAGACACTAGATAATTGTTATTTTTTTGATGTAAATAGCAATTCAATAGTGCGTATTAATGAGACTGCATTTCATAAGATAGAGAGTTTAATTGCAGGGAATGATACTTTGAATCAGGATATAGATATTGTGAGACTAAAAAAACGTGGATATTTAAAAGCTAATAATGATAATATTATAGTAGAACATTCAGCATTAAATACAGTTAGCGAATATATGAATGGTAATATAAGACAGCTTATTTTGCAGGTTACACAGAATTGTAATTTGAGATGTAAGTATTGTGTTTATTCTGGTTCATATGTCAATCGAACTCATACAAAAAAGAGAATGAGCTTTGAAATCGCAAAGCAGGCAGTGGATTTTTATTTTGCACATAATATAAATAAAGATGCAGGTGTAATTAGTTTTTACGGCGGAGAACCTTTGTTGGAAATGGATCTTATCAAGAAAGTTGTTGCTTATAGTGAAAAGTTATATGAGGGGAAAGAATTGAGGTTTAATATGACTTCAAATGCTACTTTATTAACGGATGAAATAGCAGATTTTTTATATGAGCATAATTTTAATCTTACAATTAGTTTGGATGGTCCTGAAGAAGTACATAACCAAAGCAGAGTATTTGCAGACAGTAAAACAGGTACTTTTCATTGTATTATAAAAAATTTGGAGAAAATGATAGATCGATATCCAGATTTTATTTCCAATATAAGTTTTAATGCTGTGCTAGATATATCGAATGATTTTAAATGCAGTAGTAATTTTTTTACATATAATTTTATGAAAGATACAGTCGTTGGTGCAACAACACTAAATGAAAATGGTAACAAACAAGAAATTCAGTATAGTGAGATGTTTGATATAAATTATCGGTATGAATTGTTTAAATGCTATTTAAAGTATATTGGAAGATTAGATAAAAAGTTTGCCTCCAAAATAGTAGATAGTCAAGTGGGATCGTTAAAACAAGAAATACATGAAAAAATAAAAGCTCCATATAGCCGGGGAAAAACATGCCATCCATCAGGACCATGCATAGCTGGAGCAGTAAGGTTGTTTGTGACAGTTGAAGGGGTTTTTTATCCTTGCGAAAGAGTAAGTGAAACTTGTAGCGCATATGTTATAGGTAATTTGCAGGACGGATTTGATATAGAAAAAATAAAAAGTTTATTAAATATAGGTGCATTAACATCTGAACAATGTAAAAATTGTTGGGCAATAGAGTACTGTAATTCATGTGCATCTGGCATAGATGATGGAGATAAACTGTGTCCGGAAAAACGATTGGCACGATGTAAAGATATCAAAAAAGGGTGTGAGTTAAGAATGATTGAATATTGTACATTGAGAGAAATGGGGTGTAGTTTTGAATAGAATTGCAGTATTTCCATATGATGAGAATTTTTATCCTTTTTTAAAATATTCTGAAAATATGATTGGTTTTGAAATAAGTAAGGTATTTAGCGTTCGTGGTTGGGGGTATGTTGGAAAAAAGATATTTGATGTTTCGGATGAGATATCAAGAAATATGCTTGTGGAAGATATATCTGAGAAAATGGATGTAGAGGAATTTGATATTTTTCTACTAGCTGAACCAGAGCATTATGTAGATGAAAATTACATAATTCAAATAATAGATAGAATAGCTCGAATGAATAAAACAATTTGGATTTTTAAAAGATTGTCCGATGAGTTAATTGTTAAAGTAAATACTATCTGTAAACAGAATAGAGTTGAAGTAAAAATTTTTTCAAGTATGATGGAAAGTGTTACTTTTGATGGAGAAGAAATCTTGTATGATATTAGTACACCTATTATAGCAGTTGCCGGTATGGGGGAAAAAACTAACAAAATGGAGCTGCAAATAGATTTGGCTATTTCGTTACAAAAAGACAAGTATAAAATTGTATGGATATCCAGTAGAAATGAAGCTGTTTTGTATAGTGGTCAGAGATTTCCAGAGTTTATGTACGATGAGGGAGTATCAGAAAAGAAAAAAATCTTAATGTATAATCATTATTTAAAATGGATTGAACAGTCTGAAAAGCCGGATGTAATATTAGTTGGTATTCCAGGAGGGATAATGCCGGATAGCAAAAAACAAGTGGGATATTTTGGGATAACTTCCTATGAGGTTTTAAACGCAATAAATCCTGATTACTTTATCATGTCACTCTATGGTAATACTTTAGGGAAAAACTATTTAGATGAGCTGCGTAATGTGATGAAGTATAAGTTTAATGTAGAAGTGGATAGTTTTTATGTTGGCAATGCAGAACAAGATGCGTATTCATTGGATAAACTGACACCAATTGAATATATACATTTAGGGCAATTAGTGGTAGATAAAAGGGTAAAGGATGTAGATTATACAGAAATACCAATATATACTTGTAGCACTATTTCGCAACTATACAAAAACATGATTGAGAGATTAGGAGAATATGATGATTTTCAATCATTGTGAATGGAGGCTAAAATGGAAGAAAAGATTAAAGAAATGATCAAGGCAACACTAAATGTAAATATAGACAATATGACAGAGGAAGATAAAGATTATCCGCTTTTATCTAAAAAATTTGATGTGATGCCATATCAAATGCTTGTTTTTTTTACAAGAGTTGAGAAAGAGTTTAGTATAAAGATTCCTGATGAAACAATAACAGAAGGAAAATTTAATTCATATAATGATATTTCAAAAATAATAATAGATTTAGTTAAAGAAAAAATATAGGTGATGGAAAATATAAAGTTTTGCTGTACCATTTTCTGCTTAAATGTGTCCACTTTCTGCAAAATGTATTGTTTTATTTGTGATTTTCTTTATACTTAATAGAAAGGAGAGGCACAAAAATATGATAGAAAAGATGGTATTGAATGTAGTAAATCTAATGGAAACAAAAAAAATAATAGAAAAGTCTAACAGTGAATATTATGAATATGCTTTGGTATCATTAGCAGAACGTATAATAGCAGTTGGAACTATGCTGGCTATTGGTATACTTTTTGAGCAGTTCATACCGACAATTATTTTTCTTGTTTTTTTTCTTTCTTTAAGAAAACGAACGGGAGGTTATCATGCAGATAAATTCTGGCAGTGCTATCTTGTGACAATCATAACTTATATCGGGGTTATCAAAGTAGCTGTGGCACTTTCTGAAAAGTCCTCTGTTGCTATGTATGCGATATTGGTTCTTGCAGTGCTTATTATTGAGGTTATAGGAACGGTAAACCATCCAAACATTGATCTTGATAAGGGAGAATTGAGGGAAACTAAAAGAGCAGCCAGATTACTTGTATTGATGGAGGCGGCAATAATTGCAATGTTGGTTGCTTTAGGAATTAATCAATTATATGTAAGTTATATGTCAATAGCTATTATTTTGTGTTCATCCTTGATGTGCTTAGCAAAAATATTAAAACAGGAGGTAAAGGTAAAATGAGAAATGCAGAAAAATTAACAGACACGATCTTGAAGGCAGTGGAGAAGGTTGCTCGGAATGAAGTGGAAAAGAACGTGCTTGGCGGAGCGCCTAAATGTTCAGCGATTTATCATCAACCGAAAAGACCAAAGAAAACTAAATAATGGATGTATTGTTGTGTATAAGTCAGCATATGCGCAATGAATTTTGTGGGCTGCGGCACTAAGCAATTAGTGCGCAGTCCGTTTGTTTTGAAGAATTATATTATTAAAAATATTTGTGTGGTTGATTTTGTAACGAATTAAAAATGAGTGGTAAAATATGAAATTGTAGAAAAAGGAAATGTATGGATAAGCAGAAGAATTGCATAATCTGAGGTATGTCATGGATAAAGGGATTAGGATTGCGATTATAGATAATGGAATTAATGAGCTTTTCTTAAAAAAAGGGATAGAAAAAAGTATTGCTATTGATGAAAATGGTATTTGTATAGCCGATACAAAAGATATAGATCAGCAGCAATTCCAACATGGAACAAATTGTGCAATGATACTGGAGAAATATTGTTCAGATTGTCAGTTGATTAGCATAAGAATTTTGGACGAGAATGGGAAGGGTGCAATTAAAAGCATATATCCAGCATTAAAATGGTGCTATAAAAATGAAGTCCGTTTGGTTAATTTAAGTTTAGGAACAGTAGATTTTAGAGATTGTGAAAAGTTAAGATGCCTGATTAACAAATATGTCACAAAAGGCATGATTATAATAGCTGCAACTGCCAATTCTGGTTTTGTGTCATACCCGGCAAGTTTTACGAATGTAATTGGCGTGGCAACTACAGATAGTCCGTTGGACTATTGTAAAGATTATATGCAGATGGGTATAGATACTGTTGTACCATCTGTACATACTATTAAAGTTTGTGATACGGAATTGAACACATCATTGAGTAACAGTTATGCAGCTCCATATATAAGTGCATTGATTGCTAATAAGTTAAAAGAAGATAGCACGTTTGAAATAAAGAAGTTAAAGACATATGCGAGTGAGCAAAGCCAACTGCGTATAGTTAAGGGAATATTTGAGCCGGACTGGGTTTACAGAGCGTATGTATTGGGTATAAGAACAATAAGCAGAGCAAAGTATTATTTTGAAACAGTTGTGGGAAAATTTGAAGAAGTGCAGGAAGAAATAGATACTATTATAGCATTTTCAATGTCCGATTTGGAAAAATTGCAAGTAGGGAATAAGAATTTAATATATATCGGTAAAGAGGATATTCATAAAATAAATGTGCAGGGATTCTTTTGGAGTAGGAAAACCAGACAACAACAGATTGTAAATAACCATTATCGGGGAAACGGTCTTGATGTACCAGTAGTGATATTGGCAATAGAAACTGCAATAGATAGTTTTTATATACTTACTGAATTAAAGAAGGCGTTTGCCGATGGTGGCTATAACGCATATACAATTGGAATGGAGCCGGAATGTGTACTGTATGGGTTAGAGTATATGCCGGAGCCTGTTACAGATCATGAAGCATGGAAGAAATTTATAGAAAGTCAAGTTTTTTATAAACAAAGTGATTTGGTTATATGGTGCGTTCCATTGGAAGATAGGGATAAATTTTTGAAAGTATATTCTGATTGTGATGTAGAGATTAGCCTTTGCAATGAGGGAGAGAATATATTGGCTAAGTTTTCTTTTGAGGGGGGAAAGGTTGAGAAAAAAATATCACAACTGATTGACAGGAAAGATGTTGAGGAAATATATCATACTATAGAAACGAAGCTGACGGAGGATGAAGATGGATAATAAAGAGGCTATAAAGAGATTGCTTTTGTTATTGAACAGATACAGAAGAACAATAGCTGTGATTGTCTGTTGCCTGTTTATTTCTACAGGGTTGAACCTTTGCGTCCCACTAATCAGCAGACGGATCATGGATGATGGCTTTATTGGTGGCGATAAGAAATTATTGATTGAGCTGGTTTTGGCATCTATGGTAATTTACGCTATAAATTCCCTTATAGATATAATCAAAGAAAAGAAACGTGTAGATATTTCAGCTAAGATACAATACTTTCTCTCAGAACAGTCTTTTTCCCATCTTATGAAGCTGCGAGTAAGCTATTTTAATAACACAAATTATGCGGAGACTTTGAATAATATTAACACAGATATTAACCAGATGACATCTATTGCTGATAGCAGCGTTTTCTTTGTAATTACGCAGGCGTTCAGCATGGTCGGTGGTATTATTGGATTACTTATTATAGATTTTAGAATGACAATATTGGTACTTCTATTTATTCCGATCAAGTGTGTCGTGATGAAATATTTTGCTAAGAAACAAAAACAGATTATGGATGAGTTCATAACAAGTAATCAAAAATATGCGAAATGGTTTGGAGATACTGTTGGTGGGGTACGGGAAGTTAAGCTGTTTAATGTCTTTGATAAAAAACATGAGGAATTTGCACTCAATCAGAACGAAATTATAGAGAAGCAAAAGCAAATGAATATGTTAGGGCAGTGGAATATGATCATAGACAGCATTATGGTACAGTTGCTTTCCACGCTGTTATATATTTTAGGAGCAAATTTGGTGTTTGATCTCCGGCTTTCGGTGGGTAGTGTGTTTGCTTTTATTACATATAGTGCTTATGTTACAGGACCAATTTCTGCAATCCTTAACATAGGATACCTTCTATCAGGAATTATCCCGTCAACTAAGCGATATTATGCTTTTATGGATTTGGAGGAAGAAACGGATAACCGGAAGAATGTAGAGCCGCATCTGAATGATTTGAAATTGGAACAGGTTTCTTTTGCATATGAAAAGGATAAATATATTCTAAAGAATATTGACATTTCATTTGCAAAGGGTAGCAAGACAGCGATAATCGGACGTAATGGTTCAGGAAAGACAACAATCATCAATCTTCTTACCAGAATGTATGAGCCGACAAGTGGAAAGATATTGTTAGGAACAGAAAATCTTTCAGAATTGTCATTGTCGGAATACAGAAATATGGTATCAGTGGTAAGCCAACAGATATATCTTTTTAATGATACGATAAGAAATAATATCTGTTTGTACAAGCAGGTGGATGATGCAATGATAGAAGCTGCTTATAAGGATAGTGGACTTGAAGATTTTATAAAAGAGGTTTCTTTAGATTATGTGGTAGGACAGAATGGAGCAATGCTTTCCGGTGGACAGAAACAAAAGATAGCTCTTGCAAGGGCATTGATACATGATAAGCCGATTGTTATATTTGATGAAGCCACTTCAAATACGGATGCTTATTCAGAACAGCAGATTAACGGATTGTTGAATACTAAGCTGAAAGAAAAAACAGTGATAGTTATAACACATAAGAAAGAGATATTAAGCAAAGTCGATCAGATTATCGTGCTGAAGGAAGGTGTGGTTGCTGATATAGGAAGGTATAGTGAGCTGATAGGTAAAAATGATGAATTAAAGATTATGTTAGAAAAATTAGATTAGTACAAGGAAGTCCTTTCAGAATAATA
>CATLLN010000007.1 GCA_950022695.1 uncultured bacterium | reverse complement strand
CCCTGTTAGCAAGACTACAGGCTTATTACAGTACTGGCATGGGGGTGGGTAATGGATAAAAAGCTAAAGATTAAGTTCATTAGCTATGACCCACCACCTTTAAGTGATGATGACATAGAAGAATTAGAAAAATTCATTGTGCAACTTGCACAACAGGGATTTAAGGATAATATAGTAAGTGGGAACTTTCCCATGAAAGGAATAAAATGAATAAACAAACTTGTATTATTTATGCTCGTGTTTCAACAGAAGAACAAAAGAAGAAAGGGCTTAGTGTCCCTGGGCAAATTAGAGATTGTACTGAATATGCTAAAAGAATGGGGTATAAAGTCATTAACACATTTGCTGATGAGGGTGTGAGTGCAAAAGACCTTAATAGAGCAGATTTGCAAAGAATGTTCAAATACATAAAGAACAACGGCAAAAATATTGATGCCATTATCTTTTGGAAATGGGATAGACTCTCTCGTGGTGAGGATATTGATAATATTACACTGGCACGATTATTTGGAAAGTATGATATTACACCTCTTTCAATATTGGAAAACAATGAAACGACCCCTATTGCTAATCTTATGAGAAAAATCACTCAGGCTATGAATAAGTATGAATTAGATATTGACTCAGAACGAACAAGCAATGGGTTGAGAAGAAAAGCAGAAGCAGGACACTTTCCTGCTAAAGCCCCTATTGGATACCTTAATAAAAGAGATGAACACGATACTGGCTACATAGATGTTGATGAAGCAATAGCACCTCTTGTACAGAGGATATTTAAGTATTATGCCTCTGGCATGTATTCCCTTGACAGTCTAGGGCAACAGATGTATACAGAGGGGTTTAAGGATAAGTTTGGTAAGCCATACAGAGCAAGGAAGTTTGAAGAAATCCTAAAGAATGTGTTTTACATGGGTGATTTTATGTGGGCTGGCAAACGATATACTGGAAAGCATAAAGCCCTTGTTAGTAAAAAGTTGTTTTATCTGGTGCAAGATAAGTTCAAGAAGACTGACAAGCCCGTAAAAAATGATAAGAACTTCATCTATAACAGGTTTATCACCTGTGCTAAGTGTGGTTGTTATTTGACTGCTGAAAACAAACCTGGTGGTCATAATAGTGGTAAATATACATACTACCATTGCACTAATAAAAAGAAAATGCACCCATCAATGAAAGGTATGAATATCACAGAAGAAGCTATCAACATAGCAGTACAAGATATTATCAATGCTATTGAAATTCCTGATAGTGTTGTAAGACGGTTGAAAGACAAAATAATAACAAGTCTTGATGAGCTTTATGTGGTAGAAAACCAACTCATTGACTCAAAAACTAAACGCATTAAGGAACTGAACTTGCTTATAAATAAAAGTTATGAGGATAAAGTTAAGGGTATACTCTCAGAAGAAGACTATCTCAAATACACTACAGACTGGAAACAAGAGAGAGATTTACTTGCAATAGACATTAAAGACAGTGGAGATATTAACCATAGTATTTACAAAAACATTGACCTGATTATTGACTTCTGTAACAGAATACCTAACCTCTTTATCAATGCAGACCTTGATACAAAAAGGCTTATGTTAAGAATGCTCATAGATGAAATACAATATGAATACACAAACAAAGAGCTAACTGTAAAACTAAAACCAGTATTTGAAGCTCTTAGATTGATTAAACTTTATGGAAATCATGAAAATGAAAGTGAAAAGGTTAGAACCCTGAAAAAGCCTTTAAATAGGGAAGTTTTGGAGTATCTTAATGAACAAATTGCCTTAATAGTAAATTCAAAGGTTAGAACCCTCGAAACACGCATTATACCTAACAAAAAAGCACCCGAAGGTGCAAATTTGTTAAATGGGGCGGATGATGGGATTCGAACCCACGCATAAAGGAACCACAATCCTTGGTCTTAACCACTTGACGACATCCGCCATATCTATACATTTATATTAGCAAAAAAAGATTTAAAATCAAGTTATTTCTAGAAATAAAAAAGCTCCTTTTAGGAGCTTTTTTATTATTAATTAATTCTTTGGAACATATATCCGATTCCGCGGGCTGTCAAGATAAGCTCCGGATTTGCTGGATCTGTTTCCAATTTAGAACGTAATCTTGAAATATGAACATCAACTACACGGGTATCAATTCTATGATCTGGCGGATATGCCCAAACATGCTGCAAGATTTCATTTCGTGAAAACGCCTGACCTGAATTATTTACTAACAATTCAAGTAAGCTGAATTCCATACCTGTAAGTCTGATTCTTTCATTCTTACGATAAACTTGACGTCTTGCTGTATCAATTTTAATATTACCTGTTGTAATAACATTTTTAGTAACTTTACCGGATGGTGTCACCATTTCACGGTTATTTGTTCTTCTAAGTACAGCTTTTACTCTTGCTTCAAGTTCTTTAGGGCTGAAAGGCTTAATCACATAATCATCAGCACCAAGCTCTAAACCTGTAATTCTTTCTGATACGTCACCTAAAGCTGTCAAGATTATAATAGGAACATCTGAAGATCTTCTGATTTCTCTTGTTACACCATAACCATCCATTTTTGGCATCATAACATCTAAAACAACTAAATCCGGATTATATTTATTAAACGCTGCAACAGCTTCTTCGCCGTCTTGTGCGGTATAAACATCATAACCAGCCATTTTTAAACGAGTTTCAAGAATACGTCTGATACTTGCTTCATCATCAGCGAGCAAGATTCGTTGACGATCTTCTGTCTCATTAGGCATTTCCATGTTTTCTGTCATAGTCTTTTCCTTACTTACTTAAAAATCTTATACAATAGTCATAAACCCGCGAAAAATATTACAATTATTAAATTTTATTTATTTTTCTATAGTTTTATAACAGTATGTTACACTAATTTAAGAAAAATTGCAAGCATGAGTTTAATATTTTTTTAATTAACTCTACGGATAATAACTAGGGATTACCCAACCGTTACATTTGGAATAGTCATTGCGGCAACTACACCAATTATGCCTAATAAGAAATACTCCTAAAGTAAATGCATATGCTTTACGCATATTAATTTGTCAAGCATTAAGAATTGTAACACAAAATACAATACGTGAAATTCTGACTTTTTAAAATACTTTATTAAAGTATAGAAGAGTAATAATGGAGAGCAAATTATGGTACACGGCATTAATGGAACTGGCAATGTTAATAACGACATTAAGCTTGAATTGAATAAAGTAAACCAACCTGCTACATCAAATGTTAACAGTACATTTGGAGAAGGATACGCAGGGAGCGGTAACACTATAGCAATTACACGTAACATTCCGGGACTTGAACAAGTATTGGCAAAATTTGATTTTGAGCCTCCTAAATACAACAAAAATATAGCTCAATTAACTATATCTGATAAAGATTACATACCTGATAGTAAATTTAAAGAATCAGCATTTCAGGAAGTATAATAAAAAAGACCGGATTGGATTTCCAATCCGGTCTTTTTTATAAATTTTACAGACTATTGAGCAGCGTAAACACTAACTTGTTTTCTGTCACGTCTATGTGGTTCAAATTTAACAGTTCCATCAATTAATGCAAATAATGTATCATCTGAACCGATACCTACATTGTTACCAGGGTGAATTTTTGTTCCTCTTTGACGAACAAGAATATTACCTGCTTTTACAGCTTCTCCGCCGAATTTTTTAACGCCTAAACGCTTCGCTTCGGAGTCGCGGCCGTTACGGGTTGATCCCATACCTTTCTTATGTGCCATTTTTCATTTTCTCCTTTTAAGTTTGTACTGTAACGATATTAGGCTGCTTATTCTGCTGCAGCTGTTTCTTCACTTGCAGACTTTTTAGCTGATGTTCTGATTTTTGAAATCATAACTCTTGTAAAGCCTTGTCTGTGACCTTGTTTTTTTCTGTAACCTTTTTTAGGTCTTTGTTTGTAAACGATAACTTTTTTAGCTCTGTCATGTAACATGATTTTGCCTTCTACAGAAGCACCTGCTACATATGGCTGACCAACTTTAGATTTTTTACCGTTAACAATCATAACGATTTTATCAAAAACTACTTTTGAATCTTTTTCGCCATCTAATAATTCAATATCAACATAACGACCTTCTTCAAGTTGATACTGTTTTCCGCCAGTTTCGACTATTGCGTACATGTTTTCTTCCTTTCGTTTGGGGTTTCGTAACCCTTTTTGGGTTTTATAAACGATTGACCCGAGTAATCACGTATAGTCATTATCATTCAGGCATAAGTTTATGTCAAGTAGTTTTTACATTTATTAACTTTATTGTTCAGGTTTGGTATTTGCTGTATCATTAATTTATGATGTTTAAGCAAGAATTGATTAAGGCAACAAGAGCTGTAGTATTAAAAGACGAGGTTGAAGAAAATATTGAGTTTGGGATTTCAACCGACACCCGCACAATTTGTAACAAAGATATCTATTTACCGTTAAAGGGTGCGAATTTTGATGGAGAAAAATTCATACAAAATGCACTCGATACTGGTGCAAAAGCATATTTTACAACTTCAGATGAAATTTTGGTTGGTGCTGAGTTTGTATTAAAAGTACCTGATACAAAAGAAGCATACTTAAATATTGCGCAATACTACAGGGAAAAAGTAAACCCTTACGTTATTGGTATCACTGGAAGCTCAGGAAAAACTACAACAAAAGAGCTGGTGTATTCTGTGTTAAGTCAAAATTTTACAACAACTAAAACATTCTCTAATCATAATAACGAAATCGGATTTTGCCAGACAGTTTTAAGTATGGACAAAAATACGGAAATTTTAATTGTTGAAATGGGGATGCGCGGTTTAGGCGAAATCAAGCTGATTTCAAAACATTTAAAACCGAATTATGCAGTTATTACAAACTGTGGCTCAGCACATGTCGGAAGACTTGGGTCGCTTGATAATATTGCAATCGCAAAATGTGAAATAGCTGCCGGTTTAGCTCCTGACGGAGTATTATTTGCTCTTAACCAGGATATTACGAAAAAACACATTAATTATAATGGTGATAAATGGTATTATTCAATCAAAGATGTAAAAATCCTTGAAAAAGCACCATCATACTCGAAGTTTAATTATCAAGGCAACGACTATGAACTCAACGTGGAAGGTGATTATAATATTGAAAACTCACTTCCTGCAATTGAATTGGGCTATAAGCTAGGTATGACATACGAAGAAATTCACCGTGGTTTATTATCGTACAAACCGATAGAAAAACGTTGGGAAGTTGAAGAAATTAACGGGTTAAAATTTATAAATGACAGTTATAACGCAAACCCTGATTCAATGAAAGCTGCGGTTAAAGCTTTTGTTGAGCTTTATAAAAATCCGGTTGTAATACTTGGTGATATGGGCGAACTTGGAGAAGATGAAATTAAATATCACAGAGAAGTCGGCAGTTATTTAGCCGGGTTAAATAAAAACGTAACATATTATACTGTCGGAGCACTTGCCGCGGAAATCGGTGAACAGCTTAAAGGAAAAGGATTTGAGGTTAAATCATTCAAGTCAAATGAAGAAGTATCTTGTTACATTCTTGAAAATTTAAATGACAGTTATACAATATTCTTAAAAGCTTCACGTTCTATGAAATTTGAAGAAATACTTGAAAATGTAAAGAGGGATATATAAATTATGATAATGGTAACAATAGCATTTTTGCTTGGAGTAATTTTGTGTATGCTTTTTGGCGTGCCATATATTGATATGTTGAAAAAAAGAATGATTGGTCAATACATAAAAGAAGAAGCTCCTGAAAACCATGCCCAAAAGCAAGGGACACCTACAACTGGCGGAGTTTTCATTATTGCGGCAATAATTATGGCATCTGTAATTACACTGCTTCTTGCTCAAAAAATGACAACAACTGCATTAATAACAATTATGACACTTGTATTTTACTCATTTGCAGGATTTCAGGATGATTATTTAAAAATAAAAGGTAAAAATAATGACGGATTAACAGCTCGCGGCAAATTATTCAGACAAATTGCCATTGCGTTGTTACCTACTTTATTCTTAATTACAACAAATCCGGAAGCTACGATTTTTTCTGTCGGGAATTGGATGATTGATTTAAAATGGTTATACCCGTTTTTTGCAGTATTTGTTATAACAGGCGCATCAAATGCTTATAACTTAACTGACGGGCTTGACGGGCTTGCAGCAGGGTGTGGAGTTCCGGCATTTGCAGCTTGTTCAATTATTTCTTTATTGTTAGGCGAAATGGAAATTGCAATAATTTCAGCAACTGTAGCCGGCGCATTGTTAGGATTTTTAAAATTCAACAAACCAAAAGCCGAGGTATTTATGGGTGATACAGGTTCTTTAGCAATCGGCGGATTGTTAGGAACTCTTGCAGTTTTAGGTAAATTTGAATTTCTTCTTATTTTTATCGGTGCTGTATTTGTTATTGAAACATTATCAGTAATTATTCAGGTAACAAGCTTCAAAACAACAGGTAAAAGAGTTTTCAAAATGGCGCCTATCCATCATCATTTTGAACTTTTAGGATGGAGTGAGAAAAAAGTTGTTACAGTATTTGCAGCTGTATCATTAGTTTTATCAATAATTGCAGTTGTATTATTCGAATTATTCAGCAAAGGAATTTTATAATGGGATTTAACAGTGAAAAAATTCTTGTTCTTGGACTTTCTAAAAGCGGAATTGCAGCAGCTAAATTGGCAAAAAAACATGGTGCTGATGTATATTTAACCGAAGGAAAGAAAGAAGTAAATAATGACAGCGTCACAGAACTTGAAAATTTAGGAATTCATGTTGAATTTGGCACTCATAGTGATGAATTTATAAAAGGTTCAAAGCTTGTTATTACAAGTCCTGGAATTCCTCCTCACAGCGAAGTTATGCAGCGAATAAAAAAAGAAAATATACCGGTGATTTCAGAGCTTGAACTGACAAACCGTGAATCAAAAACACCGTTTATTATAATTACGGGAACAAACGGAAAAACAACAACAACAGCTTTAACCGAACATATTTTATCAAAAAGCTTAAATGTTAAAGCCTGCGGTAACATCGGGCAGCCTCCAAGTGATTTTGCCGATACGAATTTAGATTATTTTGTATGTGAAGCAAGTTCATTCCAGCTTGAAATGACACCTGATTTAACTCCATATATCGCAGTGTGGACAAATTTTACACCTGATCACGTCGATTGGCATCAAGGACTTGAAAATTATTTTAATGCTAAAGCTAAAGTATTCACAGGTAAACAAACCGCAAAATACTGTGTCTTAAATGCCAAAGACCCTAAACTTTTAGAGTTATCAAAAGAAGTTACAGGTACAGTATTTATGTTTGCGCAAAATTTAGGAGAAAACTGCTGCTATGTTGAAAACGGAGAAATAATATTTAAACAAAACAGCAAACATGAATCCATAATAAAACTTTCAGACTGCCCGCTGATTGGTGAACATAATTACCAGAATATTATGTGTGCAATTATCTGTGCCAAATTAACAGGGGTGGTAAATGAAGTAATCAGACAAGCCATTATGGAATTTAAAGCTCCTGCGCATCGTTTAGAAAAAATCACTCAGAAAAACGGTATTACATTCTACAACGATTCAAAAGCTACAAATCCGGAAGCTGCAATTGTTGCAATAGATTCGTTTAACAACACTGACGTTGTACTAATCGCAGGCGGACGTGATAAAAATACAGATCTTACAGAATTTTGTAATTCCATAAATAACCACATTAAAACAGTAATTTTAATCGGCGAAGCCACTGAAAGATTTGAAGAAAATTTAAAAAAACATGGATTTAATAATATTATCAGAGAAAAAACAATGCAAAGTGCAATTGATAAAAGTATTGAACTTAAACCGGATGTAGTTTTATTATCACCGGCTTGTGCAAGCTTTGATATGTTTACAAGTTATGAAAACAGAGGAGAAGTATTCAGAGAATATGTCTTATCGCGAGTATAGATCCCCAAAAAGAGAAGAACGTGAAAGAAAAGAACGCAGAAAAAGAAAGCGCGACAATTCTGACGTAATCCTTTCACCGCCTGATAAATCATTATTAATCATAGTAACTTTTCTGGTTATTATCGGGCTTCTTGCAATATTTTCTGCTACAGCTCCTAAATGTTTAAGAGAAGGTGTTAACCTTGCATCTTTTCTTATAAAACAAACAGTATATGCAGGAGTCGGATTTTTTGCAATGGGATTTTTTGCCCGTTTTGATTACAAAAAACTTGAAAAATATAATGATAAATTTATGTGGATTGTAATTATTTTACTTTTAATCCTGCAATTCACTCCGCTCGGAGTTTCAATTAATGGTGCAAAACGCTGGATTAATCTGGGTTTTATGCAATTACAGCCGTCTGAACTTGCTAAACCGCTTTTTTGTATGCTTTTAGCTTCTTTATTTAAAGATAAAATTGATTTAAACACATTCTTGAAAAACGGTACAAAAGTTATCCTTCCAATGATAATAATACTTGGTTTAATCTTCAAACAGCCAAACTTGAGTATGGTAATTATTCTTACTATGACAACATTGTCACTGTATATCGCAGGCAGAGGATCGTGGCTTCCTATCAGTATTGGCGGCGGAGTCGCAGGTTTTGGAATTTTAACTATGCTACCAAAACTATTGCACGGTTATCAGATGGATAGAATTACTGTCTGGTTAAATCCGGGAAGTGACGCGCAGGGTAAAGGATACAATATCATTCAATCTTTAATTGCTTTCGCCTCAGGCGGCTTCAGCGGTTCTGGTTACGGAAGCTCTATTCAAAAACTTGCATACCTTCCGGAATGTCATACTGACTTTATTTTTGCAATTATCGCGGAAGAATTCGGATTTTTAGGATGCTTGTTTGTTTTAGGGCTTTTTGTAGCACTTGTTCATAGAGGACTTAGAATTTCAAAACGCTGTCCGGATATGTACGGAAAACTTCTTGCAATAGGTATTACATTTGTATTCGGATTTCAGGCGTTTTTAAATATGTCAGTTGCAAGCTCATTCATGCCTGTAACAGGTGTAACCTTACCATTTATAAGCTACGGCGGTACATCAATTATTGTATCACTTGCAATGGTAGGTATACTTTTAAATATTTCAAAACAAAGAATTAAAAAACTAAGGACAGAAGCTGATGAATAAAAAAACTTATTTTATAACAGGCGGCGGTACAGGTGGTCATATTTACCCTGCAACTGCTGTAGCTGATGAGCTTTTAAAAGATGAGACAACCGAAAAAATTTATTATGTAGGAAATCCCGATAATCTTGAAGCAACAATCGTTAAAGACAAAAATTATGAATTCCTGCCTGTTAAATCATCAGGTATGCCGCGAAAAATAAGTTTAGGACTTGTAAATTGGGCATTTAAAATGTTTATTGCATGGTTAAAGTGTTGTACTTATATAAAAAAATACAAACCTGATGTAATTTTTGGAACAGGCGGTTACGTATCAGCACCTGTAATCCTTGCCGGTATTACAATGAAAGTCCCATTTATTATGCACGATTGCGATGCAAACCCGGGACTTGTAACAAGAAAACTTTCACCTTATGCAAAAAGTATATCTATAGCGTTTAAAGATGCAAGAGAGAAACTACATAATAAAAACTGCCATCTTAACGGAAACCCTGTTCGTACAGAATTTAAAACACTGACCAAAACTCAGGCTCGAAAAAATCTTAACTTGGAAGATAAGCTTACATTATGTATTATGGGAGGTTCTCAGGGAGCTAAAACAATAAATAATGCCGCAGTTGAAATATTAAAAGAATTATCACAAAGTTACAATCTTCAAATAATTTTCCAAACTGGAAAGAGAAATTATGACGAAACAATTACCAAGTTAGAAAAAATTTACCCTGAATACAAAGATAATAAAAACATACTTGTAAGACCTTATTTTGAGGATATGGCAACAGTTTTAAAAGCTTGCGATATAGCTGTTTCCCGTGCCGGTTCATTGAGTATTTCCGAACTTTGCGCATCAGCTATTGCGCCGATATTTATTCCTTATCCGTATGCGGCAGCTGATCATCAGAGAAAAAATGCTAAATGTATGGTTCAAAGCGGAGCAGGGCTTTATCTTGAAGACAGCAAAACAACTCCTGATACATTGAAAAATTTACTAAAAGAACTTCTTGATACTCCTGAAAAACTGCGAGAAATTCAAGAAGCATCACTTAAACTTGCAAAATATGACGGTGTTCAAAAAATAGTCGAACAAATTAAGACTGCTGTTTAGTTAAAGAGTCCAAAAATTCTTTATTAGCATCTAAAGAAGCTTGTGTTGCAGTAAGGGAATAAACAGGATTTTCTTTAAAAATGTATCTTGCGGTGTTATAAATATCATCAGGCGTAATACTATCTATAATTTCGAATTGTTTATTAATGTAATCAATACCATATGGTGTATTATTTGAAGCCATAATATCAATAGTTTTACCGTAATTTGTTTCAAGGAAAGTCAATAAAGAAGATTTCATAGCCTTTTTAACACTTTCAAGTTCCTCAACAGATACCTTTTCAGATGTAAGCTTTTGAATATTCTCGTTAAAACCTTCTATTGATTTTTGGATATTATCAAATGTTTTTTCACCGGTTTCAACATTTTCTGTTGTTGTTCCGATTTTAAGAGTTAAAAGCCCAATATCATCCGTATATGAAACCCCTGAAGATACAGAATAAGCAAGGTGGCGCTGTTCTCTTAAATCTGAAAACAATCTTGATGATGACGAACCGCCTAAAATATCATTCAATAATGATACACAGGTTTCATCTTTCAAATTTCCGTTATGTTTAAATTTAAAACCTTCAATAATCTTTGCCTGATTTTTAAGATTAGCTTGAGTAAATACTTTAACCTCATTAATCGGTTTAAAGGATTGAACAAGCGAAACATCTTTTGGCTGAAGTTTTCCATATGTTCCAACAGAATTAAATATCTTTTGTTTTAATTCAGGATTTTTAGAAAACGGAGCAGAGACAACAACTTGTCCTTGACTCTTTATAAAAATATTATCATAGAAAGATTTGATATCATCAAGTGTAATTTCATCAATACTTTTTAATTTATCTTGTACATTAAAACCTCTTGGCATCCCTTCAAAAACATACGGGTCAAATTTTTCATATACAGAAGGTTCAATATTTGAATAAGCTTCTTTTAAACGCTGTTTAGCCTGTTCAAAGCTTTCTTCGGACAAATTAGGATTCTTTACTAGATCATTGATATGCTCAAAAGATTTGTCAAACGAATCAATCGGGAATGTTCCGCCTGCAGAAAGTCCATACTGAGTAGCATTAATACTGCAATCAAGAGCTAACATATCTTCTTCTTTGGAAACTTCTTCAATAGATTTAGTTTTTGTACCGGAAGTTACAAGCATATCGGATAAAATATTTGAAATCGCCGCCTTTTTAGGTGTCCAGTTTTTCTCTTCCATAATCATATTGTATTCAATATTATCAGAATTTGAATCAAATAATACCACTTCAAAATTATTTGGAAGAACGTATTTTGAAACCTTATTAACATCAACCGGAGTTTTTTTATTCAACCCTGTAAATGAAATTTGAGAAATCAAATTATAATCGTTTTTGATTTCTTCTTCAGTTACTTTATGCGGGTGAACAACAGTTAAAGCAGCTTTATTTAAATCTAGATACTTTTTAGCTGCATTCAAAATATCATCAGCACTCATTTCATCAACGATTTTATTGTAGTCGCTGAAATATGCCAAATCGTTATTTAAAATAGAAGTACCGATACGATGATTTAATGCGCCTGAACGTTCAAAAACTTCGTTATAATCTTTTTTTAATCTGTTTTTAATAGCTGTTAATTCATCATTTGTCGGCGGAGTTTTCGATAAACTGTCAATTGCTGAATATAAATCTTTCAGCAAAAGTTCTGATTTACCATTACTAACAGTAGTTTCTACCATCATCATTGTTTTATCTTCCGGTCGTGAGCTCAATCTTTCAGGATACATATTTAATCCGATTCCGTAATCACGTTCGATTTTTGCGGTTCTGGAATTTTCCAAACCTGCGGTAAGATAAATTGCGGCTTGAAGATGAATTTTAGCTTTTGTATTGTTATTTTCAGGTCCGGCAAATCCTAAAAATACAGAAGCTCTACCGGACATTGATTTTGGTGAAATTATATCTTGTCTTACCGGTTTTTCAACAGGTGTCATTTTTTCAAAATGTCTTTGCTGAACCGGATTATTTTTTGCCGTAAAGTATTTTGAAATAAGCCCGATTGTTTCATCAGGATTAACTTCTCCTGTTACAACAGTCACCATATTTGCAGGATAATAATTGCTTTTGAAATAATTTACAACATCATCACGAGTCAATTTATCAATGTTATCAGTATTCCCCGCAACCAAATCCAAAGATGTTGATTTTATATTAAATAAATTCTTAACAGTCTGAGTAAAACCTAAACTTTCATCATCAGACATGTACATATTTATTTCAGAATTTACAATTTTCTTTTCTTTTTCAAGCTTATCAAGCAGGAATTTCGGAGATTGAAGCATGCCGGCATGGAGTTCAATTTTATTTTCAAGATCGGTATCTTCAAGCAAATTTGACTGTATATAATAATCTGTTACTGAAAATGAAGTCGAAGCATTTGTATTTGCACCCATTTTATTAACTTCATCAAAAAATACCTTATCACCTAAATCTTCAGAACCGTTGAATAAATTATGCTCAATATAATGACTTATTCCGCGCAAATTATCAGGCTCATTGAAAGAACCTGTGTTTACATAAGTTTTAACATATGTTGGACCATCTTTTGGTAATATTACAACTCTTTGCCCATTTGCAAGTTTATAACACTTAGCTGTTAAATCATCAGATATTTTTATATCTTCAAGTTGAGAATAGGCAATCGGAGTTTTTACATTATAATCCGGAGCAACAGCAGGTAACGCCGCAACATTTTTTTCTTTATCTTCCGATTGTACAGGTCTGCTTGTCGGTACATCAGTACCTTTAAACTGTATAGCCGGTTTTGCAAATATATAATTCTGGATTAATTTCATAAAAATATCTACCTATGTTTATAAAAACAAAAGGATTAAAAAATTTGCTTACTATGTAACAATATATTTAGACTTTAAATATAGTTTGCTCTCTATCCGGACCGACAGAAACTATTGAAATTGGAGTTTCCAAAATCTGTTCAAGACGTTCAAGATATTTTCTGCAATTTTCCGGCAAATCTTCATATTTACGAACAGCTGTAATATCCTCACCCCATCCTTTATGAGTTTCATAAACCGGTTCCAGATATTTATGAGTATAAACATCAGTTGGATATGAAGTGTAAGTTTCACCATTACGGGTATCTTTATATGCTGTACAAACTTTTATTTCATCAAATGTATCAAATACATCTATTTTTGTTAAAGCAATTGATGTTAAACCTCCGACAAGGCAAGCATATTTCATCGTAACAGCATCAAACCATCCGCAACGGCGCGGTCTGCCTGTTGTAACTCCAAATTCATGTCCGATATCTTGAATAGACTTACCAACATCATCAGTTAATTCTGATACAAACGGTCCTTCTCCAACTCTTGTACAGTAAGCTTTTGCAACCCCTATAACTTCATCAATTACAGTCGGTCCGTAGCCTGAACCGATACCTGCTCCGCCACCTACAGGATTTGAACTTGTAACAAACGGATAAGTTCCAAAATCCACATCAAGCATTACGCCCTGAGCACCTTCAAACAATATCTTTTTGCCATCACGTTTTGCATCGCGCAATAAATTTTGCCAATCAAAACATACATAAGGTCTGAAAATTTCTGCATACTTTTCACAAAGCGCCAAAACTTCATCTTTTGTATAAGTGTTTAAATTATAAACTTCTTTTAACTGTTTATTTTTAATTGGTAAAATTACGTCTAATTTTTCAGACAAAGTTTCCGGAGAATATAAATCTTCAATTCTCAATCCTATTCTTTGCATTTTATCAGTATAGGTCGGACCGATTCCTTTTTTAGTTGTACCGATTTTCCCCTTGCCTGCATTACTTTCTGAGTATCCGTCAACTTCTGTATGCCAAGGCATAGTAATCGCAGCAAGCGGGCTGACTTTTAAACCTGATAAATCGATATTTTCAGCTTTTAATCCTTCAATTTCAGCTTGAAATGATTCAGGTAAAATTACTGTACCATTACCGATTAAACAAGTTTTACCCTTGTATAAAATTCCTGACGGGATTAGGTGAAATTTAAAAGTTTTGCCATGTGCCACAACGGTATGACCTGCATTACACCCGCCCTGATATCTGATAATTAAATCCGCATCCTGAGCAAGCAAATCCGTAATTTTTGCCTTGCCTTCATCTCCCCACTGTGCACCGACAACTACTCTATTCATCCCTTAATCCTTTCTATTTGTCCTGTTACCTATAAATTTTAGCACAAATAAAAAAACTAATCTTCATTTATGAAGCGAGGTAAAATTTCAAATACATCACCGACGATTCCGGTATCAGCAATATCAAATATAGGCGCATCTTCATCATTATTTATAGCAATAATATACTCTGAACCGGTCATACCAACAGTATGCTGAATAGCACCTGAAATACCACAAGCTATATAAACCTTCGGGCTGACAGTTTTGCCGGTTTGACCTATTTGAACTGATACAGGCGCTAAGCCTAATTCAACAGCCCCGCGTGTAGCTCCAACTGTTGCACCGATTTTTTGGGCAAACCGATTTAATAGTTCAAATCCTTTTTCATTCTTAAGTCCTTTACCCCCTGCAACAATTATTTCTGCAGAATCTAAATCATTTATAACCGTATCCACTGTCTTTTTAAAATCCAAAAGTTCTACATGATTTTTCACATACAAAATATTTACAGGACAAGCGACAAATTCAGTTTCTACAAAAAAATCATCGCGATAAACCTTAAAAACATTAGGTCTTACAGTTGCCATTTGCGGAAAAGTTTTACACAAAATAGTCGCCATCAACTGCCCGCCAAAAGTCGGACGGGTAGCCGCAAGCTGACCTTTCTCATTGATATCAAGTCCTGTGCAATCAGCAGTTAAACCTGTTCCTAAGGCTGCTGCTACTCGCGGCGCCAAATCCCTGCCTTGATTTGTTGCTCCGATTAGCAAAATCTCAGACTTAATAACACCAACTAAATCAACAAGATGTTTTGAAAAATAATCAGTTGAGTAATTCCCAAAAGCTTCATCCTCAAAATAAAAAACTTTATTTACACCGCGATTTTGAAAGGCTTCTTTATATTCAAAAACCTGCCCCGGAGTTGTAAAAATAACAGCATTAACATCCACACCGCCAAGTTTTTCTGAAAGTTCTTTCGCTTTATCCACAAGTTCAAAAAATACTGTATGAATATATTTTTCACGCGTAATCTGAGCGTATATTAAAATGCCTGAATTTTCACAATTAGTCATTATCAATAACTCCTAAAGATGTAAGTTTTTCGCTTAAAAGCTTGACACTGTCATCAACATTCAATTTAAACTTTTCGGCATTATGTGATGAAAGATTTCTGAACGCTCTGGATACACAGGTAGGTGAACCTTTAAGTCCGGTTTTATCAGGAGTAAGTCCGATATCTTCCATAGAAAGGACTTTTATTTGTTTTTTTGATGCCGAAATTATACCGTTAATAAAAGGTCTTCGCGGTTCAAAATCTTGTTTAAGGGCACAAATTAACGCCGGTAACTGAACTTTAACTGTTTCAACTCCGTCTTCCATTTCTCGAGTTAAAACTAACCCATTATCAGAATATTCAACGAAGTCTTTAACATATGTTACCTGAGGTATATCTAGAAAATTTGCGATATTAGGACCGGTTTGTGCAGTATCACCGTCAACCGCGAACTGCCCGCAGATAATTAAATCAAAATCAGAACATGCCGTACGAATTGCATGCGAAATAGTTAAACCGGTTGCATAAGTATCTGCCCCTGCAAATTTTTTGTCAGAAATTAAAACCGCCTCATCACAACCCAGCGCCAGAACTTTTTTAAGCATATCCTCTGCTTGTTTTGGCCCCATTGTAAACACTGTAATTTCAGTATCTTTTATTTGTGATTTCAGTTTAAGAGCAAGTTCAGCCGCATAGACATCGAACGGATTTATAATACTTTCCACCCCTTCTCTCTGGATGGTGTTATTTTCAGTCCATCTGATATCTGTGGTATCAGGAACTTGCTTTATACATAATGCGATTTTCATAAGTTTTTAATTATTGTTGTTTTGCTGCTTTTTGTTTTTGGTTAGCTTCAAGTAATGCATTATAAGCCATCAAATACATTGAACATTTTTGAACACTTGGCACATACCATGCACATTTTTGTTGACTGCAAACCATATCAATACCTGAACCTATACTAATTAACGGACATACCGGAATATCATTTCTTCCCATCTTCTGCTATTCTCCTATTATTATACTTACTGTGCTTGTTTTAATAAATTACAATTTTCACTGCGTTTGCGTTCCTGGTCTTTATATATACGGGTTCTGTTGATAACTTCATCAAAATCAATTTTATGAGCATCAAAATCAGGCCCGTCAACACACGCAAACTTAGTTTCACCGCCAACAGTAACACGACATGCTCCACACATTCCTGTACCGTCAACCATAATAGGGTTCATACTTGCTTCTGTATATATACCCTTATCTCTTGTTAACTCTGCAACGGCTCTCATCATTGGCATAGGACCAACCGCAATTACATAATCAACTTTTTCTCTATCAATAATCTCTTGTAAAACAGTTGTACCAAAACCTTTGATACCGTAAGAACCGTCATCTGTTGTTAAATACAATTCCGTACAAGCTTCTTTCATCTTGTCTTCCCAGAAAAGTAAATCTTTTGTTCTTGCACCTGCAATCATATAAACCTTATTTCCAGCTTCTTTTAAAGCTTTTGAAATAAGATAACAAGGCGCAGCCCCATATCCGCCTGCTACACAAACTGCTGTACCGTAATTTTTAATTTCTGTAGGTTTACCTAAAGGTCCGACTAAATCGACTAATTCATCACCCACATTAAGCTGTGCTAATTTTTTAGTTGAGTAACCGACAGCCATAAATACTAAGGTTAATTCACCTTTTTCTTTATCAACATCGGCAATAGTTAAAGGCACTCTTTCGCCCTCTTCTTCTACTCTGAATATAATAAACTGTCCCGCCTTTGCGTTTCTAACTACATAAGGCGCATCAATAGTAATCTCATATTGGTTAGGACAAATTTCTTTTTTTGCTAAAATTTTGTACCCCAAGGTTCTCTCCTTATCTGTTGTTTTAAGAAGATTATACTATAAAAAGTAAAATTTTGCTACTGTATTAAAAGGTAATTTATTAATAATATTAAAGCCGGACAGATATTATTCTGCCCGGCTTAAAACTTATAATCATTTTTGAATTATTTTTCAGATTCTGTATTAGATGAAACAACTTTTGCTTCTTCAACACCACTGTCAACTTTGCCTAAGATTTGAGGAAGTTCGATTCCTGCCTGACCTGCCAAATCATGCATAGCCGGAAGCGCTTTGATTAAATCTTTCATAAAGTTTGCAGTTGTAGAACCGTTAGATGAACCTGTACCGCCATCCCAAACAGTAATTTTATCAAATTTAATATTTTTAATCGCATCAACTTGTTTTTCAACAATTTTTTCGATTTTTTCAATCATCAAGAAGCTTGTTGCAATTTCAGGTCTGTTATTGGAAATCTTAACAAGATCCTCATAACCTTTGGCTTTTGCTTCTAATACAGCTTTAATACCTTCTGCTTCTGCGAAGTATTTTGCTTTAATAGCATCAGCTTCACCAAGCGCGATACGTCTTTGACGTTCAGCTTCTGCATCAGCTTGAACCTGAACTTTAAGTTTTTCAACTTCCTGTCTTGCAAGTTCTTCTTTTTTAAGTTTTGCTTCTTCTTGTTCTTTTTGGGCAAGCAATACATCACGCTGAGCGTTAGCTTTTGCAACTTCACCTTCTCTAAATGCATCTGCTTGTTTTACTGCAAGGGTTGCATTGTATTCCGCAATATTTGCTTTTGCAACATTTTCACCTTCTACAGCTTGCGCTTCAAGTTCTGCAGTTTTAATACGCTGTTCTCTTTCAGCGTTTGTTCTACCGATTTGAGTTTGAGCGGTTTGTTCTGCCACTTGAACTTCTTTTTCTTTATTAGCTGAAGCTTCACCAACAGCACCAAGTTTTTCTTGTTGAGCTACTTCAACTTTTGCTTTGTTAATAGCTTCTGCAGCGGCTTTTTTACCAATCGCATCAATATATCCTGATTCATCAGTAATATCTTTGATGTTTACGTTGATAATTTCAAGACCGATTTTATTAAGCTCGGTATTAACGTTAGCATTAATTTGTTCTAAGAATTTTTCTCTGTCCTGGTTAATCTCTTCAATTGTTAGTGTTGCAATTGCAAGACGTAATTGACCTAGAATAATATCACTGGCTTGAGTAATCACATCTGATTTAGATAAACCCAAAAGACGTTCAGCCGCATTTATCATAATTTTTGGATCCGTTGAAATACCAAAAGTAAATGTAGATGGAACAGCTACACGGATATTACCTTTAGAAAGTGCTCCGCGAAGATCAATATCTGTAGTCATAGGTTCAAGTGACAATACACCGTAATCCTGAATAAGCGGAATAATAAATGTACCACCGCCATGAACACATTTGGCAGTTTTCTCTCCGCCTGTTTTACCATAAACGACAATAATTTTGTTAGAAGGACACCTTTTATATTGATTTGCGATAAATGTAAATATCGAAATCAAAACTAATGCCGCTGCAATCATTAATCCGAACATTTTTCTCTCCTTTTCTTATTAACGAAATTATTTTTTAACTTTTTCTATATATAGTAAATCATCCACGACTTTAACAACTTTAACTAAGTCAAATGAATTTATTGATTCATCTGTGTTATTCATCGCATTAACAACAGATAATTGGCCTGTAATCTCAATTTCTACCTGTCCTGCAGAATGAGGCCCAAAACCTGTATATGCTCTGCCAACTTGCTGTATCGCTGATTTTTTATCTTTTCTTACGTTTTTCTCAAGTTTTTTTGCTGTAAACATCAAAGCAGCTGTAACTACCATAAAAATTAACCCGACTCCAAATGCGATAGGGAAATTTATATATTGATTAAAATGAAACTGCTGTAAACCGGCATAACCCATCCAGCCAAAACCCATAAAAAACGCAATGATAGACTGGGTTGAGAAGAAATCAAACGAGCAATCCGTATCCGTTTCAGTATTAAAATCTGCTGACACTTCGGTATCTCCGCCAACCACAGTAAAAATAAGAAGTTTTAATACAAATAAAATGGTTGAAAAAATTGCAACATAATAGTAAATTTTCCAAACATTTTCATAATTTATTTCAGGAATTGCCATAAAATTTATTCTCCTTTATTTTTATCATTTCTTTTTTGTCTAAAACTCTTTTGAGATTTATTTGAGGAGGTTTTCTTGAGCATATTGGATGATGTTTGAATACGTTTTACACTGTAAACATCAGGTAAAGATTGAATACAGGTAATAACTTTTTTCAAAGTTTCAATATTATCAAGTTCTAGCCCCATTTCAATAATACCTACATGGTTTTTGGTTTTAATAGTTGCATTGGTAATATTTGTATTGTTATCAGAAACAGCCGAAATTACATCTTTCAACAGACCTAATTTTTCAGCAGTTTCAATTCTTATTGTAGTGTTATAAGTTTTATTAGTGTTAACACCTGCCCATTTTATATCCATCAAACGTTCATGCGGAATAGTTTCAAGAGTCTTACAATCAATCCTGTGTACGGAAACTCCTTTTGAACGGGTAACAACACCGACAATAGGTTCGCCCGGAATCGGAGAACAACACATAGCAAAAGAATACATAAGACCTTCCAGCCCTTCAATATCTTTTTTGGAAGATTTTCTGCGGGTAGAATGGAAACTATCTTCAGGCTTTTTCTCAACCGGTTTTCTAAGCTTATTTACAACTTTATTAACCGTTGTCTCACCATAACCGATTGCTGCAAATAAATCTTCTGCAGATTGGTAATTCATTGATTTTCCGACTTTATCAAATTCTCCGGACTTCAAATATTCATCAAAAACAGCTTTAGTTAAATCGTGTTCAAGGTTAGTTTTTCCCATTTTAACGTGCTCTTCACGATTATTTTTCTTGAACCACTGTTTAATTTTTTGCGAAGCCTGTTTTGTTACAACAAAAGTCAGCCAATCAAGACGAGGCGCAGGTGTTTTTGAGGTTAAAATTTCAACAATATCACCATTATTAAGCTTAGTATTTAAAGGTACAATTCGCCCATTAATCAAAGCTCCAACAGTTTTATGACCTACATCGGAGTGAATTCTGTATGAAAAATCCACAGGAGTTGCATCTTTTGGCAAATCCAATACATCGCCGCCGGGTGTGAATGCAAATACCTGATCAGAGAAAAGATCAATTTTAACACTTTTCACATAATCTTCGGCATTTTTCATATCTTTTTCGTATTCAACAAGCTTGTGCATCCACGAAAACTTCATATCAGAAGCATTATCAGCTTTTTGAGAGCCTTTTTCCTTATATCTCCAGTGTGCAGCAACCCCGTATTCTGCAACCTGATGCATTTCCCAGGTTCTGATTTGTACTTCCAACGGCTTTGAACGAGGTCCGATAACCGACGTGTGCAAAGATTGATACATATTGCCTTTAGGCATTGCAATATAATCCTTAAATCTTCCCGGAATTGGTTTAAACTGCGAGTGAATAAGCCCTAAGACTTCATAACATTCCCGAACAGAATCAACAATCACACGAACTGCAGTTATGTCATATAAATCGTGAAATGCGATATTTTGACGCTTCATTTTTGCAAAAATACTGTAATAATGTTTTGCTCGTCCAGTAATCTGAGCTTTTATACCGCTTTTTTGAACATCTTTTGAAATCTTATCAATTAAAAGATTAACGGTTTCTTCTCTATCAGCTTTAGTTTGAGCAACAAGCTGAGCGATTTCGTAATACTTTTCCGGTTCTAAATAACGCAAAGATAAATCTTCAAGTTCTGCCTTAATCTTATAAATCCCCAAACGATTCGCTAAAGGCGCAAAAATATCCAAAGTTTCCTGCGCAATCTTTTTTTGCTTTGCAGCTTCCATAAAATTAAGAGTTCTCATATTGTGAAGCCTGTCTGCAAGCTTCAAAAAGATTACTCTAATATCATTTGCCATTGCAATAAATAGCCGCCTGAAATTTTCTGCCTGACGTTCTTCTTTAGATTTAAACTGTAATTTACCAAGTTTTGTAACCCCTTGAACCAAATTTAATACATCAGTTCCGAAAAGTTCTTCAACCGTTTCAGGTTTGGTGTCGGTATCTTCTAAAATATCGTGCAAAAATGCGGCAATTACAGTATGTGTATCAACTTCCAAACCTGCAAGAATTTTTGCAACTTCTACAGGGTGAATAATATAAGGTTCACCCGATACTCGGAATTGTCCGTCATGAAGCTTTTTAGCAAATTTATAAGCCTTTTCTACAAGCACAATCTCTTCTTCCGGATGTTTTTGTGATATTAAAATTTCTTTTATTTCTTTAAATGTTTCAATGTCTGACATAATAAAGTAATGATATAAATTATATTAATGATTTTCAAGGAAATCAGAAGAATTTCATCTAAAAACATTAGATATTTATGTTATACTCAACTTATGATTAAACAAACCTCTGACGGGATAATTGCAAATATAAAAATTTCACCAAACTCTAAGAAAAACGAGATTATAAATGAAGGCGAAATCATAAAAATAAAAATTACAGCACAACCAATTGACGGTAAAGCAAACAAAGCTTTAGTTGAATTTTTATCAAAAAACTTCAAAATTCCAAAAACTTCAATCAAGATTGTAAAAGGTGAAACCTCTAAAGAAAAAACAATACTTTTTATGACAACAGATGAAGAAAAAATAAACCAACTTAAAAAAACTTTAGAATAGAGCAAATTTTATTATTTTCGTATTTAATAATAAAAAAAAGGAGCACTAACCGCTGCTATTGCTCTTAATGCAGCACCTTATTGTTTTCCAAAAAGTAAAATTGCAAAAGCATTTACTACAGGATACTTAATCGAAGATCTTGCAAAAACATTTAAGAAAACCATTCCGGACAAACTAAAAACTCCTATCGCTGCATTAGCAATTGCACTAGACCTTGCATTCTGGTACGCAATGGGTGCGAGCGGAGATAAATCCTTAAACAAAAAACGCGCGGCAAAAGCTGATGCAGCAGCACAAACAGTTGACAATAAGTAGTTTTCTTATATAATAAAGAAACAAAGGAAACACAAATGACAATAAACTTTTTACAAAAGCATCATAAAAACCATCATATCGACCTGAAGAGGTTGTAAGATTGGTAATGCGCTTGTAAAAATAATAATAAATCAATTCTTATAAACACAACTTCTTCAGGATATAAAAAGAGCGAAGAAGTTGTTTTTTAGTTAAAGAATTGAGGTTAAAAAATTATGACAATAACAAATATAATATCCGCTATCGGAAATAACAGCAGCATTTACCCTTTATTAGTCCGCGACTGCTTCATAGAAGCACCGTCAAAGATTCTTATTTCTCGAAAAGAAAATATGAAAGAATCCCGCGAAATAGCAAACGATGCGACGCGCGAAAGATTCATTGACGAATACGTAACATCTGCCATTTGGCTTGGCGGAATCCCGGCTACCGAAGCTGTAATGGACAAATTTATAACAAAAAAAGGTTATAATCCGAATGTTAATTTAAATTTATTCAAAGCAGATAAAACACGCGGCAAAAAATTTCAGGGAATTGAATACAATATCAAAAAATTTGGTTCAATGGCACAAAAAGATGTACAAGAAGCTGTGGCAGATTTATTAAAAGTTAAAAATAATAAATCCGGATTTGAAAAACTTTTAACAAAAAAATTCGCAGCAGCAACCATTATTCCTACAGCAATAATGGGATTCATTCTGCCGCCTTTGAACTTTGCCCTAACCCGTAAATTACGTGAACGCAGAGATAAAAATATTCAACAGCAAACACCTATACCTCAAACCCAACGCCCAACAATACAACAATTCACAGGGCAAAAAGAAGATAAACTTTCATTTACCGGTAATTTAACATCAACAATTGCAAACCTTAGAACTGTTGATAAAATGGCAATATCTGACGGCGGCTTAACAGTTGGAAGAGTTTCAACTTCCCGCAACAAAGAAGAAGCTTATATGAATGCGTTCCGTATGACAGGTTCAATCATTCTAAACTTTGTTACCCCTGTTTACATTGCAAAAGGTTTAGACAAAGTTGCAAATAAATTATTCGGAGTAAATGTAAATCTTGATCCGCTTATTTTAGGAAATGAAAAATTAATTGATGCAATAAAAAAAGGAACAATAGAAATTCCAAAATCAGGAAATGCAAAAGTTTTATTTGATTTTATAGATTCAAAACCCGAGAGTTTCTTCTCTCAATCCGCTCAAAAAATGGGTAAAGTAACTTACCTGAAATCAGGAATCAGAGATCCGAGAAAATTTGTTGATTTAAAAGACTTACGTAAATTCAGAAACGAATTTAAATCTTTCGTTGAATCCGCAAAAAATTCCGGCAGTATCGAAAAATTTGCAAAAAAAGCAAAAGCCGTAAAATGTTTTAATATTTTAGCCAATATAGGTATTTCAAGTTTCTTATTAGCTGTAGCACTTCCAAAAGCCCAATATTTGTTTAATAAAGCTGTTACAGGCTCTTATCTTGATCCGGGACTTACTAAAAAATCATAAAAATGATGTAGTTTCCAAACCTTCTACCCCCTATACAAAATAGGATTTACATGGTATCATAGTACCAGATGTAGTAGGAAATATTTTTTAATATATATGCAATGATTTTATTTAAATTTAAAAACTAAATAAAGCACGGGTAGGATATATGTACCCGGCATTGTGTGTATTATAAAAAAATAGAAAAGGATAAGGTATTACTTTATGGCAACAACCTTGTTATTAGTTATTGCGGCTATTGCGGTAATGGTTTTAGCTGCTATGCTAATTATTCAAAAAAACAAAGTAAAAAGTGCATTTGAATCTGTTGAAAAAGACAAAAAATCACTGGAAGAAAAAGAAAAACTTCTCTACAAAGAAGCAAAAATCAAAGCAGTAGAAGAACTTCAAGAAGACAGAGAACAATTAAACGAAGAAGAAAGAGAACGCAGACAAGAACTTGCAAGACAAGAACAAAAATTAGCTAAAAGAGAGGATATGCTTGAAGATAAAATTCAAGAATATACCGAAAAAGAAATCCAAACTCAAAGAAAAATGGATCAACTTTTAGAAAAAGAAGACTACTTAGCTGAACTTGTCCAAAAACAAACTGAAGAACTTGAAAGAATCTCCGGAATGTCAACTGAAGACGCCAAAAGGACTTTACTTGAACAGCTAAAAAATGATTTAGCACAAGAACAAATGCAGCTTGTAAGAGAAAATGAAGCTAAAATAAAAGAAATATCATTAGAAAAATCAAAAGAAATATTATCTACAACAATGCAAAGATGTATGATTGAACAAGTTGTAGAAACAACTGTTTCAGTTGTAGGACTTCCTAACGATGAGATGAAAGGACGTATCATCGGACGTGAAGGTCGTAACATCCGAGCATTAGAAACCTTAACAGGTGTCGATTTAATCATTGATGATACACCGGAAGCTGTTGTATTATCAAGTTTTGACCCTGTAAGACGTGAAATTGCAAAACTTGCATTGGAAAAACTTATTGTTGACGGACGTATTCACCCTGTAAGAATCGAAGAAATGGTTGAAAAAGCCCGTGAAGAAATAGATAAAAAAATCTGGTCAGAAGGTGAAAATGCCGCTTTAGAAATGGGTGTTATGGGTTTAAACAAAGAACTTATAAAAACACTGGGAAGACTATATTACAGAACAAGTTACGGACAAAATGTTTTAAAACACTCACTTGAAGTCGGTCATATCGCAGGAATGTTAGCTGCAGAACTTGGCGCAAACGAAAAAATAGCAAAACGTGCAGGACTTTTACACGATATAGGAAAAGCCGTTGACCAAACACAAGAAGGTACACACATTCAATTAGGTGTAGAACTGGCTTCACGCTTTGGCGAAAAACCGGAAGTTATTCACGCAATCGAAGCACATCACGATGATGTTGTAGCAAATACAATTGAAGCAGTTCTTGTAAAAGTTGCTGATGCTATTTCAGCAGGCAGACCAGGCGCAAGACGTGATACTTTAGAAATCTACATCAAACGTCTTCAAAAAATCGAAGAAATCGTTAACAGCTATGAAGGCATCAAGCAATCATTTGCAGTTCAAGCAGGACGTGAAGTAAGAATCATCGTTCAAGCCGAAATGTTTGATGACTTAGCATCAGGCAAGCTGGCAAGAGATGTTGCAAAACGTATTGAAAACGAACTTGATTACCCTGGACAAATCAGAGTGACAGTTGTTAGAGAATTCAGAACAACAGAAATTGCAAAATAGTTATAAAGGCACGAAGTTGAAAATTTCAACTTCGTGCCTAATATATTAAATAACAGAGAAGATAAAATGGGAAAAAAAATAATAAAAATTATATTTTTCGGAGATATAGTCGGTAAACCTGGAAGATTTGCTGTCAGAGATTTTCTTGCCAAAAACAATACCTTCAAAAAATATGATTTTATTATTGCAAATATTGAAAATGCATCCCACGGTTTTGGACTTACCGAAAAAAATTACAAAGAATTCAAAGAATATGGTATAAATTGCATGACTTGCGGAAACCATATTTGGGACAAAAAAGATATTTATAACTACATCGATACATCAGACTGCCTTCTTCGCCCTATAAATTATCCAAAGGGTACAAAAGGGGTTGGCAGCCGTATTTTTGATATGGGAGAGTTTAAAATAGGGGTAATAAATGTTCTTGGACGAGTATTTATGAACCTTGTTGATTCGCAATGGGAAATGGTCGCTGATGAAATCAAGCGCATTAAAGAAATTACACCAATTATTGCAATAGATTTTCACGCTGAAGCTACAGCAGAAAAGATTTGTTTTGGCAAGTTTTGTTCAGAACTGGGTGCAAGTGCATTTTTTGGCACTCATACGCACGTTCAAACTGCCGATGAAAGTATTATAAACAATATGGGATACATTACAGATGCAGGATTTTGCGGTGCATCTGACGGAGTTATCGGTATGGAATACTCCACATCTTTATCAAGATTTTTAACATCTATCCCTGAACGTTACGAAGTTGCTGAAGGCAAAACCACACAAGTCAACGCTGTTGAAGTTGATATTGAAGTTTCTACAGGTAAAGCCTTAGCGATTAAAAGAATTTTATGTAGTAAGAATAATATAGAAGAGGAAAAGAAAAGTGAAAAGGAAAACTGATTTACACATTCACACATATTTCTCGGACGGGGTCTTTTCTCCGGAAAGAATTGTGGATACAGCAGTTGACGTTGGGCTTGAAGCTATTGCTATAACGGATCACGACAATGTTTTAGCTTATGACGTAGCTCAAAATCATATTAAAGAAAAAGGGCTTGAAGATAAAATCGAAATTATCCGCGGAATTGAAGTTAACACTTTATACAAAAACAATGAAGTTCATATCTTAGGATATTTCATGAACACCAAAGATAAAAACTTTCAAGAGCTAATAAAAAACCAGCAACAAGCAAGAATCAAGCAAACCAAAGAAATTATTACACTTCTTTCAAAAAAAGAAGGAATCAAAATTAAGTTTGAAGATATTAAAAAACTTGTAGCAGAAGGCGGCAGTATTGGTCGTCCGCATATTGCAAAAGCAATTACAAATGCAGGCGGTACAAACAATATTATGGATGCTTATGCAAAATATATTCACGACGATTCACCTGTATATGTGCAAAGAAAAACCGTAACACCATTTGATGCGGTTGAAATAATTTACGATGCAGGCGGAATCCCTGTTATTGCACACCCGCACGATTTAGATATTGCAGAACCTTTAATCAAAGAACTTATGAACTACGGTCTGCGCGGTATTGAAGCATACCACAGAAAACATTCACCTGCCTGTGTTGAATATTTTTCATCAATGGCAGAAGAACTCGGACTTATCGTTACAGGCGGATCTGATTTTCATACGCCAAATATCATGAACGGACAAATAATCTTAGGCAAAAATTTCATTCCTGAATGGGTTTACGAAAAACTGCTTGAAGAAAAAAAACGTATTGATATGGCATAGAGGTAGGGGTAAATACCATCTTCTTATGACCTAAAAATTTCCCGGCGTCTGTAAAGAATCAAGTCCCAGGAGGCAAAATGAAAAAACGATTTTGGAAAATTGAATATTCAATAACAGTATTTGTAATTTTTGGAATAATTTTATTACTTATTCCATCAAAATTTATTGCCTCAAAAGAAGCTGCATATATATCTCAGTGGAATGAAACTATTCACAAAATGGAATATATATTTTCTGCAATGAACGCTCAAGCGGATTCTGAGATTGTAAAAAGTTTTAAACATACAAAATCAAACCGTTCACGTGAAAATCTTATGATGAACCTGGTTAAACCATATTTAAGAATAACCGAATTTGATGAATTAGACAAAAAATATTCATCTTATTATTTAAATGGTGAAAAAGTTAAACAAGGTGATGAGTTTTACTTCAGTAATTTATACTTAAGTAAAAATAACAAAATCATCGGGATAAAAGACATTAAAGACGATGACATTTATCATCCGGCTTTTATAATGATGTTTGATATGAACGGCCTGAATGGTCCAAATACTTGGGGAAAAGATGTTTTCGGAATAAATATTTTTGTTGACGGAAAAATAAACCCGATAGGAGCAGGCTGGGATATTGAGGATTTAAAGAAAGATTGTTCAACAACCGGAACAGGGGTTTCTTGTTCACATTATTACCGAATTGGCGGAGAATTTTCAGAATAAGTCCTCGTCCGGACGTGGAAAAAGGAAAAATATGAGAAATAATATTTGTGTATTCGCTTCATCTTCTAATTATTTAGAAGAAATATATTATAAAGACGCTAAAGAATTAGGACAACTTCTGGGGGAAAACGGCTATAATATTGTTTATGGCGGAAGTACACTAGGTTTGATGTGGTCTTGCGCATCTGAGGTTCAGGCAAACGGCGGAAAAGTTTACGGTGTTATGCCGCAGCGGCTTGTTGATATGGGCTGCAGAACAGATAATTGTGATGAGTTTTTTCTAGCTGAAGGTATGCGAGACCGTAAAGCAAAAATGGATGAAATATCTGATGGAGTAATCGCTCTTGCCGGAGGTTTCGGAACGTTAGAAGAACTTTCGGAAATGATTGTGCAAAAACAGCTCGGATACAATAAAAAACCGATTGTAATTTTAAATACAAACGGTTTTTATGATAAGCTTTTGGACTTTTTTGAAGTGATTATTGAGGAAAAATTTGCAAATAAAATCAGCAAAGATTTGTATTATGTTGCAAAAACACCTCAAGATACGATCGATTATCTCAAAAGTTATAAAGCACCTGACTTTACCCCCTCTAAACACGAGATTTATTCAAGGTAATTATTGCCCCCTTTCTATAAGATCATTTATTGAATCTTGTAATCTTGACTGTTTTTCATCCAGGCTGGATTTAGATGCTTTTGCAGCCTGTGCTTGCACATATTTATCCTGTTTCTTTTTAGATTTTTCATTAATAACTTTCTGCATTCTTTCATCTGCTGACTTAATATGTGAATCCAACATTCCGCCGCGATAATGATCTCCAACCTTTCTTTCAGGAGAAATATATTCAACTAACTTTTGAGTACTTTGCTCCATATTACGCGAAAGTGAATAGTTATTTGCCCAGGCATGTAAAACGATTTTATCATCATTATTTCCGGTTAGTTTATTAAAAAACTTTCTGACTTTACTTTTAGAGATATTATCAAAGAAAATGTGTATAGAACTTTCTACAGCATCTTGCATTTGTTTTACTGCATGGAAAACAATATCAACATCATATTTTTTACAAAACTCGATTGCGATAGGATTTTTTTTGAAAGCTTCAACAAGATGATTAGCATATTCAGGATATTTTTTATATAAGCCTTCACACTTTATACTTCTGATAGCTGTAAAATTCGGATTATGTTTTTGTGAATAATTATTCTGTGATAAACTTACATTTTGTATTTGCATTGATAACCTCCAATATTGTACTCTGTTTTAAAAATAAAACACGAAAATATTTTTTTTGCTACTTTTTCATTTTGTTAGCAATATTTTCCCCTTTATGTTAAAATAGTTTCAAATAAGGAGAAAATAAACAATGGATCAAGAATTAAGAGACAAATATGAAGTTGTAATTGGTTTGGAAGTTCACGCCCAGCTAAAAACAAAATCAAAAATTTTCGCACCGGATAAAAACGAATTCGGACAAGAACCTAATAGTTTAACAAGCCCTATCACATTAGGTATGCCTGGCGTTTTACCGGTTTTAAATAAAGAAGTTGTAAATATGGGAATTTTAACAGGTTTAGCACTAAACTGCGAAATCCCTGAACGCTGTAAATTTGACAGAAAACAATACTTCTATCCTGATCTTCCGAAAGGTTATCAGATTTCACAATACGATGAACCGATTTGTGTAAACGGTTACCTTGATATTAAAGGCAAAAGAATCGGTATTACACGTGCTCACTTAGAAGAAGATGCCGGAAAACTTGTTCACGCCGGAGCTGACGGACTTGCGGGTTCAAGCTATTCACTTGTTGACCTTAACCGCGCAGGAACTCCGCTTTTGGAAATCGTATCAGAACCTGACATGAGAAGTTCTGAAGAAGCACGTAACTACATGGAAGAACTTAGAAATATCGTTCGTTATATCGGCGTTTGCGATGGTAACTTAGAAGAAGGCTCAATGAGATGTGATGCTAATATTTCAATTATGCCAAAAGGTTCTAAAGAATTCGGAACTCGCGCAGAAATCAAAAACGTTAACTCATTTTCTGCACTTCAAAGAGCTATCGAATACGAAATCGACAGACAAATTGATATCGTTGAAGAAGGCGGAAAAGTTGTTCAAGAAACAAGATTATGGGATGACAATTCACGTGAAACCCGTTCAATGAGAGGTAAAGAAGACGCACATGATTACAGATATTTCCCTGAACCGGATTTAATGCCGCTTCAAATTTCAAGAGAATGGGTTCAAAATATTAAAGATACAATGCCTGAACTTCCATCTCAAAAACGCGAAAGATACCAAAGTTTAGGTTTAAGCGAATACGATGCAAACGTAATTGTTGAACAAATGGGACTTGCACTATTCTTTGATAAAGTTCTTGAACTTGGAGCAAACCCTAAAACAGCTGTAAACTTCATTATGGGTGAAATCGCAGCATTCCTAAAAGAAGATCATATCGAAATTACCGATACAAAATTGACTCCTGAAAACTTAGCTGAACTTATCAGCTTAATCGAAAAAGGCACCATTTCTAATAACATCGGTAAACAAATTCTTGTTGAAGATATGCTTACAAAAGGTGAAAAAGCAGCTGAAATAGTTGAAAGAAAAGGTTTAAGCCAAATTTCTGATACCGGAGCTATTAAAGAAATAGTTCAAAAAATAGTTGATTCACACCCTGCAGAAGTTGAAGCATATAAAGGCGGAAAAACTAATTTATTAGGCTTCTTCGTTGGTCAGGTGATGAAAGAAACTAAAGGCAGAGCGAACCCGAAAACTGTTAATGAACTATTAAGAGGTATTTTAGGGTAATTCTTAAACGAATCGAGGCTGTTATGCTATTTTTCAAAAGAAAAAAAACTTGTATGGAACGTGAGATTTTAGAACAATCTAAAATCTCACAGGATATTTTAGATACATATATTACAAAAGAAGGCGCAATAAATATTGATACCCCAAATTCTATCAATAGAATTATTATTGTTGCAAGCGGGTCATCATATCATTGCGCGCGCTACGCAGCAGAATTATTCGGCTCAATATCAAAAATTGAAGCGCGCGCCGTCTATTCAAGCGAATTTTTACTGGAAGAAACAATAGCACATCAAGACGGAATTTTATATATCTTTATAACTCAATCCGGCGAAACAACTGACACAAACAGTGCATTAGAAAAAGCAAAAGAATTTGGCGTAAAAACTCTTTGTATTACAAACAAAGAAAATTCAACAATTTGGAATGCTTCAGATTATAAAGTTGCCTGCCTTGCCGGAGAAGAAAAAAGTATTGCAGCTACAAAATCATTTATTTCACAACTTTTATGCTCTACACTTTTAGCTTTAAAATTCGCACAAGACAAAGGAATCGATATATATGATTACATTTTAGATTTAAAAACAGTTCCGGCATATATCAATTCAACATATGAATTAAAACCAAAAATAAAAAATCTGGCAAGATTTTTATCAAAATACAAAAACATAATTATGACTGCAGACGGTCATTCTTATGCTCTGGCAAAAGAAGCTTCACTAAAGATAAAAGAAACATCATATCTTAATACAACATCTGCAATCTTAGGCGAATTTATGCACGGACACGTTGCAGTTCTAAACAATAAAAATACCGTTTTAACTTATATTTTAAACGATAGTATGAATTATACAGCGATTAAAAACCTTGATAAGATTAAAACAAGTTATAATCCGCCAATTTGTATTATCGGAAACCGTACTAATCAAGTTAAATCAACTTATAACTTAAATATCGAATGCGAAAAACCCATTGTAAAAACATTCTGTATCGCTGTAATAATTCAGCTTTTGGCTCTTGAAACAGCACTAAAACTTCACCGCAACGTTGATAAACCGCACGGATTGAATAAAGTAGTTAAGTAAATTATTTTGCAGATTTTAAAACATAATCAGCTGCATTAGTTAAAGGTTCAATTGTTGAATCATAAAAAATAAAAGGATAAATATCTGTTACATCACGTCCTTTTACAGTACAAGATTCTTTTAGATCATAAGATATCTTTCCTGTTGTACATTCAACTTCTTTATTGGGTCCATTAAGACCATTTACCAATTTCAACTTAGATTTCTCCAAACATTGCGAATGGTTCATAATTAAAAAAAAGGACTGCACTAATTTTGTACAGTCCTTTTAATTGAATATCTAAATTACATATTATAATTTAGAAGCAACTAATTTTGTAGTTTCAGCAAGTCTTGTTGAATAACCCATTTCGTTATCGTACCAAGAAATAACTTTAACCATGTTGTCACCCATAACTTTTGTTAATAGAGAGTCAACAGTTGAAGATTGAGCTGAACCGATGTAATCTGAAGATACTAATGGTTCTTCAGAGTAGCATAATACGTGACCGTCAGCTGCTTCTTTTAATGCTGCATTAACTTCTTCAGCAGTAACTGCTTTTTCAGTTTCAAATACAACGTCAACTAAAGAAACGTCTGGAGTAGGAACACGCATAGCGAAACCATCTAATTTTCCTTTTAATTCAGGTAAAACTAAAGCAACAGCTTTAGCAGCACCAGTTGTAGTAGGAACGATGTTAAGAGCACCAGCTCTAGCACGACGAGGATCTTTGTGACCTGCATCTAAGATTCTTTGGTCGCCAGTGTAAGAGTGAACTGTAGTCATTAAACCTTTAACGATACCAAATTTTTCTTTGATAACTTTAGCTACAGGAGCTAGGCAGTTAGTTGTACAAGAAGCCATTGAAATCACGTTGTGGTTAGCTGGATCGTATTCATTTTCGTTAACGCCTAAAACGATAGTTTTGTCTTCGTTTTTAGCAGGAGCTGAAATGATAACTTTTTTAGCACCAGCTGCGATGTGAGCTTTAGCTTTTTCAGCATCTGTGTAGAAACCAGTTGATTCAATAACAACTTCTACACCCAAATCTTTCCAAGGAAGATTTGCAGGATCTTTTTCAGCATAGAATTTAATTTTGTGACCGTTGATGATTAAACCATCTTCAGCAACTTCAACACATCCGTCAAATGTACCCATAACTGAGTCATATTTGAAAACGTGAGCTGCGTTAGCAGGTGTTAAACCAGGGTCGTTAATTGCAACATAATCTAATTCTTCGAAGATACCTTCTCTGATTGCTGCTCTTAAAGTGTTACGGCCGATTCTACCGAAACCGTTAATTGCTACTTTTACTTTTGACATAAGATTTACTCCTTCTTATCTTGTAAAATTTACTACTATAACATGATTGATGTTAACACTAACAAAAAAACTAATCAAGAGGTAAATATGATGTGAATAAAAGCCTTTTGACAGTTCAATATATTTTTAAAATCCTCTATATTCAGAGTTCCATCCGCAGGTTCTGCATTTATCCATTTCTACAGGATTATATTTTCGATAACTTATAAAATGTCTCAAATCACGCTGACTTTTTATAGAATCAATAAACTCAACCAATTTATTTACAGCCATAGTTTTGTCATCGCCATAAGCACGAAAAACCACAGCTTCACTCGGTTTTCTTTTAAACAGATTTACAACTTTTCCCCAAAAACTTAATTCAGGTTTCGGAAAAATCTTCCTCAAATCAAGCGAAGCGTACCAGAGATTTCTTGAGCAATATCCCAATTTATCAGCAGACATAATCATATGGATATCATTATCACTACAATATTTTTGTAAAATTTTTGAATTTTCAAGTGCATTTTCAACTTGCGCCACTTTAATAGTATTGTATGAAAAACTACCTAACTTACAGCAACGTTGTATACTATTAAAAGAAGGATCAAACCTCGGGGTAATTCTGTTATTTATTTCCATTACATATCCTTTTTTTCCATTATAACAAGAACATGTGAAATCTATATTAACTTTTGTAACAAGATAAAGAGGATATAGCAATTATATACTTTAAAAATACTTTATATAAATGTAAGCGATAAGCAAGCAATACAAAATACAATAAACACGAGACATAAATTATACACTACCTACTACACACTAACCTTCTACACACGAGGAATTGAAAAAAATTCCAAACACTTTCTTCAAGAAAGTGTTTTTTTTTGCCCCTCACCGGACAGGGTAGAATACTACACTCACAATAACTCAGCTTTGCAAGGCTTATTATTGTAGAAATATAAAATTCTTTGTAGTAATATAATTTTATGGAAAAGAAGACTTTATTTAGCGAAAAATCTATAAACATAGGACCGGACAGCGGTTATGATAATTATATAATGGCAATTGAATCAAGCTGTGATGAAACTGCTTGTGCTATTGTTAAAAACGGACGTGAAGTTGTTGCAAATATTGTTGCATCTCAAATTAAAACACACAAAAAATTCGGCGGAGTAATTCCTGAGATTGCAGCAAGAGAGCATTTAGATGCTATAAATGTTGTTGTTCAAGAAGCTTTTGATCAATCAGGATTAGCACCTGCTGAGATTACTGCTTTTGCCGGAACCGTAGGACCGGGACTTGTCGGATGTCTGCTTGTAGGACTTAATGCGGCAAAAACCCTTGCACTTACTCACGATAAACCATTTATTGGAGTTAATCACTTAAACGCTCATCTTTGTGCAAACTACATTGATACAGAATTAAAACCACCATTTATGGCACTTCTGGTCAGCGGAGGTCATACTCAAATTATTGACGTTGAATCCTATTCAAAACAAACAATTATCGGGGAAACGATTGATGATGCTGTCGGTGAAGCTTATGACAAAGTTGCAAGACTAATAGGGCTTCCATATCCGGGCGGGCCGAGACTTGATAAACTGGCTCAAGTTGGTAATCCTAAAGCATTTGAGCTTCCTGAAGGCAGAGTTGAGGGTTATAATTTTAGCTTTAGCGGGCTTAAAACAGCTGTTTTACGCCTTGTAAAATCATTTGACGGGCAAGAACTTCCGGTAAATGATATTTGCGCAAGTTTCCAAGAATGCGTGTCAAAAACTTTAGTAAAAAAACTTAAAAAAGCACTGCAAGAACGCGGATATAAACAAGTAGTTATCGCTGGCGGCGTTGCTGCAAATTCTGAAATCCGCAAAAAAGTTTTCGCACTTGAACAGGAAGGTTATAAAGTTTATGCACCAATAATGAAATATTGTACTGATAATGCTTCTATGGTTGCATCATGCGCTTATTTTAATACAAATACCTTTGATGATATTGATGTTGAAGTCTTTTCAAGAGCTTAAGTTACAAAGTCTGATTTATTAAAGATTTCACCATTTTTAACATTCCGTTAAGTTGTTTAGTTACGTCTATTCCACGTATATCTTGAACTTTTAAGTCTTTAAGTGTTTCAAGATATTTAGCAAGGAACCTGCATTGAGGAGTTTTACCAAAATCTGATGAATGTACAATATTCCTCAGCAATGATGAAAAATCAAAATAAGTTACATTCCAGAATGGTTTATGAGCTGGTTCAAACTCTTCTAATACTGCATTAAGAATTTTATTTCCGTAAGTTTTAGCTTGTTCAGAAGTAGTATATTTTTGAGTCAGAGCAGAAAATGTGTAACTAAGCGGATTTAATGATTCATTAAAAATATTTTTATTAAAATCAATTGCTGTGAGCTTATTTTCTTTCGGATTAACAATAACATTTCCCCAAGCACAGTCAAATAACATCTCATTATCATAAGCATAACATATTTGTTGTAAAAGAGCTTTAAAAGATTTAACCGGCATTTGTGCTATATCTTGCGCAATTTTTTGCCCTTCATGGGGGAGGGTATTCGGTGTTAGAACAGGAACACCTTCAATATATCGCCTAATTGATGATTCATTTCCAAATTTTGCGACAACGTGATTTATTCTATCATATTCTGTAATATTTCTATCTAGAATAGGCTTATAATCTGAATCATGCCTTTCTATTCTTACGCAATAATTTGAATTTGGAATTCTATATACTCGCGCTTGACCGCCTTCACCAATATAGTTACATCTATCACTTGTTACTTCTTTGATTCTTTGAAAAATAGTTTTATCTGATAGTTTTAGAAAATCCCAGTGCCCCGTAAAATTTACAGTATCACAGCTAAGCTGTGGTTTTAATCGAAGACCGTCTGAACTGGAGTATTTTTTACTATAAAACGTTTGATGGGGTATATTTTGAAATGTTATTTGCATATTTTGTATAAAACAAAACATAAATAAAATTGCTAAATATATTTGAAAAACTCTATAAATTTCAAGACTATGAGAAACATAATTTATCAAAAAAGAGCCGGTTTCCCGACTCTTTTTTGAAAATTTTGAAATTACTTATTTGATATTAGAGAATGTCCAAGCATCAAATGTCGGAGCTTCTGTAATTTTCATTTCTTGTTTTTCTTCACCTGAACAATCACCATCGTGAGCTATTGGTTTATACAATCTGTTGTAATACTCAATAACCATTCTGTCTGAGTTAAAGTAACCTTCAGATGTTCTTATTGCTTGTCTCATTAATCTTGCCCATTCCATTTTATTTTCATAATATGTAGGAACAATTTGTTCTTCAATAATATTCATCAAGCATTTATGATCTTTCCAATGTCTTTCTTCCCAAGACATTTCATCATCGATTTCAGGATATTCAATAGCATAACCGTTAATTCCGCTAAATGTACCTTCAACAGTCCAACCATCAAAGATAGATAAGTGTAATGTACCGTTCATATTAGCAGACATACCTGAAGTACCTGAAGCTTCAAATGGTCTTAACGGAGTATTTAACCAGATATCAGAACCACGTTTTAGCATGCCTGACAATTGAAGTTCATAACCAGGAAGAACAACAACATTTTTCAATGAGTGAGAGCGGTTTAATAATTTATTAAACATTTCTCTGCCCATAACATCATCCGGATGGAATTTTCCTGCAAAGATAATTTGAACTTTGTTTTCATCTAACAATTTACCGATTCTGTCTTTATCCATAAGGATAAGCCAAGCACGTTTATAATCAGCGAATCTTCTAGCCCAGGTAATTGTTAATACGTCAGGATCAAATCTTTTACCTGCAACGTTTGCAATATACTTAAACAATTCAGCTTTCATTTCGCGTTTAACATCTAATAAACCTTGAGGATTATTTTTTACGGCAGCAATTCTTTCATCTTGCCAGTATTCAAGATTTACAGCGTTTGTGATAGCACGAATCGGGCATCTGCCTTCAACCCATTCCCACATCTTGTTAGCAACAAGACCGTGTAATTGAGATACAGCGTTAGCAATTCTTGACATTCTTAAAGCTGCAACAGTTAAAGAGAAGTTTTCGCCGCCAAGATTAACAGCTGTTTCACGAGATGCTCCGGCAAAGAATCCACCTTCAAGTAGTGTATCAACCCAGTGAACTTCATTACCTGCAGCTACAGGAGTGTGAGTTGTAAATACTGTACGGCGTTTAACTTCATTCAAATCACCGTTATACTGTCTTAATAATTCGAATGCAGCAGGAAGTGCGTGACCTTCATTCATATGGATAACATCAAAGTTATAACCAACTTGTTGAAGAATTCTTACACCTGCAACACCAAGAACAGTTTCTTGAGCAATTCTGATTTTTTCATTGCCGTCATAAAGTTTGTAAGAAATACTTTTAGCCCAGTCACTATTGCCTTCAATATCTGTTGTTAATAAATAAACAGGACAAGTACCGAATAATTCAGGCTGTACTAAAAATGCTTTAACTTTAACTTTTTCACCAAAAATATCAACTTCTGTTTGAACACCTGTATCAGTCAAGAAATCGTAATATTTTCTAATATATGCAACTTCAACGTTACCGGCATGGTCAATTCGTTGATCATAATAACCATAAGACCATAACATAGTAACCCCGACCATAGGCATTTGCAGATAACCCGCAGAAAGCATATGAGAACCTGCTAAAAATCCTAAACCACCAGAATAGGTGCTTAAAGATTGGTCCATAGCTATTTCCATTGAAAAATATGCTACATTTGGTAATGCCATAATTTACCTCTCTTCTTTTATAACTTCATTACACTAAATTTTTCATGTACACATATTGTGCTTTAACATTGTATCATATAATCAGAAAAAATATAGTCTTTTGTATGATATTTTTGCTAAAACTTTAGAACAAGCGAATTTTTAAAATTAAGAATTCGTTACAAATTTGAAAGGTTACTTAAAAACTTTGTTAAAGCAATCTTAACGTGAGAATAATTCAAGCCGCCCTGCATATATGCAACATAAGGTTCGCGCATCGGTCCGTCTGCTGATAGTTCTATAGTTGAACCCTCGATAAACGTACCTCCTGCCATAATAACCTGATCTTCATACCCCGGAATATACTCGGGAATAGGTGTAACATACCCGTTAACAGGTGAAAGCGACTGAATAGTCCGGCAAAATTGTTCTAATGGTTCAGGTGCGCCAAATGTTATATTCTGAATAATATCAGTACGTTTTTCATAATACTTCGGAGAAGAATCGTAACCGATTTTATCAAAGATTTTAGATGCAAGAACCGCACCCTTAACGGCATCTGCGACAACAGAAGGAGCCATAAATAACCCCTGAAACATCAATCTGTGCTGATTAAACATTGCTCCGCCTTCAGAACCAATCCCAGGTGCTGTTAAACGAACTGCAGAACGTTCAACATAAAGTTCTTTTCCGGCAATATACCCGCCGGCTTCAACAATACCGCCACCTGCATTCTTAATTAATGAACCTGCCATTAAATCCGCACCGACTTCTGTTGGTTCTTTGGTATCAACAAATTCACCGTAGCAATTATCAACAAAACAAATACATTCAGGATTTTTTGATTTAACAATTTTACAAATTTTTTCAATTGTTTCAATGGTCAAAGATTTTCTTGTAGAATACCCTTTTGAACGCTGAATTAAAACTATAGTTGTGGTTTCATCAACCATTTCTTCTAATTTTTCAAAATCAACATCCATACCATCAATCAAAGGAACTTCATCATATAAAACTCCGTTACCGATAAGGGAAGCTCGTTTTGTTTCTTCATCACCCATTGTTCCTATTACTTCTTGCATAGTATCATATGGAGTACCCGCAACAGAAAGAAGTTTGTCGCCATATTTAAGGTTTCCAAACAAAGCACAGGCAAGCGTATGAGTTCCTGAAGCAAAGTGAATTCTAACAAGTGCTTTTTCAGTTTTAAAAACTTGCGCGAAAACTTTATCTAAAACTTCTCGTCCTAAATCGTCATGTCCGTAGCCCGATACTGTATAAAAATGTTCCGGTGCAACTTTATTGTCAATAAAAGCGTTCAAGACTTTTTCCTGATTATAATCTCTTATTTCTTCAATAATTTCGAATTGTTCACGTAATTCTTTTTCTGCTTGTTTTATAATTTTTCTGCTTGCTTCCATATCCCTTATTCCTTTATATGTTTAATAATATTTCAACCAAAACTTTAAATCAAATTATTAGAAAATAAGGTAATTTAAATTTACAAAAAATCTCTTTAAACTCTGTGTATGAAAAAAGTTTTATTAATTTTGTCAGTTTTATCATTATTTTCTATACCAGCGATTTGTTCTCAATACGGACTTCACACACCAGACAGCGGGTTTACAAAAAATTTTCCAACTGATGAAGGGGAAAGAATACTTTTTATTCTTGATTTTTCAAACAGCATGACAGAACCGCTTGAGGGGTCACGAAAAGTCGATATGATGCTTGACACAATGAAACAAATTTTACCCAAAATAAACCCTAATGCCTGGGTTGGTTTAAGAGTTTACGGGCACAGAATGGGGTTCACTCCGGTTGAAGCTTGTCGTGCATCAACACTAATCAGCCCGATAATGAAAAATAATACCTCATATGTAGAACAATCGTTAGCAAAAACCAAACCTCGTGGAATGACTCCGATTACATATTCACTAAAACAGGCTGTAAAATATGATTTTATGGGGTATTCAGGAAAAAAACATATAATATTACTTACAGATGGCGGTGAAAATTGTGACGAAAGTCCATGTACTTTTGTAATGAACCTTATAAAAATCAGACGAGACATATCAATTGATGTTATCGCATTCAATGTCAGTGATTCTGATGACCTGCAGCAATTAGAATGCACAGCTCTTGTAACAAGCGGCAAATTTTACAACCCACACACTGCAGCAGAGCTTTTAAACAGTTTTAATAACAGTATAGAAGCAGCCAAAAACGTAGAAGCTAAAATTGTCCTACCAGAATAAACCTGCACATACTCTGCAATTAAGATGACTTTGAAATAACTGGCAGTACCCCTGCCCGTTAGAGCAAAATCCTCTGTGAAGCTAAATAACCTCACTTACTTTAGATTATAATGGTAGCATATTACCCAGTCAGGTCGAAGACCCTGCGGAGCTGAATAATGTTACTTACTTGAGGTTATAATTGGTAGCAACATTTACCCCTTAGTCAACTGAAAAGATTTCACGAATATCATCCATTGTAAGCGATTTTGTAATATTTCTGTCAACTGAAATTACGCTATCAACAAGATTTCGTTTAACGGTTTTAAGTTTCTGAATCTTTTCTTCCACAGTATTTTTAGTAATAAGCCTGTAAACAAATACTTTTTTAGTCTGTCCGATACGATAAGCCCGGTCTGTAGCTTGATCTTCAACTGCAGGGTTCCACCAAGGATCGTAATGGATTACGTAATCCGCACCTGTTAAGTTCAAACCTGTACCACCCGCCTTCAAACTGATTAAGAAAATCGGGATTGTAGGGTCATTATTGAATCTTTCGACAGCACCCTGACGATCTTTTGTTTTACCGGTTAAATATTCATACTTAATTCCTGATTTATCAAGCCAAGCTTTGACAATATCTAACATATCAACAAATTGGCTGAATAAAAGAATGCGGTGTTTTTCAGCGATAATTTCTTCAAGCATAGCTTTAAGTTTTTCAAATTTACCTGAAGATATAACATTTTTAACATTATCTTTGTCATAAAGTCTCGGGTGACAGCAGATTTGACGCATACGAAGAAGCGCTGAGAAAATAGACAATCTACTCTTTTCAAGTCCATTTTGTTCAATTGACTTGAATAGTTCTTCTTTTGTTGAATCAAGAACCTGTAAGTAGAAATCTCTTTGTTCATCTGTAAGTTCGCAGTATGCAATGTTTTCAACTTTATCAGGAAGATCTTTTGCAACATCACGTTTCATACGGCGCAAGATAAACGGATAAATTTGTAATTTAAGACGTTTTTCAACAATTTTATCCTGACGTTCCATAATAGGATTAACGTATCGTGAATTAAAATCAGCCATACTGAATAAAAATCCCGGCATTAAGAAGTCAAATACTGACCATAACTCTTCAAGTTTATTTTCAATCGGTGTACCTGACAGCGCAAGTTTATGCTGCGAATTTAATTGTTTAACAGCTTGCGCGGTTTGAGATGTTGCGTTTTTGATATTCTGAGATTCATCTAAAATTACATATCTGAAATTAATATCTTTTAATTTTGCAATATCACGTCTTAAAAGCGCATAACTTGTAATTACAACATCATATTCAGGAATTTTTTTGAAAAATTGTTTACGTTCGCCGCCTTGAAGTTTCAAACAAGAAAGAGTTGGCGCAAATTTTTGGATTTCTGATTCCCAGTTAAACACGACGGTAGTCGGAGCGATAACAAGTGTCGGCATCGGACCATCTTCTTCTTTAGCTTTTTGAAGAACGGTTAAAGCCTGTAAAGTTTTACCAAGCCCCATATCATCAGCCAAAATTCCGTTAAGTCCGTACTTATACATAAACCAGAGCCATCCGAAACCTTTCATCTGATATTCACGGAATTCAGCATTAATTCCTGTTGGCAGGGTTAAATCTTCTGATGTTGAGAAAGTTGACATTTGTTCCCAGAAAGTTTTAAATCTGTCACTTAAAATCAATTCAACATTAAGGTTTTTAAGCTCGTTAATAAGCCCTGCACGGTATGTTTTAACGGTAAATCTGTTATCAGGATTTCTGTAAACATCAAAAGAGTTAAATGAGCGCATCATTGAATAAATATTTTGCGCAGGATATTCAACAAACCCTAAACTTCTGATACGTGCATACTTTTCACCGCTTTGAATAGTATCGTAAATTTCATCAAAATCAATGATTTCATCGCCTGCCTGCCCATAAATACTTATATCAAAACTATCAGGCTGCTCATCAGAAAAGTCGATTTTTGCACATAGTTTGAACGGATTTTCCATCAATTTAAAGAATGACATATCATCTTTTTCTTCAAACTTCCAACCTTCGCCAGCTTGTTTTAAATAATAGTTATAAAAATCAATAGCGTTTTCTTTTTCCAGTGCAAGATTATTTGTTTGCATTGGCACGAATTTGCAGGCAAGAAGCATTGCATAAGCTTCGTTTTCGTGTTTTAAATTACGTTTAACCCAGTAAATTAAGTCTTCATCCGGTTTTTTAACAGTAATATATTGGACTTTATCATTTGAAGATTTTGAATAAGGAACTCTAACACCGTCATATTCAAAATCCAAAGAAGCTTTTAATGACTGGTCATAATCAATACCCATAGTTACAATATTTATTGGCGGACGCTGTTCAAGCATAAGTTTCGAAATTTTTTCATCAACAACAACATCCATAACCTGCTGTAATTTTGGTAAATCTTCGTAAATAAATTTTCCGCCTTCTGAATCTTTTAAATCCGTAAATGAAGCTTTGATAATATTTTGCGGAACATTTTGAATTGCAATATTTGTCGGGAAAATAATATTTTTATATCTTCCCCATTTCAAATGTCTTGAGAAATATCTTACTTCTTCAAACGGATAAACATCATCACTATCCGGTCTTTGCCATTCTAGCGATAACAAAAGCGTTCCTGCTGTATTTGATGTATTTACGTATAAAACAAGCTTCCATTCTTCATCAGTAAACTTAAGCCTATCTTTTGTTTTTTCATCCAAAACTTCATCGGCTTTAGCCAAAAGTGAAAACATCGGACCAAACTTTGCAATAGGAATATCGTACCACCCTGCTTTTTTATCCTGTCTTGAAATTTTTAATAACTGTTGGAATATTAAAAGTTCAACTTTTTGCGAATTATTAAGTTCGAAATTTTTATCTTGTTTTTGAGCTTCAATAACAGCCTTAAGAATCGGTTCGATTTGGCGGACAATTTTACCGTTTTCACGTGAACGAACTAAAATTGAAAAGAAATTTGCTTTTCGTTTCGGATTAAAATGAAAAATATAACTTCCCTGCGGTTCTTCTTTTAGAGCGGTATTTTCATCCGGGAATTCAAACTCCATTCCGAATTTAGTTTCAAGCCAATCTTCGTATGCGTGTTCATCAATTGCTTTTAAGGCAACCGCAACAGCATGCTTACACCATTCTTCTTTTAGCGGGCAATTACATCTTGCTTCGACTTTATTTTTTTTGAAAATTAAGTCCGTATTATAATGATCCTGAAAATTCCCTTTAACTTTACCCATATAGAAATTCTTTTCAGGATAATTATCAAACACCATATCTTTTGTATGGTATTCGTAACCCCTTCGCCAGCTTCCCGCACTTGCCTGGTCTTTTATAAACTTGTAGTTAAATTCCGTTTTACTCATCTAAGAGTATATCTCTTTCCTTTATGTAACAAGGGAATAACTTTCATTACGAGCACCTTCTCGTAAACCCTCATCCACACCAAAATTATACACATAAAAAATAAAAAAGCAATAGTGCGCGAAGCATTCGCTTCGCGCACTATCATAAATCTTAACAAAAAATTACAACTGTTTCAGAACTCCAGTATTAGCGGTTCTGGTAGAGTTTTGTATATTTTTTCGATGTGCAAGTTTTTGGGATTCGCTCATTTGTTTTATTATTTTTTTCTCAGGGGTTGCACTAGTAAGCTTATCAGTTGA
>CATLLN010000006.1 GCA_950022695.1 uncultured bacterium | reverse complement strand
CATTCATCAAACAAAGCAATTACAGGAAATTTACAATTGTGTAGGGTTTACCCCCCTACACAATTTCAAAGGTATTACACGGATAAAGGAATAGAACATGGACACATTAGACATCATAGCACTAATACACAATACATACGGGCTTATGATAGCCCTAAAAGATAGCATTCTAGGCTTAGACAATACAAAGCATGACAAACGAGGTTTAACAGGGCTTGTTGCTCTTTCTGAAACGATTGAACAAAATTTGTATAACATCAAAGCAGAGGTAGAAGCCCTAATAAACCTACATTAAAAACGACCATTTAATTTACATAAAATCATATAGTGAAAAGGTCTTAAATAAATTTATGACATTCATACAACAAAAAGCCTTTTTTGACCTTTTCATTGACACTACCAAAGGACATGAAACATGACGACAAAAGCATTTATTAGAGTATCAACAGTTTTACAAGACACAGAGAAGAACAAACTAGATATATTACAGTTTGCTAATCGTATGCAATTAGGACAAGTTGATTTTATTGAAGAACACTGCTCGGGCTGTAAGGATTACAAGAAAAGGAAACTAGGTGCATTGTTAGACACTATGGGCAAAGGTGATGTACTAATAGTGCCTGAACTGTCAAGGATTGCAAGGTCAATAACACAAATACTAGAAGTAATTAAGATTACAAAAGACAAAGGAATAATACTATACTCAATCAAAGAGAACTTTGATAATACAGACAACTCAATCACATCAACCGTAACAAGTACAATATTTGCTCTTGTTGCACAGATTGAGAGAGAACTCATAAGCCTTAGAACTCGTGAAGCATTACAAGCAAGAAAAGCACAAGGGGTAAAGCTAGGACGACCACAGGGCAAGGGTAAATCAAAGTTAGATGAACACACAGACGACATCATGAAATTGATTAGCTTAGGTGTTCCAAAGACCTTAATAGCAAAGCAATACAACACAACTACAGGTAATTTATACAACTTCTTAAATCAACTTAAAGAGTCTGCATAACCTTAAATTCCTTTCGTTTGTAAAAAGACCTAAGCTCATATCTGCTTAGGTCTTTACTTGTTAATAATGATTTAATCTACAGTATCTTGCATTCCTTCCATTATACTTATATCAAATAAGCTATAATCATAAGGCTCAAAATCATTATTTTTCATGATATTATAAGCTTCCTGCAAGTATTTATATGAAGCAGTGTCTATATCAGCCCTTTTGAAGTAATCCTCAAAGGTTTCTATAATAATGTTTTTAGAGACTTTCCCCCTAAAGCATGTCATAATTACACTCTTTGTATATTCAAGAGGGTCAATATCATTTATTCGTTCAAATTTAGGATATTTTTTATGAAAAGCCTCTGTTAATATAACATTATCAAAGTCCTTTTTAAGCCCTTGTTCATGATTATATTTATTATAGTTTTGATTTATGGCTTTCCATTCTTCATAATGGCTCTGCTTTATGTTCAAATATTCTTGCCAGTCTTTATTTAAGTAATTACCAAAAGTTTCATTAAGGTATTTATAATTTATTGACAGGCTAAATCCCCAATTTTCTTCTCCATCGTAAGATTCGAAATAATAATTGCTAGCATACATTGGAAGCTTTGGCTTTTTAATTTCCATATTCTTGCCAAACTCAAGCCCTTTAAAGTCTCCATTTACTGTAATTTTGTTCGATAAACTTAATTCATAATATTCAATGTTATCAAGGTAAACGTTAAATACATTTTCCTTCTTGGCTTGTGGTATTCTGCTTTGCATTAGCTCAATCATTTCATTGGTTTGCTCAATTACTTTATTTGCAATATTGATTGATGTATCAGAACATTTCCAGTAGTCTATATCCTCGTGCTTTACTATAGTTTTATATGTAGGGTCGCTTATATAGTCCATATATGCTTTACATCCAACTACACCAATACCTATACAGATAAGTATTATACTGATTACTATTGCAGTCTTTTTCTTGTTTGTATTCGTATTATTTGACTGTTCCTTATTCAAAAGTGCCTTACAATGCTTACACTTAATTGCAACCTTTTTAATAACTCCACCACAGTATGGACATACTTTTTCATCTTCATTCATATTTGCTTCTCCTGATTAGGTTCATTAGTGCTTGTAGCCTTATTATCAGTATATTGATATGCAACAATCGTTGTTATAACATTGAGTACAATTACAACTGCTGTTAAACATATACATATACAAAAAATTCCACATAATGTAGGATAGCCAAACCACTCAGTGTTCAAGCTATTTATATAATCCCACCCCCATATAAGCCCACCTATCATTAAGACAGCAAGAAGTCTTGCAAAAATCAAATTCACTTTAATCCATACAGGTTTAATTATATGGGTAATCTTAGAATACAAGCCCTTTATCTTAGGTAATAATTGAACAATCTCTTTTGCTTTTAAGGCTGAGTCTTGTGTGTTCTTCTGTTCAATTAACATCTCTCCGCAATGTTTGCACTTAATAGCATTTATGTTAATTTCTTCCCCACAGTAAGGGCATATCTTTATATCTTCATTCATGACTTACTTTCCTATTCTTATTTTGTAAACTTCCACACTAACAAAAAGAATATTGCACCAGTCCACATTGATGTGTAAATTGCACCCTCTGCAATATTTAATGACTCAGCAAATAACATTCCACAGCCTGAAAATGCAAGGATTATACAAGCCCATAGTGAAACAACATGGATAATCTTTGTTATAACAGGCTTATAATTGGTTTGTTGTTCACACAAATTCTCATGCTTTGTTGATGTAGAGGGCTTGACTTCTTTAATCTCATTTGTTTCGTTCTGTTCAATTAACATCTCACCACAGTGAGGACATTTGTCTTCTGTTCCCTCTATTACCTCACAGCAGTAAGGACATCTTGTTTCACTCATAATCACTTCTCCTTTTAGTCTTCATAACCCTCTAATGACTCTCCATAAATTCTTACCCAATCAGCCTTATATTTATCACCTAATTTAGATGTTGAATATTTAACTGTAAAATGAGCATTGTCAAGGGTATAAGGCATGGCATTTTGACCATAACCCTTATAGCCTGCTATTGTATCAGGCTTATAGTTCTTGAATATCAAATCAGCCTTACAGGATGTGGCATACGAGTTATAAGTCGGGTTTGTTACCTCAAATTTCAAGTTAGGATTATATCTTGATATTGAATACAACTCAGGTAAGTTATTAGGGGTGCTGTTTTCTATTTTGGTTATAATTTCTCTAACCAGTGATTTACCCACTGCCCTTTCAAGACAATATTCATCATCTACAAGGCTATAAGGACTAGACCCACCAAAGCCTGAGTATTTACCTGTAATATTTAACTCTGATTGACTATCGGATGAGACAGACTCTGATGAGTCAATATCTTCTTCTAATTCAGTGCTTCCAATCAATATGACTAGAAAAATCACAATGCAGGCTATAATAGCACCTATTATAGTATTTGTATTGTTCTTTGACACAGACGGTGCTGTATGTTCCTGTATGCTTTCTTCTTGCAAGAATGACTTACAATGTTTGCACTTGATAGCATTAGCTTTTATTTGTTCACCACAGTATGGGCATGTTTTAGTGCTGTCATTAGGTTCATCTACCATTGCTTCCCCTTTACTTTTAAGCTATTCAGCTTCTTTGTATTGACCAAGAGTGTATTCGTATCTACCATTCCCGTATGAACTATTACTACGGCTATTACTATTACTGTTGCTGTTACTATTACCATTAACCGTATCCATTAAGGACGAGCTAAAACCATTGCTGTTATACATCTTTGAATATCTTTCTTGTTGTATTCGTTCCCTCTCTGCTTGTTCTTGTTGCCTTTGTTGCAGGTATTGTTCTCCTGCATAAGCAGTAAGGTTTACCATTGTTAAGGTCAATAAAAGACCTGATACTACTAATTTTTTACTCATAACTAATCTCCTTTAATAGCTTTGTTTAATCCAGTTGTATATCTGTACACTTGTTTGATAATTATTTGTATCACCCTGTTTCTTAAATTCATTCATGGCATATTCAATATCAGCTAATCCCTTTGAAGCCCCCTCTAACTCAGCTTTTGCCATTCCTCTATACAAGTATGCTTCTGTATTTTTAGGATTTAATTGAATAGCTTTATTAAAATCACCTAAAGCCATTGAGAAGTATTGACGGGTGTTAGTTGACTTGCCCCACAGGCAATAACTATATCCCCTGCGGTGATATGCCATATCATTAGCGGGGGTTAGCTCTACTGCTTTGTTAAAGTCTTTTACAGCTTCGGGGTAATTCTGCATGGCTAACTTTGAAAATCCTCTCAGGTAGTACATATCACCATCAGCCTTTAAAGATATTCCCTTGTTTAAGTCCTGTATTGCCCCTCTGTAATCCCCTAAGTTATTTTTTACCTGTCCTCTAGCCTTTAAGACCTTTACAGAGTTAGGGTTATTGTCTAGAGCTCTTGTAAAACTAGTTAAAGCACCATACATGTTATTTTCATCAGCCTGAGACATTCCTAAGTTGTAGTATTTATCACATTCAGCCTGATTTACAGAAGTTGTATTGCTTGCATTTACAGGTGTAGTCTTAGTTTGCACAGGCTTTACAGGTTGAGAAACTTTACTATACTGTTTTTGCACAGGTTGAGTCTTGTTTACTTTATTTTCATGCATAATCTGTAAGTATTGTTGCTCACAATAGGCTCTAGTGCTAAATCCTGTACATATACAAGTTAACAGTGAAATGGTTAAAATTCTCTTGTTCATTCTTTACCCCCCTTACCACTGTTTACCAAGAGCTTTTAACCTGTAATAATCATAAGGAGCAAAAACAACAAAGATTATCCAAAATGATATTGTTCCCAGTCCTGCTGTTAAACATGCAAGAGTGATACAAATTATTGAGTATACTAAGAACTTCAACCACATACCTTTAAATAGATAATAGAATGCCCCAAGTGCTATTACTGACAATGTGCTTAAGAAATCACTTAAGTATATTACACTATTCAACTTCATTCGTTCTTTTATTGATGTCTTCCAAAAAGTAGGGTTATAATGCCACCACTTGCCATCTATAACCATCTCATCAATAGCTTCAAATCGTTTTTTCCATTTATCATTTACATCAACATTTTGGAATTTACCTGAATATACAGAATTACTATTAACAGGTTTGCTTGAGCCATCTAAAAATTCCCCACAATGCTTACATTTTTTAGCTATTGCAAGGATTTCTTCCCCACAGTAAGGGCATTCTTTTGTTTCATCAGCCATATTCTTATTCTCCATGATTTCGTAGGATACATTCCCACCTTTAGAACAATAGTAACACAAAAATACGAAAAGTATCCTATTGTCTACGATTATTTTATAAATCTATATCCTGTATCACTGTTTAATAACCTCTAGAAATTCAATAGAATTAAGAGGAGGAACTGGTCATGACTACAAGCAAAAATAGTTTTGGACAAAAACTTAAACAGATAAGAAAAGCTAAAAACCTTACACAGGCTCAACTTACAGAGCTTGCAGGTGCTAATGAAAAGCACATCTCTAAAATTGAGACAGGTGTTTACTTCCCTACATACACAACATTAACAAAGATATTACAAGCACTTGACCTCAGCATAGAAGATGTAGGACTCAATCTTGAACATGTAACCTCAAAGGATAGTCCTTATTACATAAAGGCATTACAGATACTTAATTCTGCAACAACAGAACAAGAACTTGAATACTACTACGGACAACTCAAACAGGCTCAAAAAGGATATACTAAAAGGATAAGTTGAAACATTCAACGAGAGCCCACTCAGAGGCTCATTAAGACATTTTAATTGTTTGAGATACACTAAGAGTTATGTAACAAAATTTTAAGGTCTTAAAAGGGGTAATATTTTACATCAAAGGATTAGGTAAAGAGGGGTAAGCACAGACAGGACAAAGGACACAAGGTTATTTATTTAAGTATTGTAAAACAATTAGTTATTACAATAGATATTAAGGGATAAGTCCTATCATGATACTTTCAACCCTAAAGCCATTCTCATATTGTAGTATTCCTGTGTTGACTCTTTCATCACTAACACAATTCTCTGATAGATGTTGCTTACAGTGTTATTCTGTGTTAAGTTATTCTTGTCGAAAAGTTCCAAAGGTTGGAGTTTCACGACACCATTTTTAAGAAGTATGAAAAAGACACGAATAAATAATGAAATATCAACAGATTCTAAATCGACAATTGTCACATTTTCGATTGCCTGCATTGCATTATTATTCCTATGCATATTTTTTACATATATTTTTGTAACTTACAGAATGGCTTCTGATAGTGAGTCGCAAATAAGTTTGATACTTATTTTGGCGTCATTGTTTATAACTCTGATACTATTTCTAGTATTAACTATTACCAGAATAAAAAGAAGAAATGATGAGTTATATAACTGTCAATACAAAGCCATAAGATATGTTGAATTCTGCAAAGAAGGCATTACCGTCGGTTATTCTGATAAAGAGAGGTCTAACATTCTTTATGAAAACATTGATAGTTTAGACCTCAAACTTAAAACTGAGACGACGTGTTCTTATAGGAGTACAAGTTTTATTATACCAGCGGGTTATAGATATATTGGTGTAGCAGGGTTTGACTTAAAGATAAAATATAATGACAATAAAGGTTCAAAATCTATTACAGTAAAACATCCTTCCTGCTTTACTACGATGGATAAAATCTTTGAAATTGTTCATTTTTCTCAGTATATTTATAATTTTTCTTACAAATGTAATCGAGAACATGAAACAGAATTAAAAAAAACACTAGGAAAAGCGATTGAGTCATATATAGCAAATAATTATAGACATACATTACGGTCATTTGGATGTACCGTTTGGGCAATACCAGTTTTGATAATTACTGTCATTCTTTTGTTTATGTTATTGTTTCTAATTGGTTATTTAATTGTTATAGGTGTCATTTAAAACTGATTTCTAATCCTAAAACCATTCTAATATTGTAATAAACCTGTGTTGAATATTTCATGACCAACACAATCTTGTGATAAACATTGCATTTATCGCCCAACTCTGCTATAATTTTCTTGCCAAAAAGTTCCAGAGTCGGGAGCTTAACGACACCATAAAAAAATTTAGGACAAAAAGTCCAAATTTTCTTTTTTGTATCAGGGTGCTCTCACATGAATTTTTCTTGTTATAAAAAATTCATGTAAAATATTGTTTAAAATATCGTATTATTCGTCTATTACATTTTCATTTCAACATATGGAAGCTCTTCAAATCCACTTTTCTTATAAACGTGAACAGCGTGGGTATTTTCTTTTTCAACTTCTAATCTATATATATTATCAGGATATTTTTGTTTAATATATTCAACAAATTCAGGAATAATTCCGTTTCCTCGATATTCAGGTTTTACATATAAATCTTCAAACCAAAGGCAAGGTTTTCCAAATTCAGTTGAAAAACTTTTCGCAATCATTGAGTAGCCTAAAATGTTTACACCCGAACAGAACACATAACCTTCTAAGTATGGACTGTTATTTATACAATTTAAAAAATCATTTTCAAAAATTTCTTCAGAACCATTTGTAAACACTGCATCTGATGAATAAAATGTTTTCATCATTGCAATGATTTCTTTTTTATCATTTATATGCATTTGTCTTATTTCAAAATCCATAATATTATTTTATCCTTAAAATATAAAATTGTACAATCTTGACAATACAGTTTGTCTTGCGTATATTATATATACAAAGGTGGCGACATGGCCAAGTGGTAAGGCAGAAGCCTGCAAAGCTTTTATCCCCCAGTTCGAATCTGGGTGTCGCCTTTTTTAATTCATATAAACCGACCAATAAGGTCGGTTTTTTTATTGCCGTTGACTTTTATTCATTTATCCTTATAACCATGCAAGATGTCATATATTTGGAGGATTTTTGCCAAAAACGTTGAGGAATTTCTTTAAATATTCGACAATATTAATAATATAACATGTAGAGGTAGAACTATGAGATTAAACAGCGGTATTCAGTTTAATGACAGCGGATTGACAGCATCAATTCGTGCCATGCATCTGGATAGTGAAATAATTGGTATAAGCAACGAAAACATTAGCGGTTTTGATAAAGTCGGTTATCAGAGAAAAGAAGCTGTTGTATCTTCATTTGCAGAATATCTCGGGGTTCACGCCCTATCTACCACAAGAGATGATAAAGTCGGCCGTATTGCAGTTTCAGATAAACCGCTTGATATTGCAATTGCAAATAAAGGTTATTTTCAAACTAAAAATGAATATGGTGTAAAACTTACCCGTGACGGACGTTTCCAGATAGGTAAAGACGGAACTCTTTTAACTTTAGAAAACGCCGAAGTTTTATCAAATGCCGGTGTTCCGATTAAATTTCCGTTTATTCCGCAGGATTTAAAACAAATAAAAATCGACAAAACAGGTAAAATTACTATGTTTAACCCTGACACACATAAATTAACCTTAATCGGTCAAATCGGAGTCGTCGACAGCAGCGGAATCGCAGTTATAGAACCTAATGTTAAACAAGGATATAACGAATATTCTAACGTTGCATTACAGCAGGAATTTTTATCCCTGATGCCGGTTATTAAAAATTTTGATGCTAACAGACAATTATTTATGCTTCAAAATTCCGTTTTAGGCAAGACTATTTCACAATTAAGTCAATAAAGAGGTTTGATAGATGTATAATTTACAAGCAATAATTTCAAAAGGTACAAATAACGCACTTATTCAATTTGACAAATTCGGTCAAATTGCAAATAACCTGTCTAATTTCCAAACTACAGGTTACAAAGATGTGTCTTTTGAACAGATTTTAAGAGAGGACGGATACTTAACCGGTGCTGTCAGAACAAATTATACACAAGGTTCAATAAGAATTACAAGCAATCCTTATGATGTAGCAATTGATGGAGCAGGATATATTCCTGTGGTATCTCCTCAAGGTGAAATCCAATATACACGTGATGGGGCTTTCCGCCAGGGAAAAGATGGTTATCTTACAACCCGTGACGGTTGGATTGTAGGTGAAGGTATTCAAATTCCTTCAAATTGTTTTAAATTTGAAATAAAACAAAACGGAGATGTTTTAGCATACGATTCAAGAGGAGCTAAAGCTAAAAAAGTCGGAACAATTCCGCTTGTAAGGTTTGATAATCCTGCGGGCATGGAATCAACCGATATGAATAGACTTAAACCGACTGATGATGCAGGTGAAGCAAGATTGGTTAAAAATCATGACTGTATTAAACAAAATAATCTTGAAGCATCAAACGTCAGCATTTATCGTTCAGCAACAGATTTATTAAGACTAAATGCTTCAATGCTTGCAAGTATGCAGATGATGAAACTTGCAGATTCAATGTACAATAAAGCAATTAATATAAGAGAGGCTTAGGATAGAGGTTAATTATGTATACATCACTTGATAGTATGGGCAAAGTATCATTAATGATGGATTTGATTTCTCAAAGACAACGTGCTCTGGGTTCAAATATTGCTAACGTGCATACACCGGGTTATATCAGACAGGATATAGAATTCGGTCAATATTTAAGCACTATGAACAGCCCTCTGGAAACAAGATTATCAGAAAAACTCGGACCTTCTGCTATTGCAACAGACAGATCAGAAGAACCGGTTAATGCGGCAAACGAGCTTTTGAAAATTCAGGAAAACTCAATCCTGTATTCAATGGCAACAAGAAGAATGTCAAACATAGTTACAGAAATGAAAACCGTGATAAATGTCGGTAAATAATAAGTAAGGTAAGGTGATAAAATGGGTATAATGGATTCAATAGATATCGGTGCAAAAGCGCTTCAAGTTCACGGAAAGCGTATTGATATCCACGCAAAAAATATCGCAAACCTTGATACTCCAAATTACGTGAGAAAAATTCCTGTATTAACAGCTGTTGATGATGTTTCTTTTCACGGACTTATGAACAATATGAAAGAAGATGTTTTCGGCGTAGGAACTTTACCGTACCTTCAAGGCGGTGTAAATTTTTCAGGTGTAGTAGAAGACCCGACACTCGGTCACAAAATCTACAAACCCGGTCATCCCGATGCGGATGAAAACGGTTACATAAGAGCATCAAACGTAAATGCAATGGTAGATATTGCAGACGCGCTTGTAGCTCAAAGAGCATATGAAGCTAACCTTGCGTTGGTAAATATTTCAAAATCAATGGCACAAAGAGCTTTAGAAATCGGTAAATAGGTCCTCGGCCGGACGGGGCAATATAATACACATTATGTCCAAATCATAACAATAATTTGAGCTCCGCAGCGGATTTCGGCAAGAGTAAAGCAAAGCGAAACTCGTCCAGAGGAGAACTGCATTCAGCCGGTCGACTCGCCGATAATCCAAGAAGGGCTCTCACCAAACCGAATTTGTACAGAGAAAGTTTTTCAGAAAGAATAACAGGAAAAAGAGAATAAAATGTCATCTTCAATGAACAAATATAGAAATGATTTTGCAATAAGATTCGCGCAATTAATGCAAGAACGTCTTCCTATTTGGAAACAAACACAAAAAGAAGAAAGAAGCAGTTTATATAGTTTAGTATCTATCGCTGGTTATATACTTGTTTCCCTATTAGGTTTTATACCAGGTAAAAATGAAACTAATTATGATTTAAACTTACACTTTATTATAGCTGTAATTTGTTTTATTGTTGCTGTTATTATAAATATTCAAACAACTAATAAAACTTATCAAACACGAGTAAAAAGAACATTTTTCAGCGAATTATTACACGTTTTTGATAAAAATATAAAATACGCAAGAAATCAAAAAATCCCATCTTCATATTTTGAAAACTGCAAATTATATAACCACACAATTGAAATAAGAACTGATGATGATGTATTCTACGGAAACTATAAAGATGTAGATTTCACCATTAATGAAACGGATTTTGGTTATGAAACAAGGGATTCCAAAGGACGAAAACATTATCACAGTATGTTTAAAGGTGCAGCAATGCTTTTTCTAATGAATAAACAAATTAAATCACGTGTTCTTATCAGGTCAAAAACTCTTTTAAACTTTACACCGCAAGACTTTGAAAAAGTAGAACTTGAATCCTGCGATTTTGCAAAAAAATATAATGTTTTTGTTGAAAAAAATATTGCCGACGGAAGTGGACAAATTGAAGCAAGATATCTTTTAAATACAGCATTTATGGATAGATTAATGCAAATTCAGACAAGTTTTAAAGTAAGCAAAATGGATTGTTCGATTTTTGGTAATGAAATGCTTGTAATGCTTTCAACAAACAAAGACTTATTTGAAATGAACCATCTGTTAGGTAAAATTGATGATATAAAACAATATTATCACTTATTTGATGAGTTTGCATCTGTGTTATCATTTATTGAAGTCTTAAATCTTTCAAGCAAAACAAAATTATAGAATAGAATATAATATGAAAATAAACAAATTCAAAAATTTAATAAGTTGGAATATAATATCTGCTATCGGTTACCTAAGCATACTAATGAGTGCGGTATTTTTAATTATATATACTCTTGGTGCATCAGGAATAAACATACAAGCAGATTCAAATGAATATTTTTATGATTATTTAGAAAAACATGTTATTACACCATACTTCGAGGTTTACAAATTTCAAATTGTGGTAGTGATTTTGCTGATTATAGGGTCAGTTTATGAAAAGAAAAAATACTTAGAAAACAATGAACCTGGATTGATTTTATTTCCGGAAAGAGAAAAGATATACTCAATACTTTTTTTAAGCGGAATATACCTAAATCTTTTACCTTTAATTTTGTTATTGATAACCTTTATTCCTGTTCATTTCAGACTTTTATAAACTAGCGTGAGCTAATCATTTGTTCCATCATGTTTTTTGCAGTTTCAAGCTGGGTATCTTTGCGTTCAATTATATCTTCACGTTTTAGCGGTAAAATCACATCCGGATTTATTCCTTGTTTATTAATATCTTTACCTTTAGGAGTAAGATATTTTGCGATAGTAAGATTTATTCCTGTTTCATTCGGCATAGATATAATTTTTTGCACCATACCTTTGCCGTAGGTTTTTGTTCCAAGAAGTTTTGCTCTGTGGTAATCCTTCATTGCACCCGAAAATATTTCACTTGCACTGGCACTTGCCCCGTCAACAAGGATTATAACAGGCTTTTCGATATTTACATTGTTATCCTGTGCCATAATATCGTAATGATAATTATTTCTGCCTACAATACTTACAATTTTACCTTTTGGAATAAATAAATTTGTCACAAAGACCGCATTTGGTAATAATCCGCCGGTATTTCCGCGTATATCAATAATCAAACCCTTAGTACTGTCAGTATTTTCCAGAGCTTCTAGAAACTCATTAGGTGTAGAGTTACTGATAAAGCTTAAAATCTGAATATATCCGATATTTTTATCAACAGAACTTTTAACGGTTTTTATTGCGATTTCTTTTCTTATAATTTTTTTCTTAATAAGTTCCTGATTTCGCAAAACATCAATATTAACGAAGGTATTTACAGGTCCTTTAACAAGGTTAGAAACTTCAGCCAGAGATAAACCGCTAACTTTTTTACCATCAATTGATAAAATTGTATCGTTAACTTTCAAATCCGCAAATTGTGCAGGTGTGTTTTCGATTACACTAATAATTTTTATTTTTCCGGAATCGTTAATTATATTAACTCCGATACCTGAAATTTTTGATGCGATAGAAATATTTTGTTCTGCAAATTCTTCTTTAGTCAGAAACCTTGAATAAGGGTCATCAAGACTTGCAAGCATAGTTTCTATAGCGATTTTGGCATCATCAGCAGTTTTAATCTTGCCGCGGTAATGATTTTTCCAGCGAATCCAGTATTGCCTGTTAAAATTCGGATCATAGTATTCATTTTTCACAACCTGCCAGGTATGTTCAAAAAGTTTCTGCGGAGAAAGCTGTGAAGTATTTACCTTCTGTTCTTCAACATTAAGCATAGGGTTGTGATTATTGAGGAAAAAAGCATTAACGGCAAATAGTGTAATTGCTGCTGCTACAAAAAATATAACTGCTTTTATCCTTCTTCTCATAGTCCTATTTAACATCAAGGATTTTTTAGAATCAATATACTTTTTCTCTAACACAGGTAATTATTCAAAAATCTTTATAAATTTTACACTACAGCTTGTCAAACCCCGGAGAATATGATGGTAGGTTTTTATATCCCGCATTTTGTAAAACTGCTTTTTTAATATATTTGTTTGTATAATTTCCTTTTTCTAAAAGTTTTTTCAAAGTATTCTCGCGTTTCACAAGCGCATGAGCTTCTTGATTACTCTCCGGGTATGTTTTTAAAATATCATCCCATACAAAGGCTTCCATTGTCCAGGCATAAGTTTCTTCAGCAAGTGAGTTAAATTCATCTTGATGAAGCGCTTCATGTGCAAGTAATGCCGCAAGCGCGCCTGCAGGTGCACTTTTGTGACGGTTGCTTATATAAATATATAAATTTTTACCTTTTTTCCAACCTAAAGCATCAAATGTCGCATATTCCTGATTAATTTGACCAAGATCTCTAAATTCAATTTTTACAGGTTTTTGAGAAAGATTGTTTCCTAAAATCGCGTTTCTGGAAAACATTCCTTCGGTATCTTTTAACATATCAAGCGCGACATAAAAAACTTCATCTTTTCCAACATCTTTATAGCTTGGAGTAATTTGTTTTATATACTCAGGGGTATATTTTGCAGGGTACTGGTGCGGTACTGTTGTTTCCGGCATTTTTGCTGCTGACACACTTCCTGTCCCAACCAGTAACATAGTTGATAATACTAACAGCTTTTGTATAAATCTTTTAACTTCCATCTTTCTGTCTCCCGTTAAATCCTTCATATAATCGTATTATATTTATCTTTTTTACAAAGGCAAAAGATTTTAGACTTAACTTATTAATTGTTTACTTTTTTCTGTTTAATTTTACAAGTTCTGAATACATAACCTTGTATTCAATTGAATCTTCAATACTTACAGCTTCTGACATATATTCTAAAGCTGTTTTGTAATCCTGTTTTGATTTATAAAACTTGCTCATTTCTGTATAATATTTCGGATTATTCAAATCATATAAAATTGCACGTTTCATACATTCGATTGCTTCTTCTAAATCATCTGATTTTTCCCGGACAAGAGCAAGGTAATAATATCCTTCCGAACAATTGATATCAAGTGATATAGCTTCTTGAGCATAACCTTTTGCTAGCTCGTAATCTTCTTTTAAAAATGCACTTTTTGCGCCTAAAATATTTCCTAATATGTAATTTGGATTAATTTCAAGAATTTTATCAGATAATTCAATTGCTTTATCGTAATTTTTTTCTTTAATATAAATTTCAATTAAATCACTTAAATAGTTAAGATTTTCAGGATTTTTCGCAATCATTTCATTAACAATTTCTTCTGCTTTAGAAAAAATATTCAATTCCGTATAAATTTTACTCAGAGCACTTTTGGTGAAATCATCATCAAAACCTTTTTTAATATTTTCTTCCAATATTTTTTGCGCACCGATAAAATCATTATTTTTAGCTAAAAGCATTGCTCTTAATACACGCGCTCCGGAATGTTCAGGACAAATATCCAAAATCGCATCTATTTCTTTTTTGGTTTTTACAAAATCTTTCATATCATAAAATAAATATGCAAGAGAATATCTGTAATCCACATTATCAGGATTGATATACAAAGCTTTTTGGTATGCTTTTTGAGCTTCTTCTATCCAGCCGTTGTAAAAATAAGCGTTTCCAAGATTGTAATAATATTTTGAATTGGATTTATCAAGATTTGCAGCTTTTGAAAAACTTTTTATTGCTTCTACAAAATTCATATTTTCTAAATCAAATAGTCCTAAATAATTCAAAATTTCAGGATTTTGAGAGGTTTTGCCGATTTTTGAGAAAATTTCTTTTGCCTGTTCAAAATTATTTTCGTCAAATTTTATTCTGCCATCAAGCAGTAAAACTCTTTCATCATCAAAATCGCATGATGAGAGAAGTTCTTTAGCCTTTTCTTTTTCGCCGTTTGAATAAAATGCCGATGCGCATTCAATTTTTACATCTGAATTAAAAAATTCAGATTCTTTATATTTATCTATCTCGCAAAATAATTTTAGTTTCACAAGAATTTTCATTAAATCTTTCAAACTATCATTACAAGGATTTATTTCGAAAAGTTTTGTTGAAATTTCCAAAACACTGTCAGAATCTCCCTGACGCTCTTTTATTGTTCTGGTAAGTTTTAAAGCGCTAATATGATTCGGATTTAATTGGAAGATTTTTTCCAGATAATGAGAAGCTCTTGAATAATTATTCAATAGAAAATACAACTCTGCAATCTGATAAAGGATTTCTACATTATCATTTTCCAATTCAAGTGCTTTATAAAGCATTTCAATTGCCGGTTTGAAGTTTTGTGTTTCTTTTAATTCAAATGCTTGTTTAATATAATCAATAGTTTGAGTATCTTCCATAATCCTATCCGTTTCTATTCTTCAACCACTTCTTGCGGGATATAAATTTCACCTGCCGGTTCAACCGGTTTTTCTTTTTTCTTGAAATTGAAGCCTTTAAATTTCCATTTATTTTTCTTTTTTTTAGGTTCTTCAACTTTTTGATTTATAATAATCAAAACTTCATCTTCCCCAGCCATTTTAAGGTTATTTCTTGCTATTCCTTCAAGGCTGTTGTCTGATGTTACAACTTTTTTTTCTGATTTTAAATCTTCATTACGCATTTTTGCTTTTTTCAAAAGATTTTCAAGAGTAACCATTTTTCCTTGATAAGAAATGATTTTACCAACATTCAATATTGCACCGTAACCTATTTGAATCAAACAAAAAATCAAAACAATAGTAAAAGAATAGTAAAAACCGGTTTTACGACTATGTCTGCGGTTTTTCTTTTTTTCAGATTTATTTGGATTATTTTGTTGTTCGAAATTTTCGTCCGGCAATATTAAATCCCCCTCACATCAATTATATCAGAATTTTTTCATCAAACAAATTGTATGTATAAATTTACAATTTAAAATTAGTTGTAACTTTAAACCTATTTTTTACAAGTGAATTGTTTTCATCAAAAATTGAACTTGTACCAAGCTCTATGTTGAATCTATCTATATCTTTTTTCCCAAACGGATTTATAGACAGGACAAACTCTGCGATTTTAATATTTTTTGCAAAATTAGCTGAAACAGTTTCTTTTAATGAAAGGTATTGACCAAGTTTCAATTCCGGAGCGAATGAAAAATAATCATTAAAATCACCGTTTGTAGAGTTTACGGTTTTAGAAAATTCTGTGTTAAAAGCCATATATTTTGTGTCATATCGTGAATACAGCACTGTAGACTGCCTGAATTCCGCATAATCAATTTTTTGCTTATACTGTGTACCTGCCGAAAACTTCCCAAACGTTTGTTCTGTATCATATGATTTTTGTTCAATAGTATATTCCATATTGTTGAGTTTTGAGTAAAGATTAGTTGGCAATGCGGTTGATTTATTAACAGAATACTTGCCGCCTTTAACTTTTACAGGCTTTTTGATTTTAACCATCTGAAATTCATCCAGCTCATCTTCTAACGAAATTGCATCCTCTTCCTCATCATAAACAGCATACCCTTGCAAAACATCAGAATACATATCGTCTATTTTATAAACTTCGTCAACAGGATTGTATTCTTCTTCCTGCTCAACAACACCGGAAGTATCTGCTGTAATATCATCTGATACAATATCATCAGATGCTTTTTCATCTTTTTTATCAGAAGAAGGCACACCAATTCCCCCTTTGACAACATCGTCCGGAATATGATAGATAAACACCTTTGGCGCATCTTCATTTACTTTTTCAGGGACAGTCGTTTTCGCCATAGAGGGTAATAATGTCAACATGAAAGATATTAACAGTAAGCTAACCTTCTTCATATAATTATTTTACATCATTTTTTTAATTTCATCAACGATTTTTGTAAAAAAACTATACGACTTGACAAAGACATTTTTGCATGTTAACATGTGTGTGGGGTAAATGTATATTTATAAGTCTTATCATTTGATGAGACTTTCTTTTTGTCTCAGAGGTATTTAATATACAACCATAAATGATTTAAGCATTCTTCCGCCGCCATCACCTTTTGAAACAACTTCAATTTTGTCTTTGTAATTCATAGAAGTTGAGCTTCCGCCGTCAAATGCCATTGCTCTATCTAGTTTTAACTCATTGCAAAGCTTTTGAACATCATATAAATCCATCGGATTTTCATCTGTGATAATCAAAATATGACATTCATCTGTTCCTTTTAAACCAATAATTGTTCTTGATGTTTTATGTAAAACAGAAGCTGATTCCCTGATAACTTCACCGGCTTCATTTTTTACTATAAAACCTTCTTCTTCCATTTTTAATTCAGGCAGAATAAGCGGTCCGCCTTGAGCTGATGTTACAAGTGCACAGCCAAACGGAACCTCTGATTTATGAGAAACTATTGAATATTCAAACTTATTTCCACATTGCATTACTCTAAATTCACTGCGGTTTAGGATTTTATTCATATTTTTTCTGAAAAACGGATTCAAAAGAAGCGAATTGTTAAACATCGGATCAGCTGACGTGATTCTGTCTGTAACAACATAAGATATTGTTTTACCGTTTTTCGGATCAAAGAACCCTGCATTTACAGTAAGCGTTGCTTTCGCTTTTTGGTGAGCTTCTCTGTTTGTAATCAAATCCTCAGATGTTACAAATTTGATTTTCTTTTTAATTTTTTCACCCTTCAAAATAATATGATAAATCCCGTTATCTTTATCAATTGACATTTCGCCTGCTGCAAAAACAGGTGTCAATACAGCTGAAAAAGTTATAACTAAAGTCAAAAATAGTTTCATTAATTTCATATTATAAATCCTTAGACTTGTAGAATCCGCAAATAGCAACTGTAAATGCTATAGTTGGAAGCGTTGATGTAATAAACGGTGATAAAATTTCTTTTTCTGCCAGCAAGTCAAAAAACGGCAGAGTAATATAATAAACAAATATAAATCCGATTGCAATAGTAAACCCGATAAGTCTTTGTTCACGAGGTTTACTAAATCCTAACAAACATCCCAATATTGCAAGCAAAATACAGATTAACGGATGGAAAAATCTTTGGAGATATTTGTTCAAAGTTCCGTGATATTCTTCCGATAAACCTTCTCTTTTTAGAAGTTTCACATAGTTTTTCAAGTCTTTATTATTGATTTCACGTTCTTTCATTGTTGAATATGTCATCAGTGTAAAGGCATCTTTTGCAGATTGTCCTTCCAAAACTTTTAACTTATCAATATGTTGAATATCAATATAAATTCCGTCAGGTGAAATCTTGTAGTTTGAAACATCTTCGAGCTCCCACCTATCATCATATGCGTAACCGCGTTTAGCAGAATAAATATTTGTAAGCTGGTGAACATCCTGATAAACATGACTGTCAAAATCAAGCACTATAACGTTATTCAATTCTCTGTCATAAGATTTTGAAACAACAACAGCAGCAAGCGGGTGACCTGTTTCATCTTTTTGCGTATAAATATATTGAGTAGAACGGATATTACCTTTAATTGCCATAATTTTAGCAGCAGCAGTCGGAGTTCCTTTATCGCCTGTCAAAAAGCATAGGAATGTAAAAATCACACTTAGAACAACAACAGGTGCAATAATTCGAGGAAAAGACATTCCGACAGCTCTGAAAATTGTAATTTCAGAATCCTTACTCATTTTATCAAATGTAAATAAAGTTCCCAAAAGCAGTCCTACAGGAAAAGCTTTATCCAAAATCTTCGGCAGTTCATAAAACAATAAAAGTATAGCTGTTTTTAGCCCATATTCACCTGCTAATGCTCCTTTAATTGTATTTAAAAGGATTTCCGGTGCAATCCAGACAATTGTAAACAACAGAATAGCAACTAAAGATGCTAAACTTACCTGTTTAAACATATATCTGTCATAAATAGTTATTTTCGGAAACTTAAAATTCATTATAATGAGAAATCCTTTCCTAAGTAAAACTCTTTAGCAACAGGGTTAACAGCAACTTCTTCGCTTCTACCTTGAATTTTAATTTTACCATCAAAAATAACATATGCTCTATCTGTAATTGATAATGTTGCTTTCGGATTGTGGTCTGTAATTAATACACCCAAACCTTTATCTTCAGAAAGTTTTCTGATATTGTCTTTAATTTCACCGATTGCAATCGGGTCAATACCGGTAAACGGTTCATCAAGTAAAATAAAATCAGGACTTGCAGCCAACGCTCTCGCAAGTTCTACACGACGTCTTTCACCACCTGATAATGAAATAGCAGAAGCTTTACGGAGTCTTGCTACACCAAATTCTGCAAGTAATTCTTCTAACTTTGCTTTCTTTTCACATTCAGTCAATTTATCATTCATTTCAAGAACAAGTTTGATATTATCTTCAACAGACAAACTTCTAAAACTTGATGCTTCCTGAGGAAGATATCCAATTCCGGCTCTTGCTCTAATATGCATAGGCCATGATGAAATCTCCTGACCGTCAAGTGTAATACTTCCTTTATTAGGCTTTACAAGTCCCACAACCATATAAAATGTTGTAGTTTTACCTGCACCGTTCGGTCCTAAAAGACAAACAACTTCACCTTTATTAATACTGAAAGAAACATCATTAACAACGCTTCTGTCACCGTAAATCTTTATTAAATTCTTCGCCTCAATTCTCATTTTATCCCCTTTATTTACATATAATTTTACTGAAAAAATAACCGAAATGCAAACATTCAGTAAAAAATTTAAATGTTTTATTTTTATAAAAACATTAAGAATTGTAAAAATAAGTAGAGTTATATGTTACTTTTCTGAAAATATCGGGAATATAACATGTACACAGACCATTTTCTTTTTCTTTATTTTCTCCTACACAAAACCTTTTACCGAAAAAAAGCCGCTTTACACGGCTGTTTTTCTTTGAAATTATTCACATTTTAAAAGTTCATAGTACCCGTCACCTACCAGGAATTGACAAGAAAAAGGAAAATTTAAACCAAGATTTGATATATCATAATATTGATTATAAAATTTTAATCCAACAACTTGTGCAGCAGGATATCCATACCTGCCCACACAGCCTGTTCCTTTTGAATTACAATATGTCCATGAATATATAGGTCTTCCCATTACTGTTTGGTAACTTTCAGCCCCATTTACTGTTTGTAAAATACCATTTTTAACAGTTACACGCCATTGATCTTTATAATAACTATTATAGGCTGACGGTAAAACAAAAGTACCTGATAAATTACCACCACGAATATCAATATATACCGATGAAATTTGTGTACTTGCACAGTACACAACAGGTGCACCTTTTTCCGGTCCGTCATCTTTGCAATATACATACACTGTTCCTCTAGAACATTTTGAATTAGAATTTTTAATTTCCGGATAAGTACAACAAGCATCACTCGGGTTTGCAATAGATTTGGTTTTGCAACAATCTAAACTATTTGGATCAATTTCACAGGCAGTTTTTGGAGGTTCAGGTTTTTCATAACAGACATGATTTTCTTGATTTACGTAATGTATACAGCAAGGATCTCCTTTCTGAACTGAACGTGAATCACAGCATTCTTTGCTGATTGAACTTTCTTTACAAGGATCGGATATGTTTATGTCTATGTTTATATTCGGGTCTTGAGTAGAAAACACTTCGGATGTATCTCTATTTAAAGCTGTTCTTTCTGCATTTACATTTATAATAAAAAATCGTAAGTCCCTATTTAATACATTCGGTCCTTTTGGACCATTTATGTCAATTATACCTGATATAGATGATGCACCAACTTGTGGTGTTAAACATAAACTTGTTCCGTTTTTTAAATGAGCACAAGCCCCTTTATATGAAGGTTTATACTCTGTTTTCATGTAATTTTTGTATTCGTAATATTTATTCGCAAAGCAATCACCATTATTGTCTCCGCAATATTTACTAACTTTTAAATATTTTTTGATAAATTCGCCTGATGTATCTGTATAATTTTCAGGTTGTGAATCTGAATACATCATTGTTGAATAAAAGTTCAATTTATTCTCACTTACTGCAAGATTATTGACAGCAGCGGAAAAGGACTTGATTTCTTTTTCAAAACTCAAATCTAATATTTTTTGATTAAATTTGCTTATGGCTGCAGGTAATATTAAAGCGGAAATGATTCCGACAATGGCAACAGCCAATAAAACTTCTGTTAAAGTATATCCTCTATTTGCACAACTGAATTTTCTTAAAAAGTTACCCCCCCCCGATTTTCCAGTTTTTGAGCATGTTTCATATATTTTCCTCCTTTTTGTTTAATATAAAATATCCTATTTATTATTGCAAATTATTAACAAATTTTATTTGTAAACAAATTAATAAATTGTTAAAGTTTTCCAAAAATTTGTCGATTATTATTTTGTGAAAATTCTTTGTGTTAAAATAATCAAAGAGGAGCTTTATGGTTGAGAATTTAGAAGATATGGAATTTGCAATCCCTGACGGACTTTTAGACGAAATTCAACAGAATATTGAAAACATTATCCGTGATTTTGATGTGCCGGAAGAAAATAAAAATGAAGTTATAAAACAAATTAATTACATTTATACAAGAACTAAATATTTATCAATTACCGATGAATTAACCGGACTTTCTAACAGAAGATGTTTTGACAATACTTTTGAAAAAGAATTTTTAAGAGCACAAAGATACAACAATAAGCTTACTCTTGTAATGTTTGATATTGATTTTTTCAAAAAAGTTAATGACACATACGGTCACCAGTGCGGAGATTATATTTTGAAACAGGTTTCAAATGCTGCACTTCAAACATTTAGAAAAACAGATACCGTATTTCGTTTTGGCGGAGAAGAATTTGTCGTAATCCTTACAGAAACCGACATTGAACAATCAATTATACCGCTTGAAAGATTTAGAAAAACTGTTGAAACTCTTGATTTAAATTATCTGAACCAAAAACTAAATATCACAGTAAGCATCGGAGCATGCCAGCTTACACCTGAAATTCATACATCAGAAGAATTTCTTCATCAAACAGATAACGCGCTTTACGAAGCTAAAAATTCCGGCAGAAACAAAACCGTTCTTAGTAATTATCGGTAATTTTTAAAATATTTTGGAACTTTAACCAACCTGTTACAACATGCTGTACGTTATCAATTCTTATAACACTGGCGTTTGGCGTAACTCCCGGTTTAACCCAGTTAGCGGAGTTTGGCAGACCACCCGCCTGTTCACCTGTTTTAACCTGTACTTTGCTTAAAAACATACAGCCGATTGATAATGATTTAAAAATAACTTTTTTGAGATTTTCGCTATCAGTACAAAAATAAATTGATGCCAAGCCTTCCATAATTGTACCCAAACTGCAAGGCATAATATTATTTTTGAATGCTCCAAAATAGCTGTTATTTTGATTTGTAATTTGATCGCTTAAGGTTGGTATAGCCATTTGTTCCGCATACATTCTGTATGTATTTTTTTCTTCCGGTGTAACAAGATTGGCTTTAAATAATTTTTCTACAACAAGTACTGACCAATGGTCAAATGGAATATCAAGTTCTAAAGATTTTCTTGTTTTTACAAGATAATCCATAATTTTTTTAACTGCAGCAAGCCATTTTTCTTGAGGATCAACTTCGTACAAATACAAAAGCCCTGCTGCAGCTTCAGCAGGATAATAAATAGCTTCAGCTTGCTTATTGATAATTCCTGTTGTCATATCGTAATATGCGTAAATATTACCGTCTTCACTTTGCATAGACAATAAAAATTCACCCAGTCCTTGCAAAACCTCTAACTCAATAGCATTTTCTGAATACAAATTTGCTAAAGCACACAAAGCTACACCGGCTGCACCTGATTTTGCAATAGGAAACTTAATCCCTTCTTCTTCCGGAATTGATATTACTACGTTTTTTCCATCCCCAATACTTTTGATATATCTGTCAACAAAATATTTTGATGATTTAATTCTCTCTTCTTTATATTTACTTACTAAACCGTATTTTTCATACATATACATAGAGTACAAAACACCGGCATGACGAAGTGAATTGTACGTATTATTTTCATAAGTTATCTCAGAATCTATATTTTTGCGATACTGAAATCTGCCGTTTTCTAAGATATTTCTGCCGATATATCCCATAGAAACAGAAATTTCCTGGAAATACGGTAAGTCTTTTGTATGTTCATGGGTATTTTTTTTCGCGTCTTTATAAAGTATAGACACAAAAACCGCAACTATAGTTAAAAATATAACAGGAATTAATACTGTTGGTGATGATATATCAAACATATGATTATTATACCAAAGTTAAATTAAAATATAATAAAGCATTTGTATGATATTATAGAACTTTAACCAAGTTTCCTTGTTTGTCAAAACTCATTGCAATTCTATCATCGTCAGAGTTGCTTTCTGTGTAGAAAACTAATTTATCATCTTTATAAACAGCAGTTTTAGAAGTGTTATTTGCAAGGTTATTTATATAAACTTCTTTTTCTCCGTCATTGTTATACATTGTTGTTTTGGTAACTTTTTCACCTAATTGTTCAACAATAGAATAGCCTTGATATTTAACATCCGGATTGTTGTTAAAGATGATTGATTTTACATTGTTTTTATCTTTCGCATCTTCAATACCGGTTAGTCTTCCTGTAACATCAAACATATGGATTACATCTCCATTGCCGGTATTTGTTACAATTGAATGTAAAACACCGTTTGAGAAGTATTTCTTTTCACCTTCTACAGATTTAGGATCATATCCTAAAATATAAGGCTGAGCAGGAACTAAATCCTTATCCGCAAACGGATTTATACCTGTATTATTTGCAATCGGTTCTTCTGAAGAATGTTTAATACTTGAAGGAATTCCGTTTTTATATGTAACTTTTTCTGATTTACGATTTTCTCTGTCTATTGTTTCAACAGATACAATTTGTCCTTTTGCATCAAATTGCGTTCTTTTTGAAGTAATACTACTCATTGTATTACCTTGTATTGTAGTTTCGGTACTTTCTTCAATAGCAAATGTTCCGTCAGCATAAATAATAGTTGCTTTTTCATAACCGTTTGGACCATATTCAATTTCAGCAACATTATCTAATTTTCCGTGGGAATAAACAGTAGTTTTTGTAATTTTTCCTTCAGAATTTCTTTCATTGATTTCTGTTAAAAATGATGACGGCATTTTACCTGGTTTGATATCGTTGAAATTTTCCTGTTCACTAATCAATTTACCTGTAGTATTGTCATAAACTTCGATTTTTCGGATTGCATCGTTTGGTGCAAGAACATCCATTTTATAAATCGTTGTTGTTTTATCATTGCGTTTGATAATAGAATCAAGAGTACCATTTGGTGCTGTAACCCTTTCACCTTCAATAACTCTTATAGCTTCCGGCTGCAACACTGTCGGTAATGCCGGAGTAATTGTTTTTGGCGCGGTTTTAGCCGGTTGGTTATATGATGCTAGGGCATTAACTCCGTTTAAATTTGGGTTTTGTACCTGTTGGTTTATGGGTTGAGCTGCAGGTTGCTGCATTTGATATTGACCCGCTTGAACATTTTGAACACCCATTAACGGATTTACTGAATTAATCATATTACCTTCCTTTAAAAAATTCCACACTACACTTATTAAAGTAAAAACAAACAGATAAAAATAATTGCCTGCATGTAACATAATGTAAATGAATTAAAAATCTTCAAAAATATTATATAATAGTAAATATGCTAGAGATAAATGTTGATGATATTTCAAGAAATTATGAAGAATTCAGACAGAATGTAAAAAGCGGCAAAACTTTTGCAGTTACAGGTCTTACATCTGTTCTTCGTTTGTTTTTATTATCTAAAATAAAAGCATATTCAAAGAAAAAAGTTTTATTTATAACTTCAACCGAGCAAAATGCACTAAAATATCAAAGTGATTTATCAAGCGGGTTTAATATTCAAACTGATGTTATGCCGTTTCAAAATATATCAATGTATGACACAGTTTCAACTAATTTATATGATTACGCACAGCAAATAAAAATTCTTCAATCTAAACCCGATATCGTAATCTGTCCTGTAAAATCACTTCTAGAAAAATTTCCGGATAAAGAATTTTTCAAAAAAAATAGTTTTAAAATCAAAGTTGGCGATAGTATAGATTTAAAACAACTTGCTCAAAAACTTGTGGCACTTGGTTATAAAAAATCCACAATGGTTAATGATGTTTCTGAATTCAGTATACGCGGAGATATTGCAGATATTTTTTCATCTGACATTCACCCCGTAAGAATTGAACTGTGGGGAGACGAGGTTGTTGATATTAGATACTTTAATAACGAAACCCAAAAATCTATTGAAAAAATAAAAGAAGTAAATATTTTACCGGTTTATAAATTTATTCTTGACGGTAAAGAAAATATTTTAAAAGAACTTCAAACAGGAGAAGATGAAATTCCTGATGAATCCTATTTTGACGGTATTGAAGTTTATCAGAACTATTTTAATAAAAATCTTGTTAGTATTTTAGATTATTTTGAAGATTATATTTTAGTTTTTGATGAAACAACAGAAATTTACTCAAAATTTGAGTTTTTAGATGATAACTTTAATAAACAACTTGAAGAAAATCTAAAATTAAACCTTATCAAACCGATTGAGGGTAAAAATCATTTTACATACGAAGAATTTTTGAGAAAAACATCTTATTTTACCAAAGTCGGATTTAATAATTTTATAGACAGCGGAATGGGTGATTTGATAGAATTTAACTCTCAGCCTTTGCGAAACTTTGAAGCTGACTTAGATTTAATCACTGATTATATACTTGAACACAAAGATTATAAAATCATAATTGCAACAGATTACCCGGAACGCGTAAAAGAAATCCTAAAAGAAAAAGAGATTTTTGCAGTAAATTTTACTGAAAGTATTGTTCTTGGCGGATGTATATTAGAAGACTTTAAAACAATTGTTATGACAGACAGAGAGCTGTTTAACAAACGTTCAAAAGAAATTACATCGTCTAAAAAATCTTATTTTAAAGAAAAACCTGAATTTATTGAAAACATTAACGATATCAAACCCGGTGAATTTGTAGTTCATACAATTCACGGGTTAGGGATTTATAAAGGACTTTCAAAACAGGAAATTGACGGGCAGTTAAAAGATTATTTAACAATTGAATACGCAAATAAAGACAGACTTCATATTCCGGCAGAACAAATTAACCTTTTATGCCGTTACAGAGGTTCGGGAACAATTAAACCAAAGCTTTCCAAAATGGGCGGCAGAGATTGGGAAAATACCAAAGCCAAAGTAAAAAAAGAAGTCGAAGTTATCGCTTATGATCTTTTAAGACTTTATGCAAGAAGAAAAATGCAGCAGGGAATTCAATTTTTACCTGATACAACATGGCAGGTTGAAATGGAAGAAGCTTTTGAATTTGTGGAAACTCCTGACCAACTTAAAGCAATCGCGCAGGTTAAATACGATATGGAATCCGAACAACCTATGGATAGACTTATATGCGGTGATGTAGGTTTTGGGAAAACAGAAGTTGCAATGCGTGCAATATTTAAAGCAATAACTTCAGGAAAACAAGCTGCTGTAGTTGTTCCAACAACTATTTTGGCACTACAGCATTATCAAACAATTGCAGAAAGATTTAAACCTTTCGGAGTCAACGTTGAACTTCTTTCAAGATTTAGAACAAGGAAAGAACAAACCGAAACAGTAAAAAATCTTGCAACAGGAAAATGTGACGTTGTTGTCGGAACTCACAGACTTTTACAAGAAGGTATTGTATTTAAGGATTTAGGCTTACTTGTAATTGATGAAGAACACAGATTCGGAGTTCGTCATAAGGAAAAATTAAAACAACTTCGTGAAAATATTGATATTCTTTCAATGTCAGCAACACCTATTCCGCGAACATTGTATATGTCTTTATCCGGAATAAAAGATATGTCAGTAATTAATACCCCACCTAAAAACAGACTTCCGATAAAAACATTTGTCGGTGAATGGAATGAAAATATGGTGAAAAATGCCATAATACACGAACTTGACAGAGAAGGTCAGGTTTTCTATCTTTACAACCGCATTGAAACTATACAGGAATTTAAAGCCCAATTGCAAAGAATCATTCCAAATGCAAGAATTGCAATCGGTCACGGGCAAATGGATGAAAAAGAACTTGAACAGGTTATTATAGATTTTGCAAACCGTGAATATGACATTCTGCTTGCAACAACAATTATCGAAAACGGTATTGATATTCCAAACGCAAACACAATGATAATACATGATGCCGATAGGTTCGGACTAGCTCAGCTTTATCAGCTGCGCGGACGTGTCGGACGTTCACAGCGACAGGCTTATTGTTATTGTTTATACAAAAAATCAAAAGAACTCAAAGAGGATGCAACTAATCGGCTTAAAGCAATAAAAGAATTTACAACACTTGGCAGCGGATATCAAATAGCCTTACGAGATGTTGAAATCCGCGGTGTCGGCAATATTTTAGGAACAAAACAGCACGGTCATATGATAAATGTAGGGTTTGATACATACTGTGAACTTTTAGAAGAAACCGTTCAGGAACTTCAAGGAGATAAAGTTAATAAATCAACCCCAACCATTGTTGATATTAACATTACAGCATATATTCCCGATGAATGGGTAGGTTCAACCGAACAAAAAATGATTGAATATAAACGTTTAGCGGATGTAAAAAATTCTGTTGAACTGGATTATATTGTTGAAGAATGGGTAGACAGGTTTGCTAAGCCGCCTGAAAGCGTTGAAAATTTAATAAAATTGATAAGATTAAGATTATCAGCTACAGAGGTAAAAATTTCTGCCATTCGCGAAGTTCAAGATTGCATTCGCATTTACACACCATACTCAAAACCGGAGTGGAATATTATTCAAAAAACTTTACCGCATAATATTGCTAAAAAAATTAAATTTACACTTGCTCCAAAAACTTGTACAGAAGGTTCATCAATATTGATTTTAGATACTTCGTATGTAAATTTTAATGAAGTATTTAACATTTTAACTGATTTGTTCTATTATATATACAAAGTTAGTCACGAATACTAAAAGAAAGAGAGAGTTTATGAAAGTATCTAAGTTATTGACAACTTTAGCATTGGCGGCAGTTTTAACTACAGGCTGCGGTGTTAAAAATCAAAACGCTATTATTAAAATTAATGACAAAGCCATTACACAAGCTCAATATGATAAACTTATTGATCAAAGTATTTCTCAATCACCGTTTGGCAAATTAGGTGATTTAAAAGGTAATAAAGACGGCTTTTTATATCTAATGATGGAACAAAGAATCGTAAATCAATTAATTATTCAGGAATTATTAGATCAAGAAGCTGATGCTCGTGGTATTAAAGTTGAAAATAAAGATGTAGATGAAGCTTTAAAAGAAACTATGGACCAAATGGGCGGTAGAGATCAACTTATGGAAGCTCTAAAAGCTAACGGAATCAATGTAAATGATTTTAAAAATGATTTAAGAACTCAGGTAAAAATGCGTAAACTTGCTGATGCCGCAGGTGACAGCAAAGTTACAGAAAAAGAAATTTCTGATTTTTATAAGAAAAATCCTGACAAATTCAAAAACCCTGAAAAAGTCAGAGCATCTCACATTTTAATTGCCGCAAACCCTTACGAAATCGGTGAAGATATTAAATCAAAATCTAAAAAAGAAATTTCTGAAGATGAATTAAAAGCAAAAGTTGATGCTGTTATGGCTGAAAAATTAGCTAAAGCTGAAAAAGTAGCTAAAGAAGCTCAAGCTGATAAAACAAAATTTGCTCAACTTGCTAAAAAATACTCTGAAGATCCTGGTTCTGCAAAACAAGGCGGAGATTTAGGCTTCTTTGCCAAAGACCAAATGGTACCTGAATTTGCTCAAACAGCATTCAGCGCAAAACCTGACACTGTTTCAAATGTAGTTAAATCTCAATTCGGTTATCATATTATCTATGTTCAAGACAGACACGCTGCAGGAGTAACTCCTTTTGAAAAAGCTAAAGCCGGTATTGAAGATTACTTAAGAACCCAAAAACAAGTTAAAGCTCTTGATGATTTGACAGCTGCAGCTAAGAAAAAAGCTAAAATTGAATTTATGGACGAAAGATACAATCCTGAAGTTATTCAAAAGAAATTATCAAAACAAGTTGATGATGCTACAGGCGGTCAAGCAAGTAAAGTTAAAGAAGCAACTAAAAATAACAAAAAATAAAACTTGAACAATAATGAAAGAACTCCGAAAATTCGGAGTTCTTTTTTTTACTACTAAACTAACCTTTTACAATACTTTTTAATTAAATCTGTACGTTTTGGCTTTCGTATTCAATACCCATTTCTCTTAGAGTTTTAATAAAATTTTGAGCACAAATTCTTTGAGCTTCCGGCGGTACAATTCTCAAAATTTCAACTGTTCTTGAAATAACAGGGTCTTTGTCGTACCAACGGTTATTTGCATTAACCGGTTTTACCATTGCATAGAATTTATCAATTGTTTCTTTTGAAACCTTTTCTTCAATTTTTTGCAGGAAAATTTCTGCTTGAGCTCTTAATTCTGTTTGATAATTTCTTAAAAGCTCAATAACTTCTAATAATAACGGGTCATGATCATACCAACGTTTATAAGTAGGACTCATTATGTGTACCCTCCGTTAGGTTAATTTGGGAATCTTCGTTTCTACGTTCAATTTTCCCTCCTAACAATCTTATCTTATTTTCAAAATTTTCGTATCCTCTATCTATATGATGTAGTTTTTCGACAATAGAGTTACCATCAGCCATCAAAGCCGCAACAACTAAAGATGCACCGGCTCTTAAGTCACTTGCTGTCAATGTTGCTCCTGAAAGCTTTTTAACACCTTTTATAATAGCGTGGTTTCTATCCTGATGAATATCAGCGCCCATTCTGTTTAAATCAGGCACTTGCATAAATCTGTTTTCGTATAAACTTTCTGTAATAATTCCAACACCGTTTGCTGTTGTCAAAAGAGTCATTGCCATTGATTGCAAATCGGTAGGAAATCCCGGATACGGCTGAGTTACAAAGTTTATAGAATTCAATCGGTTTTTACAGCTTACTTCCATAGATGTCGGGTCTAAAAGCTTAATATTAGCGCCCATTTTTAACAATTTATCAGTGAAAAATGTCAAATGTGCCGGATAAATATTTTTGATAATACCCTTACCTTTAGTTGCAATAATTGCTGTCATATAAGTTCCGGCTTCGATTCTGTCAGGAATTGTTGTATATTCAATTGGATGTAAATCTGTTTGTTTTACACCATTGATAATAATTTCAGAAGTACCTGCACCGACAATATCAGCACCCATTGTATTTAAGAAATTTGCTAAATCAACAATTTCCGGTTCTTGAGCCGCGTTTTGAATCTTTGTAGATCCTTCAGCTAAGACTGATGCTAACATAATATTTTCTGTAGCACCAACTGACGGAATATCAAGATATACATCAGAACCAACAAGTTTGTTAGTTTTAGCGTGTACGTAACCGTTTTCGATTTTAATTTTAGCACCTAATGCTTCAAGTCCTCGAATATGGAAATCAACACGTCTTTCACCGATAGCGCATCCGCCCGGTAACGCTACACGAGCTTCTTTGCAGCGGGAAACCAATGCTCCTAAAACGATAAAAGATGCTCTCATTTTACTAACCAATTCATAACTTGCAGTTACGTTAGTAATATCAGTCGCATCAATTGTAAGAGATTTTTCTTCTCTGTTATAACTTGTTTTACATCCAAGCTGTGCAATTACGCTAAGCATAATTTCAACATCTGTTAAATCCGGTACATTATAAATTTTGGATTCACCTTTGGCAAGAATAGCTGCTGCCATAAGTTTTAAAACCGAATTTTTAGCACCGCCTATAGAAACTTCACCTTTTAACGGGGTTCCGCCTTTTATATAAAATCTTTCTACCAATTTAGCCTCCGAAAGAAATCTTTATCATAACTTACTTATATCATAATACAATGAGGAAATTTTGTTGTAAATAAATTAAAATATGTAAAGATTGTATATACTGGCATGCTGATTATTAAATATAATTATTCTTCATCAATCCACTTGAAGTAATAATAAGAATTACCAAGCTGTCTATAAAGTCCAATTTGTTCATGTCTTTCAGGATCATTTATTTCAAACAATTCAGAAGTATTTGTCATTGCTATTTTTCTCGTGCAAACTAGCAAAAGTAACTCTTTTTGCGGAACCAGTCGAACACCAAAAATAGTTTCTTCCGGAGAAAAAGAGCGAAGAATTACTTCATTGGAATTTAAATTAAAATATTCGCAAACCATATTTTTAAGTTCATCTGCAACCCAATAATGTATTTTTTCATAGTTTTCAAATTCAAAATTGGCACTTTGTAGTGTAAAGATAATCCCATTGTTATTTAGTGTAAGTTGATTATCGTATATATCGAGCGATATTGATTTTTTATAATCGATATTCAATCGTTTGTATTCAAGTAATTTATCTATCTGGTCTTTATTCAGTGTGACTAGTTTCATTATTCCTCAATAATATTAAAAAATATTTCAAATTTCCTACTATATAGGATTAATTATACTTTATATTTGGATATTGTTCAATAAACACAATCAAATTATATATTTAAATATATGTATATTGTTAATTTGTATAATATTCGTTGGAAAAAGAAATATACACAAGAAGAAATTGCTGATAAAACTGGCTTAAGTAAAAATACTGTAAGTCAATTATTTAGCGGAAAATACTATAATTATGAATTAAAGACATTAGAAACTATAGCAAAATTCTTTAATTGTAAAATAAATGATATTTTAATCGAAGTAAATGAAGAATCGTAATAATTTAATTCATAAAACTTAACAAAATTAGTTAAATTTTATATCTTAATTGGTAGTAGTAACTAAACTTATAACCGATTAGTATGAATATATGTCATTAAGTACTTTGTTTGGAAAAAAATTAAAAGAAATAAGAGAAAGCAGAAAACAGACTCAACAGCAGTTTGCTGAGGTTGTTGGGCTTGAACCAACCACTATTGGATTGATTGAAACAGGTAAACGAACAATCTCTTTTAAAACATTAGAACGGATTGCGTCAAAACTTGATGTTAGTTATTATGAATTATTTGATTTTGAACAAAACAAAACTGATGAACAATTAATTAAATCAATAGAAAAAGAGTTAAATAAATTTGAAAGCAAATATTTAAAATTAATTTTAAATATTCTCAAATTATTTGCGGATTTTGTACTAAATAAATAATAAAAGATAATGCAAGAGATTTCTGAAAAAACTTTACATTTAGCGGTTGTTTTAGGTTCTTACATTAAAGAACTTAGAATTAAAAAAGGATATATTTCCCGTAAAAAATTCGCAGATGAATATGATTTAAATGACAGTAATTTAAGCAGAATTGAACGAGGATTGGGAGAAATAAAATTTGTTACATTATTAAAAATATTACAAGCTCTTGATATTACACCCTCAGAATTTATGAAAGAATTAGAAAATAAACTCGGTAAAAATTTTACATTAATTGATGAATAAATTATAATAATATTTAACAGGGTAAAAGAGACCTTTTCTTAAAGAAACCAGCCGACAATTATTGTATAGTCTTCGGGTTGGTTCCCGGCTAGAAAGGGGGCTGATATGGATAATTTCAATCTGACTTTATTTTTAATCTTTTTGATTTTGTACATATTAAAAAACGGCTCTCATCTAAACAGATAAGAACCGTATAGTCTTCTCAAGGTTTCCGGCACTTTCTCAAGGTACCACCCTGTTATTTTATTATTTACGATTTTACATCTTTTGTCAAGAGTTGACCCCTTACAAAGCACTACCAAACAACTTTTTCTATAAGCTCTATTTCATAACCGTCAGGATCTGTAACAAAAGCAATCTTTGTACCTTTTCCGTTTAAATCAAAAGGTTCATAAAGATACTCATATCCAAGCGAGTGTAGTTTTTCAGTAAATTCATCCAAAGATTCCACAGAAAATGCCAAATGTCCGAATCCTGAACCCAAATTATAACCATTCTCAGGTGTTTCATCATTTGCTGTAAGTTCAAGCTGTGTTGTACCGTCTTCATCTGTCAAAAAATATAACCAGCAATCATCTAATCTTTTCTTTTTATCAAGTTTCATATTCAAAAGTTCAGTGTAAAATTTTACACTCTCATCAGCATTTTTGACCCTTATCATTGTATGTAATAATTTCATAAATTCTCTCCTTTCTGAGTGATTATATCACGAAATAAAATGCAAAAATACAGACTTATTATTAAGTTTATAGACAAATATAACATATTATTGTAAAATTGGTTCGTAGGGTTGGCACACTGCCATTTCGTCACACACAATTTACGTAGAAATTGGACGAAAGGAGGGCTTAAACTATGGTTGATAAAATAATAATGCTACTAATAGCATTCGACTTACTCTTAGTAGCATTAAAATTATTTAAACCGTAGGGTGCGTAGTAGAGTCTTTAATCCGACTAAAACTTAAAGGCTCTCGCCCTACAATTATATTATTTATTATTTCATTAGTTTTGTCAAGATATCAATATCTGACATATTATTAAGTTTATAGACAAGAATACCGAATCATGATAATATTTATCTATAGGGCGAATACATGCTTCCACTGACACACACAATTTTTTGAGGAAATTGGTCAGAAAGGAGGTGAATCTATGAAACTTAGATTAATTGTAAAAATCGCCATCACGGCAATGATAGCGATTTTACAAATTTTACTTCTAGTTTTATAGGGTGTTGAGGAGCTTCTAAGGTTAGCTTAGTTCTTAGGAGCTTCGCCCTACAATTATATTATTTATTATTTTTTTCTTTTTGTCAATATGTTTGACTTTGAGCCTTTAAATTATATAATTCAATTATGGCTAATATTTTAAAAGTTTTAAAAGGAACAAAAGACATTTTGCCACAAAATATTGATATGTGGCATTTCATAGAACAAAAAGCTGATGAAGTTTTTTCTAAATACGGTTTCAAAGAAATCAGAACACCAATAATTGAAGTTACAGAACTTTTTTCACGCGGTGTTGGTGATACAACTGATATCGTAAACAAAGAAATGTACACTTTTGAAAAAAGTGACAGATCAATTACTCTTCGACCGGAAAACACAGCCGGTGTAGTTCGTTCTTATATCGAAAACGGTATGTCAAGACTTTCAGCACCTGTTAAATTATGGTATAAAGGTCCAATGTTCCGTTATGAAAGACCGCAAGCCGGACGTCAAAGACAATTCCACCAAGTTGGAGTTGAAATGTTTGGTATAAAACAACCGACTGCTGATGCTGAAGTTATTTTAATGGCAGTTAACTATTTAAAATCAATCGGTTTGAATGACTTGGATGTCGAAATAAATTCGCTTGGTTGTCCAAAATGCCGTGAAGAATTTAAAAACAAGTTAAAAGAAGTTTTAAAACCTTATTTTAACGAGCTTTGCGAAGATTGTCAGAACAGATACGAAAAAAATCCGTTAAGACTTTTAGATTGCAAAGTTGAATCTTGCAAAAAAATATTTGAAAAACCTGAAATTCAAGAAGTTATTAATTCTGATTTTATTTGCGATGAATGCGCGGAACATTATACCGAATTAAAATTATATCTTGATAAAATGGGTGTAAAATACAGTGAAAATAAACTTCTTGTAAGAGGTTTAGACTATTACAACAGAACAGTTTTTGAAATTAAATCAAACAATCTAGGTTCACAAAACGCTGTCTGCGGCGGCGGAAGATATGATAGCTTAGTTGGTCAGCTTGGCGGAGAACCAACACCTGCTGTAGGTTTTGCAATGGGAATGGAAAGATTGATTTCACTACTCCCTGAAAAAGAATCTAAAAAACTTGATGGTTATGTTGTTTCAAACTTCCCTGTCGATGCTTTTGTTTTAGCCGAAGAATTAAGAAGTCAGGGATTGAATGTTGAACTTGATTTAACTAACAAAAAATTCACTAAACAACTTGAAAAAGCTTCAAAAGTTGCTAAATACGCATTTATTTTAGGTGAAGATGAAATCCTAAAACATCAAGTATCAATTAAAAACCTTGAAAAAGGAAATCAAATAACTGTCGACAGAAATTGCTGCGTAAAAATGCTTGAAGTTTAGATTTAATACTTGATTTTTGCTCGAAAATAAGTTATAATTCCTTACTGTAACCAGTATTTAAGGGGCAAATTGTTATGGCAGAAAAAATCACTATTCGTTCAGACAGAAAAACAGATTACAAATTCATGTACAAAGGTGAAGAAGTTGTTCTTGGAGCAGGTAAAATTATCGGCATCGCTGATGGTTTAGAACACGTTGTTCTTCCTACTTGTGCTATGAAAATTATGAACAATTTGATTGTTGTTAAAGATGATGTAAAATAAATTTTTATAATAAAAGCAAATCTTTAATTAAAGACCGAAATTTCTTTCGGTCTTTTTATTTTTCTATTTTATTCCTTTAATCATTGTATAACGTCGCCCGGTTTTGATAATTTTGTATTTTAATTTATCTTTTATTTTTATCATATCTTTGTTTTTCAAAACAACAACATTGTCTTTTTTATTTAAATCTTCTTGAACTGTTTTTAAATTAATTTCTAAATTTTCATTAAAATCTACTTTTTCGTCATTATAATACAGTAGTGAATATTTTCTATTAAGCTTAAACGCCGAAATTGCATAATCTTTTTCTTTTGCATATTTTGCAAACTGAACCAAATCTCTTTGACCAAATCTGTAATCAACTTCAAAAAATTCTTCTGTTGCAAAGGCTGAAACAACAGTCATAAATAAAACATAAAAAACAAATACACCAATATATTTTTTATATTTTACAAGTAATAAAGTACCTACACCAAAAACCAAAAGACAAATTAAGCTGAACCATTTAATTTCAGCAATATCATCTTCAATTTGAGCCGGCAGATAAAATTGAGTAAACATTGCTGCAATTCCTGCTATTACAGCAAACCATCCAAAAATTTTAACTGAAATATTGATTGGCTTTTCGTGTTTTTTTCTATCTGCATAATCCATCCAAACAAGCCCCATAATTATCGCTAGCGGATAATATACAGGCAAAATATAAGTTACAAGTTTTGTTGAAGAACTTGAGAAAAACAGTACAATAAAAACAACCATTACCCAACAAAGAGCAAGCATTTTATGAACATTATCAAGTTTATCAAAATCAAAATTTCTTATTTTTTCAACATACTTTTGTTTATCCCAATTTTTAATTTTTTCAATTGCAACAGCTATCATTGAAAATACCCAAGGAATAAATCCCCATAAAATAACTGAAAGATAATAATAAAAAGGTTGTTTTCTGCCAATTTCATTATTTTCAGTATTTAAAAATCTATGTAAATGATGTTTTATAATATACTCATCAAAAAATAAAGGATTATATTTATTCAACATTACAATATGCCACGGAAGAACAATTAATAAAAATAGAATTACACCGGGTATAAAATATAATGGTTTAAAAATTTCTTTAAATTTTTTAGCCATAATTGATGTAAAAAATACCGTACCAAATGGTATTATAAATCCGGGTATTCCTTTTGCCATAACAGCAAGTCCGGAAAATACATAAAATGCCCACCAATATAATTTTTTATGATTTTCTTTGCAAAAATAAATCTGAAAATAGCAAACTAAAGCAAGTCCGATATAAAAAGTTAAAACAATATCTAATATCGCATATTTTGCAAGCATGATAAATTCTAAAGATGTGGCAAGAATTAAAGATGTGAATACACCAAATCTTCTATTTATTCTTTTTTTGCAGGTAAAATATACAACAAAACAAAATAAAAAACCTAAAAGTGCTACAGGAAATCTTGCAGTAAATTCATTTATTTTACCAAATAAAGCAAAAGACAAACACTCCTGCCAAAAATATAAAGGTGGTTTTTCAAAGAAATATTCACCATTTAAATATAATGTCAAAAAATCTTTTGATAAGAACATATCCCGAGCCATTGCAACATATCTTGTTTCATCGACATCCATCAAAGAATATGTTCCGATTCCGTGAAAAAATACGAAATAAAATATTATTGCTAATCCGAAAACTGTCAAAATATCTGCATTTTTATTTCCAAATTCTTTCAAATTATACCATAATTTAATCAACTTCATATATTTCTCCAATTAACGTACAAAAAATATTATATTATAAATATTATTGTAGAAAACTATGTTTATAAATTGTAGAAAAATAAAAGTTTTCTACATTTTATTGTTTAATAATTATAAAATAAATGTTTTCTACATTTTATCTAAAAATTATAAAAACTTTTCTACAATTTTTCTACAACCTGTAATTATCTAATAGTCATTGTTTTCGTAGTTTTCTACAAATATTGACACGTTACTATCATGAAGAATATTATATTAATATATTTATTTAAATATATATTATTATATATAGATTCAAAAAAAGAATGTCATTTATAAATTTGTATTCGATTAGAAAATATATTATAATAAAAGAATAAAGTTTGAATTAAACAAGAGGATATTTTGGATGTTAAATAAAAAGATTGGTTTTACTCTAACAGAATTGCTTATTGCTTTAACAATAATTGGAGCGATAGCAGCTTTATCTATACCGTCATTAATGGGAAACTTAAATAGAAAACAAATGGTTACTCAATTAAAAAGTACAATAACAGCTATTCAAACTTTAGCAGGTAACCAGTTAACTATAAAAAAATCTAAATCTTTATTAGATACAGATTTTTCAGATCCTCAAAAATTATTGCAAGAAAAAAACTTTCAAATAGCTAAATTATGTAATACAGCAGCTGATTGTTGGTCAAATAAATATAAACAAATATCAGATATGAGCGAAACAAATCTTTTTCCACCTGATGGTAAAACAGTTGTTTTAAAAAATGGAACTGTTTTAACTTATAAACTTGATAATGGATATACAACAAATGATGATAAGACTTTTGGTAGATTTTATATTGATATGAACGGAAAAGATAAACCAAATATAGTTGGCAGAGATGTATTTGAATTTTTTATATCAGAAAAAGGTAAAATAATGGGTTGGTATGAAGCTACCGGTGAAGAATATAATAAAGAAACATCTATAACTGACTGTAAAAGTGGTATGGGCTCTTATTGTATTTCTGAAATTTTAAGAAATAACTGGACAATAACTTATTAGTTTATTGTGTAACAGAATATTTCTGATAATTATTGATTTTAATTTATTTTTTAATGTCTTTATCCTATAATTATTGTAAAAGATAACTTATAGGAGCAGGGATATGAAATTTATTATCAGAAAAGAGGATTTATATAACGGAATTAAGATTGTAGAACGTGCAACATCTCAAAAAGCAGTTCAGCCTGTTTTATACAATATTTTGATTGAAACTTTAGAAAACAATTCAATCAGATTAACAGCGACAGATTTAGTTTTAACAGTAACTACAACTGTTGATGCTCAAATTGAAGAAATGGGAAAAATTACTCTTCCTGCTAAAAAATTAAACGAAATCGTTTCAAAACTCGGTAATGATTTAGTTACTTTTGAAATGGAAGAAAATGGTACAAATGTAAATATCTCTTGCAATAAATCAAAATTCGATATTATAGGTATTTCAGCAAATGAATTTCCACCGGAAGTTACAAATTACGAAATGGATGAAACAAAATGTTTTGATGTTGAATTAAAACCGTTTTTGAAAGCTATAAGACAAGCTGGTTTTGCAGCAGCAAGCTATGAAGTAAGTAATCTTTTATCAGGTATTGTTTGTGATTTTTCAAACGGAATTTTAGAAATTGCTTCAACTGATGGTAACAGACTTGCTCGTGTAAGAGAAAAAATTAATTCTGATATAACAGAGCAAACTCAATTGATTATTCCATCTCGTACATTAAATGAATTCATGAAAATGGGTGCATTTATTGATGATGAAACAATAAAAATCTGCAAAGATAAATCAACAATTGTTTTAAAAACCGAAAAAACTCTTACAATTTCAAGACTTCTTGAAGGTCAGTTCCCTAAGTATAATCAACTTATACCTTCAGAAAGTCCAAAACAAGCAATAGTAAATGTATCTCAACTTATAGCAGCACTTGAAAGAGTTTCTGTTATGGTTAACGATAAAACAAGTATTGTTAAGATGCTTTTTGCAGATAATGAGTTAACACTATCAGCAGATACTCCGGATTCAGGTAAATCAGAAGATAAAATTGATATCCAATATACAGCTGAAGAATTACTTATTGCTTTTAACTACAAATTTGTTCTTGATGCATTGAGAATAATTGAAAGTGATGAAGTTGTAATCGGATTAAATGCAAGTTTATCAGCAACTGTTTTAAAACCAAACAGTGAAGACGACTTTATCTGTTTGATTATGCCTGTTCAAATCAGATAGGGTTTAGTCAGAAAAAAATTAGTTAAGGCATTAAATATTGCAACAATGTCATTGAGATGTGTTTAATTAAAACGATTATGAAAAGCTAAAAACAGCATATATTGTTTTGAAAAATATTAAATAGTTTTTATGCTAAAATATATATAGCTTTAAGTTATAGAAGGAGTGTTTTATGGCTACTATGGAAAAAGCCAATATAGATTGGTCAAATTTAGGTTTTGGATATTATAAAACCGATAAAAGATATGTTTCAAATTTCGTAAACGGAAAATGGGATGAAGGTACTTTAACAGGGGATGAAAATATTGTATTAAATGAAAGTGCCGGAGTTTTACAATATGCTCAAACTTGTTTTGAAGGTATGAAAGCTTATACAACAGTTGATGGCAAAGTTGTAGTTTTCCGTCCTGATATGAACGCTCAAAGAATGTATGAAACTGCACAAAGATTAGAAATGACACCATTTCCACAAGAAAGATTTATTGAAGCAGTTAAAGAAGTTGTTAAAGCTAATTTAAAATATGTTCCGCCATATGGAACAGGTGCATCATTGTATTTAAGACCGTTTTTATTTGGTTCGTCTCCGGTTATGGGTGTAAAGCCAGCTGCAGAATATCAGTTTAGAATTTTTGCATCTCCTGTCGGACCATATTTTAAAGGCGGAGCAAAACCTATTACATTAAAAGTAAGTGATTTTGACCGTGCTGCACCAAACGGAACAGGTCATGTAAAAGCAGGTTTGAATTACGCTATGAGTTTGCATGCAATAGTAACAGCGCATAAAGAAGGTTATGATGAAAATCTTTATCCTGATGCTTTGACCCGTACAAAAGTCGAAGAAACAGGTGGAGCTAATTTCTTCTTTGTAACTAAAGATAATAAAGTTGTTACACCAAAATCTGATACAATTTTGCCGTCTATTACAAGACGTTCATTGATGTATGTAGCAAAAGAATATTTAGGTTTGGAAACAGAAGAAAGAGAAGTTTATTTATCAGAACTATCAGATTTTGCTGAATGTGGACTTTGTGGTACTGCTGCTGTAATTTCTCCTGTCGGTAAAATTGTTGATCACGGTAAAGAGATTTGTTTACCGTCAGGTATGGATGAAATGGGACCGATTTCTAAAAAACTTTATGAAACTTTAACAGGAATCCAATCTGGCAAAATAGAAGCACCGGAAGGCTGGATTGTTGAAATAGCATAGTGGTAACATCCGTATGCAAATTCGCTCAGAAGCTGAGCTGTTGAAATGACTTGGAAATATTTGGTAACAACATTTACCCCAAAAAAAATCCGGTATTGGGAAAAATACCGGTCTTAGTAAGTAAAAATATGATTAAGATTTTTGAATTAGCTTTTTATAATTGACTGCCTGTTGCTTTATATAATCCAATATAATTAACAAGGCAGTTAATTTTATCATTTACAACCATTTTGTCTGTGAATAAAACATTTTCTTTTACCTGAACTAAATCAAGTTTTGAAATAGTTCCCTGATTGTATTTATTTGTACTGTATCCGAAATCTTCTTGTTCAAGTTGTGCTTGTTTTTTTGTATCTTGAAGCTTTTGCTCGTCAAGTTTTATTGAAACAAGAGCATCATTAACTTCTTGGATAGCAGTTAAATTTGTTTTATAATAATTATTTAAAATTCTTTCATATTCGTCTTTTTTAAGTTTTAAATTAGCACGTCTTCTTCCGCCTGTGAAAATCGGCAGGTTTAATCCACCACCAAGCATAGCAAGAGCGTTTTTTGTTGTCCAAATACTTCCGAAATCATTTGCTAAGAAAAATGCAAGACCCATAAGATTTATTGACGGTAAAAATTCTTTTTTAGCAACTCTTACGTTTATTCCGGCTTTTTCAACCATTTGTTCGGCTTTAATATAATCTGGTCTTGTTGTGATAATTTCTGATGGAATTTCAGCAGGAATTATTCCTGTATAATTCAAATTATCATAACTTGTTCTGGTTAAACTATCAGAATTATTAGGATTTTCGCCGATTAAAACAGCAAGTTGATTTAATAATTTTGTTCTTTGTTTTTTGTATTCGGTAAGATCAGTATTTCCTGCAATATATGATTTGTTTGCTTTTACGGTATCTGCAGTAGAAGTTAAACCTTCTTTATTTCTTGCAAGCATTAAATCATAAATTAACTTTCTATCTTGAACAATTTCTTCTTGAAGTTCAATCATTTTATCAAGTTTAACAATATTTAAATAAGTTGTACCAACAGCAGAAGCAATAGATATATATGCAGCGCGTTCATCTTGTAATGAAGCTTCGTAATCTTTTTTAGAAGCTTTTGTTTTATCTCTGTTTTTTAGAAATAAATCAAGTTCATAACTTGCAAAGGCAGGAGTTGAAAATCCCCAGTCAGAATTGGTTGTATAAGGCATTTTTGAATAACCTGCACCAAAACCGACATTTGCTGATGGTAATTCATTTGCAAACTGGATTTTTACAGCCTGATAGTATTCATCAACAGCAATTGTTGCCATTTTTAAGTCATAATTATTTTTAATTGCTTTATCAATATAACCGTTTAAAATATCATCATTAAAATTGCTCCACCAGTTATAATTAATATATTCATATTTAAAAACATCACTTTTAGCTCTTTGTTTATGTGATTTTGATATAGAAACTTTTTTAGGTTCACTATTTTTCCCGCTGATTGCGAAAGCCGCAGGTGATATTTCTGTTAATATAAAACTTGCTAATAGTAGTGTAATTATGGTCTTTTTCAATGTTTTAATCCTTCTAAAAATATTTACTTGCAATTTCTATATCAGTATGATAACATAATATTGTTGCAAATGCAACATATAATTTTTGCAACGTAGAGAAAATTCTAAATCTAAAGATGTATAAATGTGAACACTATACTGATTCTATATTTTATCAATTTGAGCAAACAGCAAAGTATTGCCGATTTTTAGGTGTGCAGGTTTTTCAAAAACTGAATATGTCTATTTCACCTGATGAGTTTTATGCTTTGGATGTTATAATGATGCATGATAATATTTGTCAAAGGGAGTTGGCAAAATTAATATTAAAAGACCGTCCAAATACCGGCAGAATTTTGGATTCTCTGGAAGGGAAGGGATATATAGAACGGTTTGCAGATACAAAAAATAACAGACTTGTCAGAAGAATGAGAATTACTGATACAGGCAGAAAAGTTACGGAAGAAACATCTGAAAGATTGAGGGAATATATTAGTAATTTACCAAAAATTTTTTCTGATGAAGATAAAAATAAACTTAAAGAATTAATGATTAGATTTAGAGAAAGTTTAGAAAAAGAAGTAGAAATGAAAATATAAGAGGTTAAAACATGGAAAATCAAGAACAACAGAATGCTGAAGAAATTAAAAAACCTAAAGGTATAAAAAGAACAATAACAGGTGTAATAGCAATTGTTGCAATAGCTTTGGTTACATTATATGCAATACGTGAAATGCAATATCAGTCAACAGACGATGCTTATGTTGAAACAACAACAGTAAATGTTGCACCACGCGTATCAGGTCAAATTGAAGAAGTTTATGTAACAGATAATCAGCATGTTAATGAAGGCGATTTAGTTGCAGTTATTGATGATGCAGACTATAAAATAAAATTAGAACAAGCAGAATCAACTTATGAAAAAATTAAACTTGATCAATCTAACGCTAAGGCAAATTTAAACGCTGCACAATCAAATATAGATTTAGCAAAGAAAGATTTAGACAGATATAAAAATTTGTACGAACAAGGTGCTGTATCTAAACAAACATATGATGCAGCAGTAGTAAAATATGATACTGCTCAAGCAAGCTTAACACAGGCAAATCAGGCTTTATTTTCTGATAAAAACGGAAAAACAGTTGCAGATGCAAATTTAAGAAGTGCAAAAGCTTCAAAAGATAAAGCTGCTTTGGATTTATCTTATACAAAAATTTACGCTCCGCAAGCCGGAACAGTATCATCCCGCAGAGTTGAAAAAGGTATGTATGTTACAGCAGGAGCACCTTTGTTTACTTTAGTTCCTGAAGAAGTATGGATTGTTGCAAACTTTAAAGAAAACCAATTAACAAATATAAAACCCGGTCAACCAGTTGATATTAAAATTGATACATATCCCGGTAAGGTTTTTAAAGGTAAAATTGATAGTATTCAAAGAGCATCAGGTGCTAAGTCTAGTTTATTCCCGCCTGAAAATGCTGTTGGTTCATTTGTAAAAATTGTACAAAGAATTCCTGTTAAAATTGTATTTACGGAAGAAATTGATACATCTAAATACAATATTGTTCCTGGAATGTCAGTTGTTCCAAAAGTTAAAGTAAAATAATAGTTTATAACGCCGAAAACAATGTTTTCGGCGCACCAGATGCCGTAATAGAGGAAAAATGTCAGAAGAAGTTTTAAAAGATAATTCTGTTTCGCAAACAGATGATGATAGTAAATATTTACCCGAGAATCCGTGGATTTCGGCTATTCCAACAATGCTTGCCGTATTTATATATGTACTTGACGGTACGATTGCAAACGTAGCTTTGCCGCATATGGCAGGTAGTTTTTCTGCTACACGTGATGAAAGTATATGGATTTTGACAAGTTACTTAATTGCCAGTGGTGTAATTATTCCATCGGTTGATTTTTTCAGTAAGCTTTTTGGAAGAAAGAATTTTTATGTAATAAGTATTTTAATATTTACTGTTGCTTCTATGCTTTGCGGTATGGCACAAAATCTTGGACAAATGGTAATTTTCAGGGTTTTACAAGGCGCAGGCGGCGGCGGAATTTTACCGATTTCTCAAGCTATTATGATGGAAAGTTTCCCTAAAGAAAAACGTGGTACAGCAATGGCAATATTTGGTATGGGAATTATTGTTGCACCAATCGTTGGACCTGTATTAGGCGGATGGATTACTGATAATTGGACTTGGCCGTGGATATTTTATATAAATGTACCTTTTGGCTGTCTTGCTGCTGTATTATCTCAAAAACTTCTATTTAATCCCCCGTATTCATTACGTCAAAAAAATGTAAAAATTGATAGTTTAGGATTCTTTTTCTTAGCAGTTTGGTTATTATGTTTGCAAGTATTTTTTGATAAAGGTAATAATGCAGACTGGTTTAATGCTACCTGGATTTGCTGGTTATTTGGAGTATCTTGCGTTTCGGGAATTTGTTTCTTTATTTCACAAATTGTTCGTAAAAATACTCTTGTTGATTTAAGTGTGTTTAAAGATAGAAACTTTGTAATTGGTACTATTATTCAAGTTGTTATGCAAGCTGTATTATATGCATCTTTAGCTATTTTGCCGCAATTTTTACAAAGTATGATGGGATATACTGCATTTTTAAGCGGTTTTTCAATGATGCCAAGAGGTGTTGGATGTATGACCGCAACTATAATTTGCGCATTTATAGCAGACAAAGTTGATAAAAGATATCTTGTAGGTATAGGTTTGTTTTTGTTAGGTGTAGCCGGATTGGTTTTAGGATTTTTAAATCTTCAAATATCAAGTATTAACATTATGATACCTAATTTCATTATGGGCTTGGGTATGGGATTATCATTTGTTCCTATCATAAACCTTTCAATGGAAACAATGTCGAATGTTCAAATGACAAACGCTACAGGGCTTCAAAACCTGTTGAAAAATATCGGCAGTGCAATAGGAACATCACTTGTTGCAACAATGATTACAAGATTCGGGCAAATGCATCAATTTATGATGGTTGGAAAATTAAGTGAACTTAACCCGGTATTTGTAGAAAGAGTACAATCCACAACAGCTGCTTTGTCACAATATACACATGTAACTGTTGCAAAACATATGGCTGAATATTCTCAGTATGGAACTTTATTAAAACAATCAAGTTTATGGGCATTTATGGATTCATTTAGAATCTTTGGCTTGCTGTGTTTTATGTTGATTCCTTTGTTATTGTTATTTAAACGTAATAATGCAGAGCAAAAATAATCTTTTTATAGTATAATCTTATTAAGGGATAAGAAAAGGAGCAGGAAATGTTTGGAGTTATACTTGCAGGAGGTTCAGGCAGCAGATTATGGCCTTTATCAAGAGAATTGTACCCGAAACAGCTTTTAAATTTATATGCTGAAAAAAGTTTGTTGCAGTCAACTTTTGAAAGATTAAATAAATTTATACCGTCAACAAATATTATCAGTGTGACAAACTCTAAACATCACGCTAATGTTAAAATGCAGCTTGATAAATTTAACGGAAATTCAATAGTTTTACCTGAACCTGTTTCAAAAAATACAGCACCTGCTATAGCATTATCTGTAAAATATATTATTGAAAACAGTGATGATGATGAAACAGTATTAGTTGTTCCGTCTGATTTATTGATTGAAGATAATGAAAAATTTATACAATCCGTAAAAGAAGCAGAAAAATTTGTTGAACAAGGTAAAATAGTTACTTTTGGTGTAAAACCGTCTTATGCTGAAACAGGTTATGGTTATATTAAATCTGTTGATAGTCATGTTGTAGAATTTTGTGAAAAACCAAATTTGGAAACGGCAGAAAAATATTTAAATGATGGCGGTTATTTCTGGAATAGCGGAATTTTTATGTTCAAAGTTTCTACAATTATCAAAGAATTAGAACATTACTGTCCTGAAATTTCTACAATTATTAAAAATATAAATTGTACAGAAAAATCTATATCTTTTACAGAATTTGAAAAAATGCCGAATATTTCAATAGATTATGCTTTGATGGAAAAAAGTAAAAATATTGCAATGGTTGAATTGGCATCAGATTGGAAAGATTTAGGCTCTTGGCAGTCTATTTATGAAGTTAGCCCAAAAGATTCTGATAATAACGTTTTTGTAGGTCATGTATTAGATAAAGGCTCCAAAAATTCTTTTGTTTATTCATCATCAAAACTTGTTGCAACTATTGGCTTAGAAGATACTGTTGTGATTGAAACAGAAGATGCGATTCTTGCTTGTAAAAAAGACAAAACACAAGAAGTAAAACAGATTTATGAAACATTAAAAGAACAGCATGACGGCACACAAATGGTTCATAAAACAGTATACCGTCCGTGGGGATTTTATACCGTAATAGCAGAAGGTAAAGGATTCCAGACAAAACTAATTCACGTAAATGTTGGTCAAAAACTTTCTGTACAATCTCATAATCACAGAAGCGAACACTGGGTTGTATTATCAGGCATGGCAAAAGTAGTTTTGGAAGGTAAAGAACATATTCTTTCACCAGGTCACAGCATAGATATTGCAGTAAAAGCAATCCACTCACTTCAAAACCCGTTTGATGAAGATATTGAGATTATTGAAGTACAAAAAGGTGATATTTTATCAGAAGATGATATTATTCGCTACGAAGATATGTACGGCAGAGCTTAAGTTTAAACTAAAATTGCAGCTAAATCGTCTTCCAATAGGCTTTTTTGGAATTGTTCGCATTCAATTATAAGTTCAAAAATTTGTGAGTATTTTTCACAGTGAAGAACTTTTGAAATGTCATCCACACCTATAAATTCTATCAGATAGAATGCAGAATTTTTCTCAAGAATTTTTATAAATCCGACTTCTTCATAAAGCGCTAAAAGCATTTCAAATATTTTTAAAGATTTGCCTAAAAAGCTTGCACAGCGTACCAATTCAACTTTTCCACTATTGTTGTGTGCAGCAAACTTCAACATTCCTGTAAAAATCTTCAAAAACTCCTGTTCATCAAGGATTTTCGGCTCATAGTTCATAAAATGAACCCCTTTTGGTTGTGCTTTGTCTAAGATTAAATCAAGAGTTTGTTTATCAGCAGGATAATCAAAAAACATTACAACATCACAAGTCGGAATATCCTGTCTGGTAAAGGTTTTTGAGGTTATTTCAGGGTAAGATTTTATGGTATCTAAAATATACTTACTTTCTGCAAAAACTTTTATGTTCAATTTTGAATTTTTGATGTAATCATTTACATTAGGTAAAATCCCTGTTTTTGTACGATTATCATAGATTTTATAGGTACTTTGAGGTGTAATTTCTTCTTCTTTTAACGCATCAGAATGTACATCATCAATAATTAATTGTACTGAAACGTTGCCGTTAAATTCATTTATTTGCGGGTGAAAAGCTATATCAAGACTATCTCCGGAACTTAATCCAGCATCTCCCCGTTTCCACCAGATTGCCGTAAATTCATCAGCACCGGAAGTTACATTCAGTCTTAAATGCGAATTATCAGAACCCATAAGTCTTTTTTGTGTGACTTTTAGGTTATTTATTGCAAAAACAGGACTAGGGTTTGATGCTCCGAACGGTTCAAGCTGTGAAATTTCTTCAACCAAATCAGTTGTAACATCTTTTGGGTCAACTATTAAATCAATTTTTATAAAAGGTTTGAGTTCTTTTGTTGAAGTATATTCTCTAACAGTTTCATTCAGAGCTTTTTTAACTATTTCAAATGGTGTTTTTTCGCCTGTAAAACTTAATCCTGCAGCAAGTTTATGTCCGCCAAAACCGTCAAAAAGGTCAGAATTAGCAGCAATTACATCATATAAAGGTACACCCTCAATACTTCTTGCAGAACATCTGTACTGATCTTTTTCTTTAACATAAGACATCAAAAATACAGGTTTGTAGTATTTTTCAACAAGCTTTGAAGCTACAATTCCTATAATTCCGATATGCCATGCTTCACTAAATAAAACAATTGCAGAGTTTTTATTACCTTCTTTTTGAACCATTTTATCTGCCTGTTCAAAAACTTCTGCACATAGTGTTTGTCGAACTTTATTTAATTCATTTAATGTTGTTACAGCCATTTCGACTTCTTGAGGATTTTCAGAAATCAAAACTTTTAAAGCTGCGTCAACTGTGTCAAGACGACCGGAAGCATTGATTCTTGGTGCAATTCCAAAAGCAATGTTTTCGGATGTAACACCTTTTGTAATATCATATCCGGCACTTTCTAAAAGCCTTTTAAGTCCGTTATGTTTACCTCTTGAGATAAGTTCTAATCCTTTTGTAACAAAATATCTGTTTTCACCTAGAAGCGGCACAACGTCAGCTACTGTTCCAACAGCAACAAACGGTAGAATTTCATAAACAAATTCGACTTTGCCGTATTTTGTTAAAAGAGCCTGAGCAACTTTAAAAGCAACACCGCACCCTGCAAGATATGTAAGATGTTCAATTTGTTTTGCTGTTAAGTTTTCATCCAGTGCTCCTGGCGATTTAGGGTTAATAATCGCATAAGCATCAGGTAAAATTTCCGGTGCTTCGTGATGGTCAGTGATTATTACATCAATAATTTTAAAACTATTTATAAATTTTACTGCATCGACATCTGAAATCCCGCAGTCAACAGAAATTATAACTTTAGGTTTTACTGTTGTCATAAGTTTAATTAAAGCTTTTTTGTCAAATCCATGACCTTCATTTTCCCTGTCCGGAATAAAATAATGAACATTTGCACCTAAAAATTTCAAAGTTTTGTATAGAACAGAAGTAGAAGTTACACCGTCAGCATCAAAATCGCCATAAATGATAATGGTTTCATTGTTTTCAATAGCACGTGAAAGACGCTCGATTGTCTTTTGCATGTCAGTAAAAACATCCGGCGATGTTATTGTCATTTCAAGCGGATTAAGAAATTCTTTTATTTCTTCATCTGTTTTAATTCCGCGTGATATTAAAAGTCTTTTAATTAACGACTTTTCATTTGAGCCCGTGCTTTCTAAAATCCAATCTTTTTTCATCTTCCCAAGTCCTATTTAATAAAAATAATAGCACAAAATCTAATCTTTAAAGGACTATTAAATTATGTAAATTTCTTTTTCTTCCTAAAAAAATAAATTAAAATAAAATTATAAATTGACAAAGGTAATGGAGGTGTATAAATGAAAAAAATATCTAAACTTATAGTTTTAACACTGGGCTTGATTATTGCAAGCGGTTCTGTAGTTATGGCAGAAACAAAATTTACTCCGTTGAATTTTGATGATAACACATCAGTAAAACCGGCAGTAAGTACAACTTCAACATCAGTTGATGCTAAAGGAACAGATTTATTAGATGCAAGTCAGGTTGTAGCAGGCTCTAAAATGCAAAATTCAATTTTACAGATAGATAATGCACAAGTAGAAATTAGAAATAAACTATTAAATTACAAAAATAGCTATGCAGAAATTGATGCTCGTTATAACACTGTAAAAACAGAAAGAAAAGCAGCAAAAAAACAAATTAAATATGCAGAAAAGAAAATTAAAAACTTAGATAATGCAAAAAAGAAAATCAGAAAGAATTTTCAACGTAATATGAACATCTAGTAAAGACTTATTTAAAGGAAGGAAGAGACTGTCAGGAGAAATTTTGGCAGTCTTTTTTAGTGAATTTAATAAAAACACTTGATTTTAAAAAATGTTTATAGTACATTTGTTCATGCGAAAGGGAAGTAAGATTTCCACGTTGAAAATACGGGCTGCTAGCTCAGGTGGTTAGAGCGCACCCCTGATAAGGGTGAGGTCGGTGGTTCGAGTCCACTGCGGCCCATGTAAAAGAGAGGTAAGGTTTTCCTTAACCTCTTTTTTATATTGCATTGAAATCAGTGAACGAGAACCACACAAACCGAGAGGTTTGTCTTGGTTCGAACGCGAGTGAACTGAGGGCGGAGGAGCTTTCTTTGGAGCAAGCAAAGCTTGTGAAAAGAAAGTCCGTAGACCTGTTAAATGCAAACGAGCAAGACAGTTCACTGCGGTCTCATATTTAATAAATTTCGAGTCCACTTATCCCCTTAAAAGAATCGGGAGGAAACGTCTCTCTAACAGTTCTTTTCAATCATTTCTTTTGTTTCAAATCCATCAGCTTTTAATATTTCTAAAAATAATTGTTTATACAAAATTACACATTCTTCATAAGAACAAGGTTTATCTTCAAAAATAATTTTATATTTTATTTTTTATAATTACAAATTCTCGAAAGTAAATCCATGACAAAATGCATTAATAGTTATTAAAATTTAAACGCATTTGATTATTTTCTTTTAAAACATTCGTAATTTTAATATTATTCTCTTTTATTTGTTTTTCCATTTCAAATTTACGTCTTATTATTGTCCATCTTTGAGGTAGACTTTTAAATATATAACCATTTATTAATGCAATGTCATCAAAAAGTATTATTAACATTTTATCATCTTTAAAATATGATTTATTAATATCATAAATTATTGCCAATATTTCAATAACAGATAATTTTCTGTAACTTGAGATTTTATCTAATACATCAAATGTAAAAACTGTTCCACATTGTAATATTTTTTCAAAAAATACTAAACCTTTTATCATTCGAGTTCTTTCTAAATAATATTTTTTCTCATTGCCATGAGCAATACAATTCCTAAAATCTTTTAATGCTTTTTGTTTTTGTTGAAAATTAGAGTTATTTGTTTCTGTTGGAATTGGGAAAAATATATTAGCAACTTTTTTGTTTTTTAAATATACTGGATTTGCAAAAATATTTAGGATTTCACCTAAATACATTTTGTTGACTGACATAATAAGTTTTTCATTATTATCTTTTTTGGATAAATATATGTTTTTAAAAATCTGTTCTTTTAATTTACGTTGAACATCTAATGTATGGAAATATCTGTATAAAATATTGTAAGCATTATCTCCAAAAACAGTTGTATATTGAGTAATAATTAAAGTTTTCAAGCAATTTTCAACAACCATTAATCTTTTATAGAATATTGAAAACTCTGTTAATGTATATTCATTCATATCTATTAAATTCTCCTATTACACTTGACATTGTACTATAAATCGGTAATAATAATAATAGTTATCCAAATATCGCTAAGCGAGAATGAATTTGGGTTGGAGTATTCCAGTGAGCCCTTTTCGGTTGGATAACTTTTATTATATTTTTTTATTATATAGAATATTTGTATTTATTTTTGTAAGTTAAAAAACTATTTACGCACATTTTAGATTAAAAATAAGAGCTATGCAAATTGAAATAGCTGTTAAGTGAGTTGCACAGTTATTAAAATCCATTAAACAGAGGATTGAAATAGTGTTATAATCATTTAAAATCATATTGGGTAGGTTTTAAGAATTTTGGAAAGAGGCGGTATGATAAATGAAATGGTTGATATGTACATGCCCGGTAACGATGAAATGTCTGATTCTATTACACAAAATTGGACAGAACAAGCTATTGAATGCTATTCCATAAATTGTGACTGTAAAAAGTGTTCATTGAGAAACGGACACTATTCTTTCATTTGTCAAATGCCTAAAGTAATCGACACATTACTTCAAACAATCGGAGAACCCGATAAAAAGCTAAAGACAGCTTAGCAACCTCGAATTGTACAATATGCAAAAAAAGAGCCATAAATATTTTTATGGCTTTTTATTATGTATGTGTCTGTCTGGTAGTCGTTATTCTCTGACTAATTCATTTTCGTGGAAATTAATTAGTTTAGCCAGATGCCATTGTTTGGCTTGAATTTCTTGTATCCGGTCTTTTATTTCGTCTAATTCATTTAAAAGTGTTTGCAGGTCTTTGTTTTGACGTGTATAGAATGTTGATATAGGACTTTGTTCCATATCTGTTGCCCATTCCGGTGAAAAACATCCTGATTCAAACAATTTCTTATCATTCATACAACATATCTCCAAAATCTTCAGCTATTAACCTTCATTGGTCAATAATGAGTGGAAAAAATCCACCAATTTGAAATTTCCATATTTAAACGCTACAGGTTTATTTGCATATTCGCTGTGCGTAATTTTATTTAATGTATCCATTTCTTCGTTAGATAATGAGCCGAAATCAAAGCTTGTCATTTCAGCATAATCTACCATTAAATCTTCTACATCCATAATCTTTTTGTCCAACATTTATACACTCCTTAAAGTTTTCTAATCACAAATTAGATATCGGAAATCTTTTTTGAAAACTTTAGGATTTTAATAACAATTGTAACATATATTTACATTCAGTCTTATCGCACTAGCAAAATGAACAATTATACTTTATACTATAATTGTAGTAGAAAGTGTAAATCTAAAATTTAGATTTTTTCAAACAGAAGTTTTTCCGTCTGTTTGCAGGATTGATTTTAATGTAGTATGAGGTAAAATTGTTTAGTAATGTAAATAATTATGATTTTTTAGTCAAATAATATTCATTACGAAACTTAATTAAGGAAATTGTAGGTAGATTCTGTTGGAAAATTTAGAAAATAAAGAATTAAATAAAGCTAAAAAGCAGGATAAAAAGGAATTAAGTTCAAATCCTATCAAGAAGAACAAATCACTTGTAGAAGATTTGAAAATGATTTCTGTTCCAAAGAATAAGCCTGCCTCGGAAACTCAAACACTTGTTAAGACTAAAAAGAAATTAGATAATCTTATTAAGCCGATTTCTGTTCCTGAAGAAAATTCTCTTACAAATATTGTAGAAACTATCAATAATTTTAATAATAATAAAACAAAGCCAAGATCTTATACTGATAATTATGCATCTAACTTGAAAAAAGTTAATACAAATATTAATTATTTTGATGTAATGAGAAGTATTTCAGATGCTTTTTCTGCTCATAAAAGTATGGTTGACTTGCTTGCAAGATTGAATAATATCTTTGTAAACCAATTAAAATGGAATTTTGTAGGTTTTGGTTTATTGCATGAAAAATCAAAATGTATAAACTTGAAACTTTTTAGTCAAACAGGAAATACCTATTCATCAAAAGTTTTTTTATCAGATGAAAAAAATCCGATTGTTCAATGTTTAAATAATAAAGTTACTATTGATAAAGATAATATAAATTATTTAAATATTCCTTATCTTGTTAAGACAAGTTCAGTTATTGTACCAATGATGTCAGTAAACAAATGTATTGGTGTAATGCTTGTTGGACAAAGCATTTCGAATATAAATACAAACCTCGTATCATTTTTCTCTAATTATATGGGAATGTTTATTCATAATGTTCAATTGCAAGAGCAAACAAATAAATATGCAAATACTGATACTTTAACATCATTATATAATCACAGAGGGTTTCAAGAAATTCTTGCAAATGAATTGGTTAAAGCAAAAGATAATAACAAGTCATTGTCTATTGTAATGTTTGATGTAAACAATATTTCTAAAATTAACAGAGAACTTGGTCATGCTAAAGGTGATGAAGTAATTAAGACAATTGCGGATAAAATCAGTCAAAATATTCGTGCAAATGACTATGCAGGAAGATACGGCGGCGATGAGATTGCTGTAATCATGCCTGATACAGATACAAAAGATGCAAAATATCTTGCAGAATATATAACTTATTGTTTGTCTTGCTGCTTTGTGGATGATGTTGGTCCGATTAAAGTATCTGTAGGAATTTCAACATATCCTGAATGCACAATTGATCAGGAAAAATTATTAATTTTAGCAGAGCAAGCTATGTTTATTTCTCAGGCTAAGGGTTATAAAGAAGGTATGTCTGCAATAATAAGTTCTTCAGATTTTAATTTCTGGGATGATGTTGCATTGAATTCATTTGCTGAAGTTCTTGCAAAACGTCACTCTCAAATTGGTATAAATTTTGAAGAAGAACTTGTACACAAATTTAACCAAGAAGAAATTGTCAACCACAATCACTTAATGGAAATGGTAACATCACTTGCTGGTGCAATTGATGCAAAAGATCCATATACAAAAGGTCACTCAACCTCAGTTTCAAGATATGCGGAAGCTTTAGCTCGTGCCGTGAATCTTCCGGAACATGAAGTTGAAAGAATTAAAATTGGTGCACTTTTACACGATGTTGGTAAAATTGGTATTCCGGAAAGTGTATTGAAAAAACCGGGTAAACTTGATGATGAAGAATGGGAAATTATGAAACAGCACCCAACAATTGGTGCAGAGAAAGTATTAGCGCCAAATGAAGCATTAAGAGACTTAATTCCTATTGTTAAATATCACCACGAGCGCTTGGACGGAAAGGGTTATCCTGAACAGTTGAAAGGTAATCAAATTCCTCTTGCGGCACGTATTGTATCAGTTGCAGATGCATACCATGCACTTGTTAGTGACAGACCGTATAGAAAAGGTATGCCAATAGAAAAAGCTTGTGCGATTTTAAAAGAAGGTGCAGGAATCCAGTGGGATGCGGATTTGGTAAGACAATTTATTTCAATCGCACCATCACTAACAACAAATGTATAAAGTTAAGTGCGCCGAAGAATTCGGCGCACTTCTTAATTAATAGAAACTTGACTGATGAAATTATCACCTCCCGAGTTTAAAATATTAGATATGAAAGAGATTTTAGCAATAATATATTTTATATTTTCACTTTTATTTTTATTTTTTTGGATTTTTATAGTTTCTTTTATATTAGTGTGGTGTATATCATTGGATTTTGATTTAATGCCAACAATGTCCAGTGAAAATATATTATCAATAATAAACATAATAATATATATTTTGGTCTTAATCTTAGATATAATAATATATTTTTTAATACTAGTATTAAATATATTGTTATTAAGACATAGTTATCATCTAGTAGAAAATATAAAAGTTACAAATTCAGAAAAGATTTTTCTAATTTCATATTCTAAATATATTATAATAATTATTTTATTAGATTATTTAATTAAATTTTTACTAGATTATTTAATTAGATTTTACCATTTCTCCCATATTGCTTTAGGAGTTCTAGTAACATGTAATGTATAATATTTTCTTGCAGAACCACTATTTTGTGCTTTTGCAGCTAGGTCTATTTTCCAATCTTCGCCAGGTTGAAAATCATATGCATCCATTGCTACTGTACAAAAATCTCCATTTGCATCAATAAACATGTAAGGAACATCAAATTTTCTTATTGCAAGTTCTAAATTTTTTGAACTGCTAAAGTTACCTGATTTGTTTTTAACAACTTGGTAATTAAGTAATTCATTTTTGTTTTCTAAAAAGAGTTTTTTGTACTCTGGAGAATTTGCCATTTCTTTAGATAGGTTACTATTAGAATTAAAAATCATACCAACAGAATCATCTGCTCCATATGAGTTTTTAACTTTATTTTTTACAATATTTTGCAGTTCTTTATCTTTTAAATCAGAAATACTACTTAATAAAGAACCATTTTTATTAACATAATCTTTACTTTGAGTAAAATCATGGGATGAAGCTTTCCACATTTCTTTGGCATCATTAATTTTGTTTGTATGTTGTAACCAATTTTTTCCCCACATACCAATATCTATAGCATATTTAGGCTCTTTTTTATGTATATCATTTAATACTTCAGCTCTATGCTGTGAGCTGTATGTATAATTATTGGCATGATTTATTGGAACTTCATCATGCATTAGTGTTGTATAATACGACAAAGGTTTTTCCGGATTTTTTAGTGGATTTTTTTGCCTGTATGTTTTAGCAACTGTGTCAAAATCACTTTTATAATTATTCAGTTCATTATAAAGCATCGGAATGTTATTGTTTTTTGCAGTAAATTTTATCCGGTTAAGATTATCAGCTTTCAGGTCATTATTTACTTTAATTTCAATATAAGTTTTATATGTTTTTTGATATTCCTGCTGATTTGGCGAATTAATCAATTTATCAAGAGTTTGTTGCTCAAATTCCCGTGATTTATTATGTGCTTGAGTTATTTTTTCGAGCATTTTGTTAGTTCTTTCTCTCATAAGCTCATTTCGCATTTGGTTTTTGTCCATGTATTTTATTGAATTAAGAACATCGTTCACTTGCTGTTCTGCTTCAAATGCATGAATATTCAATTCTTGATTTTCTACAGGTTCTTGCGGTGCTTGATTTTGTTGTAAGTAATTTCCGACAGGGCTGTTAAATACAGAATCCGGTGAATATTGATAATTTCCGGAATTTTGCGGAATATCCTGTGTTTCTGGTATGGTTGGAAAGTCTGTTTGTTCTGTTTTTTTAGTATCTTCAACAGGTCCAAAAAGTGAGTTTTCACCAAATGACGAATTATTGTTAAATAACCCGCTAGAACTATTACTGAATAATTCTGAACCTTCTGGAGCACTTCTGTAGTATTCGGAAACCTCTGTTCCATCTCTTTTTACGTATCCGTTTACGTGAATTTCTTTTTCGCTTGCCATTTTGGCATTTTCACAATCTTATACCCTATATAAATTTTATTTAATTTTTTTAATTATTATAACATTTGGCTCATGATTCTGTCAAGGCTTAACTTACGGCAGAAATTTCAAAAAATTCCTTGCGGATTGTTCCGGAATTTTTGAATACATAATAGCATCAGTAAGTGCGATTTTTGAAATCCCGAGTGAAATTAATTCAGTGATATTATTTTGATTTATGTCACCTGTATAAAATACAGGAATTTTTACGTTATTAATAATCCAATTTACAACACTTTCGTCAACAAACTCATCTTGCTTGGTGTAAATTGGCCCAAATGTCACATAATCAACACCTTCATCTGCAGCTTTTATTATTTCATCAGGGGTTGAAGTAGTTTTTCCGATTATTGCATTAGTTCCTAAAATCATGCGCGCATCGTGTATGCTTATATCACTTTGTCCAAGATGAACTCCATCGGCTTCTACGATTTGTGCAATATCAATTCTGTCATTTATTATAAATGTTGCTCCATATTCATCACAAAGAGTTCTCATTTTGTGCGCGATTTCTACAAAAACTCCGTCCGGAATAGATTTTTCTCTTAACTGTAGAATATCAACACCGCCTTGAAGTGCAGATGCTGATGCATTTAAAAAATCGTCTTGAGAAACAAACTTGTCTGAATTTGTAACAAGATAAAGCTTTTTCTTTTCCAGTTTTAAAATGTTAAACTGTTCTTTTAATTTATCCCACATAATAAACCTTTCTAATGAAATGATTTTATCATAAAGCTGTAAAAATTTAAAAACAGCTTAAATTTTGTTAAATATCTTGATTTTTAGGGATTTTTTGTTAAAATATTTATACCAAAAAGGAGAAAATTATGGCTCAACAATTTAACCCTCAGGGTATGAATGCTCAAAATATTAAAAAACGTTATGCAGTTTTAGTATTTATCAAAGGTTCAACAGCGCCATTGGTGTTGTATGTTCAGGATTACCAAGCATTATATCAGGAGTTAAGTGAAAGAATGATTTCTCCAAACGCAGTTTTAATAAAAAAAGAAACGGAAGGTCCGTTAAAAGAGGTTTGTTTTGTTTCTAACCAGATTGCAGCATTAGCAATCCAGGAAGAACAATACTTAAATTAATTATGGAAAAAGTTTTACTACTGGAAGATTTAGAAAACGCCGAAAATAAAACACTATATTTCACTTTCGATGAAAAAATCGAAGGTATTGATTGTGTTACCCCTATCCATGCCGAGTTATGTGCAAAATCATTTGATAATTATGTAGGAATTTCTGGGCACGTAACAGGTGTTGTAAATCTCGAATGTGATTTATGTCTGGAAAAATTTGAGCATGAATTGAATTTTAATATAGACGAATTATACTCGAAAACCTCACTACTTGGGGATTATGAAGAATCCGGACAAGAATTTGAGATAAAAGACGGTCAATTTGTTACCGATTTAAATGGCGAAAAAGAAATTGATATTTATGACTTATTGTATCAATCTGTAATATTAAGTTTTCCAAATAAAAAAGTTTGTGGTATTAATTGTAAAGGAAGGGAATTTCTTTCAGAAGAAAATACCATTGATCCAAGACTGGAAGTCTTTAATAATCTCCAAATTAACCCAAAAAACAGTTAGTAATACAAGAAAATAAAAAAGGAAAGACAAAATGGCAGTACCTAAGAAAAGAACAGGACATTCTGCTCAAGGCAGCAGAAGAGCAAACTGGAAAGCTACAAAGCCTGAGACAACAAAATGTCCTAACTGTGGCGAAACAGTTTTAACACATACAGTATGTACAGCTTGCGGCACCTATAAAGGTCAGCCTGTAAGATTGGCAGACAAAGCAGCAGCAGTTGCAGTAGAAGAAAAAAAACCGGCTAAGAAAACTTCAAAAAAAGCTAAAGCAGAAGAAGCTAAAGTAGAAGTTGAAGAAGTAAAAGCTGAAGAAACTGTTGAAGAAAAAACAGAAGAATAATAAGTTTAAAACTATCAGAGGCGGCAATTTAATTACCGCTTCTGATTTTTCAGATTAAAACCAAACGTTGGAGAGAGAATAATATGTCAAGAATAGCTATAGATGCGATGGGCGGAGATTACGCACCGAGAGCGATTGTAGAAGGTGCAGTGTGGGCGGCACAAGAATATGGTGTCGGTCTTGAACTTGTTGGTAGGCAAGAAGATATTCAAGCTGAACTTGACAGAATTAAGGCTGCAGGATGTGTTTATTCCGATTGTGGTACTAAGGGACATAAAAGAAGAATTAAAATAGATTTAGATAAAATTGATTATACAATTACTCATGCTTCAGAAGTTATTGGCATGGGTGAAGCTGTCGGGCAATCTATTCGTAAGAAAAAAGATTCCTCAATTGTTGCATCAGTCAGAGCAGTTGCAGAAGGCAGATGTGAAGCTGTTGTATCAGCAGGTTCTACAGGTGCAGCTATGGCAGCAAGTTTATTTGGTTTAGGCAGAATCCACGGTGTTCAAAGACCTGCAATTTCTGTAACTTTACCAACAATGAAAGAACCTGTTGTTTTAATTGATGGCGGCGCTAATAGTGATTGTACACCTGAAATGCTTGCACAGTTTGCAGAAATGGGTGTTGCATATGCTGAACATATCGTTGGAATAGAAAACCCAAAAGTAGGTATTTTAAGCATTGGTGAAGAAGAAGGCAAAGGTAATACATTAGTTAAAGATACTTACCCACTTTTGAAAGATATGCATGAAAAAGGTTATATCAATTTTGTCGGTAATATTGAAGGAAAAGAATTATTCATAAATAAATGTGACGTTGTTGTATGTGACGGTTTTGCAGGTAATATTGCATTAAAAGTAACAGAAGGTACTGCTTCTATGCTTTTAAAAATGATTTCAACCGAATTTAAGTCTGATTTTATCGGATGCATTATCGGTTTGTTGGCAAAACCATTTTTAAGACGCATTTTAAAAAGAATTAATTGGGAAGTTTTTGGAGGTATGCTATTATTAGGAGTAAAGGGTATATCTGTAATTGCTCATGGCCGCAGTTCATCTTATGCTATGAAAAATGCTGTAAGAGCAGCTGTCAGAGTTCTTAATAAAGATATTAACTCTAAGATTTCAGAAAATATTAATAGGTAGGAAAAATTATGACACAAAATTTAAAACCATTAAAAATAGCAGGTGTAGGGTATTGTGTTCCTGAAACAGTAGTTACTAATGATGATTTAACAAAGTTATATGACACATCTGATGAATGGATTTATTCACGTACAGGAATAAAAGAAAGACATTTAGTTTCAGGTAACGAGGGAGCAGTTGATTTAGGTGAGAAAGCTGCCAAGCAAGCACTTGAAAAATCAAAAATCAACCCTGAAAATGTGGATTTAATAATTGCAGCTTCATCAGCTCCTCCAAAATTATATCCTGCAATTGCATGTCAAATTCAAGATAGATTAGGTATTCCAAATCATGTGCCTGCATTTGACATTACAGCAGCTTGTTCCGGATTAATTTACGGTTTAAGTATTGCAAAAGCCTATATATCATCCGGTATGTATAAAACAATTTTAATAGTTGCAACTGATAATAATTCACGACTTTTGGATTGGGAAGACCGTTCAACATCAATATTATTTGGTGATGGTGCAGGTGCAATGGTTGTAACAGAATCAGATGACGGGGTTGATGATATTATTGCGATTGATATTAAAGCAGATGGTACTTTAGGTAATTTGATTGAACTTCCTTTATCAGGACAAAATTGCCCGCTTGTTGAACCGTGTGAGAATCATAAGCAATATATTGTAATGAACGGTAAAGAAGTTTATAAGTTTGTAGCAAGAGTTCTTCCTCAGTATGTGGAAGATTTAATTTCAAATGCTGACATGAAAGCAGAAGATATTGATTATTTAATTCCTCACCAAGCGAATTTAAGAATTATTCATGCTGTTCAAGAGCGTCTTGGATATTCAGATGATAAGGTTGTCACGAATATCAAATATTATGGAAATACTTCAGCTGCCTCTATTCCTATAGCATTGGCAGAAGGTGTTGAAAAAGGAAATGTAAAACTTGGTTCAACAGCAATTCTTTGCGGGTTTGGTGCCGGTATGACATGGGGCGGTGCAATCGTAAGATTACGAGAAGGTATTTGCTAACTTAAGCTTGAAAACCAAAAAGACGGGTTAAAACCCGTCTTTTTTTATTATCTTAAATCTTTAATATTTATTATTGTTTTATATATATATTCAATTTCGTTTTTTGAAGCGTTATTTAACCATTCTGTTATTTTTTGTTTTATCTTTTCAATTGGTTGTTTGTGTTCGTAATTGAACAATTCCATAATGGGAATATTGAAAGTTTTTGCTATTAAGTCAAGTTTTTCAGATTGAGGAAAGTGAACACCTGATTCTATTTTTGAAATGTGGTTGGGTTCAAGTCCTATAAGTTCGGATAATTGTTCCTGAGTAAAATGATTTCTTTTTCTTAGTTCTTTAATTCTTTTACCCAATTGTTTTTTACATGATGTCATTTTTAGCCCCTATATCAAAATAATACATTTGTAACCCTTGTAAAATGTTGGTAAACAATTGATAAAAATCAAAACTAATCGCATTACGATTGAAAATACTTTAAATAAACGATTTATACATTAGATTTTCGAATAAAATAGTTGTATTACGATAACTTTTAATGGAGGTAATATGAAAAAATCAGGTTTTACATTAGCAGAGGTCCTCGCCGGACGGGGTAATATGTTACCAGTATTTTCTAAAGCTGGTTTTACATTAGCAGAGGTTCTAATTACTCTAGGCATAATAGGTGTTGTGGCGGCAATGACAATACCAAATTTAATTACTCTCCATATAAAACATTAAATGGAAAAAGTGATGCTTGGACAGATTTATTTGATAACGGACAATTTGTTTTGATGGACGGAACAAATATCCTTATTGAAAATCCTCCCGGAGCACCCGGTAGAACCTGGGTTTCTGTAGATTTGAACGGATATAAAAATAAGCCTAACAGATGGGGTTATGATTTATTTACATTTGATTTTGTAGATGGGGAACTTAGAACAATGGGTAGTGTGGGTACTTATTATGCTGCTAATTTAGATCAATACTGCAGTTTATCAGCTACAGATAGTGTTAATGGAATTACCTGTGCTCATAAAGCTAAAACCGATGCAGATTATTTTAAGTGGGTTATTAAAAATGTCAAATAATTTGTAAAAATCTTTACTTTAGTGCTTTTTATTGTATAATTATCTTATTAAGAAGGGTAGCTTACTTGAGGGATATATTATATGACTAAGAAAATAGCATTTGTTTTTCCTGGGCAGGGGTCTCAATCTGTTGGAATGGGAAAAGATTTGTACGAAAACTTTGACTCAGCAAAAAATGTTTTTGATTCAGCTGATAAGGTTTTAGGTAAAAGTATTACAACAATTTGTTTTGAAGGTCCTGAAGATGATTTAAAACAAACAATTAATACTCAGCCGTCAATTGTAACAACATCAATTGCAGCATTGGAAGCTTTTAAATCTCAATTAGATGTTGAAGTTTATGCAACAGCAGGTCACAGTTTAGGTGAATATTGCGCAATGTACGCATCTGGTGTTATGGATTTAGAAACAACATTAAAAGCTATTCAAAAAAGAGCTGATTTAATGGGCGCTACAAAAGGCGGTGCTATGGCAGCAATTTTAAATGCTCCGGAAGGAAGTTTGGAAAAGGCATTAGAAGAAGCTTCAAGTGTCGGATATGTTGATGTTGCAAATTATAATTCACCTGCGCAGGTAGTAATTACTGGTGATGAAGCAGCAGTTGCTAAAGCCGGTGAACTTTTATCTCAAGCAGGCGCAAGAAGAGTTGTTCCTCTTGCTGTTTCAGGTGCTTTCCATTCTAAATTTATGGAAGGTGCAGGTCACGAATTTGAATCATTTGTGTCTGAACTTGAATTAAACAATGCTTCAGTTCCTGTATTTACAAATGTTGATGCGCAGGCTACTGTTTTAGGTGCTGAATTCAAAAATAAAATGCCAAGACAAATTTATTCATCAGTTCACTGGACTCAAACAATTCAAAATATGGTAAATGAAGGTGTTGATACATTTATTGAAATCGGACCGGGTAAAGTTTTATCAGGTTTGATTAAAAAAATCGACGCAGGTGTAAAAACTTATAATATTTATGATAAAGATTCGTTAGAATCTACAGTAAATGCTTTAAAAGAAGAATTAGCTTTAGCTTAAAATAAGGAGAAAAATTATGACAGAAAGAAAAATTGCATTAATTACAGGCGGTTCTCGCGGTATTGGTTTAGCTTGTGCAAAAGAACTTGCAAAAGCTGGATGCGACATCATTATCAATGATATTTGTGATGCAGAAAAAGCTCAACCGGCTTTAGACGAAATCAAAGCATTAGGTGTTAATGCATACTTCTATAGCTTTGACGTATCAAACTATGATGCAGTTAAAGAAAATGTTGATAAAATGATTGCTGAACACGGCAAAATTGATATCTTATTGAACAATGCAGGTATTACAAGAGACGGTTTATTCCTAAGAATGGATATGAATCAATGGGAAAGTGTTATTAAAGTTAATTTAACATCTGCTTTCTGCGTGACTAATGCTGTAATCAAATACATGTCAAAAGCTCGCCAAGGTTCAATTATCAATATGTCAAGTATTGTGGGTCGTCACGGTAACGCTGGTCAAGCTAACTATTCGTCTTCTAAAGCAGGTTTAATCGGTTTTACTCAAACTCTTGCTAAAGAATTTGGTTCAAGAAATATCAGAGTAAACGCAGTATGTCCTGGTTTTATTCAAACAGCTATGACTGCTGAACTTCCTAACATTGATGAATACTTAAAAGCAATTCCGATGAAAAGACTTGGAACTCCTGAAGATATTGCAAAAGTTGTTAAATTCTTAGCTTTGGATACAGAATATGTAACAGGTCAAGCAATCGAAGTTGCCGGCGGTTTGATGATATAATTTTGTAACAAAAACCCGCTGATATTGTAAACTTCTTGCAAAAAAATATTCAACAGGTTATAATACTGGAAGAAAAGTATTAGTAATACACAAATAATAAGAGGAAAAAAACATGAGTACATTAGAAACAGTTAAAAAAGTTGTAGTAGATCAATTGAGCGTTGATGAAAAATTAGTTACACCTGAAGCTCGTTTCACAGATGATTTAGGTGCTGATTCATTAGATACAGTTGAATTAGTTATGGCTTTAGAAGAAGAATTCAAATGCGAAATTCCTGATGAAGATGCAGAAAAAATTCAAACAGTTCAAGATGCAGTTTCTTACATCGACAGCAAATTAGGTAAGTAATTATCTCACTGATTGAAATTTGAATTATTCAAACTGAAATTTTATATTTGCGAGAGTGGGATTTTAATATTCTCATTCTCGCATTATTTATTATTAGAATGAAAAAGGGATGTCTTAAATGAATAAAAGAAGAGTAGTGATTACAGGGTTGGGAGCAGTTACACCATACGGCGTTGGTGTTGATAAATTCTGGGAAAACTTAAAAGCTGGAAAAAGCGGTATCTCAACATCTGAATCAATTGATATTGAAAAACACGTTGTAAAAATCTCAGGTGAAGTTAAAAACTTTAATCCTGAAGATTATATGGAAGCCAAAGCTGCAAAGAAAATGGATAGATTCATTCAATTTGCTATGGTTGCAGCTGATGAAGCTATTAAAGATGCTAAGCTTGAAAATATTGAAGAATTAGGAATTGACCCATACAGAATTGGTGTTATCGTAAGTTCTGCAGCTGGCGGATTCAAAACATTTGAAGAAAATCATATTAGAATTATTGAAAAAGGACCTCATAAATGTTCACCATTTACAGTTCCAATGATGATTGTAAATATGCCTTCAGGTAATATTTCTATGAAATATGGTTTTAAAGGTATTAATAAAGTTATTGTATCAGCTTGTGCAACAGGTTCACATTCTGTAGGTGATGCATTCCGTTCAATTCAATGGGGTGATGCAGACATTATGGTTGCAGGCGGTGCTGAAGCTACAATTTGTGATGTAGGTGTAGGCGCATTTGCTGCTGCAAGAACACTTTCAAAACGTAACGATGAACCTCAAAAAGCTTCTCGTCCATATGATAAAGACAGAGATGGATTTATCATGTCAGAAGGTTCTGGTGTATTGGTTCTTGAAGAATACGAACATGCGAAAAAACGTGGTGCAAAAATTTATGCAGAAATCGTTGGTTACGGTCAAACAGGTGATGCATACGACGTTGTTGCTCCTGCTCCGGATGGTGAAGGTGCAATTCACGCAATGCAATTTGCACTTCAAGATGCCGGTTTAAAACCATCTGATATTCAGTATGTAAATACTCACGGTACAAGTACTGGTTTGGGTGACAAGGCTGAATCTCATGCTGTTGCAAAAGTTTTTGGTGATCAAAAAGAAAATCCGTCATTATTTGTAACTTCTACAAAAAGTATGCATGGTCACATGTTAGGTGCGACAGGCGCAGCAGAAGCTATCGTTTGTGTTAAAGCACTTAATGATAATGTTGTACCGCCAACTATTAACCTTGATAATCAGGATGAGGCTGTTGCTGACTTGAATTATGTTCCTTATAAAGCTGTAAAAGCTGAACTTCATGCAGCACTTTCAAATTCATTCGGATTTGGTGGTCAAAACGCATCTTTAGTATTTAAAGAAGTGTAAAAATTTAATATTTATAAAAACGACTTAGCTTATATTTAAGCTAAGTCGTTTTATTGTAAAGAAGTGTAAAGTCAAAATTAAAGTTTCAACTCTAATCTGTCGAATAGTAAAAATATGTACTAGAAAGCTTAGGAGTTTATTTCATGGCAGGTGAAATTCAGAACAATGTTAATACAGGTTTTTCCTTACCTGTAAAAATGGAAAATGGTCATATTAATGTTAAATATAGTTCATTAAAGAAAGTGATTGAATTTGCTGATGGATCAAATAACGGGGAAATAAATAATCAATCCAAAGTAAAAATAGTATCTAAAGAACCTTATAAGTATAATAACGCTGAAGGTATTTTAATTAAACTTGATGATGGCTCTTTAATGTTTCAATCTAAAAAACAGATTAATGGTAAAGATGTTTTATATCAATATAAATTTAAAAATGAAAAAGCATTAAATAAAAAGCAACCATCTAGTGAAATTTTAAATCCTACAAATTTATCAAGACGTACGATTATAAACTATAAATATCACCGTAATGGAAAAGTAAAAAATAAAGAAACCAGAATTGGTCAAAATAAATTAGCCAGACAAGAGCAGTTCGATAAAAATGGTAAAATTGAAAATAGTATAATATATGATAAAAATGGTAAATTACTTAAAGAAACAAAATTTACTCACAATAAAGATAATTCCGTAGATGCAAAAGTGTATGATAAAGATAATAAACTTGCAGAAACAGTGCATTTACAGTACAAATCTGACGGAAAAACTCCAATTTCATCAGAATCACGTTATCCTGATGGCAAATTAAAATCAGAATCAAAATTTCACGATAACGGTAAAATTCAAACTAAAGATGAATATTATGAAAATGGTGCTGTAAAATCAAAAACAGAATACTGGGATAATGGTGTTATCAAAGAGCAGGAACAGTATGATAAAGATAATAAAATAACAAATAAAATTTCTGCTGAAATAGATGGTAATTTTGGAGCATCAAGGCAGATTAGTGATACTTGATAGTGTTATGAATGATGGTAAAGATGGACATATTGATAATGTAGCAGTTGCATCTTTTAGGATGGTTCGTTCTAATGGTAAACTCAGTGGTCATGCTTTTACATTGAAATCTGTTACAGAAGATACAGTTACACTGATAAATCCTTGGCATCCTGATAAAGAAATTACAATGTCAAGAGAAGATTTTATTAAATCTGTAGGTCATCTTACTGTTGCAGATACTACAAAACCGGCAATGACAGTGGCTGATGTTCAGGCTAATCCTAATAATCCAGTAGCAGGAAGTGCAGCTCAAACAAATCTTAATAATGTCGTGCAAAATCTTGTGAATAATCAACATAATAATCAAGCAGGTCAAAATACTCAGAATACCCAAACAGGAAATCAAACCGGTCAGGCAGGTCAAAATGTTCAACAAGAAAATCCTGTGACAACACACGAAGTCCGACGCGGTGATAACTTGTGGAAAATAGCAAAACGACATCTCGGTTCGGAAGCGACTGCTACCCAAATTGCAAACTATATTAATAAAATAATGGATGCTAATCCAAATCTTAAATGGGATAAATCACATACAGGTGTAATGATTCATGCTGGAGATAATATTATTTTGCCGTAATATATAAGCTTTAGGTGCGCCGCGAAAATTCTCGCGGCGCACCTTTTTGAACTTTTTTTGTCTTATTTCGTTATTACAGTATAATAAATTGTAAGAGGTGTAGAATGAAAAAGATTATTTTAAGTTTAGCTATTGCAGTTTTTTGTGTTGGTCATGCATATGGTGCACAGGGTTACATTTTTACACCGGAAAATACCAAGCAAACTGCTGTATATAATCAAAGTTTGCAGCTAAAAAACATTCCTTATGCTTCTTATCTAAAGTATTATAATTTAAATCCTGAGAAAATTGATGCTGATTTTATAAAATTATCAGGTACAGAGGAAAGTAATTTCCTAAAAACTTTGACAAAAGACGAAAAAGAAGATTACAAATATGTTAAAAAAGTTCAGAAATTAATTGATAAAGGTGATTGGAACAAAGTTTTTGAAAAATATCCGAATTTTTTACCTGCATATTTAGAATATTATGATTTGAACTATCAAAAAGAAAATTATCCCGAAGCAATAAGAATTCTTACTAAAATTCGAAAACTTGATATGCAAGGTCAAATTATCAATAAAGATTTAGTAAATTATTCTTTTGGAATATTGTATTTTGCTTCAGGGCAATATACGCAAGCGTTAAATTATTTCATGATGTATGAAAATTCAAATGATAATTTTGCAATATCATATATTGCACATTGTTATTTTGCACTTGGAAATTATTCTAAAACGATTGAATATTGTAAGAAAATAAGTCCGTTAGAATATCAGGACAAAGAGCTTTTATATCTTGCTTATTTCAATCTTCAAAATAATTTTGAAGCTAATAAACTTGCTCAGGAATTGTTGAAAGAGAATTACAATTATGAAAACTTGATGCGTGTTCAACAGACAATTAGTAACAATGAAACCCGTTTACAATATGCGTATAAGGCAAGAACTGTTGCAAGAGATGATAAACAGATCACAAAAGCAAATGAAGTTATCGGAAAAATTGAGCAGGCTAAACTTGAAAAATTAGCTTCAAAAGTAACAGGTTTTGTAAAAATTCCTAAGTGGGAAGAATTTAGAAAACAACTTCCAGTGAATGTTTCTGCGGCAGAAATTTCACAAAAACAGGATGAATTTTTTAAAACAGCCAATTTATATTTGAGTAAATACAATGGACAACAATTAACTAATGCTTTTAATTCGTTAAATCAGGATTGTACAAATTATGTTCAAGATAAAAAGAATCAATATTATCAGGAAGAGCAACTAAAAGCTCAGCAAGCATTGATTATTGAGCAGCAACGTAATAATATGCTTCAGCAGGAAATGATTCGAGAACAGCAGATTAGAAATTATTTAGAACGTCAGCATTTTTATTATATGTCACGACCTTATTATTATATGCATTCAAGGTATATTTGGTATTAGCAAAAAAAAATATTTTTTGATTTAATATATATGTATGAATTTAATTGATGTTACAGTGTTCAAACAAGGAATGTCATCAGTTTCTAACTGGATAAATTCAACCCCCGTGCCTCAGGCGGTAAATACAGTTACTTATGATTTGTATGAAAGTAATAATCCGCTTCGTCGTAAGTTTGATAAAGATGACATAAATAATAAAAGCTTAAGAGTTGCCGCAAATGCGACTACAACACTTGGTGCGGAGTTTTTTTCAGCTTTTACAAATCCTTATTATTTATCGCATAAAGTAACACAGGTTCCGGTTTTATATAAAAGTGTGGTTGATACTTATAAAAGGGTTGTCTCGTCAGGAAATTAAAATTATTCATAAAACTTAAGTAAATTTTCAATATTTATATTAAGAGCATTAGCAAGTTCAAGAATTTTTCCTAACGACATGTTTTGTCTGCCGTTTTCAATACAAGCAATATAATTTGTACTAACATTCAATAATTCTGCAAATTGTTCTTGTGTTAAATCTTTTTTAATTCGTTCAATTTTAACGTTTTTACCAAACTTTTTTAATAATTCATTCTTATTCATTAGTTATAATTGTAAATTAATTGAGTTATAACTTGTATTATGCTATAGTTTATATAATTATAAGTAATAGGTTATAGTATGAAAAATTTGAAAAATTTAGAATTTTTAAGGTTTTTTTGGCATTTGTTATTATTTGTGTGTATGGTTAAAATATATTCAGGAAGTATTTTATGGATTTTTCAAAGTATCATTAATCGTTGATGAGGAGTTTTAAAAAGGCGGCGGGATGAAATCCCGCCGCCTTTAATTTTATAATAATTCTTTCAAGTAATTAGGCAATGCAAACCTTGCGTTGTGATAATCCTTGTTGTAAATTTTACAAGTTGGAATAATTTCATTTGCGCGTTCATCATTATAGTATTCAAGCGGTTTAACATCAACAGAACAAAATGCCCATGCCCAGTATCCGCCCGGGTATGTCGGGATATTCGATGTGTATGTTGAAACTGTTGGGAATACTTTTTTCAAAAGGTTATACATTTTTTTAATTTCTTCTTTATTTGTGAATGGAGATTCGGATTGAGCAGCCATAATACCGCCTTTTTTAAGAGAATTTTTAACGTTAGTATAAAATTCTTCTGTAAACAAGCCTTCTCCAGGGCCCATAGGGTCTGTTGAATCAATCAGGATAATATCGAATTCATCTTTTTTATCTTTAATATATTCGATTGCATCTTCAACAAGAATTTCAACTTTAGGATTATCAAGCTCACAGGAAATTGTAGGTAAGTATTTTTTGCAAGCTTCAATAACCATACCGTCAATTTCGCATAGAACAGCACGTTCTACAGTTTTATGTTTCATAACTTCTCTGATTGTGCCGCCGTCTCCGCCGCCGATTACAAGAACTGATTTCGGGCAAGGGTGCTGCATCATAGGAATATGTGTAATCATTTCGTGGTAATGGTATTCATCACCTTCCGTTGTCATCATTAAATCATCAAGAGTTAAGATTCTGCCTAACTTTGATTCTGTTTCGAAAACTTCTACTTTTTGAAACGGTGAATTATCTGAAAATAGTACTTTGCCGGTTTTGATTGCTATGCCGTAACCTCCCGGGGTTATTTCATGGTAATATCCGTTTTCTATTCCGTTTTTCATATCTTTCCCTTTCTACACTCTAAAATATAAAGTTACGCGAATTTTGCGCGTAATTTTATGCTATCATATAAATTTTTGTTTTCAAATTTTATGCTAAAAAGTTTTTATTCGGATCAAATTCTACAGGACCAAATTCATCTGGTGCAACATAGTTCATCTCATGCATTTTTGTTTTTACCGGCTGTTTATCAAGTATTTTAGTATCATCAGCTTCACTTGCCATCATTTTATCTGAAGGTTTTGCAGCTACAACTTCAACTTCATCAAGATATTTGTCAGAAATTGAAAGTTTAAAGTTTGGAATATTCACTTTATCATTCGGATAGAAATATTTATTGCCTTTAAATTTAGCTTTTGGACCGTTATAAGTTTTAACGGTATCTTTATTCAATTCTAAAAATTCTTCTGTTGCAGCTTTTAGCTGTTCTTTTGTAGGATTTTCAAAGCCTTGTTCTTTTAGGGCATTTTTAACTATTTGGCTTACGCTTTCACCTTTTTGAACAGTATGAGGCTGCGGTGCATTAAATTCTGAAGATGCAATTGTTTTACCGTCTTTATTTTTAAAAGTTGAAGCTGGTATTTTTGTTTGATCTGTTTCTGTAATCATTTGATTACCTTTATCATCATAAGTATATGAAATAGTGGTTTCTGTAGGAAGTCCTTTATTACGAATTGCAGAAGCCGGACGGTTATTTTTCATGTCTTCTTCTGAATTATATTTTGTTTCTATTGTACTTGTTGTTCCGTTGTCGTTTTTCTCTCTGTCGGAAACCGTAATTGATGTTAATTTAGCATTATTACTTAAACCATTGTATTCTCTGCTGATAGTTTGACTGTCTTTGTGCTCAAATTCAGTTCTAACTTCTTCTCCATTGCGAAGTTCAACTATTTTAACAGTTTTTCCGTTGGCATCTGTTGTCACACCTTTATTGCCGTCAGGTGTAAATGTTGTTATTAAACCGTTCACAATTGCAGAAGTTTTGTTGCCTTTTGAATCATAAGACACAACTGTACCATCATTTTTGATAATTTGTCTTGAGCCATCTTTATATTTTATTTCCTGAGTGCCGTCATCAAGTTCTGTTGTTGCAGTGCCGTTTTTATCAGTTGTTGAATCAGCTCTGTAAGAATACTGATCACCATTTTTACTGTTGTAAATGTGGGTTGTTTTATTTCCGGTAGTTTCTTTGTATTCAGTGTCTTTCATCATTGCTTCTTGTTGGTCGGCAAGAGCAGAAATTGCATCAAAAGCATTCATTTCTTTTCCAAAAAGTTTATTTGCTTCTTTTTTGGTTAATGTCCCATCACCTTTAGAGGCAGTTAGCAAAACACCGCGCATAGATTGAGCTTCTTTTTCATCAATCTTACCGTCTTTATTTAAATCACACATATCAAAGAGCGCTTTGTTTTTTTCTGTACGCTGCAAATTTGTCAGGTTTTTCAAATCAACTGATTTGTCAGTTCCTTTAAGCTTCATCTGATCAGGGTAATTGTTGTGATTTTTTCCAATGCCGTCTACCATTTACATATCTCCATTTAAATAAATATATTTTATCTATCGGTAGATATGCAGAAAATCTTTAATTATAGCTTAATATTTCTATAAATTTCCTAAAATATGAATATGCAGGTGAAAAACTTCCTGTCCGGCTTCTTTTCCTGTATTGATTTGAGTTTTGTATGCTTTTAGACCAATTTTTTTTGTAACATCTTTTACTGTTTGTAAAAGTTCAGCCATCAAGTTTTTGTCTTCAAGCTCATTTAAGGATTCTATGTGCTTTTTCGGGCAAACAAGCATATGAACCGGAGCTTTTGGGTTAATGTCGTTAAATACAACAGTGTTTTCTGTTTCGTGAACAAATTCTGTTCCGAAATCGCCTCTTATAATTTTACAAAAAATACAATTTTCACTCATTATCTTCTCCTTGTGCAAGAGTACTTATTTTAACTTTTTCGCTAATGACAATCCTGCCGGAAGCGGTAATACAACATTTTCGTAATCAGGATTTGCGTTAATATCATCAATAAAAGTTTGAACTTTAGCAGCGTGTGATAAAACATTATCACAAGCTATATACCCGCCGACTTTTAAATGCGGTGCTATTAGATGAAAAAATTTAATATATTGTGCTTTATTAGCGTCAATAAATGCAAAATCTACTTCAAAATCTTCCGGTAAATATTCTAAAATTGTTGCCGCATCACCTTTTTTTGTATCAATAATATCTGCAACACCGCATTTTTCAAAGTTTTCTTTAGCAATATCAAGTCTTTTATCGTAAAACTCAATTGTTGTAAGTTTTCCGCCTGTTTTTTTTAAAGCTTTTCCAAGCCAGATACCAGAGTATCCGTTTGATGTTCCGACTTCGATTACACTTTTGGATTTTGAATCAACAACAAGATTATATAAAAATTCTGCGGTTGTTCTCGATATATTCCAAAATTCTTTTTGAGTTTTTTCTAATTCTTTTAAAATTTCCTGTGTTGTATTATCAAAATTTTCAATCATTATTTTATTGTTTTCACCTTATCTGTAATAACTATTTCTCTGACACGCACATCAATCGGGCTTGTTTTTACGATTTCTTTTAATTCAGTATCAATTACTGAATACAAGCCTGACAGAGCATTTGTAACCATAATTAAATTACTGTTTTCAATTGGTGTCATTTTTGTAGCAAACGCGTTTGTATTTAAAAATAATTTATCTGTAATTACATCATCTTCAGTGTTTAAGACTTCTACAATATTATCTTGTGCACATAATATAAATAAATCCTTATCTTTTACGTATAAATCAACAGGTTTTTCACTAACTTCAAATTCTGACATTAAATCTATTGTTTCATAATCAATAATAGCAAGTCTATTTTTTGTTCTGCTTATTGTGTAGATTTTTCCGTTAGCGTATGCAATTTTTGATACGTTAGGAAAACTTCCGATATTTTTTAACAAATAATTATTATCAAGTTCAATGCACCAGATGTTGTTGGTATTTCTGTCAACATAGAGCAATTTTGTACCGTCTTGTGTTAGTGTAAATTTTTCGCACATACCGTTAATTTTAAGCTGTTTTTTTAGTGTCATGGTTTCAAGGCTGAAAATATAAATGCTTGAATTTGAACCTGATGTGATATATGCAATTTTGTTATTGTTATCAATTATAATTTGTTCCGGTGTTGTTTCAAAATTAACCTGCTTAATGACTTTTTCGTCCATAAGCGAAATTATATTCATAGTCTTGTAATCAAAATATGTAACAAATAAAAATTCATTGTTGTATGCTTTCATATCATTAATCACGTGTTCTTGTGTAAGTGAATATTCAGGAGTTTGAGTATTTGTGTGGATTACCTGAATATTTTTATTTACACCGGAAGACACGTAGAAACTTTTACCATCCAACGGTTCTACAGGAGCTGTAATTTTTTTATTTTTGTGTCTAGTGTTATTGATTCTCAAACCTGTATCTTGAGTTACCATAACATCAATATCACCGATAATTCCTTTTAAAGTTTCAGGAATCACAAGTCCTTTCGGCAGTAAAATATCCTGCGGCAAAAGACCTGATTGAAGTTCTTCAGGCGGGTCGTTTAAGTTTATAACAGTTTTTTTACCGTTTGTATTTATAACTTTTAACAGCACAAAATTATTATCCAAAATCAACATATCCGGTTTTTGTTTCATTTGGGTATTAACAGGATAACTTGTTTTGATTTGTAATTCTGTTGAATCATTGGTTTTTGCAGGGAAAACCGGAAGATACATAGTTTTATCAGGCAAAATTATAGCACCATCGAAACGAAAATTTGTTTCGGGGAAGTCCTTATTTACAAAATCCTGAACTGATTTGGGCACCTGTGCAGCTAAAGCACTTGTACAAGTAATAAAACACAGGCAGATTGCCGCTAAAATTTTGCGCATATTATTTAAATACTCCCTTAACTTTTGACATAATTGATTTTTGAGGTTTTTTACCGCCGTTTAGTTCATATAATCTTTGATATAAGCGTTTTTCTTCCTCATTTAATTTTGTAGGTATCTTGATTTTAACAATTACAATATGGTCACCTCTTTGAGAAGGTTTTGTAATAACAGGGATACCTGCTCCTTTAATTTTTACAATATTTTCGTGCTGAGCTCCTGCAGGAATCTGAACTTCACTTTCACCGTCAAGAGTTTTGATTGTCACAACATCACCCATAACAGCCTGCGCAGGAGAAATTTCAAGCTCTGTAAATACGTTTATTCCGTCGCGTTTGAAATATCTGGATGGTTCAACGTGGATTACAACAAATAAATCTCCGTTAGGACCGCCGTTTATGCCGCAATCCCCTTCACCTGAAACTCTGATTTTTGACATATTGTCAACGCCTGCAGGAATTTTAATTTCAATTTTCTTTTCTTTATTTATTACACCGTGTCCCTGGCATGTTTTGCAAGGTTTATCTATAACCTGACCTGCTCCTTTACAGTGCGGGCATGTTGTAATTTGTGCAAAGTTTCCTAAAGGTGTTCTGGTAACTGTTTTAACCTGTCCTGAACCGCCGCATTGCGGACAGGTCTTTGGTTGAGAACCTTTTTCTGCTCCTGTTCCGCGGCAGTCAGGACAAGTTTCAAGATGGTCAAATTTAATTTCTTTGTTTATACCAAATGCCGCATCTTCAAATTTTAATCTTAAATCGTATCTTAAATCATCGCCGCGCTGCGGAGCGTTAGGGTCAGGTTGTCCGCCAAAACCAAAACCGCCGAATCCGCCAAAAAAGCTTTCAAAAATATCGTTTAAGTCGCCGAATCCGCCTGCAAACGGTCCGTTTGTATCAAAACCGGCATTTTTTAAACCGTCTTCGCCATATGTGTCGTAAGTTGCACGCTTGTTATCATCTGATAAAGTTTCGTAAGCTTTACCAAGTTCTTTAAATTTTTCTTCGGCATCAGGGGCTTTATTTACATCGGGGTGTAATTCTCTGGCTTTCCTGCGGAAAGCTGATTTTATTTCGTCTTTGGTTGCATCTTTTGATACACCTAATATTTCATAAAAGTCTGTCATTTTCTTTTTCTACTTCCTCTAATCCTCAAGTTTGGCAGCTTTTATTATTCTGCTGCGGCAACGTTTACAAGTGTAGGGCGCAAAACCTTATCACCCATTTTATAACCCTTTTGTAATTCAGTTATTACTGTATGTTCAGGGTGTTCGCTTGTTGGGGTCTGCATTACTGCTTCGTGGAAATTAGGGTCAAATTCTTCGCCGATTGCTTTGATTTCCTCTAGTCCCATTTTAGCTAAAGTTTCGCAAACCTGTTTGTGCACAAGATTAAAACTTTCTTTAACTTTTTCACAGTCTTCAACGCTTTCTAAAGCTTTTTGACCGCGTTCAAAGTTGTCTAATACTTCAAGCATACTTTTTAACGCTGATTCGGTACCGAATTTAATTAAGTTTTCGCGTTCTGCTTCCTGGCGTTTTCTGTAATTGTCAAAGTCAGCGGCTAATCTAATATACTGCTGATTTAATTTATCGTATTCTTCTTGAAGCTTGTTATTTTTATTATCAACTGCTTCAGTATTTTCTGTTTGTTCTTCTGTATTAGTGTTTTCTTCGTTTTTAACGACTTCCTCGTTTTTAAACGGATTTGAATTTTCGTTTGTCATAAACATTTCCCTTCACAACATTATATACTTATATTATAAAGTATCAATGAGAATTCTCAAGGGAAATTTATTATTTTTTAATGTTTTGTGTTTATCGTTTCACAAACATTGATTATTCGCTCTGTTATTGTGCGTATTTTTATTACGGGAACCCCTTCAAAAAGACTTGGAAGAATGACGTAGTTTCTCCGCGCTTTTCAAAGGGGTTCAAATCTATTGTCCTTGACTGACTGGGTATTATTTATCTTTCCTAGCCGAGTTTTTCTTTGAAGTCTTTTCCGCCAACAATTCGCAGGTGGCGGTTGTCGCCTTCGCCGATGGATTTACTTTCAAGATTGTGCTGTTCAACAAGTTCGTGCTGTAATTTTCTTATTTGTGTGTTTTGCGGGGTTAATTCAACATCTGCCGCACCGGCAAGAACTTTTTCAATAGCTGTTTTTGCTTCATCAAGTGCCTTTTCTGTAATATCATAGAAGGTTTGACGTTCGTTTACTTCTGCAATATCAAGAGCTTCTTTGATGACTTTTTGAATTTGTGCCATTGAATTTGTTTTGACATAGAATATTTGTAATCTGTTTTCTTCAGCAGTTGACAGAACTTTTGCTCCGCCTTTGATAAAGTTTTTGTGTGCGATTACAATATTAGCATCATCAAGGTTACGTGTAATCTCAGCGTTCAAATCAAGTCGTTCGATTACTTTTTCTGCTATGCTTCTTGAAACTGCATAGAGGTATATTTTTTTGAATTTTTTAACTTCTTCAACATACTTTTGTCTTGAGAAGCTGAATTTCAAACTTTCCGGATGTTCGATTTTTTCATCAAGTGCGTTAATTTTGTCGATAACAGTCGGAGTTTTTTCAACCGGCGGTTCTGATGAGAAGCTGTAAGTTTTGTCAACTTTTCTAAGTTCCGGTCTGATTGGCCATCCTCGCAAAATATAATCTACAGCTTCGGATGTGTTTTTGTAAACCGCTAAGGTATTTCTGTCTAAAATTTCGATTACGATATCGAAAGTCGGCTGTTTCTCACGTTCAAGAACAGTTTTTTGTGAAGAGCGGCGTTTTGCCTCATCATCACCTAAAGTAACAGATTGAATACCGCCGACTAAATCTGATAATGTAGGGTTTTTAATCAAACTTTCAAGGCTGTTACCGTGTGCAGTTGCGATTAACATAACCCCGCGTTCTGCAATAGTTCTTGCTGCTTGAGCTTCGGCTTCCGTACCGATTTCATCAACAACAATAACTTCAGGGGTGTGGTTTTCGACAGCTTCAATCATAATATCTTTTTGATATTCAGGCTGTCTGACCTGCATTCTTCTGGCATGACCCACTGCAGGGTGCGGAGTATCGCCGTCACCTGCAATTTCGTTTGATGTATCTACAATTACAACCCTTTTGCCAAGTTCGTCGGCAACCAGGCGGGAAATCTCTCTGAGTTTTGTAGTTTTTCCAACTCCTGGTCTGCCTAAAAATAATATACTTTTGTTTTGCAGACAAATATCTTTTATACAAGAGATAGTTCCTGTTACAACCCTGCCGATTCTACAGGTAAGACCTACAACTTTTCCTTGTCTGTTTCTGATAGCACTAATTCTGTGAAGTGTTCCTGGAATACCTGAGCGGTTATCAGAGGTAAATTCTTGAACACGTGATGTTATATGGCAAATATCATCATACGTAATTTCAGAAGCACCAAGGTATTCAATCTTACCGTCCGCATGACGAATTTCTGGCGGTCGTCCGATGTCAAGCACTATCTCTATTACGTCGTCCATTTTAGGGTAATCAATGTGGTTTCTAATCCTGTCGGGCAGAATTTCAACTAATCTGTCTAAGTCGTTCTGAAATTGTATGTTGCTCATATATTCGCTGCCTTTCTATTTTGATTATAACAAAATATTTTATGGCTATTAGATGCGATTTGTATATTGGTATATCTTCTATATATATTATACTACATGTAACGGTTAAAATGCCATGTAAGTTTACTAAAAATGTAGCACTTTTAACAAAACTTTACATTTGAAAATGGGTTCAAAGCGTGTAAATTCAACACTTTTCATTTTAAAAAATGCAAAAAAAATAAATTATAAAATCATAAGATTGAACTTTAAATTATACTTTACATTTCGTAATTCCTTAATTAAATTATATTAAGGATTGTTAATAAACGTATTATTTACCCTCTTAACTGTTTTTGTAGTATGATGTAGCATGTAAACACTGTTACAAAAGGAAAGGACAATTAAATGACAAAACTTTCACCATTACAAATTGAAAGATTACAGTACCAACCAAAACTTCCTTCAAGTTTACAAAACGGTGTAAACTCTTTGGAATTGGTTCAAGGTGCTGCTACAGAATCTGTTAGAGATCAGGAACAGATTCAGGCTTTATTTGCTAATACTTACGGAAAACCAACAGTAACTTTTAAATCTACATCATCATCTTCTGTATCAGAAGTTAAAAATGTTGGTGTAATCCTTTCAGGTGGTCAAGCTCCTGGCGGACACAACGTTATTGCAGGTTTATATGATGCTTTGAAAAATGCTAATTCAGCTAACAAATTATACGGTTTCTTAGGCGGTCCTTCAGGTATTATTGAAGGAAAATATGTTGAATTCAATGATGAATTCATTAATGACTTTAGAAATACAGGCGGCTTTGATATTATCGGTTCAGGCAGAACAAAACTTGAAACTGAAGAACAATTTAAATCTTCACTTGAAGTTTGCAGAAAATTAAATATTTCTGCTGTTGTAATTATCGGCGGTGACGATTCTAATACTAACGCTGCACTTTTAGCTGAATGGTTTGTAAAAAATAACACAGGAATTCAAGTTATCGGATGTCCTAAAACAATTGACGGTGATTTGAAAAACGAACAAATCGAAATTTCATTCGGTTTTGATACAGCTACAAAAACTTATGCTGAACTTATCGGAAACATCCAACGTGACGCTAACTCAGCTAAAAAATATTGGCACTTTATCAAAATTATGGGAAGAAGTGCTTCTCACGTAGCTTTAGAAGCTGCTTTACAAACTCAGCCAAATATTACTTTAATATCAGAAGAAGTTGAAGCTAAGAAAATGTCTTTATCTTCAATTATTGATTATATGTCAGATATCATTGCAAGACGTGCTGAAAGCGGTAAAAACTTCGGTATTGCAGTTATTCCTGAAGGCTTAATCGAATTTATTCCGGAAATGGGGTCTATGATTTCTAATTTGAACGATATTATGGCTTCATTAGAATCAGATTCAAGCTTTGTAAATGCATCTTCAGTTGAAAAATTCTCAATTGTTGAAAGCAAATTAGACAGTGAAAACGCTAAAGTTTACTCATCATTGCCTGCTTTGATTAAAGAACAATTATTGGCAGACAGAGACCCTCATGGTAACGTTCAGGTTTCTAAAATTGAAACTGAAAAATTATTAATCGAAATGATTTCAGCAAGATTAAGCCAAATGAAAAAAGAAGGTAAATTCAGTGGTAAATTCTCATCACAATCACACTTCTTCGGTTATGAAGGACGTTGTGCATTCCCTTCTAACTTTGATGCAGATTACTGCTACTCATTAGGTTACAACGCATTTGCTTTGATTAACAACGGTTTAACAGGTTACTTATCATCTGTAAGAAATTTAACTTCACCTGCATCCCAATGGATTGCAGGAGGTGTTCCTCTTACAATGATGATGAACATGGAAAAACGTCACGGTGAAATGAAACCGGTTATTCAAAAAGCACTGGTAAGACTTGATGGTCCTGTATTTAAACAATTACAAGATAATAGAGAAGACTGGGCAATGAATGACAGATACTTGTTCCCAGGTGCAGTACAGTATTTTGGACCAAGTTCTGTTTGTGATATTACAACAGTTACATTACAATTAGAAAGAAGTAAAGAACTAGCTTCTGTATAGTTGATATGACAAATTAAAACGTAAAACGACCGCTGAGTTTACTCAGCGGTCGTTTTAATTATTAAAATTTATTTTTACCATTTAGTATCATCAATAATCCAACCGTTATTCATAAGTTGGTTCAAGCAACCTAATGCATAATCTGCTATATGGTTATTTCCTGCGCCGCCTACATTGCATTTTGTTTCGTCAGTAGACCAATCTGTTACAGAACCGTCAACACCGCTAATATTTGCAACAAATGCATCCAAACCGGTAATATTTGGATCAGACGGACCATTTACATCAATAAATACTGATGTAATACCGTTATCAGGATTTAAAGTCATACAAATAGTTGCGCCGTTAGTTGTTCTTATGCAGGATTCTCCAAATACCGGTCCTGCGTCAGCACCTGAAAAAGATTTATAACTTGCTCCTAAGCATTGAGTATTTAAACTGTTATCACAACTTGCCGCTACTTTAAAGTAATTATGTAAGAAATAGTAAGCACCTTTTTCTTCGCCTGCAGTATCACTGCTTTTTACTCCTGCTGTTGTTTTATGAAATTCTGTTGTCATCTCATCATTCATAATAGCTTGGACAGCATCGGTTAGTTGAGAATAAACTTTTTTTAAACTGGCAGAATATGTTTTATATCTGTAATTTTTCATTATGCTTGGAACTGTTAACATTGCAATAATGCCAATAATACTAAGTGTAATTAAAACTTCTGCAAGTGTAAAACCCTTCTTGGTTAGAGTAGGTAGTGGTAGTAAGTTGCCAATCTTAGCACTTATTATATCAATACACGACCTGTGGTGCATAGATATTTTTTTCTTGTTTATCATGACCATGCTCCTTAGTATTCCATTTTCCAACCAGCATCAATAACATTGTTTAAACAGCCGCAAGCCGCAGTATATGTAGAACCGGTACCTGTTGTACAACTGTTTGCACGACATCCTTTAGCATTATCTGCACAACCTGAGCTGTAATCAGAAATAGAGCCGTTTTTATGCATATCCATTGAAAATACATCTCTGCCTGCAACGTTAGGTTGGGCTGTTCCGTTAACATCCACCATCATACTAAGGCATTTGTTACTATTATTATAAGAGCCGCAAACAGAAGCTCCGGTAACAGTTTGTACACAGTAACTCCCGCTGAGTCCGTTAACATTAGCTCCGGTAACAGTTTTGTATGTTGTATTATCAGTAAATACACATTTATCATTACCATTTGAACAATTTTTCTTAACTGTTTTTAAGTAGTTGTTAAAGAAATATCCCAAACCTTGTGTGCAATTGCCACTGGTATGACATTCAGCGTTTGATACTCCGCCAGCTGTTGTTTCGTAGAAATTATCAACGTGTTCATCTGTCATAATTGCTTGTGCCGCATCAGATAATTGAGCGTAAATTTTTTCTAACTGTGCTGTATATAATCTGTTTTGGTAATTTTTCATAACCCCGGGAACAGTTAAAACTGCAACAATTCCGACAATACCCAGTGTTATTAAAATTTCTGATAATGTAAAACCCTTATTCATATTTATCCTTCCTAATTAATATTTCATTTCCCAGTTGTCTTGAAGAAGACGTGCGTAACAACCTGCACCGGAACGTGAGCTAATGTGTTTTAGTTGATATATCACTTCATTTTCTCCTTCTTGTTTTTCGTATCCTCCACAATATGAAGCATCTAAATAATCGGTTATTTTATTTGTATATTTTTGGACATTAAGATGGAATAAATCTCTGCCTCCAATATTTGGTCCATCTGTTGAGTTTATATCTACTCTAAAATCACAATGGTCAGGTTCATTACTTGCACAATGAAAAGATATAGCTTCTCCACTTGCAAGTTTTTTATATGCGTGGTTACCGAATAAATTAAATTTATATTCTTTACCGGTTTTTAATTCTTTATATTTTTGTGCAAATGGGAAATTATTATCCTTATTTGATGTTTTGAAATATTTATTTATAAATGCTTCTAACGTCGCAGTATCATCTTTAGCATAAGGTGTTTGATAAAAATATGAAACATTATTATCTATACAAGCTTGGTTTACTGCATTTTCAAGCATTTCAACAGTTTTTTTTAATCTTGTAACATATAATTTTTTATGATAATCCTTCAAAAATCCCGGAAGAACCAGTGTTGCAATAGTTCCAATGATTGCCATAGTGATTAATAATTCACCAATTGTTAGGGCTTTTTTCATACTTATAATATCCTGCCTTTATTCATACATATATACAAATTATACAACTTTTTTAACAGGTTTTCAAGTATGACACAAAAGTAAAAGGCGCAAACTCCTGTTTGCGCCTTTTTTATATTTTGACTGTCAATCGAAATTTTAATCTATGCTACAGTAACTTTCATTGTTTTTTCAATAATTTCATTGAAGCTGTCAGCTTTTAATGAAGCACCACCGATTAAAGCACCATCGATATCAGATTTTGCCATTTGTTCTTCGATTGTTGAAGGTTTTACAGAACCGCCGTAAAGGATTCTGATAGAATCAGCAGCTTGTGAACCTGCAACTTCTGAAACAACGCCTCTGATCATTTTGATTACTCTGTTTGCTTCTTCAGCATCACAAGATTTTCCTGTACCGATAGCCCAGATTGGTTCGTATGCAATAACTGATTTTGCAACATCTTCAGATGAAATACCTTCTAATGCTGCTCTGATTTGTGATGCGATATGAGAATCTGTTACACCTGCTTCTCTTTGTTCTAAAGTTTCACCGCAGCAGATGATAGGAATCAAACCGCCAGCTAAAATAGCTTTAGCTTTTTTGTTAATCATTTCGTCTGTTTCTGAGAAGTATTGTCTTCTTTCTGAGTGACCGATGATTACAAATGAACATCCTGCATCTTTTAGCATTTCAACAGAAATTTCACCTGTAAATGCGCCTGAGTTTTCCCAGTGGCAGTTTTGTCCTGCAACATATAATTTGCTTCCTTCACAACCGCAACTGCAAGGGATTTCAGCAACCTGATTTAATGAAGTAAATACAGGTGCAATTACAACTGTAGGTAATTGAGTTGCACTGTAGTTATCTACAAATGATTTAATTCCTTCATATAAAGATTTAGCATCAGCTTGAAGAAGGTTCATTTTCCAGTTTCCTGCAATAATTGGTTTTCTTGACATAATAATATCTCCTTTACATGTACTGTTTGACACATGTATCTTATATTAAACAAATTCCCACCGCAAGAGTGATTTTCCTTAAGGTATATTCTTGTACCGACAAAAAAGTACTGTTAATTCCCCCATGAATCTTGTGCAATACCTGTTTGGTAGCCGGGAACTAAAAGTGCTATCGGGATTACTCTGCCAAGTTTTGCTCCAAAACTTGAACCTTCATTCATCATTGTTGCAGCTAAACATAAATCATCTACGTGTGGAGCAAAGTCGCTTGCTTTAATATCACGTTCAACTTTTTTATGATAAAGTTTTTCATTTATAAGATTAGAAACTTTATTTCCAAGATATATTCCAACACCTAAAAGAGCAGCTGTTGTAGCGGCATTAGGTAATATGGTTATAAATTTATTTATATATTTAGCGAATTTTTTGCTTGATTTAATTTGCGGCATAGCGCTTTCAATTTTGTCTGCAAATTTATTATAAAGCTTAGCACCGCTTGCTACACAACCTACAGGAACCATTACGTTACCGAGAATTTGGCTTAGAACTTCACGCTTTTTGGCTTTTAAGTTAGCCTTATCATCAACTAAAGCTCCGCCTATAAAGCCGCCGGCAACAGAACCTGCTGCTGTTGCAATAATTTGAGGTCCTTCAAATTGTATATACTTTCCTTCCGGCGCGTATTTAAAAATTGCCCAATCTTTTATTGGAGTTTTTATGATTTTGGCAGGATTTAGCGAAAACCTTTTTCGTTTTGCAAGTACTGCTAAAACAGGTGTCATTCCTGCTGCAGATGATGCTAATACAACAGCTTTTTGTTTTTTGGTCATATTAGTTTCAGAGTCGTGACCTTTAAAATTTTGATAAGTATTTGCGCTAACCTTATTAATAATCATTTTTTTATCCTTTATTTGTATTTATTTTAAACCAAAACAAAATTATAGTTGCTATATTTTAGTATAATATTTTAATTTTTGTTACAAAATATTAAAATTAAGTAATTATGAGTCAAAAAATATTTTTGAGCTGTATTAAATAATTATCAAATTGAAAGTATAATTATGTCTTTAAGAATACCAGTAGCAAATACAAATAATGTAATGTCAAGAAATTTTGTGAAGCAGATGGCAAGTGACGGCTTTTTGCCGGTTATTGCATTGGAGGCTTTTGTCGAAGGCGGAAGAACTCTTCAGGCTTACAAAAGAGGCGGTTTTGATGAAGCAAGAGAAAGAATTACGGAAGAATTTTCTGGCGCAGTTTTTTGGCTTGGCGGTGTAACAGCGCTTAACTGGTTGTTTGAAAAAATCGGTCAAAAATTCCTGAAACTTCCTAACAAAGTTGTTGATATTGCAAGTGACGGAGTTCGTAAACCGTTAGAAAATTATCTTACAAACGAAAGAACCAAAGACGGTGCTAAAATTTTGGAAAAAACTATGGCAAGATTTAAATTTGCTAAAGTTATTTCAAGTGTATTAATTGCTAACGCATTTATTGGTTTTGTACTGCCGAAAATCAATCAGGCAATCACACGTTCTTATCATAAAAACAAACCTGAAACATCGGCTGTTCCAGTAGAACAAAATAATTCACAGGCTGTAAATCCGTTTGTAGCTCGTCCTATGATGGATAGTTTTGCTCCAAATAAAGGAAAAGAAGATAAAAAAGATGTTTCTTTCGGTTTGAATTTGCTTTCTATAGCTAACAAATTTGAAAGTGACAGAAATTATAAACTTTTATCAGTTGATGCCGGTACAGCGTCAGGACGTGCATATTCAGCCCGAAACAATGATGAAAGAGTTGAAATTTTATTTAGAGATTTAAGTTCGATTTACTTCTATATGTTTAACATGCAGTTGATGAACAACTGGTTAAACAAAATCGAGCAAAAAGGTGTAGGAACAAGACTTGATCCTGTTTCAGCCGAGTTTACAACAAAATACATGGAAGAATACTTCAAGTCTAAAGGCGCAAATAGTGTTAATGTTGAAACATTTGCAAAAGAAATGTTAGGTGCAGACAGAGATATTCCGGAATCGCTAAAAGGTAAATTTGAAGGCGATAAGATTAAAATAATTTCACTTGAAGATTTTAAAACAGAATTAGATAACCTTGTACCTAGAAAAGATGTAAACAAATTTACAAAAACAGCGGTTGAAATGTCTAAATTACAACCTCAGGTTAATGGTTTGTCAATCTTAACCGAAGGTCAGGTGAGAGATATATTAAACGGCGGTCATTTGAATAACCCTGAATTCTTACAGGAATTTTTCAAAAACAGATTCGGCGGTAAATTTATGGAACAATACAAATTTGTTGCTCAGAACGATTTAGATGCACATAAAAAAGAACTTCTTCATTACGTAAATTCTATAATTGAAAAAGCCAGAGCAGGTTCAGGCGAAGTTACCGAAAGACTTGTTCGCAAGGCTTCTAATACTAACCTCAAGATGAATGCTCTTAACTGGGGTGCAGGTTTTGTAACATCAGCATTGTTCTTATCAACAATTATTCCGAAACTTCAATATATGATTACAAAATTGAGAACCGGCTCGGATGCTTTCCCTGGAACTAAAGAATTCGAACAGCAAGAATCTGCTAAGGTTGCTTAAATTTAGTCTATATATATGACAAATTCTGATAACTTATTTCCTATAATAATAAAATGGACGAACCGGTTATCGATAAAAAATATACGGATTTTATTGAGAATTTGATTGAGCAGGTAACACCTTTGCTTCCTCAGGATGTTAATGAGCTGCAAAAAAGTTACCTTATTACAAATATTCGAAAGTCTGCAACTCTTATGGCAACGTCTATTCAGGAAAATGAAGAATTCAGCAGATTGGATTTTGATAATCAGTGTTTTTATATTCAAGTCATTGCAGAATGGTCTTTTCACAAGGAAATCGACCTGTTTCGTTCAGGAATCCCTGCAAGATACTGGAAAGGCGTTATGCAAAAAATCTGGTATGCGATGTGGGAAGTTATGTTTGCCTGTGTAAAAAATGATGCTCCCGAAGCTGTTGTTCTGTCTTTAGTTGAACGCTTTGTGAACAGAACATACAAAGATGCTGTAGAAGAACTTAAAGAAAGCGAAGTTATTGATGAAACAGTGGAAGAAAAAGCTAAAGGACAGTCTAATATTGAAAAGATGGCTCATGAATACAGGCTTGAAAAACAAGTAAACCAAAAAATAAAAGAAATTATAAAACGATTTATTCTTGCATTGATTATTGGAGCAGTCGTAACTTTTGCGATTTTGAAGTTTAAAATTGTAGGTTTGGCATCAATTTTGACACTGCTTCTGGTGTACCATTTTATGCCGTCAAAATAGGGGTAGGGGTAAATATATTGCTACCAACTAGTTACCTCTCCAACACTGCATCGACAGTAGTCCCTTCTTCGATTACGGCAGAATATCCTTTTTTAAGGCCAACAAGACTAACGGGACTAAGGATTATTGTAATAGCACAAAACGTCACAGTCGGAATAACCCAATCTTTATCCAGCCCTTGAACCTTTAACCTTGTTGTAACAAGATGTTCATTTCCGTTTATGTCTGTTATAATCCCTTTTCGCGCTTCAATATATCCGCCTTTACCCATACGTGCACGCTTTGTAACGTTTTTTGTATATAGCTTTGCATAAGAACCCTTTTTAAAAAGAGTTTCTCCATTAACAATAACATCTGACACAATTTCAGCATTAATACCTGTTTTCGGGTCAAGAGTTTCAGAATCTACAGTTTCGGTGATACGCAGCGCAAGCGGAATAGATTCAGCAATAGCGTTTAAGGGAAGCAGCCCTATTATTAGGGCTGCCAATAAAGAAAAAACTTTTTTCATCCTTATTCACCGTGAACAACGATTGTTGATTTTTGGTAGAACAGGATGTTTTTGTTTTTTCTGTCTATAGATTGAATTTTAGTGATATCGCCGTCCCGCATTGCATCTTGAATACTGCAATTACCTTTTGCAACGAGCAAAAAGTAGTTTTTACATGTTGCTTCGCCTGACTTGCGCGGTGCTACAGATGAATCAAAGTAAGTAGAATACGGTGCAACAGTTTCTCCGTATAATACCCCGTGCGGTGCAAATAAATCATCCGCGAACGCTGTTGTCGCGCTTGCGCCAATGACTAACATACTGATTAAAATCCTTTTCATTTTTACCTCCTAATTAATGGAATGTTATTCCTGTCAATATAATTATTTATATCACAAAATTGGAATATGAGTCAAGAAGCAAGAAAATATATTGCTAAAAATGTGAATAAGTATAGAATAATAAAAGGTCTCACAAAAGAAGAGTTATCTTTAATTTTAGGTTTTGATAACTCGTATATTAGTAAACTTGAGCGTAAAAATGTTAATATTACGATAGATAAACTTGAACAAATTGCAAATGTGTTGAATGTTAAAATTGTTAAGTTATTAGATGAAAACTAATAAAAAATATTGGAATATTAGTCCTGTATGAAAATGTAAAAATACATCAATATATGGAATATGAATCAATATTCCAGAGAGCGTATTGCGAAAAATATTAAAAAATATAGAACAGAAAAATGCTTAAAAAGAGAAGAATTATCTTTATCTTTGGGGTTTGACAATTCGTATATTAGTAAGCTTGAGCGTGGAACAATAAATATTACAATCGATAAGCTTGAGAAAATCGCGGACTTTTTTGAGGTGGATGTAAGTAAACTGTTACAAATAAATTAATAATATTATGTTAAAAAACAATGTTTCAACAATGATAGGAAAGCGCCGTATGACTATTGCAGAAACTGCAAAGTTGGCTGGTGTTAGTTATAATACTATTCATAAATTATATAATGATAAGACAAAAGGTGTTGATTTCTCTACGCTTGGCAAATTGTGTTACGCCTTGGATTGTACACCAAATGATTTGTTTAAATATATACCGGATTAGAAATAGATTCCGGCTCGGCGGCCGGAATGACGGTTTCCCCCCTAGATTTCGCCCAGAGTTTCAAGCTTGTATAAACAGCCGATTTCTTCGTGTGCCAAAACTGTTATATCATTGATATAAAGCGACAACAGCGTGAAAAATATCTGTCTGTATTCCATCGGTACTACCAATTTTGGCGAATGAATGTTTAATTTTTTGGCTTTTTTAGTGATTTTTGTCGCAAGTTTTTCTGCCAGTTCGCCGTCAATTTTTATCAAACTGTCCTCTGTTTCATCACAGCCAAGCACGATATCTGAATATGTTTTTTCAGAAAGCTCAAATGCGCTGATTGTTTCACCGTCTTCGTTGGTGTAGGCTCTACAAATTTGTCTTGATAATGATAAACGAATTTTGTTTAAGATATCTGATTTACTGCCTTCTTCTGCGAAGTCGTTAATCTTTTCAAAAATATATGTGATATTTTTTATCGAAACTTTTTCTTTAATAAGGCTTACTAACAGATATTTGATATCTGAATATGTTAATAAATCCGGAACGATGTTTTCAATTAAATACTCGTTTTCTTTTTCAACAACTTCAAGATATTTGTCTATATCCTCATAGTCCAGAAGGTCATCAACATATTTAATTGCAACATATTCAAGAGCTTTTGCTATATATTCTGACGGTGTGATACCTTTTTGCCAGAAGTCTTTTGCTTTATCTTTTTCAATCCAAATAGTTTTTCTGTCTGTGATTGAATCAATTGCATTAATTGAATTTTTAATTTTATGCTCTGTGTGGATTTCGTCAGCGTAAAACATCAAATATTCAGGACAAACTCCTGCTCTGAATACTTCCATTCCGCGGATTCTGATACTGAATTCGCAAGGATTAAGGTTTTCATCATCTTTAAATACGACTTTTGGAATAATATAACCGTTTTGTTCTGTTAATTTAAGACGTGATTTTACGGTTTCCGCGATAAGTTCTTCACCTGAATTCTCGCGGTCAGAATCCACAAAACCCAAAAGTTCTTCGCTTAAATAAATAGTAAGCTTTTCTTCGTGAAGTTTAGAGTACATTAAATCAGGTGATGTTGCTTTGTTTAATTGTGCTTTCAAGTCTTCAAGCTCTTTTAAGCCTGCAGAAATTTTGTCATTAAGTTTTTTTCTCGGAACTGATGCAGGTGCTTCCCCTTCAAGTTCTGCCTTAATCTTATTGATTTTTTGTTTTTGTCCTCTGATTTTTGATTGAATTTCAAGACATTGTTCGTATTCTGTAAGTTTTGGAGAAAGCATTTTTTCCATTTGACTTTTAAAATCAGAGATATTAATTATGTCAGATTCGGAATTATTTTCAGATTTTGCTTCGCGCATAAATATGCAGTTCAATTGGTTATCAGATTCTTCATCACCGACTTCGTGCATGCTGTATAATTCCCAGCTGTTCATTGACATTTCATTAAGAAGGTTTTGAAGTTCTTGAGCATTTTCTGCTGAGCAGGTTTTGATTACATATTCCATTCTCTTTTTGAACATAATTTTATCCTTTTAATATTTTAATTGCTTCAATAGCGGTTTTAATTGCTTTTTCAGTATCGTGAACAACAGGATTTTCAAGATTTTGTTTTTCGCGTTCCTGGTTTGCTACAGTTAGAAATACCGAACCGACTTTGACGTTTAAATAACTTGCAACAACAAATAATGCCGCAGATTCCATTTCCGATGCCAGACAACCTAAGCGTTTCCAGGCTTCCCATTTGTTTAAAAGTTCATCGCTTACTGGTTTTGTTTCAGGTGAATGCTGACCGTAGAATGAATCTTTACATTGTACAACGCCTGTATGTGAAGTATATCCGAGATTTTTTGAGGCTTGTACAAGAGCATTTGTAACATCAAGATTTGCTACAGCCGGAAATTCTATCGGAGCATATTCTTTTGATGTACCTTCCGCGCGGATTGCACCTGTTGCAATAACTATATCTCCGCCTTTAACATCAATTTGCATACCGCCGCAGGTTCCGACACGAATAAAAGTTTCTGCGCCGACATTTACAAGTTCTTCTAATGCAATGGCAGCAGACGGACCGCCGATACCGGTTGATGTTACACTGACTTTTTCACCGTCAAGATAACCGGTGTATGTCACGTATTCCCTATTATCTGCAACAAGTTTCGGTTCGTCAAAGTACTGTGCGATTTTCGCGCAGCGCTTCGGGTCGCCCGGTAAAATTACGTATTTACCGACATCACCCTGTTTTAAACCAATATGATACTGAACTCCGTCTTGTGAATATTTCATTAAAATGCCTCGTTTTAAATTATCATTCCGGGCTTTAACCCGGAATGAAGTTTTGTTTTTCTATTGTCCTTTTAATTTTTGAATAATTAAATCAGTGATATCAACTCCGCCAACGAAGATTACTTGATCTGATAAAACTGCATCAAGTTTTTGTGAAACCATAACAGCTTTTGCTGCTGTTTGAATTTGATTTAAAATCTGAGCTTCTTTGTTGCTTCTAAGTTTATATAAAGCTTCTTGTTTAGCGTTAAATTCAGTTGCTGTTTGAGATTCAAAGTTTTGTTTTTTTAATGGTGTATCTAAAGATTTGTATTGTTTTTCTTTATCAACCATGTATTGTTGTAATTCTAAGCTTTTAGCATCAATTTCTTTTACTGCTTGTTGTGCTGCAGGGTAGTTTTCAAGAACTTTTTGATAGTTCAGGTAACCAACTTCTGCATTTGCCTGTGTACCTGTAGAAATAACAAGACCGGCAGCCATTATTAAAGCCATTAATTTTAAGTTTTTCATAAAACCCTCCTATATATTAATTAATTATATTAGTATAATAAGTCCCCTACACCGAAAGTGAAGTAACCGTTTTTGGAACCACTGTCACCCGGATTTGTAAGCGGGATACCGTAGTCGATTGATAAAGGTCCCATGCCCGGGATAAATACTTTCAAACCGACACCGGCAGATACTGCGTATTCAGGTCTGTCGTAGATAGTATTTGATACTGTTCCGTCAAATACTTTACCTGCATCAGCCCACACAGTAAATCTTATATTATTTAAGAATGCAATTCTTGTTCTATCCATGAATGGAATTGGTGTTGCAAATTCGGCAGAACCCATGATAAATGCGTTACCTGTACCGACACCACTCATTTTGAAACCTCTTACAGTATAAGGTCCACCTAAACGGTAAGCCATAACTTCAGGAATATCGCCGTGGATTGCCCCGCCGCCTTTTGCAGTGAATGATAAGGATGATTTTTTACCGATAGGGACATATTGTTTAATCATACCGGTAAGTTTTCCGTTAGTTTTATCAAACCCGTTAAGACCTATGTTTTCATCAAATCTTAAACTTGCCATTGTACCGTGTCTTGTAACTGTTGCGGAATCTCTTGTATCATATATTAATGCAGGGCTTAAAGACATAAATAATCCGCCTTCAAGTTGTTTTGCACGTTCTGCAATCGGAATATTATATTTTTGATACATTCTTGAAATTCCGTTAAAATCACCTTCTCGAACGTCAATGTTTTCAACACCTAAGCTGAAAGATGCAGTTGCGTGTCTGTTCTTTTTAAGTCTGTGTGCAACAGTCATCTCACCGCCGAATCTTCTTTCAATTGCAAGCGGAATTTGATATGAACCAAAATCTCTAAAGAATAATCTGTTATTTAATGATGTATCAGCGTTGAATAAGTATGGTTTGAAGTAGCTTAATTCAGCTTGAATATTCATATGGTCTTTAACAGATGAATCGTTAAGCATTACCCCTGTACCGACTAAGCCTGTTAAAGATAATCTTTCTGCTCTGCCGCGGAAGTTATTTTCTGTAATTCCCATTGAACCAAATAAACCTGTAACTGTATCAATACCGCCGCCGACAGAAATACTTGCAGTTCTTTGTTCCTGAATTTTGATAGTAATATCATAAGCATCAGGGATTTCTTCACTAGGTTCGATTTCACGTGTTACATCTTTGAATGCTTGAGTAGCATAAAGTCTTACCAAGTCTTCTTTTATAAGATTTTCGTTATAAATCATACCTGGTTCGGTTAAGATATTACGTGCAACAATATAATCTTTGGTTTTTTCATTACCTTCAATCATAATTTTGTCGATAATACCTTCTTTAATACTTATATTAATTGTTCCGTCCGGATCATCAGAAACAGAATCAACTCTTGCTAAAATATAACCTTTTGAGGTATATAGTTCTTGAATTTGTGCAATTGCAGTGTTTAATTGAGCGATATTTTGTGGTTTTCCTTTCATGTCGTTAAGGGTAGCAAGAATATCTTCAATTGGCACAACGGAATTACCTTCAACAGTAAAATCTTTTACAGGAATATTTTCTTCTAGAACAATTTTAACAGTAACAGTACCGTCATCATTTTTTGATGGGATAGCTTTCATTTTTTCAGTGAAATAACCTGTTTCGTATATTGCTTTTAAATCAGTCTGAAGCAGATTACGGGAATAATCACCGCCTTGTTTCATCTGCATTTTTTCTCTTAATTCTTGTTCTGCAATAGAATTAAGTCCATAGAATTCAATATCCTTAATAATTCTTTTTTCTTTTTCAACAGGGTCAGAAACTTCAGAATCTGTACCTGATGTTAAATTTGTAGGGTATTGACCGTTTGAAACATCTTCATTTTTTGAATTTGAGTAATCTGTATACTTATCAAAAACAGTATTTGCGTAGTTGTTATTGTACTGCACGGCTTCATCTGTTAACCCCATGTTGCCCCACACATCATCAACAGCTCCGCAATTTGCCTGAGCCGTTACAACCAAGATTACTGCTAACATTAAGTGTCTGGTAATTTTATTAGATTTCAAGAATTTCTTCCTTACAAACTCTCACTATTCTCCAATAAAATTGTAGCATGAATTAATAAAAATGTGCAAATAATTTACATCTATTTACCGACAGCAATTTTATAAATTTTATTTTTATTAATTCCATACAGTTCAGAAAGAATTACGGATATGTCTTTTGCACTGAATCCTTTGTCTTGGAGGAGTTTTACTTTATCTTCAAAATCAGCTGAATCTGTTTGTGATTCGTCTCTGAATATTAAGCAGACAAATTCACCTTTTGTAATATTATTTTTTAAATGAGAAATGATATTTTCAGTTTTATCAACAACGATTTCCTCAAAAACTTTTGTAAGTTCGCGTCCGAAAGCGCATTTTGAATCAGGGCGGACTTTTTGAATGATTTCTAAAGTCTGTATAACACGGTTTGGTGATTCGTAAAAAATAAAATCATTATGTTTATATTTTAATGCGATTTCTTCAATTTTGGTTTGTGTTTTTGGTAAAAATCCTATAAATGTGAATTCTTCATCTTCTCTTGAAACCTGTGAAAGTAACGTGATTACAGCATTTGCACCGGGAAGCGATGTTATTGAAAATCCGTTTTGGCGAAGTTCTTTTACAATAACAGAACCGGGATCACATATTAATGGAGTTCCGGCGTCTGATACAAGCGCCATTTTTTTACCGCTTTTAAGCGTTTCTAAAATCTGATTGATTCGTTCTTTTTCATTATATTTGTGATATGAAACACATTTTGTTCTGATATCAAAATGATTTAAAAGTTTTTGTGTAACACGGCTGTCTTCGCAGGCAATTAAATCAACAGATTTGAGGATTTCAATTGCGCGTAATGTTATATCGCCTAAATTTCCTATAGGTGTTGGAACTATGTAAAAATCAAATTCTTTCATATTTTGATTGTATCATAAATTAACATTTTGTAATTATTAAGCAACTTTTTCTAAAACAAAAACTTTATATAAATAAGTAGTTCGTGTGTGAAAATTTAAAGTGTGGTAATTGGTGGGAATGGAAGTATTTAATCCAAGCCGGTACTCTATTGGCTTGAATTCAAATATACAACTAAATAATTTCGGGAAAAATGTGTACTTTGGACAAAATCCTATTCAGGATAGTTTTCAAAGTAACTCACCGCTTCAATTGTTTAATGAAAGCGAAATCAAAAAACTGATTTCTCAAAATCCTGATGTTAAAAAAATTCTTTCAGAAAACAAATTATCTGTTCGTTTAAATATGTCTGAACTTCAAGAACTTTCAGAAAAACACTGTAAAGATACCCAAAATATAGCAGCACAAATTGCAAAGCATCTTCCGCAAGCTTTAAAACAACAGGTAAATATTAAAAACCTGAAAGACGGTGCTATGTTACATGATTTTGGCAAAGTTCTAATTCCGCCTGAAATTTTAAATAAAAACGGAGCATTAACCCCTGAAGAACATAGAATTATGGATTTACATTCAGAGCTTGGGTATCAGATTTTGAAAAAATCAGGCGTAAATAATGAAGTTCTTAATCTAGTTCGATATCACCATGACAACAAACAAAATAACTTTGTACCGGATATAAATCTGCAAATTTTAAATCTTGCGGATAAATATTCAGCATTAACAGAAGAACGTGTATATAAGGAAGCCTTTTCTCCTCAGAAAGCTTTAACTATTTTATACAGTGAGGTTAAAAAAGGTAATATTCATCCGTTTTTATTCAATGCACTTGTAAAATCTGTTCAGTCGCAAAATGCGATGCAAAAAGTTTCTTAATTGTAAACAAATATTAATAAGTATATAAACTTTATGGCAATTTTTTATAAGGAAAATTGTTTATATATATGTAAGGGATATTTAAGAAAAAGAAAATTGTTTGTAAACCATAAATTGGGGAAATAAATTTTTAGGGGAAAAAATCGAATCGAATCATCCATCATAATCAATCATTGGGTGCTGAATATATTTCAGCGCCTTTTTTATGCTAAAATCATCATATGAAAGAAATCAAAAAAGTTTTAATCTGCGGAATAGGAGCGGTAGGCTCAATTTATGCCAATAAAATAAACGAATTTGACAGGGAGAATTTACGCGTTCTTGTTGATAAAAAACGTTTGGAAAATTATACAAAAAATCCGAAAATTTTTAACGGCAAACCGTTAAACTTGAATTATATTTTGCCGGAAGATAATAATTTTCAGGCTGATTTAATAATTATTGCAACAAAGTTTGACGGACTTTTGGAAGCGGTTGAAAATATTAAAAATTTTGTAAAAAAAGATACGATTATAATGTCACTTTTAAACGGGGTGACAAGTGAAGAGATTATTGCTCAAAAATACGGATGGGAAAATGTTCCGCTTGCATATTTTATTGGTCACAGCGCTATGCGTGACGGCAATAATATTACCTATGACGGGATTGGCGATATTGTTTTCGGGGTAAAAAATTCTCAACAGACAAATGTTGAAATTATAGAATTAATCAAAAAATATTTTGATAAAGCAGGAATAGATTATAAAACACCGGAAAATATGTATCGTGCTTATTGGATTAAATATATGTTAAATGTTTCATCTAATCAGCCTTCTGCTATTTTGAAAATGACTTTCGGACAGATGCAGGATAATAAAAAATTTGTTGAATTTATGAAAAAAGTTATGACAGAAGTTCAGATTATTGCAAAGGCTGAAGGGGTTCAAGATTCAGAAACTATGATTGATGAAGCTCTTGTTTCGTTTAATAAAATGATAAAAAATGGCAAAACTTCAATGTTGCAGGATGTTGAAGCTAAAAGACTGACAGAAGTTAAAATGTTTGCAGGTGCTATGATAAAGTTCGGTGAAAAACATTCTATTCCGACACCATATAATATGGTTATGAAAGATATGATTGAAATTATTCACGAAAATTATAATTTTGAAAAATAATCTGTTTATTATACAATCAGATTATGAATTTAGATAGCCAAATAGATAGCATTTTATCGCCTGTTGCGAATAAAATTTCAGGATTAATCTTTTCTCACGTAACAATTCACGGTGTTCGTGTTGAATTTTTGATTGTTCTTTTGATGGTTGCTGCGCTTTATTTTACCTTTAGAACAAGGTTTATAGGGCTCTGGGGTTTTAAACACGCTATTAACTTAATTACTAAAAAATACAAACACGACGATACAATTGTCAGAAAAAAACAGGGTGAAGTTTCATCGTTTCAGGCTTTAACTGCTACAATTTCAGCATCAGCCGGCATGGGAAATGTTGTAGGCTCAGCGTTAGCTGTATCTGTCGGCGGTCCGGGAGTAATTTTCTGGATGATTGTTGCCGGAGTTTTCTCTATGGCTCTAAAGTTTGCAGAGGTTTTATTAGGTATTAAATTCAGACAGATAAATAAAGACGGAAGTTCATCAGGCGGTCCTATGTATTATATCATTAATGGGCTTCGCGCACCTTGGATAAAACCTTACACTCCGTATCTTGCAAAGATTTATGCTGTATGTTGTGTGTTTGCAATGATTGGCGGATGGAATTTATTCCAGATAAATGCTATTACAACACAAATTACAAATGTAACCGGATTATTTACCGGTCAGCGTTGGGTTTTTGGGTTAATTGTTGCTGTAATAACTTATATTACTGTTATTGGCGGAATTAAATCTATCGGAAAATTTACTTCAAAAGTTACACCTGTAATGTGTACATTATATGTATTTTCAGCGTTTGTAATTTGTCTTTTGAATATTCATCATATACCGCACACAATTGCTTTAATTATAAAAGAAGCGTTTAAACCGACAGCCGTTACAGGCGGAATGTTTGCCTGCATGTTGTGGGGATTCCGTCGTGCAATGTTTGCAAATGAAGCGGGACTAGGTACTGCGCCGATTGCTTTTTCTGCGGTTAAAACAAGCAAACCTGTTGCGCAAGCCTTTATTGCAATGCTTCAGCCGTTTGTTGATACGGTTATTGTAGGTTCTGCTACAGCATTTATTATTGTTGTAACCGGTGCTTACCTTAATACAACAGGAATCGAAGGTATTGAATTAACTTCAAAAGCATTTGCTTCAGTTTGTCCGTTCTTCCCGATATTATTAACATTTATGGCAAGCTGTTTTGTACTTTCAACAATGCTTTGCGGTTCGTATTACGGAACAAAAAGCTGGACATTTTTGTTTGGCGAATCCAAATTTACTACAAGAACTTTTCAGATAATATACTGTTTATTTATAATAATCGGCTCTGCAATGAACCTTAAGAGTGTTGTTAATTTATCAGATGCGTTTACATTATTTTTAGCAGTGCCAAATTTAATTGCAGTATTTTTATTATCTGATATAATAATGAAAGAACTTAAACGATATTGTAAAAAGTATAATGTCGGATTTTTTAAAAACGAACAAAATAATTAAATAAGGAGAGAATAGTTGATGATTAAAAAGGGATGTTTGGATATAGTTCAGGCAAAATGTGAAAATTGCAGAGACTGTGTTTTAGGAAATACTCGTAAAAATGTTGTTTTTTCTGATGGTAACCCTGAAACTGCAAAAATCGTTTTAATCGGTGAAGCACCTGGTGAAACTGAAGATGAAACAGGAACACCGTTTGTTGGCAGAGCAGGAAAATTATTAAATCAATTCCTTGAAGAAGCAGGAATTTCAAGACAAGATGATTTATATATTATCAATACCGTAAAATGCAGACCGCCTGAAAACAGAGTTCCAACTGATGTTGAAAAAGCTCTTTGCGAAAGATATTTAACTGCTCAAATTGATATTATGAATCCTAAAGCAATTATTTTTTGCGGCGCAACTTCTTTGAAATCTTTCTGGGCTGATAAAAAAGTACAAATTTCAAAAGTTCGCGGTAACTGGTTTAATGTAACTATTAATGGAAAAGAATACAGAGCAATGGCTATTTTCCACCCGTCATATCTTTTGAGAAACCACTCAATGGAAGAAGGTTCTCCAAGAAGACTTATGCAGCAAGATTTAGCTATGATTAAATCTGAAATTTTAGAAGATTCAATGGTGAGTCCCAGTAACCCTTTCAATCAGGAACTGGCTATGGTCTAGTAAGAAATTGAAGTTTATTACATATTCAAGACAAAAAAATACGGCTAAGATTTAGCCGTATTTTTATTAAAACTAAAATTATAATTCAATATTTTCCATTGTATATAATGTATGAGAAGTATTAACAGGGATTTTACCATCATTACCTTTTACAAATAATAGCGGTAATAAAAAGAACCAACCGACGTGCGCCCAGTATTTGCTATCACCTTTATCTATAATAGATCCGCGAAGTCTGATGATTTCATTATCGGATGTAAGAATTTGGAAATTATTTACCTGTATTTCTCCCGGAATACCTAAAATAAAGTTGTTTTTCTTTTTTACAACTTGTGCTATTACTTCTGTGCCTGATTTAATTACTACCTGACCATTTACTTTAACAGGTTGTAATACATGGAAATTAACAGTTCCACCTTCTTTAACTTCATCGGCATCAATTTCCCTTTGCGGCTGAACTACAATAACTGTACCTTCCGGCAGTGTCACGGCACTTACTTGAGCTTGCAATAGCATAATCGTAAAAATAGCTGCAAAAATCTTTTTCATATTTTTCTCCTTAATTCCTAAATATAAGTCTACAATCTTCTACTAAGCTGATTTTAATTTTAAAAAGTTTATTTAAAATATTTATGTGTTTAGTTTCCAATAAGCATAACATATTTTCAAATTTATGACAACTGTCACTAGGTAGAAAATTTTAAAATTAAAAATAACAATAAAATTATGAGCAGGGTTTATCTTAAAAGGTTAGGCAAAAATATAAGAAATGCAAGGATAGATTGCGGTCTGTCTCAAGAAAAACTTGCCGAATTATTAGGTAAAACCAGAAATTATGTTGGAATGGTTGAAAGAGCTGAACTAAATGTTTCCGTTAAATCCTTGTTTGATTTTGCTAAAGTTTTAAATGTTGAACCTAAAGAATTTTTTGAATTTTAATTTATATTATTTAACATCTAATTGTTGAAGCTGTTTAATTTTTGTATTAATTTCGTTCATTAAATTAACATTTTCAGTTTTGCGTGAATATCTTTGAGCTTTTTGTAAAAGATTATAAGCTTTTTCGATATTGTTAAATTCAACCATAATATCTGCAGCAGCAAGGTAATTTTGTGCAGTTTTCTGGTGTGATTCTGTGTTTGTGTAATTTTTTACAGCTTTTGAATAAGATTTTAGCGCTTTTTCAGGTTCTTCAAATTTTGTATAAGCTTTTCCGGTGTTTGAAGCTACAAAACCTTTCAGATTATTGTTTTTAGTCTCGTGGGCAAGCTCGTCTGCTACTTCATAATAAGTAAAGGCTTCTTTATCGTACATATCGGTATAAATATTGCCTAATTTTGTAAGTGAAGCGGATTGTGCCGGAAGATTCTCGGCTTCGCCGGCATGAGAAACTGTACTAAAATAGTGATCTATTGCAGGTGTAATCTGATTTACATCATCGTAAATCTGTGCCATAGAATAATGTGCTTTTGTTTTTACGTTTTCATCTTTTGATAATTGGATTGATTGGTGATAACTTTTTAATGCCTGAGCAATATAATCGTGATCATCATAGATTTTTCCGACTTCATAGTAGATTTTTCCGGAGGTTTCCATATCATCAATTTCTAATGCGCGGTTAAGTGCTTGTTCAAATACTTTTATAGCTTTTTCAGGATCATTTGCGTAAGTATATTTTTTTGCTTGAATGAAAAGTGATTTTAATTGTTTATCCTGAGGAATTTTAGTTGATTTAGTTTGTCCTGCAACAGAAATCGGTATTACGTTAGGATTTTCCTGAATCTGCTGAGGAATTTCAGTTTCCTGTGCTGTTGCATGAAGTTCTTCCTGACGCTTAGTCTGGCTTGTTGAACCGTCAGGGAATTTTACTAAAAATCTTTCGTTAATATCTTCCTCGTTGTATTTGAGGTCGATATTTTGCATAAATAATGTTTCAACCCAGTTTTCAACAACGCTTGAATCTTTATTCAGGGTTTCTGAGATGTGTTTATCCAGTACGGTTGCGGCACTTTTTAGGGTTGATTTGATAATTTTTTGATCGGCATTTTCTTTTTTAACTTGTTTTTCAACAACTGCTAAATATCCATCAACAATGTCATTTAAATCATCCGGAGTTCCTATAGCAAGGGCGGTATTTTTAAAATCCTTAAGAATTTGAGCGATATTTATTTTGTTATTAATAAATCCTTGAACAGGTGTTTGTGCGGTTTGTTGAACAGGTGTTTGCGTATCACGTTTTGCTGTATTTATGTTAACGCCTGAATATGCATTTTGTGCAGGCATTGCAAATTTTTGTTCATAGGCAGGGGTATATGCCGGTTGTTTTTGTTCGACATATTGAAGCCCTTTGCTTTTTGAGTTTTGACCATTTTCTTGTTCACGCTGGGCGCTGGCGGCAGAAGATTTTTCATCTTCTTCGCGTTTTTTTACAGGAGCTTTTGTATCCTGTTTCACATATGGTCTTTGATATATATTGTTTAGACTAAGTCCCATATTTAATTACCTGCCTGCCCGATAAGTCTTTCTACCATAATATTTTTAGCATAATTTATAATAATTTGGGTCATACTTTCGTATGATTTATGCCATGATTTATTTAAGTTTATTTTGCAGGATGTCAAATTTATTTCTTGAACAAATGTAAAAAATTTGACAAAATCTCATGACAAAATTTGCTGATTATTTTATCATTTTTATATAAGCGGAGGCAGAATGTTTAACGATATAATAAATAATAAATCCGATTTTGATATAACTTCAAAAAGTGCGTTTTCAAGTGAAAATGATACTTTTACATCTCGCTCTTTTGCGGCTCTTTTAGCTAAAAATAATGTTCCGGTTTCTCATAAGAATATTGCGGATAATTATATTATTATTAAAAAGGTTTTCAAATTTCAGGCATGTTTGAGCAGGATTACAAATGTTGAAAAGGCAATGCTTGAAAAATATGATTTTAATACTTTAGAATACACTACAATGAAGCAAATGTATGATGAGCTTGCTTTGCTTCAAAAATGGTCTGCTTCTGACGATGTTTCATTATGTGAAACTGCTGAAAATATTCTGCAAATTCGTGTTAAAGAATTGAAATTTATAGAAGCAAGCAGTTACGCTACAATTTCAAATGAAATATATAACGGCTACAGAGCGCTTGATCAGTATTTAAAAGAAATTAGCAAATTCCAGACAACAAAAGCTCTTAAAAATTTAAGTATATAATTAAAGAAATAATATTCTTGCACTCCATCCGTTCGGATCGCCGTTATCAGCAACAGACATTCTTAGTGTCTGGTTCTCATGGAGTAGAATTTTACTAATTGGGTTTCCGTACGTTGTTTAGCATATTTAGTCATTAGTGTTGGTATGGTCATTGCGGCAACAACACCGATTATGCCTAGAGTAATTAAAACTTCAGCTAAAGTAAAACCTTTTTTCATTATTATAATCCTTTCCATGATTACTATAGTAAATATCATGATTATAATAATCTCTTTAGTTGAATATGTCAATATAATAAAATAATAGCTATGGATAAGGATTTTGGATATATTTTAGGGTCAAATGTTCGCGCAGAAAGGTTAAGAAGACATTATACTCAGGATGAACTTGCTGAATTGCTTGATATGAGTATAAATTATGTAGGGAAACTAGAACGCGGTGTAATTATTCCGAGCGCTCAGGTGATTTTTAAGCTGTCTAAAATTTTGAGAGTTGATATAAATGATTTTTTCAAGGAAATTGAATAACCGTTAAATACTTATCCCTCTTGTTGGTAGCCAAAATTTTTAAGGATTTTTTCTTTTTTGCGCCAATCTTTTTCAACTTTGACTTCAAGCTGTAGAAAAACTTTCTTTTCAACAATTTTTTCAAGTTCAAGACGTGATTCTGTTCCGATTTTTTTTAGAAGACTGCCGCCTTTACCGATAAGGATTCCTTTTTGGCTTTTGTGTTCGCAGTAAATTATGGCAGAGATTTTGTCGATAGTTTCTTCTTCTTTGTAGTTTATAACTTTTACGGCAACAGAGTGCGGAATTTCATCTGATGTATTAAGTAAAATCTTTTCGCGGATAATTTCTTCAGTGACATCGCGCATGGATTCTTCTGTTACAACATCATCGGGATATAGCAGCTCTCCGTCAGGAAGTTTTTTATAAATATTTTTGATAAGTGTATCGATGTTTCTGCCGGTTTTAGCTGAAATTCTTACAAAAGGCAGGTTTGTTTCAAAAAGTGTTTTGTAAGTTAATAAATTTTCTTCAACTTTTTCAGGTTTTTTAAGTTTGTCAACTTTGTTCATTACAATAATTATCGGAATTTCTGTTTGCAGAAGGTTTTGCGCAATCCATTTATCTCCTTTTCCGGCAGGTTCTGAACCGTCTACAAGAAACAAAATTACATCAGCATCAGGCACTGCAATTTTTGCTTCATCAAGGAGAAATTCTCCAAGTTTATTTAAAGGTTTATGAACACCCGGGGTGTCGACAAAAACAATTTGTCCTTCGCCTGTTGTTAAGATGCCTTTAATTCTTTTTCTTGTTGTTTGGGCTTTGTCTGTTGTAATTACAATTTTTTGCCCTAATATTTGATTTAAAAGAGTTGATTTTCCGACGTTTGGACGTCCTATTATTGCTACGAATCCGCTTTTCATAAAGATATTGTAACATAAATCTTATATTTTTTTAATATAGTGGCAAAAATTTTTACTATCGGGTATTATATATGTAGGAATGTGTAGTTGTTAGATTGATGTGAACAATGGGAAATAATAAGAAAAATATTGTAATAGCAGCTTTATTAGCTATGTTATCAATGGGTTATAACCCGGCAGATGCAGATAGTGCAAGTAGTTTGCTGCAGATGGATGTTAAAAAATCTTCTGTAGAAAATACTGTTGATGTCACTTTTTATACAACCGGAGAGCAGAAAAACTCTGTTGTAACAAGAAAATCTAATAACCGATATGTGGTTTTACTTCCGAATGTTTCAAGTTCAGCATCGGTAGCTCCTGGTATTGGTGGGGTTAAAGACTTAATTACGGATATTGATGTAAAACACGTTAATGACGGTATCGGCGGGTACACCAAAATTACTTTTGGAACAACAAAACCTATCAGTATTAAAACTCACATGAAGAAAACTAATCCGTTAACACAAGCACAAAAAGATTCACAAGCTATTATTGCAAAAAGTAATGCGCCAAAAGCTGTAGTTGAACAGGCACCTGCAAAACCGGCGGTAAATACTGCATCTCCAAAAACTCAAACAACCAAAACACAAACTGCAAAAACAGCCGCATCTGCTCCTGCAAAACCATCTACAGCACCAAAAATTGCATTAATTGACACGCCAAAAGCAAAAACACAACCTGTAAAACCTAAAGCGGAAATTAAAAAACCAGTTGAGCAAAAACCTCAACCTAAACCTCAACCAAAAGTTGAACAGCCTAAAGCTGAAACAAAACCACAATCTCAACCGACACAAACAAATACTTATGTTCCTAAAATGAAATTTGATGAAAATGGCAAACGTATGATTGATTTAGAACCTCGTGTATCTCATTCGATCGTAACAGAGCAACCGTCCAAACCAATGAATAATCCGTTGTTTGATGTAAATGAACCTGCTCAAAATATTCAAAAAGAAGCTCCTATAGTTACGGCAGAACAATCACAAACTGCTGTTAAAACTTCAAATAAATCAAATAAATCATCAAATCATATTCCTTTATGGATTTTTTCTGCCGGTGGAGCAGTTATGCTGTTAGGAATCTTGTATCTTGTATTTGATGCTATGAATCATGCAAATGAAAAAGATAAAACAAGACTTGATTCATTCTATAAATTATCTGCTCAAAATCAAGCAAAACGTCGCAGACGTGAATATAATGATATTGTTAATAATAATGAATTAAATTGGCAGGAAAAATATAAGCTTTATACTGAAAAAGAACAACAACGTAAAGTTAAAAAAGCTCCTTCAGATATGTCATATATAACTGATATGTCAGGTTTGAAGAAGGCAGTAATTGAGCCTGAAAAACAACCGGAAGTTATAAAACCTCAAGAAAAAATACAACAACCGCAAACACTTCAAAATAACACTTTTGAAAAACACGAAAAATCTCACGATGATATCGTAAGAGAAAAATTACAGGCAAAAATTTCACAAATGGAACATTCTTTAGCACAGACTCCTACATTAAAAGAGCCGGAAGAAGTTTCAAATTCCGTAAAATCAGAAGATGAAGTGATTATGAATAAGATTTCAGATGTAAAATTGAAATCATTCTCAAAACCAATCGGACTTAAAGAAGCAAGCAGAATTTTATCTGATAATGAAAAGAAATCTTCAAGAAATAAATCATACAAAGAAGGCAGATTTGTTAAGTTGAAAAGCTCACCATTAAGTGTAAACAGACGACAATCTGCTGCAACTGACTTGAATATTTCTGACTTAATCGGAACAGGAAACAAGTATTTAACAAATAATGGGGAAATGAAAATGAACAAGGAAAAAGAAAATTATTTATTATCTTCTCTTGATGAGTATTTATCAATTTTAGATACAGAAGAAAAACCGTCAGTTGCAGATACTCTGGCGAAGGTAAAATCATCAAACTCAGAAGCTATGAGCCGCTCAGGTGTTACAAATCCGATCTCAAGAGGCTCAAATCCTATGGCAGGCTCTAATTCTAGACCTTATATGAATGGTTTAATCGTAAAATCAGGATATAATATTGATTCTGAAAAAGGTTTTTATGTTGTAAACATTGACGGTGTTTCAGCTTTAGTAGGCAGAATCAAAGACAGTATTTTTGTCTTGAAAAAATTTGATCACGTAGTTGATAAACCAATTCAAGTAAGACCTGATGATAACAATGTTTATATTGTTCGTGTCGGTAAATTTAAATGTCTTGTAGATGTTTCTAAAGACAAAATGGGAACACTTATCGAAATCTAGATAAATAATGCTCAAAAAAATAATTTTACTTGTTTGTTTAATACTGACAGCAATCTTGTTTTGCAGTCTAAAATATAACAATAATCATAATCAAAAAACGATAATACAATTTGCAACCTGGGGTTCAGAATCAGAAATGAAGATTTTGAAGCCCGTTTTGCATAATTTTGAACAGGCAAACCCCGATATAAAAGTAGATTTAATGCATATTCCGCAGAATTATTTTCAAAAAATACATCTGCTTTTTGCCTCAAATACTGCGCCTGATGTTATTTTTATGAATAATCAGTATCTTCCGGTGTATGCTAATGCCGGTGTGTTAGAAGATTTGACATCCTATAATCAACAATTCGGATTCGAAAATTTTTATAAAAAATCTCTTGAAGCTTTAAGTTGGAATAATCATATTTATGCTGTTCCGCGCGATGTTTCGAATCTTGTAATTTATTATAATAAAGATATTTTTGATAAATATAAAGTTCCGTATCCGAAATCCGGATGGACTTATGAAGAATTTTTGTCAAAATCAAAAAAATTAACTCAATTACCGCAAGTTTTTGGGATTTCGTTTGATGAAGAACCATTGTTTTATATGCCATATTTGATGGGCTTCGGGATAGATTATGTACCGGATTTCAATGACCAAAAAGTAAAAAATGTAATTCAAAATTACGCGGATTTGCGGCACAAATATCATATTGCACCATTAAAAACCGAAGCTTCAAGTATGACAATGGCGCAAATGTTTCTTCAAGGCAGGCTTGCGATGCACCTTTCAGGACGTTGGCTTGTTCCGAAATACCGCGAAGAAGCTAAATTTCACTGGGATGTGATTGAATTTCCTAAAGTAAATCCATTCTCAAAAACACCGATTGATGCTTCAGGATGGGTAATTTCAAAATCCTCAAAAAATAAAAAAGAAGCAATAAAATTAGTGCAATACTTATCATCAGAATCAAGTGCACAACAATTAGCAAAAAGCGGATTAATTGTACCCGCCAGAATTGATTGCGCTGAAACTTTACAAGATGGTCAAAAACCTGAAAATTCAAAAATTTTCACAGCTATAATTGAAACCTCAACCCCAACACCTGTCACAGTAAATTACCGTGAGATTCTTGATAATTTAAAATCTAAAACTGAAAGAATTTTTAATTTATAATTACCTAACATATTAGGTATTGCAAACATATATTGGGTAGAATGTTAATATAGTAGTTATTAAAATAACTATTATGAATCAAAATACTATATCAAAATTAGGTTTAAAAATAAGAGTTGAGCGTCAGAAACAAAAAATTTCCCAGGAAAAACTGGCTGAATTTGCTAATCTGAACAGAAATTTTATAGGAATGATTGAACGCGGCGAAACAAATGTTACTGTAAGAAATCTTGAAAATATAGCAAATGCTTTAAATCTTCCGGTGAAAGAGTTGTTTAATTTTATCATATAACATTTATATTTTTTTCTGCAAAAATTTTTCAGCCTTG
>CATLLN010000005.1 GCA_950022695.1 uncultured bacterium | reverse complement strand
TGTTTTTTCGCGCGGTCAAGCACAAAAAACGCGCCTGAGATGCACTCATTCCCATAATGTAATCCTTTCATCTAGAGTTTCCTATAATACGTATATCGGCAAGTAATATAATAATCTTTAGGATTTTTAATACATATGTTACATTTATTTACATATCTAATCATTAAATAATACTTAACTTCAATTACAAAAGTTTATTTTTGGGTTAAAATATATAAAAAGGTTAAGAAAGGGAATATTATGTGGGATTATTCAGAAAAGGTTATGGACCATTACAGAAATCCGCGCAATGTCGGTTCAATTGACAATGCTGACGCTGTAGGGGTTGCAGGCTCACTTACCTGCGGAGACCAGTTAAAAATATATTTAAAAATTGAAAATAATATAGTTACAGATGCTAAATTCCAAACTTTTGGCTGCGGGTCAGCAGTTGCAAGTTCAAGCATCCTGACAGAAATGATTATCGGTAAAACTCTTGATGAAGTTAAAAAAATTACCAATAAAGATATAGCAGATGAACTCGGAGGGCTTCCGCCGGAAAAAATGCACTGTTCGGTTATGGGTTACGAAGCTTTGGAAGATGCATTAAAAAACTATAGCGCTGACGGTTACGTTGATTTAGACGAAATTCTGGACGAGCATTACGGAGCAGATAAAAAAGAAAAAATGGTTTGTACCTGTTTTGAAGTAACAGAAAACGCAATCTGGGATGCGATAAAACTAAATGGACTTAAAACAGTTGAAGAAGTAACAAATTACACAAAAGCAGGCGGTGCTTGCGGGAAATGTAAATCTGCTATTCAAGATATCATTGATACTTACTACAACAAGCAGAAATCTGAAGTTGATAAACTAACTCCAACCCAGTGGATTTTAAAGGTTAACAATGTCATTGAAACCCAAATATCACCTGAACTCCAAAAAGATGGCGGTGATATTGAGCTTGTTGATATAAAAAACAAAAATATATATGTAAAACTTAAAGGCAGATGTTCCGGCTGTAAAAATTCTACTATGACATTGAAAAACTTTGCCGAAAAAACATTACAAGAATCACTCGGAACTGATATTACCGTTATTGAGGTAAAATAATATGACAAACAAATTAATATATTTAGATAATAACGCGACAACAAAAGTTGATGAACGTGTACTTGAGGCAATGATGCCGTATTTCAAAGAAGAATACGCCAACCCTTCAAGTATGTATGACTTTTCTCGAAAATCCACAAATGCGATTAAAGAAGCTCGCGGAGTGATTAAAGACTTTGTCAACGCAAAAGATGAAAAAGAAATAATTTTCACCTCCTGTGGTTCTGAAAGTGCAAGTACAGCAATCCGCGGAGTTCTAAATTACGACAAAAATAAAAAACATATAATCACAACAAAGGTTGAACACCCTTGTGTTTTAAACTTGTATCAAACTTTAGAAAAGCAAGGCTACAGCGTAGATTATATAGGAGTGGATTCAAACGGAGAACTAAACCTTGAAGAACTTGAAGCTGCACTAAAAGATGATACTGCACTGGTTTCTGTAATGTGGGCAAATAACGAAAACGGGGTCATTAACCCTATCGGGAAAATTTCAGAAATCATAAAATCAAAAAATAAAGATACTAAGTTCTTTGTAGATGCAGTTCAAGCAGCAGGAAAAATTCCAATTGATGTACAAGCTAACGGAATTGATTTACTTGGAATTTCAGGTCATAAATTCCACGCTCCAAAAGGAGTAGGCGCACTTTATGTTAATTCTAAAACAATGATTACTCCTTTAATTGCAGGCGGTCATCAGGAACGCGGCAAGCGTGCAGGAACCGAAAATACGCCTTACATTGCAGGTATTGCAAAAGCCGCAGAGCTTGCTGTTGACGGTTTGCAATATGAAGCAACTGAAATTAAGCGTTTAAGAGACAAACTTGAATCTAATATTATAAACAAAATTTATAATGCAAGACTTAATACAAGTGTCACAAACAGAGTTCCAAACACCACAAATATCGGGTTTGAATATATTGAAGGTGAATTAATTCTTCTTCATTTGTCTGATCTGGGAATTTGTGCGTCTTCAGGTTCTGCCTGCACATCCGGCTCACTTGAACCAAGCCACGTATTAAGAGCAATGAATGTTCCGTTTACTGCTATCCACGGAAGTATTCGCTGGAGCTTGAGCAGATTTACTACAGAAGATGAAATTGACTTTGTAATTGAAAAATTACCTGCCATTATTGACAGAGTCACTGCAATTTCACCTTATCAAAAAGAACTTCAAGCTTTAAAAGAACTTCGAAAATAAATTATAATTGAACAGTTTAACTACAATAAAAGTGCTATGTAATCAAAACATAGCACTTTTGTCTTACGAATAATTATTTAAAATCAATTAAAAAAAAACTCCTGATTTGATGAATTGGTTTCAGTTACAAAAAATTTTATTCTGAGCCTAAGGAGTTTAAATATGAAAAAACTTATAATTTTCTTATCACTAATTCTTTGCACTCAAGCAGCAATCGCAGGACCAAACAGCACTATTCTCGATAAAATCGAAAATTCAATTTTTGGATTTACATATTCAAATGAATCTGAAACTGCAAGATTAAACCGCATAGAAGAAAATGTTTACGGTAAAAGTTCTACAGGGCAAACACAAACCCGTGTTGCAAAACTAAAAAAAGACCTTGCGGCAGACTTGATGGGACAAGAAATTGAACCTAAAGAAGATACATTTAAACAAGAAGAGGACTCGTGGGTATTTGCAAAAGAGCCTGTAGAAAGTACTAAAATGGATTACCCGGCAATAAATGATTTGGAACAACAAGTATTTAAAAAAGAGTTTAAAGACCAAAATATTAAAACTAGATTAACTAATTTAGAGAAAAAAACTTTTGGCAAAAGCTATGACAATGAAGATTTATCAACTCGTGTAGACAGATTAAAAGCTGAAATAAAACCTAAAAACTTTATGTCAAATAAAATTGCACAGCAGGAAAATAACTTCTATGATGGGGATATAGGAAAACTTGATCAAAATTATCATCTAAATCAATACGGCAGTGATACTTTTGATTACGATTCAATAAACAGACAAAGCGGAATGAGCTATCCTGATTACGCTGAATACGATGACTATTACGGCAATTCATCAAATGTATTTAAGCCGTCAAAGCCGTTAAATATTTCAACTATTGAAAAAACTTTATATAAAACAAAGTTTGAAAACGAGCCAATGCAGGCAAGACTTTCCCGAATTGAATCAAGCGTATTTGGTACTGTGTTTGCAAACGACAGCGAAAGCGAAAGAATTTCCAGAATTTCAAGCGCAATTAACGCTCAAAAATCTGCAAAACGATATGACAGCAACAAGTTCGGTCAAAACATGGCAACGGCATTTCAGATAGGCACGCTGATATTGATGGTTCTGGCATGTATATTATAATCTCGTCCTACAATGTTTGGTCTTCTTAAACCATTAGTATCAACCTGAACCCAACCGCAAGTATCTAAATCTCCATGTAGCTTTGATAAGTTTTCATCTTTAGTTGCGCAATCTTTATAATGATGCCTAGAGTAATTAATACTTCGGCAAGAGTAAAGGCGGTTTTGAAGATAAGTAAGTTATTACTTTTCTAAATAAGATAGCTAAAACGCGCTTAAATTAAGCTTTAAACAGTTACCCCCCCCCGTTTTTTAATGTCGATTTCAATATCTATTCAGTCGGAGTTTCAACAGGCTGAACTTTCTGTCCTGCATTTTGAACAGCATTTTTAAACAGATTTTTCAAATTCTCTACATTCTGCTTTGAATTTTCTTTCACATTTTGAATATCGGTTTTAACCTGTTCTATATCTTTTTTAGCCGTTTCAGCTTTATTTTTCTGAGTTTCAATTATTTTATTCACGTTATTTTTAACATTTTCGGCATTATTTTTTGCATTTTCTACACGATCAGTAATATTAGATTTTACAGCATCTTTCGCATTCTGCAAATCTTGTTTAAGGTTCATTTCCGAAGTATCACAAGTAGAAAGCCATTTGAAGCTTTTAACTGATGAAGAACTTTCAACAGGACCATTGAATACAACCTTAAAATCCTTATATGATTTACTACCATTAGTCAATTCAGGTATTAAAGCAGTATTTTCATTTGCAGGATCAGATGTAAGTTGTTTTAAGATATTTGATGTCATAGCACCGAATTTTGGGATATAAGATAACAATTTTTCAGCAGTCAAATCACCTAAAGGTCCAAGAACTGATACAACTTTTGATTCTAAACGTCCTAAGATTATTAAATTAGCAGAATTTGATAAAATATTATAAGTTCCGTGCACGTGATACGCCATTAAAGGTCCGGCAACTATAATTTTGGAAAGATTAGCACTACCACTTGCCAGTGTCATATTACCTTTTATGTATTTAAACTTATCAGCTTCCTGAACTGTTGCAAATGTTGACATCGCAGAAAGTGCAGATTTTAACACTGAATTTGAAGAAACATTTTGAGCTAGAATAAGGTTTTCCAAACGTCCAATGCTTAAGAATTTCCCGTCATCAATATTAAAATCGACATTACCTTTCATTGATTGGATAATTTCTTTATCGGTAAGACCTTGCATAGTAAGTTTTGTACTGAATACTAAAACACCAGTTAAAGCGTTTTTAATACCAACAGCACCTTCAACAGCTTTGGTAGAATTTAAACCATTACCGATCAGTTCCAATCCGATTTTTGAAGTGTTTATATCATATGATAATTTACCCTTAACATCACCATCAAAAGCTTTACCTGACAAATCTGTCAAATAAAATTTTGAATAATCTTTTAGTGAAAAAGTTCCGGACAAATCAGTTGCGACAATACCTGCGGATTTAAATTGTCTTGCAGTTGCTGTACCATTAAGAATTTTACCCGATAAATCTGCAACTAAATCTTTAATCGCAAAATCAAAATCTTTCATTGAAATATCAACCAGATTAATTGTTCCGCGCATATTCGGATTCATAGCATCACCAATAACAGATACAGATCCGTTTGCTGTTATATTGGAATTAGGTACACCCCATATCGGAAATGAAATTTCATTCGGCACAGCGATATTAAGATTTAATCTTGGTGAAGAATACAATTTTGTAACTTCGCCACTGAGTTTTGCCAAAGTTGTTTTATCATTTGAGATTCCGGTATTTGAAAAGCTTAAAGAATCACCGATGATTTCGATATTTGAATGAATTTTTGTATCTTGACCTTTTAATGCGTCCGCATCAATTAAAGATACATAATTATTTTTATCAGCTTTAAGATTAATTTTAATATTCTGAGCTTTAGCGTTTCCTGTAATGTTTATATTTAACGGTAACTTACCCTGATAAGAAATTAAATTCCTAAAATCAGCAGGTAACACAGCTGCAATATCAGCACTGTTTAAATTCCCGGTTGCGGCAATATCAATATTCATTTTATCGTTAATATAATTTTTCACTGCACCTTTTATATCAACTCTTGAATTATTGAGCATTAGATATGAATTTTTTATATTAATATCTTTACTGTCAATCAGCACATTTGTTTTTGGAACAGAAACAACAGCTGAGGGGTTATTAATAACAAGCGAATTAATATCAACATTGCCTGATGCAGTTTTACCGTCATAAAGAATTTTTACAAGTGCATTATCAAGTACAACACCAGTTGCAGAAGGAATATTTTCCACATTAATATCTGAAATATCAGTGAAAATTTCCGGCTTTAATGCCATAAGTTTACCCTTAATTAAAGCATTTAAGCTTACGACACCTGCTTTTACATCATTTTCTTTTAATAATGCACCTTGACCAAATGCCATCAACAGACCTTTCAAGGATACCTTATCAGCAGTTAGCTTCAAATCTGCAGTGGAATCCGCTAATATATGCCCTGATAAATTCAGCGGATGATTTAGGATTGAAAATCCTGCTTTTTTAAAATCGATATTATTATTCATCATATCAACATCAGCAGTAATATTATCAATTGATACATTATATAATCCATATTTAAGACTTGATGGCATTACTTTCAAATAACCGGTTGATAATACTTTTTTCATATCGGAATTTATATTAAAATCAGCATCAATTCCACCTGTTGCAGTTAAAGTTTCAAAATCTTTCATTCCAAATGATTCTGCAACACTATCAACTAATCGAATTATATTATTAAATTTCGCGTTTGAACGTAATGTTAAATCTATAGCAGGCTTTTTACCTGACTTTACATTACCGATAAGCTGAGTTTTTTCATTAGTATCAATTGATGAGAAAAATATTGAATCAATATCAGTTTTATTACCTTTAAATTTTAAATCAATATAACTTTCCGGAAGCTTTTTCCCGTCAACTGCCACAGATATCGCATCAAGTTTGACATTTCCTTTCAGATTAGGATTTTTAACTGTTCCTGCTGTTTTTATATCAGTAAAAATATCTGCTCTAAGTTGATTATTTTTAACTGCATTCAAACTTTCTATTATATTAAATTCACCTGATGTAGATTTTATGACAGGTTTTTCATCATCTACAACAACATCTTGAGGGAAAACCATATCCTGCAGAGAAATATCCGGCATGATTTTGTTATAAACTTTTAAATCATAATTTGATATTATGTTATTATCAAAAACGACTTTACCATTTGTCTTAAATTTTACTTTTTTATCAAGAATGAAATCTGAAACTTTTAAATCCGAACCTTCAACATAATATGATTTATCTGTTTGGATATCCAAAAGTGATAATTTATAGTTTTTCACATTAACATTTGGCAGGTGATTTGAGAGTTTTAAGCCCAACGGAAGTACAAAGGATTCTGAGGAGGCTTCGGATTTAGGCAAATAATCCAAAGCCAAGAAATTTCCATCCTGTTTAATCCCGAATTCACCATCAATATTTTTGGCAAAAACACTATCTATTTGAATTTTTCTTGCTAAAAACGGTAATAACGCAATTCTTGCACCTGCATTTTCTGCTTTAAAAAACGGAGTTTCAGCAGCTGGTATAGTAAGAGTAATATTTTTCGCTTTAACACCGGCAGATAAATTCCAACCGGTAGTAAAAGCAATATCATCTAGATCAACATCAAAACCTGTTGCACTCTTTAATGAATCTTCGATATTATCACTGTATGAATCAATAATTGGCGACACAACAAGCGGTGATATCAAAAACAATACATACAACCCTATAAGTACAGAGCTTACAATAATTCCTAATTTTTTCAATTTATTATTACTCATAACCCTACCTCAACATTTTACAAAATTATTTTATCATAAAATAAAAATGTAAAGTCAGCTTATAGAATAGTATTAATAAAATTAATAGCATCTTCTTTTGTTTCAACATCACCTGAAATTTGAGCTTCATTCAGAGCTTCAATAATTTCACCGAGTTTTGGCGATGGTTTTATATTAAAGATTTTCATAATTTCATTACCATCCAGCAGTTTTGGCAATGGTTTTAAGGTTTCACGCAAATTTAGATAGAATTCTAAAAGCTTGTTTAACGCTGTAATATTTTCTTCAACAATATCATCTGTAATTTCCGGCCCGCGCGCACTTAGCCTGTCAGCTTGAGCTATCAATATATTATCAATTGCATTATCTTCAGATTTTCGAACATAACGCAGCATTACTTTTTCACTAAGCTCAGGCGATGAAACAACTGCTGTTGGGTACATATGTTTTTTAATAATATATGAAATATATTCAATCTGTTTATTAGAAAAACATAGGTTCTTTAAAAGAGAAACACACATTTTAGCCCCAACATCTTCATGTTTTATAAACCTGTGGCGTCCGGTATCTTCTTCGATTGTCCAGGTTGAGAATTTTCCTATATCATGCATAAATGTTGCCAATCTTAAATGAGCGATTCTTGAGAATCCGCCAAAATCAACTTTTTGCATATGCTCTTTCACATCATTTGAGGAATTTTTAAACAAAATTCCTACCTGCCGAACAGTTTCGATACTGTGATAAAATAAGTCCAAATGATGATGAAGATTAGGCGGTACTTGCTTTAGCTCCTTCACAAACGGGAAAAACATTTCTAAAATACCGCACTCATCCATTTTTAATAATGCTAAATGTGCATATTCACCGTCAAAGAGTTTCATTAACTCATATTCTACACGTTCTTTTGCAGGTTTCTCAAGTAATTTGGAATATTTTTTAGCATATTCTAAAAGTTCCGGTACAATTTCAAAACCTAAAATCGAATAAAATCTAAAAATTCGCAAAATTCTTAACGGATCTTCAGTAAAATTTTCTTCCCGCACACCTTTAATAATTTTGTTAGTTAAATCATCTACATTTCCAGCACAGAAATCCGGGATTTCACCTGTTCTGACATCAACTGCAATTGCATTAATACTTAAGTCCCTGCGCAAAATATCTTGTTCTAAACTGCCTTCTACAGGGTTTGTAATATCAAAATAATTTTTCTTATCTCCCAGTACAACCCTATAAATTTTATTTTCTTCATCCAACGGAACAAAAACACCGTCAAAAAATTCAGCAACATTTAACGAGAATTCTCTTGCATCCATATCAGTTACAATTAAATCTCTATCGTAGAAGTCTTTTCCCATCAACGCATCACGAACCGAACCACCAACAAGATAGATTTTATTAGAAAAAAAACTTGCCAGATTGTTTAAAATATCATCATTTTTTATTCTATCTGTTAAAGTTTGAATATTCATAAATCACATTTCCTAATCCCACAGTTACAGCAGTTTCTGCTCTCAAAATCAGCTCGCCAAGTGTAAGCATTTCAAACCCGCGTTCCTTAAAAAATTCAAATTCTTTTTGCGAAAATCCGCCTTCAGGACCAATAATTACAAGAACCTTATCGTCTTTGTTTATAGGTTTACCCCTAAAAGAATCCCGAATCGTTTTATCTGCAATTCTTTCACAAAAAACAATCCCTTTATCAAAATTGTTTTTTTCTAAAAGTTCACTTATTGTACAAGGTTCAAAACACACCGGCACAACAGCCCTTTCACATTGTTTTGAAGATTCGTACATAATTTTCTGCCACTTTTGCACTTTTTTTTCTACAATTTGGCGTGCCACAGTACAGTTATCAGTCATAACAGGATAAACTCCACTAACTCCGAGTTCTGTAGCTTTTTCAATAACAAAACTCTGCGCATCAGACCTTAACGGGCTTTGAGCAAGATAAAGTTCAAAATCCAAAAACCTTTTTGAAGGGTAAAAACTTTCAACCTTTGCAATAATTTTCGAACCGCTAATTTCAGTAATTATTGTTTCGTACTGAATTTTATTTTCATCAAGAAGTAATAAAGATTCTCCGGCGCGCGAACGCAGTGAGCGCGCTATATGGTTATAATTTTCCTTATCAGAAATTTCTACAATATCATCTTTTACTTGATCTGAATTTATAAAAAAATGCGGCATAAAAAACCTTTCTATAAAAGACATTTTAACACAAAGAATTTACACAATAATTTCTTTTTCATTTTTGTATGTAACATATCCTAATGCCGCCCCGGGCGGTTTTCTTAAATATTTTCGTTTTGTATAAATGACTCCTGCCTTAGCAGAATCTTTCGCTCTGGAATACTCTTTTGCAAGTTTTACACATTGCAAAATTAAATCCTCAGTTACGTTTTGAGATTTCAAAAGCACATGTGAACCAGCACAATTTTGGACATGAAACCATAAATCATCTTCTGATGCCAATTTCGAAACTATATAATCATTTTGTCTGTTATTTCTGCCAATATATATTCTATCGCCATTTTCTAGATCAATTTTCATAATCTCAAGCTGTGTTCTATTAGATTTTGAAGCTGACTTATCTTCTATGATTTCTCCTGAAATTTCCTGTAACTCCCTGATTGTTTCAGCGGACTCTACAGAATACAAAATCTGTTCTAAATATTCTTTTTTTGCATTGGATTCATTAACAAGCTCTGTTAATTTAGTTCTTGCAGTTTTTGCCTTGTTATAAAGTTTATAAAACCTATTAGCATTATCTTTTAAAGTCTTAGTTTCATCCAGAGAAATTTCAATATCTCTGTTATTTTCATAATCATAAACCTTTACACATTTTGAAAAATCTTTTAACTGATAAAGATTTGCCATGATTAAATCACCGTAAAGTCTGTACTTATCCGAATCCGAGTCAGATAATAATTTATATTCCATTTGTTTTAATGACTTATTAAGCTTTTTTAATTTCTGATAAATAATAGTTTTATAATTTGATGAAAGAGACCTAAACTTATCCTGCGCAATAAAATAAGTATAATAATCGTCAATCAAGTTATTTACGGAGCTTTTTATTTCAACAGAATCAAGCAAACTTGTCCAATTATTATTTACCCCCTGCCTCGGCGGATAAACATACGGGAGCCCGCCAAAAATCTCTCGTTCACGACTTTTTTCTGCCCCAACGTTATGAGCACATCCAATAATTAAATTTGTATCATAATTATATAGAATAACATTAGAATGTTTGCCCATAAACTCAAAAGCAAGACATAAAAAGATTTTATCACCGACTTCATTATAAGTTTCTATATAAAACTCCAAAATACGTTCATTTTCAGGCTGATTTATTTTTGCAATACGTGAATTTTCAAGATATTTTCTAAGAAGCATGCAAAACATCGGCGGTTTTTGCGGGATTTCAAGAACGCGTTTTTCGACATTTGTTTTACTCATAAAACAACAATGATAAAATTGCGGATTAATATTTACGTAAAACTGTCTTGTTTCGCTGTTATTTCGCAGGTTAAAAATAAATTCCCTGCGTGTTGGCTGCTGAATTTTATTTATTCTTGCCCCTGTAAAAAAGTTTTCCTGCTCTTTTACAAAAGCACTTAAAGTTAAAACATCAAATGTAATCATATAATGAGTTTACTAAAAAGTATATATATTGTCTATGTAGAAAAAATATGTTATAATTTCAACATTGAAAGAGGGTAAAATATGAAAAAAGAAGAAAAACTAGAATTACAACAAAGTAATGAAAGTGTTAAGATACTAATTACAACAGCAGAATATTTAATAACAGGAAAATTATACTTACCAATTTCTTCAGTTGTAAAAAATCCAACAAATGAAAATTTATTATTCTATGCACTAAACTGCGGAAATAAATTTATTCAGTTATATGATTGCGTTATATCTAACAGAGAAAATATTGAGTATCAACCGGAACATGTTAAATGCTATAATATAAACCTTGATATTGTTCATTCCTGTCAAATTATAAAAGATTAAGATTAATAAAAAAGATTACAAATGTAACATATTGTAGTCTTTTTTTTGTGTTTTTGTTAATATTATAGTTGCGATATAAATAGACTTAAAAAGGAAATAAGAGATGATTAAAACTAGTTTTAAAGACCACAATTGCGGTCAACTTAATTTGACAAATATTGATGAACAAATTACTTTGTCAGGCTGGGTTTCAACTATTCGAGACTTAGGCGGTATTTTGTTTGTGGAATTACGCGACAGAAGCGGCTTTTTCCAAATTGTTGCAAACCCTCAAATTAACCCGCAGGTTCATAAAGTTTTAGAACGTGTAAAATCAGAATATGTAATTAAAGTTACAGGGAAAGTTTCAAAAAGACCTGAAGAAACTTATAATGAAAAATACCCAACAGGACAAGTTGAAATGTATCCTGAATCAGTTGAAATTCTTTCTGAATCAAAAGTTTTACCATTTGTTTTAGACGATGATAATGTATCAGAAGATATCAGATTAAAATATAGATACCTTGACTTAAGACGCGAACAAATGTTATCAAAAATGGTTATGCGCCACAATATAGTTAAAGCTATCAGAAATTACATGAACAATCTTGATTTCTTGGAAGTAGAAACTCCAATCCTTTGTAAAACAACACCTGAAGGCGCAAGAGATTATCTTGTACCATCACGTGTTCAAGAAGGCAAATTCTACGCACTTCCTCAGTCTCCGCAAATTTTCAAACAATTATTAATGGTTGGCGGCATTGAAAGATATTATCAAATTGCCAAATGTTTCCGCGACGAAGATTTACGTGCAGACAGACAACCTGAATTTACTCAAGTTGATATTGAAATGTCTTTTGTAGAACAACCTGATGTCATTAAAGTTGTTGAAGGTTTGATTGTTGACGCATTTAAAGCGGCAGGAGTTGAAGTTAAACCTCCGTTTATTCAAATGCCTTGGCAAGAAGCTATGGACAGATTCGGTTCTGATAAACCTGATACAAGGTTTGGTTTAGAATTATTTGATATCGGCGATATCATTATGGAATCAGAATTCCAAATCGTTAAAAATACTCTTGAAAACGGCGGTATCGTTCGTGGTATTAGAATTCCGGGCGGAGCTAAATATTCAAGAAAAGAAATCGATGATATAACAAAACTTGCCGTATCATTCGGAGCTAAAGCATTAGCAAATATCATTTATAACGAAGACGGTACAGCGAAATCTCCTGTATTGAAATTCGTTACAGAAGAACAAGCTAAAGCTATCCAAGAAAGAGCAGGCGCACAAGCCGGCGATATTATCTTCTTTGTAGCTGATAAACCGAAATTAGTTTATGATATTATGGGTAGATTGAGATTACATTTTGGTAAATCTCTTAACCTAATTGACGAATCAAAACACGCACTTCTTTGGATTGTTGACTTCCCTATGTTTGAATGGTCAGACGAAGAAGGCAGATTCAAAGCTATGCACCATCCGTTCACCTCACCTTGCATAGAAGATTTAGATAAACTTAAATCAGGTGACTTGGGTAACGTTAAATCAATTGCATATGATATCGTATATAACGGAACAGAATTAGGCGGCGGCTCTGTAAGAATCCATAATTCAGAAGTTCAAGCAGCAATTTTCAAAGCTTTAGGCTTAACAGAAGAAGAAGCACAAGAAAAATTCGGATTTATGGTTAACGCACTACAATACGGTACACCTCCTCATGCAGGTCTTGCAATCGGTTTAGACAGACTTGTTGCACTTCTTGCCAGAACCGAATCAATCCGTGACGTTATTGCGTTCCCTAAAAACGCAGGTGCTAAATGCTTAATGAGTGATGCTCCAGGTGTTGCTTCATTACAGCAATTACGAGAACTTCACATCAAAAGTACCGCAAACTTAGGTAAATAAAAAAAATAAAAAATCCCTGATTTAATCAGGGATTTTTTATTATCCGAAAAGATTATTTATTTCCAATCTTATTAATGTAAATTTTTTCTAATATATCTATGCGCTTCAATAACATCGTCAAAATCAATCGGCGGCGGTCCTTCAACAATATCAAGCGGCAAATGCTTATCTGATTTTCTATTAAAATTGAAAACGACTTCCCCGTAATCCTTCCCGCATTTTTCGCATGATAAACTACAAAGCATAATATCGCAATCTCTTTCTAAAATTTTAATAGAATTTTTTGTAAATTCATTTTTACAACGCGAGCAGCAAAGCTCCGAAAATAGTGTTTTTATATCCTTTTGAGTAAAACTTTTCATATCAATATTTTATATTAAATTTTGTAAACTTTTCAACTATTTGTACTATTAATTGTTATTTTACTTCAAAAAATGGGATTAATATACATGTAACCAAAGGAGTTTATCATGGCTATTAATTTGATTCTATTCGGTTTCATTGTGTACACTGCACTAATCGTTGTACCAAGCATCTGGGAAGAATTAACTACTGAATCATAGTGCACACAGCACAGGATCGTGAAATACAACTGGAATTCGCGCGCCGTAGAGTATTTAATTTCCGTTTTTGCCAATTAAGAGAGCTTGAGAAGTTTTTAGTGTAGGATTTACGTTTATTTACTAAACGTTTAATTTGTTATGCAAAATTTAATCTTCGGTCAGCTTAAACCCTTCAGGAAGCCTTGTATTAACTTCATCTACAAATTCCGGAAAGCTCATCCCTAAAGCATTTACCAGCTTCCATAAGGTGGAAATCTGTACATCTCTATTACCTTTTTCAAGCTGAGCTATTGAGCTGCTTGGAATATCATATTCATAACTAAGAAGCAATATTCCTTTATTTAAAGCTTTGCGCTTCTCTTTAACAATTTGCCCTATAACATCAAGTAACAATGCTTTATCTTTTTCTGCTTTTTTATTGAGCTTTTTCATATAGACAATTCTAATAAGATATGATAATATAGTCATGACTTATTAGTCATAGTTAAAAGGAGATAAGGGATGAAAAATTACGGCTTTACGCTCGCAGAAGTACTAATTACTTTAGGTATTATTGGGGTTGTTGCAGCAATAACTATACCAAACCTCATTACTACATATAAAGCCAAACAATTACATTCACAATTTTTAAAAAATTATTCAGTACTTCAACAAATATCAAGAAGACTTAATAATGATGATATCGCAATTGAAATTCCATTAAATTATCATCAATTTCTAATTTATCTTCCGGGTTCAACAGATTGTGGTACTAGCTACAGTACTAATTGTGTTGATATTAGCAAATATCCGACAGGACCGAATAATGATTCATTTTCGGGATATCTTGACGACGGACAAATAATGCTTGCTGATGGAACATTCTGGTTATTTGAACAGAGCGGATTTATAACTATTGATATAAACGGATACAATAACCCGCCGAACAAAGTCGGAAATGATGTTTTTATGTTTCAGCCAATTGATGGTGAATTCATACCTATGGGAGAAATTGGCACAAAATTTTCTGGTGAAATATATTGCAACTTAAGACAACCAGGTAACTATCAGAGTACCGCGGGATGTGCTGCTAAAGCAAAAAATAATCCTGATTATTTTAAAGAAGCTATAAGAAAAATTAAATAAAATTTAAGTTTCACCTATAATTAAATTTGTTTATTTTATAATAATAGTATGAATTACTTAAAAAACACATTTGATATAATTATAGTCGGTGCAGGACACGCCGGATGTGAAGCTGCTATTGCGTGCGCAAGACTAGGTATAAAAGTGCTACTGTGCACACTTAATGTCGAAAATATAGCATTACAGCCTTGCAACCCTGCTATAGGCGGACCTGCAAAATCCACTCTCGTCAGAGAAATTGACGCGCTTGGCGGTGTTATGGGTGAGGTAACTGACGCTACTTATATTCAGATGAAGGTTTTAAATTCTTCAAAAGGCCCTGCTGTAAGGGCGCTTCGCGCACAATCCGATAAAGCTGAATACAGCCGTTACATGCGAAACATTATTGAAAGCAATGAAAATATTTACCTTAAACAATGCTGTATAACAGAACTTCTTACAGATGGTGATAAAATTATCGGCGCAGTTGATGAATTCGGCATAGAATATCGTGCAAAAGCAGTCGTTTTAACAACAGGAACATCATTAGAAGGAAGAATTTTTGTCGGCTTACGTTCATACAGTGCCGGAAGATTAGGGGAAAAAGCCGCAATCGGGCTTTCTGATTCTCTACATAAATTAGGGATAGAAACAAAAAAATTAAAAACCGGTACTCCTGCAAGAATTGACAAAAGAACAATTGATTATTCAAAAATGACAATTCAACCCGGAGATGAGGAATTAAGTTTCTTTTCTTTCAAACCTAATCGTCCAATAAGAAAAACTTATCCTTGTTATTTAACAAGAACAACAGAAGAGACACACGAGATTATCCGCTCAAACCTTGATAAATCTCCAATGTATCAAGGACTAATTCACGGTGTCGGACCTCGCTATTGTCCATCAATTGAAGATAAAATCGTACGTTTTGCATCTAACCCTTCTCACCACATTTTTATAGAACCGGAAGGGCTCGGAACTTACGAAATCTATATACAAGGATTTTCAACAAGTCTTCCTGCTGATGTTCAAGAAAGAATGATTAGGAGCTTACCGGGGTTAGAAAAAGCGCACATAATTAAGCCTGCCTATGCTGTTGAATACGATTATGTTCCTGCGATTCAAACAACACATTCATTAATGTCAAAAAGAATCAAAGGTTTATTCTTTGGCGGTCAAATTAACGGTACAAGCGGTTATGAAGAAGCTGCTGCACAAGGATTAATTGCCGGTATAAATGCATTTAATTATATTAATGGTTCTGAAATGCTTGAGCTTTCCAGAAGTTCATCCTACACAGGAACTTTGATTGACGACCTTGTTACAAAAGATATCCAAGATCCTTATCGAATGCTTACATCACGCTCTGAATACCGCTTACTTTTAAGACAGGATAACGCAGATGAACGATTAACTCCAATTGGTCATAAAATAGGCTTAATTGATGATGCTCAATTTGCAAGATTTAATGAAAAACAAAGACTGATTAAAGAAGAAAAAGAACGTCTTGACGGGCTAAAAATTTCAGCATGCGATGAAGTAAATGAAATTTTAGCAAAATACAATGAACACGTTGACCGTGGTATGAGGGCTTCAGAACTTTTAAAACGTCCGAATATTACATATAAAATACTCCAAGAAATTGACCCGTCTTTAAATATGCCAAAAGAAGTTTATGAACAAGTTGAAGTTATTGTAAAATATGACGGTTATATAAAACGGCAGGAAGAACAGGTTGATCAAGCCGGAAAACTGGAAAAATTTAAAATCCCTGAGAACATTGATTACTCAGCAATTGAGCATATTTCAACAGAAACAAAAGAAAAGCTATCTAAAATAAAACCAAAAACCTTAGCTCAAGCGGCAAGAATCGGCGGAGTTAAGCCTGCTGATATTTCCATTTTAATGGTAATGCTTGATCGCGGAAATATTGCTAAAAAGTAATTTTCACTTCATTTTCAATAAAGTGTTTGGTTAAGAAAGCTTGCTTATATAGTTTCACCCCGTTAAACCTAACTGCTTTTCTATCTTTACAAACAATAGTAACAGATAATTTTTCAGGGGTTTTAGCAATTATATCACCAGGATTCGCATTTCTTGTATCTTCAAGCAATACTTGCATAGAATAAGGATTTACAGCTAGAAATTTATCATTATGGGTTATATAACAAGGCAAAAACGGATGCAACGCCCTAACAGTTCTTGTAATTTCATCCGAGGTTTGGAATTTAAAATCCAACATCTTTTCATCGCCCGAAATATTCGGGAAATATGTTGCATTCTTTTCACTTTGTGCAATAGGTGTAATAATTTTATCATCCAAATCAGTTATAAATTCAGAAACTAGTTTTCTTGCCACGCGAACAGTTTTTTCCCTAAGTTCTTTTGAAGTATCAGTTTCTAAAATTTCTACTTTTTGTTGTGATAAAATAGCTCCGCCGTCATATTTTTCATCCATCAAATGCAAAGTCACACCGGAGAACTTTTCACCATGTAGAATCGTTTGCATATAAGGATTCGGACCGCGGTATTTTGGTAAAAGCGATGGGTGAACATTAACTGTTGCAATCTTCGGAATGCTGAAAGTTTCTTTTTTTATACACTCTTTCCAAGTACCAACAAGGATCAAATCAACATTTAAATTAATCATAAGTTTTCGAAAATTTTCACAATTTGCACTTTTCATCCTTATCTGATTAATTCCAAGTTGCTTTAATAAAGTTGTTTCAGGTTCAGGATTAAATGTATCCTTAAAAAACATTTTAACACGATTTTTAATAGTATTTTCGTATCTAAAAACACCAACAATCTCAGCTCCCGCATCAAGTGCGCCAAGAACAAGATTTGCAAGCATTAAACCTTTTCCTAATATAACAACCTTCATAGAATTATTATAAAATAAAAAGTATATCAAGTTAGGATTTTGATATACTTTTTAAATTTATATTAAGTTAAATCTTTAAAAATTAAACTTCAGCATTATCTTCAACAGCTTCAGCTTCTTTAGCTAATTGTTCTTTAATCATTGCTTGAGATTCTTTTAGTTGTCCATAATTTTGACCTGTTTTAACCGCTAAAGCTCTTGAATGATTTAAAGAGTGAGATAAACTTGTTAAAATAAGAAGCATTGGACTCCATTCTGCAACACCCTTAGCAAAACCCTTGATTGCAGAAGGAACTTTATCTAATCCTTTAGAAACTTTGTTAAGAACTTTTGAATTATTTAATGCATTGTTAAATTTATAAACAAGTTTCTTAGTCGCAAATTTCCCAGACTTACTAGCAGCTTTTCTTGCAAGTTTTGAAAAACCAAATCCGGCTAATGCTAAAGCCCCTACAGCTGTACCTACTTTAGCGATAAATGATAATGTCGGATGTTCTTTTGAAAATTGTTTAGTTTTCTCATTAGACATTTCTAATTTACGAGAAGCTCCAAATACAACATCAATAATCGCAAACGTACTAGCCCAATTTAAAGCAGTTCCTGCAAACTTACCTAAATTAGATAATCTTGAGGTATTTGTATTTAAGATTTTTGTTGCAGTTTTTGCAGGATTTTTAACAACAGCAGCTAAACCTGCTGCAAGAGGAATAGACCAAAAAATTGCTTTCCCGATTCTATTGTGCTTTTTAGTATTAACATCAACTGTTGCTTGTTGATAAGCTGCAGTTTTTAATGTTTTATCATCCATTTTTGCAAATTGTTCTGCCATATATCTGGTTACTTCAGGACGATTGCCAAAAGATGCTTTATTTACTGAAACTGAATTTACTTGCATAAATACCTCTACTTTCACACTTTGATTATACACATGTTAAACCGGAATGTAAATTTTTTTGCTAAATTTTCAGATTTTTTCTGTAAATATTTACAATTATTCATATTTTTTATATTATTATGTAATGAAAAAGTATAACATCCACACAATGGGTTGTAAATCTAACCAATTTGAAAGTGCAATCATTGAAGAAAATTTGCAAAAACACGGATTACAACCAACAAAAAATATTAAAGAAGCTGATTATTATATATTAAATTCCTGCTCAGTTACACACAAAAGCGATAACGAAGCAATGTATCTTTTACGTGCGGCAAAACACAAAAATCCACAAATTATTACCATTTTAACTGGATGTTTTGCACAAATTGAAAAAGAAAATTTACTGGAATACGATTTTATTGATTTTGTAATTGGTAACGATGAAAAACTTAAACTTTATGATTTTATCAATTCTGATATAAAATTCTGCGCTAAAGATATTATGAATTTGGCTGAATTTAACAAAATTGAACTTATAGATACATCTAAAACCCGTGCGAGTTTGAAGATTCAAGACGGCTGCGACAACAGATGCACATATTGTATTATCTGGAAAGCCCGCGGCAAAAGCCGAAGCGCTGATGCGGATTTTATAATTAAACAGATAAATAAATTTTCCAAAAACGGATTCAAAGAAGTTATGTTAACAGGAATCCACATCGGACAATGGGGTAAAGATTTCGGACTGACTCTATTAGACCTGTTAAAAGAAATCGAAGAAAAAACAACCATTGAACGTTACCGTCTCGGGTCACTTAATCCGACAGAAATAACTGATGAAATGCTTGAATTTTTGAGTCACTCTAAAAAATTCTGTCCGCATTTTCACCTATCATTACAATCAGCTAATGATAAAACTCTTCGCTCAATGAACAGATTCTATAAAACAGAAGATTACCTTACTCAAATTGAAAAAATCAATCAAAAATTTAATTTACCATTTCTAGGAAGCGATATTATTGCAGGATTTGCAGGCGAAACAGATGAAGATTTTGAAATCACACGTCAAAACCTTGAAAGATCCGGGCTTACACAAATTCATACCTTCCCGTACTCAAAACGTAAAGGTACACTTGGCGAATCTCTCCCTGATCAAAACTCAGATGAAATTAAAAATAAAAGAGCATCAATCATAAAACAAATATCAAAACAAAAATATGAGGAATTTATCTCTAAAAATATCGGTACCACAACAGATGTTATAATTGAAAAACACAGAGATAAACACTCCGGTAATTTAAAAGGTGTTACAAGAAATTACTTAACCGTACAAATCAAATGTGATCGAGAAGATTTATTTAACACCCTTCAAAACATAAAAATAACAAAATATGAAAACGGGATTTTATTCGGAGAATTATTAAAAGCTTAAGAATTCATTTACATTCAATTCAAGAGCTTTAGAAATTTTCAAAAAATTATACAAAGACAAAGACATTTCCCCGCGTTCAACAAAACCAATGTAAGAAAGACTGCAATCAGCCATTTCAGCCAGTTTCTCTTGCGAAATTTTCTTACGCATTCTCTCAACTTTTATTTTAAAGCCGATTTCTTTTTTAAATGTTTCTTTATCCATACTTAATATAATATTATATTGACTTTTTGCTATCTATATATAATAATAGCCATATATTTATTATAATAGTGATTTCATTACAAAAAGAGGGGATATGATATGAAAAAAGATTTTACTTTAGCTGAGGTCCTCGCCGGACGGGGTAATATGCTACCAGTATTTTCTAAAGCTGGTTTTACATTAGCAGAGGTACTTATAACATTAGGAATAATAGGTGTTGTTGCAGCTATGACAATTCCTACCCTTATTGCAAATACTCAAAGTTCAAAATACCGTAACCAATACAAAAAGACACTATCAACACTTAATCAGGCTGTAAAAATGAACGAAGCAAATTATGATTTTAACTTCAATTCAGCAGGACAAGCCTGTAACCGAACAGATAATCCGGATTCTGTATTATCTGCTTGTGCAATATTTAACGGTTCACTATCCGGTGTTACTATTTTTGATTATACCCAGCTAAAAACGCCTAAAAATACTCTTTATTATAAAGATTTATACAATAAAGGTACAACTTCTGATACAGGTATTAAAGAAAGACATGTAAACTTGTATTACTATCAACTAAAAGACGGTTCATTTTTTGCATTTCATTCACCAACCACAAGCTGTACTCTGGGTAAGAAAACCATTGAAGAAGTTATGCAGGATGAAAATTTCCAAAGATACTGCCTTGGCTGGATTGATGTTAACGGAGTAAGCCTGCCAAACCGGGAAGTTCGCTGCAAAGACGGTAAATCTCATACCAAAGATATTTCAGCTAACTGCATCGTCCCAAACAGCCCTAATTATATGGCAGATGTATTTCCCGTAATATTTTATGACGGAACCGTAGCACCCGGTTCAGCTGCGTCAAGATACGTTTTAAATACTGCAAAATAAACATAAAAAAACGGCTTCCGAAATTTCGAAAGCCGTTTTTCTTTATCTATCAAATTACATATCTTTTAAGAAAGATTCGTAATTTCTTGCCAGTAAGTGAGTTTTAACCTGATTGATTAAATCAAGCGCAACCCCAACCATAATGATTAAAGATGTTGCCCCGATACCTTGTAAGGTCTCAATACGTGTAAGACCACTTGCCATAGACGGAACAAGAGCAATAATACCTAAACCGATTGCACCTATAAATGTAGTTTTAGATAAGATTTTATCAAGAGCATCGGCTGTTGGTTTACCCGGTTTAATACCAGGAATTGATGAACCGTACTTTTTCAGGTTATCTGCAATATCTTTTGGCTGCATATTCGGCATAATTGAAGCGTAGAAGAATGTTAACGCAATAATTAAACCTACATACAAAAGATAATACATAACACCATCCGGACTTAACCAATGATTCAATGACATAACAAAGTTTTTTACAGCCATTGATTTAAAATTAGCCTGTCCGACAAGCGCCAAAATTGTTGACGGGAACAATAAAATAGCTATCGCAAAGATAATCGGCATAACCCCGCCCGGATTAAGCTTGAACGGAATAAATGAATTCATACCGCCATAAACTTTGTTGCCAATTTGTCTTTTCGGATTTACAATAACTACTTTTCTGACAGCTTCCTGCATAATTACGATTAGAATCATAGCTAGGAAAAATATTGTTAATAAAACCAAAAGTCCCATTTGCATTTGAGAGCTTGCTTTTACTAACTGCATTGTTCTTGACGCGTAAATCGGAATACCTGATAAGATACCACAGAAGATTACAAGCGAACCTCCGTTACCGATACCGTTTTCTGTAATCAATTCTGAAATCCACATTACAAGAACAGCACCTGCTGTCAACACACACACTGAACTTACATAGAACGCAATCGGATTAACCGTAGAAATTATTGCGCCCGGTAAATGATGCAAGTACAACATGAAAATAAATGATTGGAAAATTGCAAGTACAACAGTAAACACTCTTGTATACTGAGACAATTTTCTTCTGCCTGCTTCTCCTTCTTCTTTTTGCAGTTTTTCCAAAGCAGGAATAACTACAGAAACAAGCTGAACAATAATTGAAGATGTGATAAACGGTCCAATCCCTAAAGCAAGGATAGAAACCTTACCTAAAGCACCGCCTGAAAACAAGTCCAAAAATCCGACAATATTATTGCCTTGAGCAATATTTGCAAACACCTGGTTATTAATACCAAATAAAGGCATTTGCACACCGAATCTCCAAACTGCAATCATTAAGAATGTGAAAATAATCTTCTGTTTAAGTCCAGAAGCATTCCACATTGACATCAAATCTTCAGTTGTAGGCATTTTTACACCTTGTTGTGCCATTATACTAACTCAACCTTTCCGCCGGCAGCTTCAATTTTTTCTTTTGCTGATGGAGTTACATAAGCAGCTTTAACAGTAACAGCAGATTTAATTTCGCCGTTTCCTAAAACTCTTAAACCAACGCAAGTAGGGTGGATTGTTAATTTTTCTCTTAATGATTCTAATGAAATTTCTTTCATACCTAAATCATCAAGTCTGCCAACATTGATTTGAGCATAATTAAGTTTAGAATAAACTTGGAAGCCTTTCAATTTTGGCAATCTTCTATAAGCCGGCATTTGACCGCCCTCAAAACCTCTTTTACTAGAGTTACCTGATCTTTGACCTTCACCGTTATGACCGCGGCAAGAAGTTTTACCGTGTCCTGATGAACGTCCGCGTCCTACTCTTTTTGATTTAGATGTAGAACCTGCAGCAGGTCTTAAATCTTCTAATGTTATATTTGACATATTATTTTCCTTCTTTCTTTGTACTTTATAATATATTTTTATACACTATACGGGCAACTATTTAACAATTTCTACAAGGTGAGAAACTTTGTTAACCATACCCATAATTGTAGCTGATTCTGAATGTTCTACGATTTGATCTTTTTTAGATAAGCCTAATCCTCTAACAACTTTACGTTGTTTATCAGAAGAGCCGATTAAACTTCTAACAAGTTTAATTTTAATTGTATTAGTTTTTTTATCTGCCATGATTTAATTTCCTTATAATTTTAAATTCTTACTCATACTAGTTTAAAAGTTCAGCCATTGTTAAGCCGCGTTTTTTAGCAACTTCATTGAACGGAGTCAATGATTTTAAAGCTTCAATAGTAGCATTAGCTGCATTTAGAGGAGATTTAGAACCTAAAGATTTTGAAAGAATATTTTCAATACCGGCAAGTTCTAATACTGAACGAACAGCACCACCTGCGATAATACCTGTACCAGCTGAAGCCGGTCTTAACATAACGGCACCTGCACCTGATCTTCCTGTGATTGGGTGAGGAATAGTTGTTTTGAAAATAGGTACTGTAATAACATTTTTTCTACCATCAGCAATAGCTTTTTGAATAGCAATAATAACTTCAGATGCTTTAGCACAACCGATACCAACTTGACCTTTTTGGTTACCAACGATTACGATTGCACGGAAGCTTAATTTTTTACCACCTTTAACAACTTTTGTTACACGGCTAATTTGAACAACTCTTTCAGTCCATTCTGATTGAGGTTTTTCTTCTGTAGTTTCGATTTTTTGTTTTCTACCGCGGCCTTTTCTAGCTCTGGATGGTTTTTCTTCTGCAGCAGCTTCAACAGTTTCTTCAGCTTTAACTTCTTCAGATACTGTTTCTACAGCTTCAGTTACATTTAATTCTTCATTGTTTTCCATTGATTTTACCTTTCTTGTAATTTTACTTCTTAAGTTTAGTAATTAATTATTTTCAGGTTTTGGGTTACCCGACATGTATAAATACGCCAAATAACAAGCCATTACAGCCTTTTGGAATTCGTATTTAATTTTTAACTTCTGACAAGAGTAAATATAAAACAAATAAAAAGCTCTGTCAAGCGTAATATAAAGATTTCATAACATTTAGCGCAGTAGAATTTTTATGATAAAATAAGTTTAAAAAGAGGGACATGAGTATGGGACAAACTTTAGTAGAAAAAATTATATCAAACCACGCAGGGAAATCAGTTAAAGCCGGAGAACTTGTAATTGCAAACGTTGATGTTTGCGCAGTTCAAGATGGTACAGGACCATTAACAGTTCAAGAATTCAAAAAACTTGGAAAAGAAAAACTAAATAATCCTGAACGTACGATTTTGTTTATTGATCATGCGTCTCCGAGTCCTAAAAAAGAATTATCTAATATGCACACAACTTTGCGAGATTTTTCACGTGAATATGGTGCAGTTTTATCAGAAGTCGGTTCAGGTGTCTGCCACCAGCGCTTAGTAGAAACATTTGTTAATCCTGCTGAAATCTTAGTCGGAGCAGATTCTCATACTTGCACCTCAGGTGCATTGGGCGCTTTTGCAACCGGTATGGGTTCAACTGATGTTGCTGTTGCTATGGCACTTGGAAAAACCTGGTTAAAAGTTCCTCAAACCTTTAAAATTGTTGTAAACGGCAAATTTAATGAAGGAATTTGCTCAAAAGACTTAATGCTTCATCTTATCGGAATGATTGGAGCTGACGGAGCGACATATAAAGCTCTAGAATTTACAGGTGACACAATTGATAATATGTGTATGGCAGAACGGTTTACTTTAGCTAATATGGCAGTAGAAGCCGGTGCTAAATGCGGACTTTTTGTACCTGATTCTAAAACTAAAGAATATTTAGAATCACGCGGCAGAGGTGATAAATACGTAGAAATTTATCCGGATTCTGATGCGGTTTATGAAAGAGTTATAGAAATTGATGCTTCAACTATTGAACATACAGTTTCTTGCCCGCATACAGTCGATAACACCAAACTTGCAAAAGACTTAAATGATATCAAAGTCCAACAAGTCTATGTAGGAACTTGTACAAACGGTAGAATTGAAGATATGCGCACAGTTGCAAATATCTTAAAAGGTAAAAAAGTTCACGATGGCGTAAGGATGTTAATTTGTCCGGCATCACGCGATGTGTATAAACAAGCACTTCAAGAAGGTTTGCTTGAAACCTTTATCGACTCAAATGCAACGATATTACCGCCGGGCTGCGGTCCTTGTGTCGGAATCCACGCAGGTATCTTAGCTGATGACGAAGTTTGTTTAACAACACAAAATAGAAACTTCCAAGGCAGACTTGGCAACACAAAAGGATACATCTATCTTGCATCGCCTTATGTTGCCGCTTATACTGCTCTAAATGGATACATCAGCTGCAAATAAAATTACCATTAAATTTTCACAGGATAATTTGACGGAATTTTCCAGTTATTTTTCTGGATTAGTTTTGTGCATCCAAGTGAAGGAAGATACATAGATCCCGTCGTCTGCTTACAATCATCACTTGGATATGGCTGGAATCCTTTTTTAGTTGGAGATTCATGCTGAATTTCAAACACGAAATAATCTTTTCCAGAAATTATTTTCTTTGATTTTTTATTATCATCTCTAATATCTTTTATAGTACCTGCTTTCGGATAAAACATACAAACAAAATGTCCATAAGAAGGTCCGCCGCCCTTGTTTACTCCGCAAGAAAGCCCGGAACCATTAATAAACTCAATTGCAAAACCCGAATACAAACACAATATAAATGATATGAGGATGAAACGGTACTGGATTTTAAATACGGCTGCAAATATCTCTGAAACCAAGCAAACGCAGAAGTTCCACCAACAGCAACTTCACCTATAGGATAATCCCAGCCATCCATATCCTCATAATCATACTCTGCAAGCTTTAAAGCCTGATTCATTATTGAATAAGTTTCTTTTAACTGAGTTTCAATAACATTTTTGCGGCATTTTGTAATCAATCCCGGAATAGTTATTGCCGCAACCACACCGATGATACCAAGGGTAATTAATATTTCTGACAAGGTAAATGCTTTTTTAGGAGATTGCTCAAAAACGCCTAAAATAAGCTTTAAGCAGTTACCCCCCCCCGCTTTCTTAATTCGTTTGTTAATTTCATAGTTTCTCTCCTTAATAAAATATATTTACAAGTTTATTTTATAACTCAGTTTTTGTCAACATTTTCCCTTATTTACCCCTAATGTTGTTTATATACCTTTTTAGTATAAGTTTCAATGTATGGAGTGTCTATTTCGAAAACGTGAATTCTGCCCGGGCCCAAATCTACAGCCAATTGTCCCTGTGAAACCTGGAATTTACTTTCTTCGCCGTACGATGGAAGTAAGTTTTCTAGTTTTTGATTTTCTTTTAAAGTTGGAACATCAATCTTACATGCCAGACGTCTGTTTACGTTTTTATTAGCAACAACTAATAAAGTTTTACCCTTTCTATGGCGTGCAAAAGCTATAACTTTATCTTGTTTATCAAGTTTTTTATCAAGTATAATATAAGATCCTCGTTTTAATACATTTTCGTATTTATCACGGAATTCAAGCGATGCCTTCATAAAATCACCGATTTCAGGTTGTTTTCCACCCGGTTTTCTTGACAAGTTAAAGATATCAAGTTTTCCCCAATGAGCTTCCATATCGTTACAATCAGTCAATGTCTCGGTTGAATACTTATCACGATAGCTGTAATCATATGTATCTCCTGATTGGAAACCGTCAACATAATACGGGTTCAGCATAGGTAAAGTCGCCTGAAGCCCTGATGTAAGATTACAATATACTTCACCACCGTGAAACATTGGAGAAATATCATCATGTGTTGCAAAAGATCCTATTAAAGATTTTCCTCGTTCAATTCTGTATGACATATTAAGATTATCAATTACATAATCGTGAAGTTCTTTTGCAGTATTCCACTCGTGGAAAATATGGTATTGACCGTAATAAGCATCAAAGCCCGCACGCAACGAATCTTCAGGCCTGTCATAAGGCATATTTGCCTGAGGTGAAGCATCTTCATATGTATAAGTTTCCGCTAACCACGCAAATTCAGGATCTCGTTTTCTTGAATAAGGTATAATAATATCCCAAAACTCTACAGGTTTTGCCCTTGCAACGTCAGCTCTGATTCCGTCAACGCCTGCATCAATTAACATATCAACAAATTTTCTGTGATATTCAAGTAACTCAGGATTTAAGGTTCTTTTTCCTTCATCTTCCCAAGGCTGAAACATTCTGATATCATGCCATCCTTGAGGAGTTTTTGCTAAGCCATTTCTTTCATGTGCCATAAGCTCCGGTTTTGCTTCATATAAATCAAAAGAAGCACAGCTTGGCATATCTATCATTACTCTTATTCCACGCTGGTGACAAGCATCCACAAATGCCTTAAACTGTTCCATATCTGAACGAGGATCATTTTTATCAATCAGCATAGGATCTATCTTTAGTAAATCATCCGGGGCATATACAGAACCTGCAGTACCTTTTGCATTATTATAGCCGGGCGGATTTATCGGTAATATATGTAATGTATTAAAACCATGATTTTTTACTTCATCTAAACGTTCAATTGCATTTAAAAATGTTCCGTTCTTTTCTAAACCGTCTATATATTCATTTCCATTTGTATCCTGAGCGTTAAATGTTCGAGGAACTATTGCAAGTATTTTCGCACTATTAGTTAAAAATAATGTTTTTAAATCATTCTTATAAGGTAATACCGTCTCAGTTGATTTTGTAACCGCAACAGAATTAATCATTGCTGCATTATTTAAATATTGAGCAATTAAATTTGAATCCGAAAAAGATGTAATTTGAGGTGAATTAACAGCTTGTGATTTCACTGACGCAGGATTTAATGTATTAACTCTTTGAGCTATTAAATTTGTAGAAACATTTATCATACTATTTAGTCTCCTTTGTCGGTTTTGGAGTTTTCATTCTGCCAAAGAACAGTTGAGATATGAGAGTAACACCTACAAGTGCTGCTCCGAGTTTACCAAACATACTGAACCATTTACCGCTATTAAACTTCTGATTAGCCATTTTCAAAATCATTTCATCAGGAGCCGCCCCCATAAGCAGGAATTTTAACTGTGAAGTTGAATCTACTCTGTGCCCGTTTACCAGACAATTTGGACGGGTAAAGCAATAATCTCCGCCAAGAACACTTAATGCCTGTGCTCTGTAATTCATAAAATCTTTAAAGAAAATCGCATCTTTAAGTTTTGAATGAGTAACCGGATGTACATCTCCATCAAACATAAGCTTCATAACACCTTCAAAATATTCTCTGTCATGAACAAGTTCAGCCAGTTCGGTTGTTTCACGTTTTCCAAAGTATTTATTTACGACTTTACCCATTGCAGTTTCAATTTGGGAAGTATCAGCCCTGTCAGGTGTCGGGTTACGTTTTTGCCAGAATTTCACAGAGAAATCTGAAGTGTGACCTTCTAAAAGCATTTGTTTTGCAAGTTCGACCATTTCCTCTTTAACTTCACGAGGAACACCGCTATGTAAAACATGATCAAGTCCTGAAACATTTGCGACTTTATAATACACATCTGCCAAATCTATAAATCTGTAAATAGAACTTGTTACCCCTTTTACTCTGTTAGTTAAGAAGTTAAAATACAATTCTTTAGTTGAGGTATGAGCAGTTTGCGGGAACCCGACAAGAGCCTCTGAAGTACTGGTTAATCCGAATTTTCTCAAGTTTGCAGCACTATCATCAAATGTTGTAATAACAGCAGCTTTATATTTATTTTTACTTGAATCTTGAGTCATATCAAGTGTTTCTATTCTGCCTTGAAGAGATGAAAGAACTTTTTCAACATCTTCTAGAAACTTACCGTAAGTATCTTGATTAAGAGTAATTGCTTCTAATTTATTTCTCAAAACAGAACCTGCGAATTCTCTATCAAGCCTTGCTTTTTGGATTTCTTCCGGAGTGAAATTTAATGATTTCATTATAGTTTCTGTTATTTCTCCCCACGAATCAGCAAGACCTGTTTCCGGAGCTTGGGCAGCTTTCATAAAAGCAAACTTATGAAGAACTACAGTTCTAGCCTTCAAATCATTTAATTCGTTGGAAATATTTTGCAATAAAGATGCAGTTTCTTTAGTCAATACTGAAGATGAAGTTGATTTAAATGTTCCTGATAAAACAGAATCTGCTCCGTGTTCTTGAGAGTGAACAAGTTTTTTCATCAGGAAGTTTAATTTTTTAGCTTCAGGAGCTGATGGGTTTTCAGTTATGAACAATTGAATATTATCTGCCAAAATATTTTGAATAACCTTTGAATGTTCAGAAAACTCTTTAAAATTACCATTTAGTAAGCCTTTTTGTTCTAATGCTACTGAAATACGTTCTTTACCCGGAATAATTTTAGCAAGTTGTTCTTCTGATAAGCCGGATTCAGAAAGAGTTTTCTTTAATGCATCCTGAATACCTGTAATATTTTCTCCTGAAAAATTATAACGTTCACTCACAGGAAACATTCTGTGTAAATCTTTTTCGATTCCAACAGCAACCATATGATCCAAACCATCAGTAATATTAACCCTGATAGCTTCTAATATTTCAGGAGTAATAGGCTTTCCAGCATTATCTGCTAAGATTTTTTCAAGCTTTCTTGTATTTTTAGAAAAATCATACTTTTTAATTTCCTGTGCAAAATTAGTCATCAAAGCATCAGCTTTTTTATCTGTCCTGTGAGCAAGATATTTTTTGACAGGACCTTCTAGTCCGTTACAAATCAATGCACTCATAACAGGTGTAGCAAAGCCTGCAGTTAACATCCATAAGGTATTATTTTGAAGCGCAATTTTACGCATTTTTTCTTGAATAAATTCTCGTCTGTTTGGAATATTTTTCGGAACATTCAATCTGTCGCCAATTTTATCAATTTCTTTATCAGAATATAAATCCCACGGAATAAATTGATGATCTTGATAGAACATCTTTTTTCTGCCGTAATTATCTTCGTATTGCTGCCTTACATTAACTCCGTGAACAAGTTTTGCAGGAAGCTGAATAAACAACTTCGGCCATAAATCCATTGCCGCAAAAAATGATGTCAAACCGATAAATTCAAAAGCTTTTGTCATCGGAGTTGCTTTTTTAGTTGCCAGATAAGCCGCAATTGCAAGCCCGCCGACCTTCATTCCTACATCATTTAATCTTCCCAATTCATGATCGTTAGCTTCGCCTTTTGCAGCACGCACAAGCGCTTTCACATCATATTTTATATCTTTACGAAACTCGGACATGAGTTCAAACGGACCGATTTTTACAAGCTTGCCATTACTTGGCAGAGGCTTTATAAATGTTCGGTTAGATAATTCTTTTTTTACATCAAAATCTTTAACAGCTTTATCTGAATTATACTGCCTTTTTACAGGTGAATTATTTACGTATGATTGAATTAAATTTGTTGTTCTCATTTAACTCACCACACTTTCTTTTGATTTATCAAAGACATTATCGATCTTTGACGGTTTTTTAGTTAAATGAACTGTATTTAACACACCCAACACAGTAGAAGTTAAAGCAGTACCAATCATCAATTTACCGGAATGTCTTTCAAGTACAGAAAACGAGCCCGGGGAACCTTTATATAATTGTTTTGCACTATCAATAAAACTTTGACCAAACACTTTTAATGAATGAGTAAATTCTTTACCTTTCCAGAATTTCAAAGTTGCAACACGGAAATAATTTTCCCACGGTTTTTGAAAAGCTAAAGCTACACCTGTTGCAGCCCACAAAAATGTTGAAATACTTTTTGCAAGCTTTGACTTAATTAAAACTTCTTTGTATATAGGTTTAACATCCTGATCTGAATCATTTAAATCACTACCTAACCCGTTTTTCTTAGCGATTTTATCATAACGGGCATTAAGAACTTCGCCTTTTTCGGTATTATATAATAAATCCCAACGAGTAAAATCTACACTCTCTCCAATTTTATGATATTCAGTACTTGTTAAATCCTTATCTTCTTCATCTTCAGGTAATAAATAATTAACTTTAGCATAAGGAAGTTCGGTATCTATACCTGTTGCCATCTTTACCGGAACATTAACAAATGACTTTGATAAACTTTTCATTAATGCGTAAAAAATTACTCCCAAAGCCATTTTATTACCGAGTTTCAAAGACTTAGATTTATCAAATGCCGCAAAATGTTTTGCTGCAGAATTAAATATCGACATCAATGTTATACTTCCAATTACATATGGAACAGTACCCATTGTTAAAAATTCGTAAAAATTAGAGTTTTTGCTTCCCTTCAAACCTCTTGCCGGATACACTGTAAATGCTTTTGTAAACTGTTCTAAACCAATTCTTGTTCTTGTTGCAAAGTTATTTTTCAATAACGTATCCTTTTCATATGGTTCGTTATTTTTCTCCTCTTTATTTGATCTGAATGTTAGATTATAATTACTTATTGGTAATATCATGATAACTCCGCAATTTACATCATTAGAATACATGTAAAGATTTTTTTTTGTTATTCTGTATTATTTATTTTTACAAATATTAACAAAAAACTCTACTTAAAAACGTTAAAAAATAAAAAGGTAAAAATCCCCATTATAATACAGTACCAGCCAAAAATATTCAGTGAGAATTTAGATATAAATTTCATAAAATATTTAATGCATAAGTACCCTACAGTACCTGAGACTATTGTTCCAATAATAATTGAATACCAATTATATGTAACAGCTTCGTGAATATCAATTTTTACAAGCGGATAAACCATAGATGCCCCTAAAATAATTGGTATACTCAATAAAAACGAATAACGAGCAGCAGTTTGTCTATCAAGTCCAGTAAACAAACCAGTTGCAATCGTCCATCCTGATCTGGAAAATCCCGGTAATACTGCAAGCCCCTGAGCTAAACCAATTAACAATGCCTGTTTTAACCCCACTTCTTTTGTTGTTGATTTCTTTTTTGAAAGATATTCACTTAAAAATAATACACCACCAGTTACTATTAACAAACCACCCACAAGTGCAGGATGAAAGACGAGATGATTAGCTACTTCATTAAACGGCAGAGCTAATATTATTGTAACAACAGTACCTGCTATAATATACAATCCCAGTTTTGCTAAATGAGAGGAAAAATCCCATTTCAATATAGCTTTAAAAAGGGCTTTCGTAATTTCGATTACATCTTTTCTAAAAAATATTAAAACCGCAATTAAAGTTCCCAAGTGAAGCATAATATCAAAAAAAACTTCCTCGGTAGCTTGTTCTGCTATCGGAATATTTTTAAACACTTTATAAAAATTTGATGTAAAAACAAGATGAGCAGAACTTGATACAGGTAAAAATTCACTCAAGCCCTGAACTATCCCCATCAATACTGATTGTATTAAATTCATTACAAATCTCTCTTTCCCAAATATACTATTTATTCAGCCTCAAAATATGAACAGCAAGATGTCTGAGTTTCCCATACAGTAACCTTGCTTAGTTGGACAATTCTTTCTTTTAATTTTGAATATATATATGCTGAAATCATTTCACTTGAAGGACTTTCACCTTTAAAATCCGGAAGTTCATTCAAATCCTTATGATCTAAAGTTTCTAATACTGAATTTAGCTCTCTTTTTAATACCTTATAATCAATTAGAATATTGCTTTTATTCAGGCTTTCTCCTTGTACAAAAGCTTCAACCATCCAGTTATGACCGTGCTGATTTTCACATTCTCCATCGTAGTTTAATAAATGATGTGCAGCTGCAAAAAATGCCTGCGTTTTAATTTCATACATATTATATCCCCTTATATCTTCTGATTATCAAAAACAAAATCGCAAAGTTCCCGAACGGCACCTCTTCCGCCATCTCGTCTTGCTACAAAATTACAAACATCCTGAACCTTTGATACTGCATCAGAAGGACAAGCCGCAATCGAAACTTTTTCTAAAATACAAATATCAGGTTCATCGTCTCCCATATATGCAACTTGAGAAAAATCAAGTTCATATTTTTGCATAATAGCTTCTAAAATCGGAAGCTTATTTTTCACTCCCTGATAAACCTCTGTTACACGTAAATCACAAGCCCTTCTATCAACTGTTCCGTTATTTCTGCCTGTAATAATAGCTGTAATAAACCCGTTTTTCGCCATTTTAGCAAGCCCGTGACCGTCCTTAGCATTAAATGTTTTATATTCAATACCATTTTCATCGTAAGTTATACTGCCGTCAGTCATAACTCCATCAACATCAAAAGCCAATAATTTTATTTTACTTGCTTTTTCTTTCATTAAATCCATTATGCAACACCTGCTCTTAAAAGGTCATGAACATGAATTACGCCGACAGGAACATTATTTTCATCTACAACTGCTAAAGCTGTGATGGAGAATTTTTCCATTAGATTTAATGCAGAAGCCGCGTACGCATCAACTGTAATACGTTTTGGATTTATGGTCATAACATCTTTCACCTCAAGATTAGATGAATCGCTAAATTTAATAATTGTTCTTCTGATATCACCATCTGTTAAGACTCCGCTTAGCTTACCGGCATTATCAACAATCATTGCCATACCAAGCTTATACTCAGAAATTGTGTTAATTACTGATGTAAACGATTCAGAATCAGATACAACCGGCATACGTTCTCCTGTAATCATTAAATCACTAACCTTGTAGGTCAAACCTTTACCGAGTTTTCCTGACGGATGGAACATTAAAAAGTCTTCTTTTGTAAAACCTTTTTTCTCCATTAAACAAACAGCCAAAGTATCACCCATTGCCAAAGTTGCAGTTGTACTGGCAGTTGGAGCTTTTCCTAAAGGACAGGCTTCACGTTCAACAGAAATATCTAAAACAACTTCACTTGTTTTAGCTAAAGTAGAGTTTAAATTTCCTGTCATACCTATCATCGGACAGCCAAAACGTTTAATAAGCGGTAACAAGTTCATCAATTCTTGAGTCTCGCCGCTGTTTGAAATAGCAATAATTACATCATCTCTTGTAATTACACCGGAATCCCCGTGAGTACTTTCTGCCGGATGTAAGAAATATGAAGGCGTTCCGGTAGACGACATTGTTGCCGCAATTTTTTTACCAATCAAACCTGATTTACCCATACCGGTAACAATTACACGACCTTTGCAATTGTATAAAATATCAATTGCCTTATCAAAAGCCTCTCCTATATTTGATTTTAATCTCAAAATCGAATTTGCTTCAATTTCTAACACTTCATTTGCCAATTCATTAATTCTACTTAAAGTCATAGCTACCATATCCACCTCACTTAACTCAAAATAATTATACAAATACAGTATCTTTACAAATTCTTATCATTATTTTTAAAAATTTTACCGATTTTATAAATATGACTAAAGATTTTAAACATAAATTTTATAATTCAGCAAATGAAATCATTGATTTAAGAGATTTAAATCTGTTTGAAACAACAAAAGCGATTATAATGATTTCCTCAAACTGTAAACTGCGAAATAAAAAATTAAAATTTAAAGTTTCAACACCTAACATAGAAAATATTTTAAAAGATATTCCATTGTATAAACAAATAGAATTAGTATAATAAAAAGCCTCTCAAATAAACGAGAGGCTTTTCTTAATTCATACAAAGCTTATGAACAGCCTGAATATCCGCAATTCAAGCAGATAAAACATCCTTCTGCCATCTGAATTTCAGTACCGCATTCAGGACATTTAACAGTCTTAACTTCACCTGACGGATTGTACTCTTCTACGTTCTCTTTCTTTTCTTCAACGGACGGCTTTGAATCAACTGCCTTCATTTCAATTGTTTTTTCTTTCTTTTTGTCATCCAGATTCATCGGTTGGAATTGACGTGAATTGTTCCGATAAACTGTTATACCTTTTAAATTATTTTTATAAGCCAGAATATAAGCTTCTTTGATATCTTCGCGGGTTGCTGATTCTACAAAGTTAACGGTTTTTGATACGGCATTATCCGTGTGAAGCTGGAATGCTGCCTGCATTTTTACATGCCAGTATGGCGAAACATCATGAGCTGTTGCAAAAATCTGTTTAACTTCATCCGAAACGCCCTCGACATGTGCAATAGTACCATCAGCTGCAATCTGTGACATAATCTCTTGAGAATACAAGCCGTGAGATACCATATAATCCTTAAATATAGGATTTACTTCAAGCATTTCTGTACCGTCCATAATCAGTCTTGAGAATACAAGCCCGAATAACGGTTCAACACCACCGGAAGCTGATGCTATCATTGAAATCGTACCGGTTGGAGCAATGCATGTTGTTGTAGCATTACGCAAACCGTATTTTTTTATATCAGCATCAATTTGCGCCCATTTTTCATCAGAAACTTTACCTGATGATTTTCCTTTATATTTGTTAAACAAATAATTTTCAGAATCGTAAATACTGCCTCTAAAGTTATTAAAGCTTCCGCGTTCTTTTGCAAGCTCAATAGATTCTGTTTTTGATACATAATTAATGAATTCCATAACCTGACCGGCAAGTTTTGTACCCTCTTCTGAATTATAAGATAAGCCCATTTTCATTAACATATCAGCCCAGCCCATTACACCAAGCCCGATTTTTCTGTTATTTTGAACCATTTTAGAAATCTGTGGAAGCGGATAATTATTTACAGCAATAACGTTATCCAAAAATCTCATTGCAGTTCTTGTAGTTTGCTCAAGTAAATCCCAATCAACATTCCAATTCCCGGATTCTTTTTTAAGCATTAAACCAAGATTAATTGAGCCAAGGTTACAAGCTTCATAAGGCAGCAACGGAACTTCTCCACAAGGGTTTGTTGATTCAATAGCACCAACCAATGGTGTAGGATTATCAGAATTCATCTTGTCAATAAATACAATTCCCGGTTCTCCGTTTCTCCAAGCTCCATCAACAATAAGATCAAAAACTTCTTTAGCATTCATTCTGCCGACAACTTCATTATTTTGAGGACTTACCAGATCATAATCTTCACCTGCTAAATACGCTTCCATGAATTTATCGGTAATAGCTACAGATATATTAAAGTTATTTAATTTATTATTATCAGATTTACAGTTGATAAAATCAATAATATCAGGGTGATCAACTCTTAAGATACCCATATTCGCACCGCGTCTTGTACCACCTTGCTTAACAGCTTCAGTTGCGGCGTTAAAGACTTCCATAAAAGATACTGGCCCGGATGAAACACCCATTGTAGAACGAACTACACTGTTTTTAGGTCTTAATCTTGAAAATGAAAATCCGGTACCTCCGCCTGATTTATGAATAAGTGCTGTATTTTTAACTGTTTCAAAAATACCTTCCAAACTATCTTCAACCGGCAATACAAAACAAGCAGCCAATTGTCCTAATTCACGTCCCGCATTCATCAAAGTCGGTGAGTTTGGCATAAAGTAACGGCTTGTAATCGCTTTATAAAATCTGTCAGACAAAATCTTAACATCTGATTCTGATTTTCCGAACTGTAAATCACCTGCTGCAATTGTATCAGCAACCCTTCTGAACATATCGGCAGGTTTTTCAACACAATTACCGTCTTTATCTCTTTTTAAATATCTTTTTTCCAAAACCTTAACGGCATTTTCCGAAAGATTCAACGACTCCTCAACATATACACTTCCGTCTGACACACTAACCTCCGTAATCTGATTAAATTTTATGTAAAGCATGCCCCATTCATGCCTTTTAATAATTATACAACCGTAAATAAACCAATTGCAATAAAAAGATTAAGATAATTAACATTAACCACAAAGAGAATACATTTAACTCTTTTTATGTTATCTTAAAGACATGATTAGGAGAGTTTTTAGGGTATTATTAGTTATTTTACTTATTGGTGTGCTTTGCAAAGCTTGCCTTGTAAAAGATTCTGATATTATTACAGAAACCCGTACCCCTTCAGGCAGCAGTTCTGCTGAATTAACCTCTTATCCTGCGCCTAAAAATGTAACTATTGACGGTGTGGATTACCTTGAGTCTCAAGCACCTTTGGGGAATTTCGGAGGAGAACTTATAGCTTCAACAATAGGCGAAGGTCCGAAAACTTTTAATCCGTTTAATAGTAAAGATAATACGTCTTCAACTATGGCAGGGGTAATGTTTGACGGGCTTTTGACTACAAACCCTGTTACAGGACAGCCAGCTCCGAAACTTGCTAAATCATACGAAATTTCACCGGACGGAAAAACTTACATCATACATCTTCGCCGCGGAATAAAATGGTCTGACGGAAAACCGATTACAGCTGACGATGTTGTTTTTACATGGAGTGATATAATTTTTGCGGGACTTGGCGACACTTCAACAAGAGATTCTCTTGTAATTGATGACAAGCTTCCGACTGTTAGCAAGATAGATGATTACACGGTTGAATTCACAACCCCGAAACCGTATGCCCCGTTTATCAGAATGCTTTCAGCTTCAATTGCGCCAAAACATTATTTTCTTCCTGCAGTAAAAGGCGGAGCAGAAACATTTGACAGATTTTTAAGTACAACAACACCGCCGAAAGATATTGTAGTTTCAGGTGCTTTTAAACTTAAAGAATACGTACCGGCACAGCGAGTTGTATTTGAACGAAACCCGAATTATTACGAAATAAATAAAGAAAAACAAAAGCTTCCGTATCTAGATAGATTTATATATTTAATTGTAGGTGATTTAAACAACGAAGTCCTGAAATTTGAGGCTAAAGAACTTGATGTAATCTCACTTCAAGGTTCAAAAGTTGCAAGGTATAAATCCTTAGAAGCACATTCTGATTTCAAGTTATACAATTTAGGTCCTGCAACTGGTACAATGTATCTTTCTATGAATCTAAATAACCGTAAAGGGAAAAACGGCAAGTTTTATGTAAACCCGACAAAACAAAAATGGTTTCAGGATTTAAACTTCCGTCAAGCTGTAGATTATGCAATTGACAGAAAAAATATGGTATTTAACATCGCAAACGGCATCGGTGAACCTCTTTTCACTCCGGAAAGCCTAAACTCGATTTACCTGAATAAAAATATAAAACCATACAGCAGAAATCTTGAAAAATCCCGTGAATTACTTAAAAAATCAGGATTTTATACAAAAAAAGGTAAACTTTACGATAAAGACGGCAACCGCGTAGAATTTGATCTGTATACAAATGCAGGAAACACTGAGCGCGAAGCAATCGGAGTTATGGTAAAACAAGACCTTGAAGACTTAGGAATGAAAGTAAACTTTAAACCGATTGAGTTTAATTCACTTGTCAATAAACTTGTCAGCACATTTGATTGGGATATGGTTATAATGGGGCTTACAGGTTCATCTTTAGAGCCTAACGGAGGAAAAAATGTCTGGTTATCTGACGGACGTTTACATATGTTTAATATGAGATTACCGCAAGAAGGTAAGGATAAAATTCTGCCTTGGGAAAAAGAACTTGATGAATGCTTTACAAAAGGAGCTTTAGCAACAAAATTTGAAGACAGAAAAAAATATTATGACAAATATCAGGAAATTGTATACTTGCAAAAACCTTTTATATACATTTATTCACCGGTAATAATTGTTGCTATAAGGGATAAATTCAAAAATATTTATCCTTCAGGTTTGAGCGGGATTACACACAATATTGAAGAAATTTATAGAGGTAAATAGTGGAAACAATAAAATACATATTTAAAAGAATACTTCAAACAATACCATTACTAATAATGGTATCTTTGATAAGCTTTTTTATAATCAGACTGTCTCCAGTAGACCCTCTTGCCGAGTTAAAACTAAACCCGTCTATTTCACCGGTAACAGTTGAAAAAGAACGACAAAGACTCGGACTTGATAAGCCTATTATTGTACAATACGGCAAATGGGCATTATCTTTTGTAAAAGGCGATTTAGGGGTAACTTCAAACGGCGAAAAAGTAAGCCAAAAATTAAAAGAAAGAATACCAAATACACTGCTTTTAACAACAATTGTAATCTTTTTAACCTGGCTTGTCGGAGTTCCATTAGGGATTATCGCGGCAGTACACTGGAAAACAAATTTTGACAGGATTTTAACGGTTTTAACAAGTATAGGGATGGCAATACCGTCATTTTTCTTTGCTGTATTACTTTTAATGTTTGCGGTTAAGACAGGATGGTTTCCGATTGGCGGCTTAACCAGCCCGAATTTTGCGGATATGAGTTTTGGCAATAAAGTCTTAGACATTGCGTATCATTTAATTTTACCTGTTTTTGTATTGTTTACAATTTCTCTTGCAGGCTTACAACGCCAGATGAGAGCAAATATGCTTGATGTTTTAGACAGCGATTATGTAAAATTTGCACGAGCAAAAGGCTTGCCAGAATGGATGGTAATATATAAACACGCTCTTCGTAATGCGGTAAATCCTATGATTACACTTTTAGGGTTTGAATTTGCCGGACTTTTATCCGGCGCGGCGTTGACCGAATACGTTTTTCAATACCCGGGACTTGGCAGACTTATTTTAGAAGCAGTATTAAAATCAGACATAAATCTTGTTATGGCATCTTTGATGATGGGTGCGATAATGCTTGTTTTAGGTAATTTAATTGCGGATATTCTCCTTATCATCACAGATCCGAGAATAAGGGTGAAATCATCATGATAAAAGAAGTTTTTCAACAATTATGGAAAGATAAATTTGCAAGAATTTCGCTTATCGTTCTTGCGGTAATCTACGCGGCATTATTTTTTGCAGATTTTATCGCGCCTTATACAAAGGATTTTTCAGACAGAACAATGGCATACGTTCCGCCATCAAAGATTTTCACAATTGATAAAGACGGAAAACTTTCAAAGCCTTATACATATAATTATGTCAGAGAATTTGATAACGAAAACTTAGAAATAAAATACACACTTGATCGTTCTAAAAAACATTATATAAAATTCTTCTCTCAGGGGCAGCCATATAAATTTTTAGGCTTAATCCCGATGAAACGTCATTTGTTTACAACAGATAAAGACGGCAGAATATTTCTTCTTGGGACAGACATAAACGGCCGCGACGTATTTTCACGCCTGCTTTTTGGCGGAAGAATTTCAATGACAATAGGATTTCTTGCCCTGCTCGTTTTGTTTCCTATCGGGCTTTTATACGGAGGAATCTCAGGTTATTTCGGCGGGAAAGTTGATTCAATTATGATGCGGTTTGCCGAAGCCATTATGTCAATTCCAAGTTTTTATCTTTTAATTATTCTGGCATCAATTCTACCATCTGGAATGACAAGTACACAAAGATTTTTGCTTATTGTAATAATCCTTGCACTAATTGGCTGGGCAGGATTTGCAAGGGTTGTTCGCGGAATGGTTTTATCAATAAAAAACCAAGAATACGTTCAAGCCGCACGTTCTATCGGAGCTTCAAGAATGCGTATAATTACAAAACATATTCTGCCGCAAACCACAAGTTTTGTAATAGTTGCAATGACATTGTCTGTTCCTTCTTATATATTATCAGAATCAGGCTTAAGCTTTTTAGGTTTAGGAATTCAGCAGCCTGATGCAAGCTGGGGAAATATGCTTAAAGAAGCACAGGAGTTTACAAATATTTTATACAGACCGTGGCTTCTCACTCCGGGATTTTTAATTTTTGTATCAGTTTTGGCATTTAATGTAATAGGTGATACTATAAGAGATATCTTAGATCCGCAATCAAAAACAAGATAGGGAGAAATGTATGAAAAAAGATTCTAAAATTGCGATTGTAATATCTTCAATAATGATATTATGTGCAGTTTTATTATTTGTTTGGATATTACCATTTATATTTGTTTGGATAGCATACGGAGATGAAGAAAATTGTCAAACAGATTATCTGAAAAAAGCTGTTAAATATTCTATATTCCCTGCACAAAAAACTTACACAATTGAATCAATTATGCCGTCATTAATTTTAAGCGGGAACTTTGATGAAGCAATAAAATATTATGAAGAATATAAAAAAACAAATACTGACAGTATTATCAAAAATGCAATAACCCGTCTTGCTGGGTACGCTTACCTGCACTCAGGGAAATATGCTGATGCACTTGAAATTGCCAAAGAATTAAATGATAAAACTTTCTTAACGCAAATCTACATAAAAATTGGAGATATTGATACCGCAAAAGTTTTGGTAAATGAACTTTTAAAAGAAAATCCGGGAAAAATAATAAATTACAGATATCTTGCAGAAGTTCAAATGGGCGAAAAGAAATGGAAAGAAGCTGAAATTTCAATTAATAAGGTATTGAAATTTGCTCCGAACAATCTTGATGTATTAAAAGATAAAGTTGTAATTTCAAAACAACTTGGTAAAACGACTGACTATAAAAAATATTCAAAAAGAGTAAAAGAAATTGAATATAAAAGGAATTACAGATAAGAGGAAAATATGGAAACAACAATTGAGCATTTACAAAATATTATAAATCTGGATTATTTTATCAGAATAGCAGTTGCCGTAATTTTTGGTTTCTGCATTGGGTTAGAACGTGAACTTACTAACAAATATGCAGGATTAAGAACACATATTCTTGTGTGTTTGGGTGCTTGCGTATTTACTCTTATTTCTATATACGGCTTTCCAACATTTGCACCGGGAGATAATGTTTTAATAGATCAGGCTACAGGTATAAGAGATACTTCACGTGTTGCCGCTCAAATCGTCACCGGTATCGGTTTTATCGGTGCTGGTACGGTTCTTAGAAACGGTCCTATAGTTCTTGGCTTAACTACAGCCGCAACCCTGTGGATAGCTGCAAGTATAGGTATGGCATGCGGTTCGGGGATGTTTGATATTGCATTTGCCGGAACACTGCTTTCTATATTAACACTTGTTTCTATAAGAGTATTTGAAAGAAAAGTTCTACCAAGCAGCACAAAAAGGACTACGCGTGTAAAAATTGCCGTTGTATGTCTTAATGAATTTGCCGATAAAATTCAGGATTACATAATTGATACTTATAAAAACATTTCCCAGCTTTCAAGAAAATCCATAACTGCAGATAATTCAAGTACCAAAATTACCTGTATAATTGATGTAATTTCAAGAAAACCAATTAAAGATTTATACAAATCATTCCAAAGTTTAGATGGAGTTGATTCAATTTCAATACAGGAAACTTTGGAGTAAAGCTTTACTTTAAACTATCTTTACGCTAGGATTATAAGCAAAGAATAAGGGAGATATCAATTTTGAAATATAACAGAATTTTATTAAAGATTAGCGGAGAAGCTCTTTTAGGCGAACAGCAATTCGGGATTGACCAAAATCCTGTAAAAATGATTGCTAACGAAATAAAAAAAGTAACTGAAGCAGGTGCTCAAGTTGCAGTTGTAGTAGGCGGCGGAAATATTTTCCGCGGAATGAAAAACAGTGCAAAACTTGGTATGGATCAAGCTTCAGGCGATTATGTAGGAATGCTTGCAACAGTAATGAATGCTATTGCTCTTCAAAGCGCTTTAACACAAATTGACGTTCAATGCAGAGTTCAGTCTGCAATCGCAATGAATCAAATCGCGGAACCATATATCCGCCACCGCGCAATCAGACACCTTGAAAAAGGCAGAGTAGTAATATTTGCAGCCGGTACAGGAAATCCGTTCTTTACAACAGACACAGCAGCAGCTCTAAGAGCATCCGAAATAAATGCTGAAGCTATGCTTATGGCTAAAAACGGTGTAGACGGAGTTTACACAGACGATCCGAACACAAACCCTGAAGCTAAAAAACTTGATAATATTACTTATGACGATATTATTAAAGACGGCTTGAAAGTTATGGATACTTCAGCATGCGCTTTATGTAAACAAAATAAAATACCGATTGTAGTCTTTGATTTCAAAAAAGAAAACGGTATTAAAGATATCTTAAATGGTCAAAAAATAGGAACATATATTAGTTAATAATTTATACGAAAGAGGTAAAAAATGACAGAATCGTTAGAAGAATTATTTTTATTCGGCGAAGAAAAAATGGAAAAAGCTATCGCACAGCTTCAAAAAGAATTCGGTTCTATCCGTACAGGACGTGCTAATCCGGGTATATTAGATAAAGTTATCGTAGAATATTACGGAGCTTTAACTCCATTAAGACAAATGTCACAGGTTTCTGTTCAAGACGGTACAACCCTTGTTATTACACCGTATGATAAAACAATTATGAAAGAAATCGAAAAAGCTATTATTAAAGCTGAAATCGGAATTACTCCAAACAGCGATGGTACTTGTATCAGATTAACTTTCCCGCCTCTAACTGAAGATAGAAGACGTGAAATTGCTAAAGAAGTTAAAAAATTAGGTGAAGATGCTAAAGTTGCAGTAAGAAATATCCGCCGCGATATGACTGATAATCTTAAAAAACTTGAAAAAAGCGAAAATCTTCCTGAAGATATGGTAAAAGACAACCAAGATAAAATCCAAAAATTAACAGATAAATATACTACAAATATTGACAGTGCAGTTTCTGTAAAAGAAAAAGAGGTTATGACTGTATAATGATTGATTTAGGCTTGAATAAAAACGCGACAAGAATGTTAACCGGGCTTATAATGGGTACAATTGTTTTGTTATGTATTATGGCAGGAGGATTGTATTTACTTGCTCTTTTAATATTTATGCTAATTGTTGGTTCTCGTGAATACGTTAAAATATTAAATCATAAAGGTTTTTATCCAAGCCTTAAAGTCATTTATTTAACAGAAGCCATTCTTACTACTGTTGTATATTTTAAACGTTTTGATCTTGTTGCAATAACATTAACTATATGTGCAATGTGTTCATTTATGTGGGTTTTATTCCGTGGCAGACAGCCATATATTGCAAACGTTGCAACAACTTTACTGGGTATGGTTTACTGCGGATGGTTTCCTCTACACTTACTATTTTTAAGAGATTTATCATGCGATAAATACGACAGCGGCTTAGGTTTTGTTGTAATGATGTTTACAGCTATCCTTTTAACCGATATCGGATGCTATTATGTGGGTTCAAAATTCGGCAAACACAAACTTGCACCTGTAATTAGCCCTAACAAGACTATTGAAGGCTCTATTGGCGGAATGTTTTTTGCGATTTTAGGAGCGGTCGGAATTGGTTTATATTTAGATGTTCAATGGTATATTGCACTTCTTGCGGGTGTTATGTGTACTGTATTTGCGCAAATCGGTGACCTTTGTGAATCTTTAATAAAGAGAGATGCAGGAGTAAAAGATTCAGGTACAAGCTTACCGGGACATGGCGGATTTCTAGACAGAACCGACAGTTTCATACTTACAATACCTATGATGTATTATTTCTGTAAGTGCTTTATATTCCAAACTGAATGGATCACAACATTAACTAACTTTGTGAAAGGAATATTTTAATGAAGTCAGTTGCTGAAATATTTGGAATTGAAACAAAAACTGATGAATTCTATAAATATGCACTAACACACCCATCCTACACAAAAGAACTTAATCTGCCAGAAACCCAATGCTACGAAAGACTTGAGTTTTTAGGAGATGCAGTTTTAAAACTTACAATTTCAGATGTATTATTCAAAAAATATCCGGATTCACGCGAAGGCGAACTTTCAAAAATCCGTAGTATTATTGTTTCTGATAATACACTAGCAGAAATTGCAAAGAAAAATGGATTATCAGAACTTATAATATTGAGTAAACATGAAGAAAAACTTGGCTGCCGTAATTTAAATTCTATTTGTGCCTGCGCATTTGAAGCAATACTCGGAGCTTATTATCTTGACGGAAAATTCAATGAAATAATCCAATATATTGAAAAAACTTTTAACCCATATATTGAAGAAGTTGCCCAACATTTTGAAAGATTTAATGCAAAAGCAATCTTACAGGAATATACTCAAGGACAAACGAAAACCACACCTGTTTACACGGTAATTAGTGAAACCGGTCCTGCTCATAAAAAGATTTTTGAAGTAGAAGTACGCTATAACAATGAAGTTTTAGCAGTAGAAAAAGGCACAAGTAAAAAAGAAGCCGAACAAAAATGCGCTTATGCAGCTTGTGAAAAGTTAGGAATAATTTAATATGTCAAAGATTATAATTTCACCATCAATTTTATCAGCAGATTTTGCTAATCTAGAAAGAGACATTAAAAAAGTAGAAAACGCAGGAGCTGATTGGATTCATGTTGATGTTATGGACGGTCATTTTGTACCTAATATAACAATTGGCGCACCGGTTGTAAAATCATTACGTCCGGTTACAAATTTAACACTTGATGTACATTTGATGATTGAAAATCCTGAAAAATATATTGAAGATTTTATAAAAGCAGGAGCAGATATTATAACTTTTCATTATGAAGCTGTTTTACCTGAAAATATTTCTGATTTAATAACAAGAATAAAAGAAAAAGGTGTTAAAGCAGGATTATCCATTAAGCCAAAAACATCTCCCGAAGATATTTTAAAATATTTGCCGGAACTTGATATGCTGCTTGTTATGACTGTTGAGCCTGGTTTTGGCGGACAGAAATTTATGCAGGACTGTGCTGAAAAGATTAAAACAATAAAAAAACACGCGCCTGAGAATTTAATTATTCAGGTTGATGGCGGAATAAACAACAAAACTGCCAAAATCTGTACCAACTACGGGGCAACATCACTTGTTGCAGGTAATTATATATACAAATCAGATGATATCAAGCAGGCAATAAAATCCCTAAAAGCTTAAGAAATGATGTTTTCGCCTTTTTTAATTTTAGCTTGTAATACCTGATCTAAATTTGCACTTGCAGCTTTATCTACTTCTGTTGCTTTATTTGATGGATCTGACGGATTTTCTTCTCCTCCTTTAGAACCATCATTATCGCCTTGTTTTGACTGACTGATTGCGGCAACACCTGTCTTATCCTGAACATCATTTTTTAACCCTGTAACAGCTGCCTTGTTTTCCGAATTTTCAGTTAGCGCTTCAGTTTGAATTTGCGCGGTTATCTCAGAAAAGTTAACTGCTCTTTCACCTGATCGTACTGCACGCTTACCCAGGATATAATCAAATAAAAAGAACCCGTGTGATTTTGATTTTAAAAGTTCTTTTCCAACACCAATAGTCTCTGTTCCAAAATCCTGAGCATTAAATATAGCATCAGTATGACCATTTATTATTGATTCATATTGATTGAAATCAGCTTCAGCACCGGCTAAATTTGCCTGTCCTTCATTACCATATTGCTCTAAACGTTTTTGAAGCTTGTTTATTTTTCCAAAAGATAACACATCATTTTTACCGTCATTTATTTTGGCAACTTCTGATTTTAATTCATTTTGAATACTTTCTGCTTTTGATAATAACTGACTCATATAATTATCAAGCGCTTGAATTTCATTATTTGACATATCTTCTGTATTTGAAATAATGGCAGCAGATTGCAGGACAGATTTTGAAGCTTCTTTACTGTCTTTTGTGAATATTTTAGCCTGCTTACGTAAACTTACACCTGAATCCTGTAAATCCTGTCGTTTTTGTTGTGCAGTAGTTTTTTCATCAATCGGTTCATCTGTTTCTTGGGCTGAATTTTCATCACCTGATTCTGTATCCACAGGAGATTGAGCAATTTCTGCCGGCGACGGGTTTACATTTTTTGAAGCCATTTCATATGTTGTTTCATCTTTATCATTCGCGGTTAAATCTGCCCGAAACTCTTTTGCCCACTGCAAATATTCAGGAGGTACATTAATTCCCTGATTATCATATTTAATAATTTCTTTTGCTGTCAACTTCCGCCAATCTATCTGTTTGGGAGAAATTGCTTCAATTCTTGATACGTTCATAATACGCCCTTGTTTATATTTATTTACGGCAACAATTTGTAAAACTTTAGAAATATTAATAAATATTAAAAGCTTCATCTAATTAAGGGATACAAATTTAAAAATTATGTATATAATAATAAGAACAAGAGGTATACTATGACTTATGAAGAACTAATGCAAAAAGCAATCGAAGCATCAAAAAATGCTTACGCTCCGTATTCAAATTTTCCTGTCGGGGCTTGTATTTTAGCAGATAGCGGAAATCACTACTGCGGATGCAATTTTGAAAACGGCAGCTTAGGAATGACAATTTGCGCTGAAAGAAACGCTGTTGGTACAGCAATTCTAAACGGAGACAGAAAATTTAAAGCTGTTGCGATATATTCTCCAAGGCAGGATAATTGTACGCCGTGCGGCGCTTGCAGGCAAGTTTTACACGAATTTTGCGACAACGATGCTGAACTTGATGTAATCGTAAAAATTGGTGATGAATTAAAAGTTTACACTCTTGCTCATTTATTACCTGAAAGTTTTACATTATAAAATGTACATTTTTGAACTTATAGCTCAGCTTTTTAAAACGAAAAAATATAAGCAGCAGAATTCATTTGATCCGTTAAACTCAGAAACAGATGAATATGAGGACAGTGAAAACTGCAATCATATGTTTTTGCCGCTGGATAGTTCTAATACCCTGTTTGCTTGTAAATACTGCGGACTTATTATGCCTAGAGAAAAACTCAAGGATAGGAATATTTTTAGAAATAATAATTAAACACTTATCCTGCCTGTTGCAGAATAGAAAAATTTACACATCTTATTTAAACTGCTCCTGTAGATAAGGAGGCTATTATGAGTAAAAATTTAGGCGAAATAATCAACAATATTATGGAAGAAAACGCAACAAGACGAGTTTTAATCCTGACAAACCACTTATACATAACAGGTTTAATCCACGACTACCACGATAAATGCAAAAACTGCCACGACTGTCTTATTGCCTTAAAAGATGTACAAATTGCAAGACTTAAAGATTTATGCACCTGCAAAACTGATGGCTGCGAATGTAACTTAGAAGCCTTCGTAGAATACGATTGGTTTAATATCAGTACAAATTCAATTGTTGGTTTCAGTATTTTACCAGAAGCTTAAGCACAAAAAAAAGAGAAGGTCATTTGACACTTCTCTTTTTTTAATTTATTACAAAATCTTAAACTTTTCTTTTGCGAGCAGCTTCAGATTTATGTTTTCTTTTTACACTTGGCTTTTCATATCTTTCACGTTTTTTAACTTCAGAAAGAATACCAGCTTTTTGGATTTTCTTTTTGAAACGTCTTAAAGCGCTTTCAATGCTTTCGTTTTCGCCAACTTTAACTTCTGCCATTTATATTTTCACCACCTTTATAGCTTGTTTAATAATAGGTTACACCTAATTATAAAACAAAACATATAAAAAAACAAGTAGGATAAAGGTTTTTCAATACAAAAGACTATCTTCCGCGAAAATAATCACAAATAAGCTTTTCTTGACGCGGTAATAAATGCTTAATACGATTTACAAGAGACCTGTTTTGTAAATCTTCCAACTGTTTGGTCAAAATAGCTTTTTCAATTAAAACTTTATTATATAAATCTGAACAAACATCACTTTTATCAATATGTTCTCTTAATTTCGACAGCTGTAATTCTTTCTGCTCTATTGAAGAAATAAGTTCTCGTTTCACCTTAAATAAACCTCTTATATATCACATATAAAGAATAAACTGTTCTTTAAGATTTAAAATCAACTTTTTAGGTGATTTTAAACTAAACCTTCAATAAATCATACTCATAACCGAGTTTTAGAGCTTCAATATTTTTTGGTATTAAGTTCTTTCTATGTGCCGGAATGACATTATTCAGAGCTTTTTCAAGAGTTGACAAATTAATAAAGCCGCTTATTTTTGACAAAATACCTAATGCAAGAATATTAGACATTTTAATATTTCCGAGTTTTTCATGCGCCATTTGAGTGATTGGAGTAAATACATATTCGATATCATCACGTTTTTTTGAAATATTTGCTAATGAAGAATTTACAATAATCACTCCGCCTTTTCTAACCCAGGATTCATATTTATCAAATGATGCCTGATTTAGAACAATTATATAATCAGCTTGAGATTTTTGTACTGCACTGACTTCATCATCAGCCATTACAACTGTACAGTTAACGGTACCTCCACGCATTTCAGCTCCGTAACTAGGATACCAGGTAACTTTTTTATCATCAAGCATAAAACCGTTAGCAAGAACTTCACCCACTAACAAAACACCTTGACCGCCAAATCCTGCAATTATAAAATCTTTTTCCATAATAAATCCTTAATTTCCTGTAATATCTTTGTAAATACCCGGTTTAAATACTTCCATCATTTCAGTACGCACTCTGTCATGAGCTTGTTCCGGTGTCATTCTCCAGTTAGTCGGACAACTTGAAAGAATCTCAACAAACCCAAACCCTAATCCATTCATTTGCACCTCAAAAGCCTTTTTAATTGCTTGTTTTGCTTTCCTGATATTAGCAACAGTATCAAGAGAAACTCTTGCGCTGAAAGCTGTACCATCACAAAGTGCAATATGTTCGGCAATTTTTATCGGGTAACCGTAATACTCAAGATTTCTACCGGTAGGAGACGTTGTTGTAACTTGTCCTACAAGAGTTGTAGGTCCCAATTGACCGCCAGTCATGCCATAAGTAGTATTATTTATACAGATTGCAGACAATTTTTCACCACGTAATGCGGCATGCATACTTTCAGCTAAACCAATAGAAGCGAAATCGCCATCACCCTGATATGTAAAAACAAATTTATCAGGTCTTGCTCTTTTAATTCCTGTAGCTTCAGCTAAAGCTCTACCGTGAGGAGATTCTAAAGCATCTATATTTAAAAAGTCATAAATGGTTACCGAACAACCAATTGCTGCTGCAACAATGGCTTTTTCTTTAAGTCCCAACTCTTCCAAAACCTCTGCAACAAGTCTTATTGCAACCCCATGGTCACATCCCGGACAGAACGTATATTTTGCATCTTTTTTAAATGTATCTGCGATTTTAAAAACTTGTGTAGTCATTATATTAACTCCTCAATCTGCGACATAATATCCTCCGGTGAAGGTGGAGCACCGACTCCTTTATGAATAAGTTCAACAGAAGCTTTTCCGTTAACAGCTAATCTTACATCATTAATCATCTGCCCCATATTAACTTCTACAGTAATAAATTTTTTCACACTGCTTGCTAATTCATTTAACCGTTTATTAGGGAACGGATACAATGTAACAGGCCTGAATACTCCTACTTTTAGTCCTTTTTCTCTGCATAATTTTGCTGCTGTTTTTACATTTCTTGAAGTTGAACCAAAACACACAAGAACAATATCTGCATCTTCTGTTCCAATTTCTTCCCATTCTGTTTCATTTTCTTCAATTTTTCGATATTTTTCGTATAACTTTTCCAAAAATTCACATTGCTTATCAGCCAGCGGAGCATAAGAACGGATAATTCTGCTATCTCTTCCTTTTGCACCTGTCAAAGCCCAAGATGAATTATCAATTTCAGGATAAGGATAAGGTTTAAATTCAACCGGTTCCATCATCTGTCCTAATAAACCGTCAGCTAAAAGAACTGTCGGATTTTTGTATTTATGAGCAAGATAAAAAGCCTTATAAGTTAAATCCGCACATTCTTGAACTGTTGAAGGAGCTAGAACAATTAGCTTATAATCACCATTTCCGCCGCCTTTTGTAGATTGGAAATAATCACCTTGAGAAGGATAAATATTACCAAGCCCCGGTCCGCCGCGCATTACACTGACTAAAACAATTGGTAGTTCATCCGCTGTTGCATAAGATAAAGCCTCTTGCATAAGAGCAACCGCGCATGATGAAGATGATGACATAGCTTTAACACCGGTTGAGCATGCTCCCAAAACCATATTTATTGCTGCCAATTCACTTTCTGCCGACACATATGCTCTTCCAAGCTCCTGCATTTTACCGCTCATATATTCACCAATTTCACTCTGCGGTGTAATCGGATAACCGAAATAGCATTCACAGCCTGCATTTATTGCCGCTTGCGCTATTGCATAATTACCTTTTATTAAAACTTTTTTATTTTCAACACATTCAACAACCATAATTAACCTCTGTATACTTCTGTAATTGCTAAATCTGGACAACGTGTTGCACACATTGCACATCCTATACATTTATGTTCAGGATCACAAAATTCTACAACATTTGCCCCTAAGCTATTAGTTTTTTCACTAACTTTTATTAAGTTTTTCGGGCATTCTTTTATGCATAAATAACAAGCTTTGCATCTGCTCTCATTAATAACAATGTGACTCATTATATCCCTCTTTCAAATCTATCCTGCTTGTATCATAACACCAATAATATTTTTTAAACACTTATTCTTAACATTTGTAATAAATAAACGAAATTAAATTTACTAATATTTTTATGCCTGCTAGAATTAAAATGTAGGGATATATTTTTTAAGGATAGAAGAATGGCTCAAGAATTAGAACTAATTGTTGATATGTTAAGGGAGATGAGAGAAGCAAACAGAGCAAACTCACAGGGGTTTGATAAACTTCTTGCAAGTATTGAAGTCAGCATAAAAATGACAGACAAAAATTCTTCAGCTGCAGACTTACTAAAAGTCTACATTGAAGAACTTGCTAAGGCTATTGATGAAAAACTTTCTACAACTGCAGGTAAGTTTACAACAATAGAAACTGCAGCAAAAACTATTAAAAAGCATGTAAAAAACAAAGAAACAAAAAGCTTAATTGATGTTTTCTCTAAAAATATCAAAAACTTATCCCCTGCAAAACAAAATGATATTCTTACAAAAATAAAAGAAACCGAAAATTCTTCTGATGCTGTAAATATTCTTAAAAATAACCTTGATGAACTTAATTTAAATTATCAAAATACTATTGATAATTTAAGTTCTGATGTTAAAAACATTATAACTGCAGTATATTCCAACGAAATTGACGAAGTTATACAAGCTCAACTGGATGTTATAAATGACTCAATATACGATATAGTAAATAATCTCAATTCATATGAAAGACGTGATGCCAATCTTGAAAAACTTTTATCTGAAATTACAACAAGCGAAAGCCTGAAACTGACACAAGGTGTAATTGATTCAATTATTGAAAAGAATAATGAAATTTCAGAAAAATTCTCTACATTAGCAAACAAATCAGATATCGAAGAAATTATAACTGAAACTGATTCAGCTCAAGTAAAACTTTTTACAGAAATTTCTAATAAAACAGATTCTATAGAAAGCTTAACCGAAGATATAAAAAAAGCTCTTGCCAAGGTTACTCAAGATATGGAAAATCTTCCGGATACAAACTTACTAAAAGATTCAATGCAAGAACTTTTCGTTAACCTTAATGAATTATCTTCTGTTATTAACAATGCAAATTTAAATGATAATTTTTCTGATGTCGACAACAAACTTTCAGCTTTAAATTACGAAATGTCAACAATAAAAAATATTATCAATGACCTGAATGACGTTGTTACTTCAAAAATCTACGGCATTGTCAACGATATTTCTTTTGAAAAAGAAAGCTTTGATATTAAAAGCCATGTTTCAAAAATGCTTTCAGAATTGCCACACAAACAAGATATTGATAAACTTTTAGAAGTTTTTGAATTAAACAGAAATTCTCTAAAAAAATTGGAAGAAAGAACCGGAAGAATTACAGATCAGCTTCAATTTGTAGCTGACAGTAATTCTGTTGAAAAACTTTCTTCTAAAACTGATGATATCAAAAATATGATTGAAACCCTTAATTTTGATGATGAATTTGACAATCTTTATAACAAAACAGCAGAAATTAAAGGTTGGCTTTCTGAATCAAATGTTAAAGAAAATTCTGAAGAAATTTTATCAAAAATCGAATCAAAATCAGAACAAAAAGAAACTCTTGCAATTCTTGAAACTGTTGAAAAAATAGTAATGGAAATTGATGAGCTTTCTAAAAATATGGATGTCAAAAAAGTAAACAGAACAGTTGCAGAAGTTTATCAAATCATTGAAGAACTAAAAAACGATTTTATTACTACTACGGATTCTCACAATAATAACATTATCGAAAAGCTTTCCAGTTTGCAAAAAACTGTCTCAAAGGTAGTAAAAAAAGAAGATTTTGAAGACTTTACAAGTGATTTAAAAACTTTTGTTGAGCAAACTGTCAGTAACACATCTGAAACCAATAGCAATTTTGTAGATATTAGAAATTATCAAGATATTATTATTGATAAACTCAACAATATTGACATCTATTCTGTTAAAGAATATATCTCTGAACAGATTTTACCTATAGAAGAAAAACTTGTTACGATGTCAGAATATTTAAATGCTTTAGGTGAAAAAGAAGAAGCTCGTGATATTAAAGACATTATCACACAACAACTTGAACCGGTCTATCAAAAACTTGAATCTATGAATCAATTATTAGATTCTTTAGACGATAAAGAAGAAGACATAGACATAAAAGCTATTATCGTAAACCAACTTGAACCGGTCTATCAAAAGCTTGATTCTATGAATCAATTATTAGGTTCTTTAGATGATAAAGAAGAAATTCCGGACCTAAAAGATATCATCGTAAACCAACTTGAACCAGTTTATCAAAAACTTGATTCTATGAATCAATTATTGAATTCTTTAGAAGATAAAGAAGAAGGCATAGATATAAAAGATGTCATAGCAAACCAAATAGCGCCGGTTGATGAAAAACTGGTTACTATATCTGAATATTTAAGTTCTTTAGATAAAACAAATTCAAATGATATAATAGAATTCATCGCAGAAATAAAAGAAATTCTTGAAAATAAAAAATCTAATTTCGCTGATTTAGAAAAAAATAATGTTGAACTTGCTAAATCAGTCGAAAACTATCTAAATGATATTAAAATTATATTAAAAACTTCAGACAAAGATTTAAATACAGATTTAACAGCAAAATTTTCACAAATTGAACAGTTACTATTCGGATATCAATCAACAAACGAAAATGCATTGACCGAAATTATAACAAAACTTGATGATTATCAAAATAATATAAACACACAAGATACTGTTCCGGTACAGGAAATCCAAACATCCTTTGCTGAAATTTCTGATATCAAAAATAGAATTACAGAACTTAGTGAATCTTTCAAAGCCTTAAATTATGAAAAAGGCTCTACAGAAGATAATATTTCATATTTTGTTTCCGAGAAATTACAAGAACTTAGCTTAAATCTTGAACAACTAACAGAAGATTTTGACACAAAGCTTCAACACGGTTTTGCTTATAATGCAGAACTTATTGAAGAAAAAACTCTTGTTCTACTTGATTTTATTAAAGAATTAAGACATGCAAACTCTAACAATATCGAACTTTATGAAAGATTAACTGTTACTGATAATAAGCTAATGGATTTCAAACAGGAATTAGAACTTATTAATACTGATGTAATTAATAATTTAAATTCAAAAACAGATATTCTTTTACAACAACTTGAGCCAATTAATGAAATTCTGTCAAAACTTTCACTTAATCAAGACAGTTCTCAAAATGAAAATGTAAAAAATCATTTAGAAGTTTTACACGATTCTATACAAGAGGATTTGGCAGAATGTAGTAAATACTCAAAAAGTACATTCGATAAGCTAGAAAATACCTATGAACAAATTTCAAAAGAGTTATCAACAACCGAAAATAATCTAAGAGATTTTATTCTGGGTGATATTGATTCTGTAATTATAAAAATTGACAACTTGAGAAGCGATTTAGAAGAAAATCTTACTAAAATTGCTCCTCCTGAAGCTGAACATATGGCTGAATTTAAGGTTTTTGTTGACCAAATAAATTCCTTTAAAACTGAGCAGCTTGAAATAATTGAAAAAACATCTCAAGAAATAAAAGATTCCATAAACGAAAACATAAACGCAAAACATGAAGAATTAAAATCAATGTTAACAGTTTCTTTAAATAATAAAGAAATTATTACTGCAATTGATTCGTTAAAAGCTTGTCTAAAAGCAAAAATAAAAGAATTTGACCAAGTATTAACTAATGAGCCTGAAATACTTGGAACAAATGAATTCGAAGAAGCATTTGAAACAGATAAAAATTCCGAAATTGTCGAAGATATCAAAAAAGATTTTGATAAATTTGCAATTTTGATCAGTGAACTTTCTGATAAAAATCCGGAAATTAATGAAGTTTTAAATGTTATCAAAAGTAAAATGGAAACAATTACAGTTGCAAAACCTGTTATTGAAGATTTTCCTGAAATTATTGAGGACGAAGACTATAGTGATGCGGAATTTTCATCAGAAGAAAATGAAGATGCCGATGAAACACTTATTGGATGCGGAAATTTTGATTTTATTAAAGCTCTTGATTTATTAAAACAAGATATCAATAATTTACATAAAGATGTAGAAAAAATCATTTCAAAAGAAGAGCAAAAACAAGCTGCTTCTACACTAAAAACAATTCCAACTCTTGGAAATGATAAACTTTTATTGTCTTTGAATAACAAAATAGAACTTCTGGCAAATTCAGTTAACCAAAAAGATTGGCTGGAAGAAATAAAAACTTATATCGCTGGTGACCAAATTCAGTCTATGTTAGAAGAAATCAGCGGTAAAATAGACATATTGACACTTACTGATAACACTGAATGGGTCGACGAAATAAAACAGGCTCTGGATCAAATTAATAATAATTCAGAAACTGTACCTGCTGCAATTGACCCACACATACAGTCAATGCTAACTTTAATTAATGAAAAAATTGATATCTTAGCAGCTGCTGATGATTATGAACTGATTGAAGAAGTAAGAGATGCTATTGAAAAGTTAGATTTAAGTTCTGAAGTAAATAAAACTCCGGAAACACATAAATTATTAAACATTATCAATGAAAAAATTGATATTTTGGCTTCCGGTGATAACACAGAAGACTTTGAAGATATCAAAGATTCCTTAATCACAATTGAAGAAAAACTTGATTCAAAAGGAAATTCTGAAGATTTTAATGACATTAAAAACGCTTTAGTTGCTATTGAAACAAAATTAAGTAAAAATACAGTATCTGAAACTTTAAATAATCTTGATGATATTAAAAATACTTTAGGATCTATTGAGAAAAAACTTGATATAGATACTACTGCAGAAACGTTAGATAACCTTGATGATATTAAATCAACTTTATCAACAATTGAAGAAAAACTTAACAACGATACAACATCCGAAACTTTAAACAGTCTGGATGATATTAAATATACATTGTTAAATGTTGATGAAAAAGTTGATTCTGTTAAAAAACTTTCTGAAACTGATGCAAAAATCACTTCAATGCTGGAAGCACTAAATCATAAAATTGATTCAATTGCCGAAAGCGAAAGCGCAATAAACATTCAAGAATTCAGTGATGTAAAAGATTTAATCATGGCTCAAACCGATTATATCGAAAATCTTGAAAAAAATGACAAAACTGATGCATTGAAAAAATGTCTGAAAGAATTAACACTTGAAGTAAACAATCTTGTTACAAGCGACAGCACAAAACAGATTAAAAAAACAATCCGTGACATGAAAGAATCTATTTTAGCTGCTGTAGTAACTATCTTTGAACAAGTTTCATTTGTCGAAGAAACTGAAGACATTAAAGATTTCGTGGAAGAAAAAACAGACGAAATCAACCAAAACCTTGTAACTGTAACCAACCAGTTAAAACAAATTACAAATGCAAACGAAGACCCTGATTATGTTTATTCAATGCAGGATATTGAATCCGATCTTGCAAAACTTCGCCTTGCATTAAATCAACTACAAACAAGCGAACAAGAAACTCAAACAGAACGCCTGTCTTCAATTCTTGAAAACATTAATAATATAGGTTCAACAGTTGAAGATTTACAAAACTCGCTTACAAAAGAAGAATTCTTTGATTTAAAAGTTAAATTTGATAACGTAAATACTGATATCAAAAGTTTAAATGCTTTAACACATCAGTTAATCACAACTTCTGATAAATCTTACGCAGAATTAAACAGCAATTTTGAAGATTTCGGCAAGGTAATTACTACCCAATTATCAACAAAAGTTGATAGGGTTACAAAATTACTCGAGACTTCGCATGCTTCTGATAAAGTTATGCGTCAGGCTTTGATTTATATGGGAGAATGGATTGATTCTGCAAGCGAAAGTATGAATAAAATTTCTTCAAATTCTGAAGAAATCATTGACATCAAATCAGCTATAGAAGGTTTGAAACAATCCGTACCAGAGCAAACAGATATTCTTAATTCAATTGAAGAAAAATTCGACGAACAACAAGAACGTCTTGCATATTTTGAAAAACAGATTTCAAAATTGGGCGGTCTTGAGGACAAATTTGAAGCTCAGCAAGAAAGAATTGACAGACTTGAAATGTCATTAGAAAAAATTCTTTCAGCAGTTGAAGATATTGATGATTCTAAAGTAACAAGAAAAATTGATAAAATCGACAAACAACTTGCAAAATTAAGTACAAATATTGAAAAACTAACATCATATGTTGACTAAAAATCTTATAAAAGAACTGAATACTACCCTAAAAAAAGAAAACGTACTAACCGAAACCGAAGAAAGATACGTGTATTCGATTGATGCTTCAAATGACCCGTACACCAAACACACATTACCGGATGCTGTTGTTTTTGTGGAAAGCATAGAACAGGTTCAGCAGGTAGTCAAAATTGCAAACAAACATATGACACCTATCATTTGCCGCGGTGCAGGAACAAATACGGTAGGAGCGTGTGTACCAACCAACGGTGGAATTGTACTGAATTTTTCTAAAATGAACAAAATTTTAGAAATAAGCTCTGAAAATATGACTGCACAAGTTCAACCGGGAGTCATTGTCGGAGATTTACAAGATGCTGTTGAAAAACTCGGTTTATTTTATCCGCCTGATCCTTCAAATCTTAGGATTTCGACAATTGGCGGGAGTATCGCCCAAAATTCAGCAGGCGCAAGATGTTTCAAATACGGCGCGACAAAAGACTACGTTATAGATATGCTGGTTGTAACCGCTGACGGTAAATTGATAAGAACCGGTTCAAATACGATTAAAAATGCTGCCGGATACAACTTAGGAAGCTTATTTATCGGTTCAGAAGGTACATTGGGGATAGTTGTTGAAGCAACCGTAAAACTTATCGTTAAGCCGGAAGCTTCACAAGTAATTATGGCATATTTTAATGATATTGAATCTTCAATTTCTGCTGTTAATCAAATAATAAAACAACACATTTGCCCTTCAACTATAGATTTTATGGACAAAAATGCACTCAAAACAGTTGAAATGTTTTATCCGACAGGTTTACAAACAGAAAAAGAAGCCGCATTAATTATTGAAATAGATGGATTTAAATCTACCTTAGATGAACAAAGGACAACAATTTGCAAAGTTCTTGAAGCAAACAAAGCTTCAAATGTTCATTATTCAAACAATAAACAAGAAGCTAACAGAATTTGGGCAGCGCGTCGTTCATCTATGGCAGCCTGCACTAAACTTCGTCCAAATGTTACAACAGATGATATTATTGTTCCGCGCGAAAATCTTTCAAGACTTGTATCAGGAATAAATGAAATTTGTACACGTCACAATTTAAAAATTTGTATGGTTGGTCACGTAGGCGACGGTAGTATTCACCCGCAAATTCCGATTGATTATAATGATAAAGAAGAATATAAACATTATAAAATTGCAAAATCTGAAATTTATCAATTAACTGTCAGACTTGGCGGAACAATTTCAGGCGAGCACGGAATAGGTTTAGAAAAGAAAGCTTATTTATCCAAAGTTGTTGAAGGCGGAGCACTTGATTATATGCGTCAGATGAAAAAAATCTTTGACCCGAAAAATATTTTGAATCCATACAAAATATTTTAGGGGTAAATGCTTTCGCCAACTATTTCATAATAATCTCAACAATTCAGCCTCCCCTCTGCAATTGCCAATACTTGATTATCAATTACCCCTGTGGTATTCTTAAATTGCTGAAATATACAAAGAAAGAAGGCGAAGATATGTCAGAAGTAAGAGTAAGAATTGCGCCGTCTCCAAGCGGAAACCTTCACGTAGGTACTGCCAGAACTGCGTTGTTTAATTATTTATTTGCAAAGAAAAATAACGGTAAATTTATTTTAAGAATAGAAGATACTGATGCTGAAAGAACTTCACAAGAATACATTGATAATATTTTTGACAGCTTAAAAGCATTAGGTTTAAACTGGGATGAAGGTCCTGACGTTGGCGGTCCTTACGGCCCATACACTCAATCTGAAAGATTTGATATTTACCCTAAATATGTTCAAAAACTTTTAGATTCAGGTTTTGCTTATGAATGTTTCTGTACACCGGAAGAATTAGAAGCAGAAAAAGAAGCTGCAACTGCCGCAAAAAAACCTTATGTTTACACAAGAAAATGCGAAAACTTAACAGAAGATGAAAAAGCAAAATTAAGAGCAGAAGGCAGAAAACCTGCAATAAGATTTAACATTGCAAAAGCGCAAAAAGCTTTTCACGATTCTTCTATTTTGGAATTTGAAGACCTTGTAAAAGGTAAATTACATATGGATACAGACCTTTTAGGCGACTTTGTAATCCAAAAATCAAACGGTGCTCCGACTTATAACTTTGCAGTTGTAATCGATGACTTGCTAATGAAAATATCTCACGTTATAAGAGGAGAAGACCATATTTCAAATACTTATAAGCAAATTTTAATTTATGAAGCTTTAGGTGAAGAAGTTCCAAGATTCGGACACTTAGGTATGATTTTAGCACCTGATAGAAGTAAACTTTCTAAACGCCATGGTGCAACAGCAGTTTCAGACTTTGTTAAACAAGGTTACTTAACAGAAGCTTTAATCAACTTTGTAGCACTTTTGGGCTGGGCACCATCAGACGGTGAAGAAATTAAACCTGTTGAACAAATCGCTCAAGACTTTAGAATCGGCGAAATTTCATCATCTAACTCTATTTTTGAATATGACAAACTAAAATGGATGAACAGCCATTACATTAAAATGTTACCTATGGATACATTAAAAGAAATGCTAAAACCATATTTAACACAGTATAATTTAGACGAACTTACTGATGAACAGTATACAAAAATGGTTGAAATCACACGTGAACCGTTGACATTGTTATCAGATATTACAGATGCAGTTCCGTATTTCTTCGGAAAAGATGTTGAGATTGATCCTGAAGCTCAAACCGGAACTCTTGATACAGAAACAGCACAAAACGTTCTTCCTGATTTTGTAGAAAAAGCTCAAAACTGGGAATGGACAGAAGAAAATCTTCACGAAAAACTAGCTGAATTTCGTGCTGAATGGAAAGAAAAAGGGGTTAAGCCTAAAGTTACAATGTGGGCAATAAGAGCCGCAATAACAGGCAGAACCTGTGGCGCTGATATGGTAGGAATCCTTGAAATATTAGGGAAAGAAACCTCACTATACAGAGCAAAAAAAGCAATTAAATAACATAAAAAAGCGGTTCAGAAGAACCGCTTTTTTATTTTTTAGCATCAATATCTGTATCTCTTTTTTTAGTTTTATCCCCAAATAATCTACTTGTAAAAGGACAATCTCCGGAAGGACACCAACGTTGTTTTGTCACAATATCCATATAAGGAACAATGGCATCTATATCATTATTGTATAACCCTCTTTTAAAACTGTTTGTAAAATACATAACATATCTGTCGCGACCAAGCACATTTGGTTTTGAAAAGCCATTAACATCAACAATTATAGGCCATTCATCATTACTGAACAAATAATATTGAGTACCTGAAGCATCTATAAAAGCAGAATTTGATTTATTGCATTTATTATCAGAACGCCCTGCTTCGCCACTACATTCCCAACAAGCACTATTGTCACCATTAAAACAGGTAGTAACACCAGCCAGATAAGAAGATAAAGCTATAAAATTCTTACCAACCAACCCCAATCCAGTATTATGTCCGGAATCAACATAGCCACCACCTTTAAGTCCAACTATTACACCATCCTCATTGGCAGACTTTAAGGCCTGATTTAAAGTTGAATAGGCTTTTCTATAAGCTGTTGCATACTGACGATTTTGAATCTTTGTCATCAATGTCGGAATTGTCATCGCTGCCACAACACCGATGATGCCGAGAGTGATAAGAACTTCAGCTAAGGTAAAAGCAGCCATAGAAAATGTTTTCGACACAACTACGTTTGCTTTAGTGCCACTCTTATCAAAATCTTTAAAAATAACGTTACGTTTGAAAGGAGATAGCTGAAACGCGCCTAAATTAAGGCTTTTAAGGTTACCCCCCCCCGCTTTCTCAATTCGTTTGTTAATTTCATAATTTCTCTCCTTTAAAATGTCTATTTTAAGTATAAAGTATTTTTTAGAAATTACAAGTTATTAAATATGTAAACATTTGTAAATATATTATTCAAATTTCTAAAGTTATAGAAATATTTTCCGATATATAAATTACGGTTACGAAGCAAACTTGAAAGAGGTCAAAATTATGGAATTTAAATTTGATGAAACAGCATTATTTGAACACAAGGATAATAATTTAAATGAAATTAATTCATACCTGATTTTGTCAAGAAACCAAGCAGTTGAAGAAACTGAAATGGAAAAAGTTATCCAAATTATTGACGAATCCGGGCAAGAAGTAAATTGTACGTACGATAAATTTGTTGAGATATTTGATGAGGAGGGCTTGTCAGGCTTTATAATGTAAAAAAAATTGAATAGCTTTAAGTATGAATAAAAAGAGGTACTAAAAAGTATCTCTTTTTACTTTTTATGCTAGTATTAACATATGAACGATTTTAAACATTATACTGTTATGAAAAACGAAGCTGTAGATGCTCTTAACTGCAAAGACGGACTTATATATGCCGATTGTACTCTGGGCGGCGGCGGTCACAGCGAGCTTATTTTAAAAAGAATTTCACCAAACGGAAAACTTGTTTCCTTTGACATAGATCAAGATGCAATTGATGCAGCTTCTGAACGCTTAAAGGATTATAATAATCTTACAATTGTAAAAAGCTCATACACAAATATTAAACAAGTATTTAAAGACCTGGGGATACCAAAAATTACAGGCGGAGTACTATTTGACCTGGGCGCTTCATACCACCAGTTAACAAAACAAGAACGAGGTTTTTCTTTCTCTAAAGAAGCCCCGCTTGATATGAGATTCAATATGGATTCAGATTTCTCCGCATATGACATAGTGAATTCATACAGCGAAAATGACCTGGTAAGAATTTTTTCCGAATACGGGGAAGAACGTTTTTCTAAGCGCATAGCAAAGGCAATCGTTGATGCCCGCAAGGCTAATCCTATAAATACGACAACTGAATTAGCTAACCTTATTATCAACTCAACACCAAAAGTAAAATCATCTATACACCCCGCAACACGTGTATTTCAAGCCATTAGAATCGAAGTAAACCAAGAGTTACAAAATGTTAAAAACACATTAAATGATGTATTGGATTTATTAGACTTTGGTGCTATAATCAGTGTAATAAGTTTTCATTCTCTTGAAGACAGGGTAGTAAAACAAGTATTTAAGTATCATTCAAGTAAATGCCATTGCGATAAAACACAAATGATTTGTAACTGCCCACCACCAATACTTGAATTGGTAAACAAAAAACCAATAATGGCATCTAAACAAGAGATTTCAGAAAACCCGCCTTCCAGAAGCGCTAAACTAAGAATCGCAAAATGCATAAGAAGGTAAAAAGTTTATTAGCAGGTAGTTTAAGGGTATAAATTTGAGTCCAGTGAGAGTTAAAATTGAAGACAAGGAATTACTTTATAAGAAAAGTAATTATTCCTCAAATCCTGTAAAAGAAGATAATTCTGTTATTGAAGGTTCTTTTGGGCAGGAAAAACCTATAACAATCAGAGAAATGGTTACAAGAAAAATTAACAAATCTTTGTGTTTTTGTCTTGGTATCACAATTGCTGTAACCTTTGTAAGCTACTATATTGCAATGAATTATGAAGCTAAGCTTAATAATCTGGATAACGAAATAGTCCGCTTAAACGCTGAAAATCAGGATTTACAAGCCGAACTTGATAAATATAAATCTTTCAATAACGTTGATAACAAAATTGGTGAATTTAACTTACTTCAAAAAGCTGAAAAAGTTATTGAAGTTACAGCGCTAAACTCTGCACAAAAAGAATCAATTCACCCGATAAAAACCGCATCCAATAATTTTGACTGGGCTATCGGCTACTAGGGGTAAATACATTCCAACTTTTTTCCAAGTCATCTCAACAGTTCTGCTCCGCAGCGGAAATGCGTAGCAAGTGCGAAGCGCAGGTACACAGATTTAAGCATACGAGACTTTCTCAAGTATCGGAATAAACCCGAAAAGATAATATACCTTACGAGTTTCCCATTCATATGTTTTTAAAATCACCAGACCCAGAAATTTCACACAATCTTTCTTTTTAACAAGATTTTTAGGATTCGATGTTAATTTATGTTTTTCAAAAAATTCAAGTACTGATTTTTTGGAACGTAGAGAATCCAAACGTTTTTTATCAGAAGAACGCATTGTTCTTACTGTAGAATTTTCATTAGTCCAATAATGATAATAAGTATTTGGTACTGTTACTATTTTATTCGAATAATAAACTGCACGTGTTACAAAATCAGTATCCTCAAATACCATTCCGTTTACAAAACGTAAATCAATAGATTTCAAAAATCCCGCCCTATAAACTTTATTCCAAACATAACACATATTTGGAACACCTGCAGCATCTATTTTTTCCTGAGCTCTTAAATAAACCTTTTCTTCCTTATAATTAACTCGAATCTTCCCTGCAGATTTCTTCTCACGAATAACAGAACCGCAAGCAATATCAGCACCATAACGAATAGCTGCTTCCAGAAGTTTTTCGTAGAAATCACAATCTACCCAATCATCAGAATCCGCAAAAGCAATATATTCGCCCTTTGATACACTCAGTGCCCTATTACGAGCTGCACTTTGACCTGAATTTTCTTGTTTAAAAACCCTAATCCTTGAATCTGAAGCTTCAAAGCTTTTACAAATTTCATAACTGTTATCTGTTGAACCATCATCAACCAGAAGTATCTCAATATCCTTAAGTGTCTGATTTTTTAAACTCATCAAACACTTTTCCAAAAATTCCTCGGCATTATATACCGGAACAATTATACTTAACTTAATCATATTCTCCATGATTTTATTATTACAAAACATCACCATATTAGATATTAGACAGCAGGGGGATATACAAAAAATTTTAACATTTATTACAAAACTTTTCCTACTTTAGTATAAAAAATCTCATACTTTAGTATGGAATTTTTAAAAATTTATTAAAGTTTTAAAAATTTGTGCCGTATATAAAAATAAGAAGGTATATATTTAAAGGAAAAATTATGGATAAAGAAGAGAAAAAGCAAACAGGCATCTCGCTTTTCGGACAGTCAGAATTTTTGGTTGGTGACGATCCTTTAGAAGAAATGTTTGCACTTAACTTAGGTGATTTCATTTCTGAGACACTTATTTCAGAAGATTTAGCAAAAAAAATAAGTATCACCGCAAATAAAAAAGAACGTCTTCAAAATCAATTAAGAGAATTAATTGACATATATTCTTCAAAAAATACCCTTTGTGTCTTGAATTTTACAACAGGGGAAGAACAGGCTATCTATACCTCAATTGCAAAATCCATTGTTCAAATGCTTGAAGTTGAAGAATGTAACATCCATTTAATAAAAGATGGTCAAATACTTCCTGTAGGTCTGTCTTCTGAAACCGCGGCATCAAATGATATTTCAATAAAAGATCTTTTGCACAATGAAATCATTGAAAAAGAAAATTATATATATATTTCAATGCGCAGCACAACAATGCCTGTGGGTATGATTGAGATTAAATCAACAAGAAAACTTGAAAAGGATTTTGCAGAACTTGTAATGAGTATTGCAAACCTTCTCGGTACAACAATAACCTTACAAAATGAAGTAGAACTTACCAATAATTTAATAAATTCAGCAGAGACTCCTGAAATCGAGCTTAAGCAAGCAAGAACCGAACTTACTGCTTTAATCGGAGATTTGTGTGATTATCAGCAGAATTTTGTTGAAGCCTTGGCAAGTGCTGTTGATAGAAAAGGACAATACACCGTTTCTCACTCTAGAAATACTGCAAAACTTGCAAGAAGCATTTGTAAAAAATTAGGACTTAACGAAAAAACAACTGACCTGATTTATTATGCAGGGCTTTTACAAAACATCGGAAAAATTACACTTTCTGAAAAGATTTTTGCAACAAACGGAAAACTTTCCACCGAAGAGCTTCAAAAAATCAAAAACCATACAAATATTGGTGTAAACTTACTTATGAACATAAACTTCTTATCAGAAGTTGTGCCATATATAACTTATCAAACAGAAAGAGTTGATGGTTCAGGAACACCTGAAGGGCTGAAAGGTCAATCAATCCCGCTTGGTTCTAGGATTATTGCAGTAGCTGACGCATACTCCGCAATGACTTCTGACAGACCATACAGAAAGGCTATGGAATCTGATAAAGCATTTGATATTATAACATCCGAAATTGATACAAAATGGGATAAAGATGTTGTAAATGCATTATCACAAATTATTAAATAAAAACATAATTATAAATATAAAATATCGGGCAAAGCTTTAGCTTTGCCCGTTTAGATTATACAAAATTAATTCCATGGATGATTACTTTTCTTAGAACTGTCACCAAACAACCTGCTTGTAAAAGGACAATATCCGGAAGGACACCATCGCTGTTTTGTTTCCAAATCGTGTAAAGGTTTTATAGTATCTACATCGTCACTATAATAACCGGAATTGAAACTATTAGCGAAATAAACAACATATCTATCTCTACCAAGTTCATTTGGTTTTGAAACCCCGTTAACATCAATAACAATAGGCCATTCATCTGAATTATAAAGATAATATTGAGTACCGGAAGCATCAATAAAAGCATAAGACTGTTTATTGCATCCCATATAATTGTCAACGATTTTACCTGCTTGCCCATTACATTCCCAACAAGCAGTATTATCACCATCAAAACATGACGTAACACCTGTCATATATTTTGTAATAGCAACAAAATTCTTTCCAGTCAATCCTAGACCGGTATTATGACCTGTATCAACTTCGCCACCATCTTTCATACTAACCAGAGCGCCATCATCATTTGCGCTTCTTAATGCCTGGTTCAATGTAGATAAAGCCTTTTTATAAGCTGTACCATACTGACGATTTTGAATTTTGGTCATTAATGTTGGAATAGTCATGGCTGCGACAATACCAATAACGCCAAGAGTAATTAATACCTCCGCTAAAGTAAAACCTGCTTTATTAAAAAATGATGAAGAATTTGAAAATACTGTAGTAGTTGCAAGTATAGATTTATTTTTTGATGCTGCTAGAAACGACCCCGAAAAACACTGTAAAATAGGCTTCAATAAGTCCCCCCCTGTTTTTGTAAATCGCGTAAGAGTTTCATTATCCTCCTTTATATTTTTATTATAAAGTATCAATGAAGTTTTTACAATACTAAAGCCATAAAATCCCCTGCGACTATTTGCTTCTTGTTTCTATAAATTCAACGTTAGGAGTAAATTCATTATTATCACTTTGAATATTTAATTTATTAACAATATTTGCACGTTTCTTACGGAACAACATATCAACAAACGCTTCCAAACGTGTTACAAAACCGGCTTCACCTGTTTGTTCATCAATTGTAAGGTTTAATAACGGTTTGTTAAATTGTTTAGCACGTCTTGTAATACGTTCCACCATCAAAGAATCCGGTCCGCAGCCAAACGCTGTAATTGTAATAACACCGTCAACTTTATTATCTTTCAGATAATGACCGGCAGAACCTGTCATTTCATCCTCATTTGCCCAGTATTTTTCGTTACCGAGACTTGCAATACCTTCATCTAACTGTTCATTAGATAATTGCAAAGATGTACAAACTTCAACATCCATTGCTTCAAGTTTATCAAGAACTTTCATACAAACTCTTTCATCATAGATGTTGTAACCATGCCCGACAAGTGCAATTGATATTGGATATTCTTTAGTTTTATTGGCAATAACAACTTTTCCTTGAAGTGCATAACTTAAAGCTTTCGAATACGGCATACCTGATTTTGACATCACATGGAAATTGTTATAACATCTCCAACCTGCTTTTGAAGCTTTTTTAATTTGGTTCATATCAGTTATTCCGAAAGGTTTTACGCATTCTGCCAAAAACTCATATAGTCCTTGATTTTTTTCAGATTTATCAAGAGTAGCTTCAATCATTGTAATAGGCTGCTTTACAACATTTCTTACTAAATCTGGCAAGCCTCTGATTTTAGAACAGTTATAAATTTTATGATCAATAGATTGTAATGATGGCACAAAAATTTTATCAACGCCTTTATTTAAAAGATTCAATATATGTCCGATATAAACTTTGATAGGCAGACAGGTTTCTGTTACAACAAGCCCTGCACCTTCTGACATTGTTTGTTTAGTTGTCACATCTGATAATATAATTTTGATACCTAAATCATTAAAAAAACCGTAATAAAACGGATAATTATTATAAAAAGACATTGCTCTCGGTATTCCGATAACTTTTTCTTCTGATTTTGCTTGTGCCATGCTTTTATTCCCTAATAAATTCTACTATTAGTATAATAGCCCAAAAAAATATTTTTTGACAGCTTAAATGAAATTATTTAACATTTTCAATATACATAAAAAATTTATTCAACAATATCGGAATGTATTTTGAATCAAGAGAGCTAAAATCAAATACGAATTCATTTATACCTGCTCGATATAATTCATCAATATACGAAAAATCGTCCATTATAGCATCTTCAAACATATGCATTCTACAAAAACCGTCACAAACAAACGGGTAAACTTTTTTTAATGTCGGATCATTAAGAGCATATTGACTTTTGTAGCAAGGCGCTTTGCAAGACAGCCTTGAAACGATAGCACTGTCATTATTAAGAGGGCAAAGTCCGATTGTAGAAACTTTTTTATTACCGGCTATTGTATATTTTTTATTAGGTATATCATTTTTTATCTTTTTTAGTGTTTTTAAAGCAGCACTATAATCATTAAATGAAGTAAAATCAACAGTACTCACATTGGACAAACTATTTAAACACTTTATTGACATGCTGTTTAAAAGATTAATACCTTTACCGATTTCAAACGGAATGTGATTAATATCCGAATCATTTATAAAAGCCCAGAAAAAACCTATATTATTTATAACAATAGAATCCGGCATTGGGGAAGATAATAATAGATTTTTCTCATATTCATAAACCCTGTCAAAATCCCTTTCTATAAGTATTTTCGGAGTAGAAAGCTGAAACTTTATTCCATATTTTGAACAGAATTTTTTAACCTTTGTTATAACTTCTGAAAAACTGTTCTTAGAAAGGTCACAAGTAGAAACAATTTCCCCGTATTCCAATGAATAAATAGGACAAAAGCCAAGTTTTTTGATATATTTTTTTAGTTCTTTAATTTGCGCTAAAGATGTCAACCTTAGATTAATTCTATACTTATAATCAGAACTTCCATATCTTGAAACCTCAACATTTGATTTACTTACTTCCCAGTCAAATTTTGATATATTACGGCTGAATTTAAAATCTTTACCTTCGGCGCTGACCATATCACCGGAAAAATGATTTATCATATAAGAGCTTTTTCTTACATGTTTAAAAGGCAGTTTCTGATTTTTAAATAATTTCGGTTTATCTAGAATTTTTTCAATAAGTTGAATACCTTCCAAAATATCATCTGAGGTTTGAAATTTTCCTTTAATTACAACATTATCAATAGCTTTAAGCCTTATAATATCCTCTGCGCACCAGGGAAGATTATCAGAATCTATAGCAAGCGGAAGTTTTGTAAACTTTTTAATTTTAGCAATATTTTTTAAGTAAATTTCTTCTGTAATAATTACTCCGTTAACCTTGTGAAAACTGTTTATAAAATCAATTCCCGAAAGATTATGAATATCAAAATACGAATCAGCAATTACCTTAAACGGCAGCTTAAAAACCTTTATAGCTTCAAGTACTGCAAAACTGTTTATAAAAATCCCATCAATATCGGAAGTCTTAAGATACTTAAGAAATCTTTTAATTTCCGGAAGTTCTTCTTCTGTGATATCGTGTTTAAAATTTACAAAAACCTTTGCCCCGGCAGATTCTGCAGCTCTAACAAACTCCTCAAGATACTCAAAATTTTCGTTCATGAATTTTGTATAATAAACATAAAATTCACGGCATCTTGTATTTTCACTAAAACACAAAATATCATCAGGCTTTTTCACAGGTGCAGTAATACAAATTTCTTTCATGCCTGAATTATATCATAAATTTAAGCCTTGAAACGTTCAAGCAAATTAGACTGAGCAGGAAGTTTTTCTTCTGATGTTTTTCCGAATAATCAACATAATACCTGTAAGATAAAAATCACCTTAATGTGAAGATTTGTAAAGACAAATTTATTAAAAAAGGCAATTTTCAACTCGCAAAAAACTTTATTATTATATAAGGAATATCTAGGATAATATTTTTTACAGGAACAGGATAGACAAATCAATAGGGAGGACAATGCATGGGCGTTGGCGCAGAAGATTACATCGATAAGATGTTAGTACAAAAGTACCAGGAAGAAAAAGTTGATAACCACGATAATATAGAATCAATGGTTGATCCTAATAAAATGCTTGAAGCCATGAATGATTACGCTTCTACTTTGCGTAATATGATGGAACTTCGACAAAGATTAAACATCGCTTGTTACGCGGTTAATGCTCGTACCGCAAGATATCAAAAATCTATGGGACAGCGATAAAAAAGATTTGTGTTGAATTGTGCCTGTTTTTGCGCAAAAATAGGAAAAACAAGGAGACACACCATGGGAAAAATTATCCTGGGCTCTTCTTCTCCCAGAAGGGCTGATATTCTAAGAAAACTAAAATTGGATTTTGAAATCATTCCGTCTTCTTATGTGGAACCACATGACCAGACGGATTTCTCTTATGCATATGTTGAAGATTTAGCTTATAATAAGGCGCTTGATGTTGCAAAACATATTCACCAGCCGGCACAGGTAATCGGTGCGGATACAATTGTTGTTATTAATAATAAAATTTTAGGAAAACCAAACGATAGAGAAGATGCATTTAATATGTTAAAAATGCTTTCAGGTAAAACTCATTTTGTTGTAACTTCAATTGCTGTGATTGAAACACCTTCACTTGAATATAAAATTCAATCAACTACAACTAATGTAACTTTTGAAGAACTTTCAGATGAACAAATTAATTATTATATAGATAACTTCAAACCGTTTGACAAAGCCGGTTCTTACGGGATTCAGGAACTTCCTGAAGGATATATTAAAAACTTCGATGGGTGTTTAGATAATGTAATTGGTCTACCGTCAAAAACTCTATTAAAAATGTTGGACAAAAAATTATAAACAATTGACAAATTTAAAAAATAATAAATAATTAATATAAGATATATTATTAGGAGTTGTTTATGAAAAATTTGGGTTTTACGTTAGCAGAAGCACTAATTACATTAGGCATCATTGGTGTTGTTGCTGCAATGACTGTTCCAGTATTAATTTCAAACACTAACGGAGCTAAATATAGAAGCCAATTAAAAAAAACATACTCAACATTAAATCAAGCAGGTTTAATGGCGCAGGCTCATTATGATTATGACTATTCAGGAACGGATAAACTTTGTCCGGACAATGTAATAGAAGGTGCAAAACAACATCCTGAAGAAGTTATGAGTTTTTGTGCAATTTTTAACGGAACATTAACGGGAGCAACATACGTTGGTAAAGTTTCAAATTTAAAAAGACCATCTAGAGATAACAAATCAGAAGTTGAATACGAATTATTTTCTAGAGAAACACTTCCTGATAACTACAAAGACTTTTTAGCTTATACTCTTGCAGACGGTTCAATTGTAGCATTTCATCCGGAAGCTAAAGGATGTGAACTTCCTATCGGAAGACGCCTTGTTCAGGATGTATTCACAGGTGTCGTTCAGGGAACAACTTTAAAACACTGTATCGGATTTATTGATGTTAACGGAGTTTCACTTCCTAACCGCGAAGTTCGATGTAAAACAGGTCTAAACAAAGTAGATGGAGAATCTCATTGTGTTGTTGATAACAACGCTAACAGATTACTGGATGTTTATCCGATTGTCTTCCACGATGCAACTGTTGAACCGGCATCAGGTGCAGCACAATTTGTACTTGATACAGATAAGATATAAAAAAATGGCGGCTCGCAAGTTTGCGAGCCGCCATTTAAATTAAACCATACCTTCTTTTACTGCCTTAACTGCGGCTTGAACTCTGTCATTTACACACATTTTTTGCAGAATCGAACATACGTGAGCTTTAGCTGTATGAACACTTACAATAAGTTCTTTTGCTATTTCTGTATTACTTTTGCCTGCTACAAGGTGTTTTAAGACTTCAAATTCTCTTTCTGTTAATGGGATTCTTGCCTGATCTGAAACTTGCGATGTTAAAAGTCCGGCATTATCAACTTTTGGAATAGATTTAAGGGCAAGATTAGCCACTACCGAATCTATCCAACAAACACCCTGAGACACATCTCGAATAACATCAGCAAGTTTTGCAGGATCAATATCTTTTAAACAATAAGCATTAGCTCCTGAACTTAATGCTGCTACAACTTCCTCTTCCCTATCATGAGAAGTTAAAGCTATAATTTTAATATCAGCTGAAAATTCTCGAATTTTTATCATTGCCTCAATTCCGTTCATACCGGGAAGCCCTAAATCCATTAGAACAACATCAGGATTTAATCTTTGAATTTGTTTTATACCTTCAATTGCATCTTCGCATTCTGCAACTACATTTAAATCAGGATTTGAATTTAAAGCACATCTAAGTCCTACACGTGTCAACTTAAAATCTTCAACTATAACTATTGAAATCTGTTTTTGCTCTGTAATCATATTTTAAACTCTCCATATAATAAATAATCGGGCTAGGCCTCACTGACACCTTCAAATTTATATCTTCAACGCTAGAATACCATTAGCCTGTTGGGGAATATTAGGATGACGCAAAAAAATGGTAAATTTTTTAATTTAGGATTTTGCAGCAACCTCCCAAATTGTTACAAAATTAAAATTTTCTTATGATATAATTTTTATTACATAGGGAGATATTTATGTTGAAATTTTTATTTAAGAAAAGAGAGTGCGAAACTGCAAATGATATGGAATTAAACAGAATTTACGAAGAACTTAAGAAAGTATATACTTTCGATAATATTCCGGAAATTCGTAAAAAATATTTATCCATGCATATTCAAAAATACGGATATCTTACATATTCGTATCAAAAAGCTCTTGATGAGCTGACAAATGAAGAAACTCTTTTCGCATTAGAAGAAAAATGGAAACAAAATAATATATTTAAAGACGGTAAATTCCACTTTAAAAATAATCAGATAAGCCCGCTTGCCAGAAATCAAGAAAAAAATTCTGACTGGTTTAAAAAAGAAGGGCATAATATAAAATTAATAAATTTAGCCGCACTTGGAAATGGTAACCAATCAAGCGAACCGGGCAAATTTTTTGACTGGTTAAAACAATTATTAATTTTACCAACAGGAAACCTTGCCGGTAAAATTTACAACACAACTATTTATCTTATACCATTTCACCCGAGAGAATTCGGATGTGCATATCTTCCAAAAAGTTCTGAAGTCAGCAGCAAATTAAAAGATAAAGAAATTGAAGAACTAACAGGGCTGGATGCCAAAGCACAAGTTCAAACATTTATAAAAATGGCACAACTTGCCGGCCATCCGGTAATCTATGATATTTTGCCGCAAACTGGACGATTTTCAAAATTTGTTCTGGCAAATCCTCAAGTTGCACGCTGGTACGATATTACAGAGCTTCAAAAACAACTTCTTTCTAAAGTAGATGAAGTTGCAGAATTCTTATCAAAAGACCACGATCAGGATGATATACAAATTGTTAAAGATATTTATATTCAAAGACTTCAAGGAAGCGCCGGCGATTTAAGTCCCGCATTTCAGGAGTTATATAACAACTTTGAAGGCATTATGATAGAACATAAAAAGAATTTTTCTAACACAATGCTTGAAAAAACTTACCAAGTAAAAATTCACAAACGAGTTAAAGAACTTGTTGCAAAAATCCACGGATTCAGTGATAAGAAAAAACTTGAAGAAAAAGATATTACAAAACAAGTAGATACAATTCAACAACTCATGAATGACGGTTTATGGCCAGCCCCGGGCGGTGCGTGGTGCTCAGCAGGAGTTCCTGTCTACGATGGGATGAGCGAATGCGGCGGATATCCAATTTTCAAACACTTTGACTACAAAGGTGATGATGTAACAGCATTTGCAAACCTTGACTGCCAAACTCCGTACTATTTTGTAAACCTTGAAAACGGCAAATTTAATGAAGATGTAATTTCATTATTTATAGACAGTATGAAACAGCTTCAAAAAGATTATAATTTTGACGGATTCAGAGTAGATCACATCGACCACATTGTAGATGAAGTATCAGAACGCAACGGTACACCTATAAGCTACAGAGCGCCAAGATATGTACTTAATAAATTAAACTCTAATATGAAAAAGAAAATCCCGTATTTTGCAACACTTGCAGAATATATGTTGTGGGATAATTTCTTAAAAGAGTACCATCAGGATATGAAATTTGATGTTTTATGGGGTAATGATATTATTTCACAGTTTGACAAAACTCCTGAAAAGATTTCTGAAGATAACCAGAATCTTGCAAATTATAATATCAAATTCAAAAAAGGTAATATGCTTTCAATTATGAAAACATACAACAATCAAGATGGAGAATTTCATTGCATAGACCAGTATCCGGCACAACTTGGCGAACAAGGAGCACTATACAAATGGTTTAAGTATAAGTTCTTACCGGGCGGCAGATATGCACAGCGTCCCGTAATGTACGTCGACGGAGATGAAAGCTTTACTCGCGGAGGCATAGAATACACAATCGGCGAAGAAGTTGCAATGAAACGCGCAGAAAATGATGATTTTTATTTAAAATTTGATGCAATTGACAGATTCGTAAAAAATAACAATGTAATTCATCAGGGCGAAGCTCAAATTATTGTTGATGATGAAGATGGATTTAGTGCCTGGTTAATTACACGTGAACCTATGAGAACTGCATATCTTATAGTTTCAAACCACAAATATCCAACAGAAAAAATCACAAAAACAGCAGCTACTGGAGAAAATTACAGAGAAATAGTAGAAGGATATGCAGTATTTGATAAAGAAATCTACATTCCAAGCGATTATGTACTCAAAAACGAATATATTTTCAAAGAAAAAGATTTTGTAAAAGAACCTTTAGAAGACCGCGACAGCATACATTTTGAAAAACTTGAGCCTAGTGAATTCAAAATATATGAACTTGCAAGAGGGTAAGTTATATTACCCAAAAGGACTATAAATATTAAGAAAGATTACTTTGAAATTTTATAGTTTCTATTATCTTTACAATATTTTACATTTCTTGAAATTCAAATATATATTCAAATTACAGAACAAAAACTATAAAAACTAATCCTTAAGAATTAGTTTTTTGTAATTAATGTTATTTAACTAAAAAATATGGGTATATTACGTATATAATCATGAGCAAAATTCTATTTTTCTGGAAAATCATTCATATGGTTGACAGACTTTAAAAAAAATAGTAATATAATCAAGATGTAAAGCGTATATTATAGTTCATTTAAAGAAAGGTGAAAAGATTATGACAAAAAGATTCGGTTTTACTTTGGCAGAAGTATTGATTACTTTAGGTATTATTGGTGTAGTTGCTGCTATGACTATCCCTACTTTGATTGCTAATACAAACGGTGCAAAATTCCGTTCTCAATTTAAGAAAACATTATCAACATTGAACCAGGCAGGTTTGATGTCTCAAGCACAGTATGACTTCGATTATGCTGGTACTACAATCGGTTGTGATGATGCTGACGCTGATTCTAAAACAGGTGCAGAACAACACCCTGAAATGGGTATGTCTTTCTGTGCAATTTTAAATGGTACTTTAACAGGTCAAACTTACCAAGGTACTGTTGCTGACTTAAAACGTAATGCTAACGGTGAAGAAAAAGCATATACTTTGGTTTCTACAGCTACTATTCCTCCTGCAGCTTACACTGCATACAAAGCTTATACTTTAGCTGATGGTGCTATCGTTGCATTTAACCCTGAAGCTAAAGGTTGTGAATTACCTATCGGTACTCAAATGACAAATGCAGTTCTTGATGGTACTAGTGCAACAGCAAACTTATCAAAATGTTTAGGTTTCATCGACGTTAACGGTGTAACACTTCCTAACAAAGAAGTTACTTGTACAGAAGGCAACACTGCTACTCAAAACGTACAAACTCCTTGTGCAGTTAAAAACGATGCTAACCACATGACAGACGTATTCCCTGTAGTATTCCACGATGCTACTGTTGAACCAGCTTCAGATGCTGCTAAATACGTTCTAACATCTGCTAAATAGGTCCTCGGCAGGACGGGGCATAATTGTTAACGATGATTTCCAAGTCATCTCAAAGATTCAGCTCCGCAAGGTCCTCGTATAAAGCTTAATTGGCAATACGATAAAATTAAATCGGGTGAAAAACATTTGTTTTTCGCCCGATTTTTGTATATAATATAACTATGCAAATAAGAAGATTGACGTATTTTGACTATCCTAAAATAAAAAGGCTCGTTTCATATTTGTGTACGGATGAAAACGACAAACTTGCTAAGTCAATAATGGAAGAGCCGCTAGGACTTATAAATGCTATGCTTCCCCTTCGATTTAAGTTTAAATCTGAATCATTTATTTACGTTGAAAATAAAGAAATACTTGGGATTATCACAATAGCAAGAACATCGGGAAATCCATATAAAATAAATATTACAAGATTGATTTTTAAAGAAAACCTTTATGATATAGGAAAACAGCTTGTTGAATTTGCAATTCATAAATACGGGGCAAAAGGTGCAACATCTTTTACTGTAACAATTGATGAATGTCATGATGAATTATTTAATCTTTTTATTAACGGCTGCGGTTTTAGACAGTGCGCTTCAGAAACCTTATGGAAAATTGAAAAACCATCACCCGAAAAAACAAATTTTCACTGGCGCTATGCTCAAAATTCTGACTCTAAGAAAATTGCCCAATTATATAATTCAGAACTAATCAATATCTATAAACCTTCATTAATAAGAGATGAAAAAGAGTATCAGGAAGTACTTTTTTCAGGCTTCAACGACTATTACAAAACAAGATACGTAATTGATGAAGGATCAAAAATTTTAGGATATTTTTCAATAACCACTACAGATAACTTGAATTACATCCTTGATATAACAACAAATAGCGGCTATGATTTCGACTATGACAAAATCATCAATGTTATGCTTTGTGAAATTGCTAGAAAAAAACGTGCATTTTATCCGCTTATTAAACAAAAAAAATACATTAAGAATTCAGAAATATTCGAAAACTATTTAAATTCAAAAAATTACACCCCTATTCAAACACAACAAATTCTTGTAAAAGATTTTTATAGACCAATAGCTCAAACCTCTACAAATTGGCAAGTTTTTATTCTTGGTGAAAATCAAGTCACAAATTAACTATTTACTTGCAGCATTTGCCCCTTCGTGATAGAATTAACGCACAGGAAGGGAAATCGAGGTGGATATGAATAATCTTAAAATTTATCTTGATAAGGATATCAATCAAGAGTTGATTAAATCTAAAAAAATTGCCATAATCGGCTTTGGCTCACAAGGTTATGGTCAATCTATGAACCTTAAAGATTCAGGATGTGACGTTGTTTTAGGACTTAGACAAGGCGGAAATTCAGATGTAAAAGCAAAAAAACACGGTTTTACCACAATGTCAATAGAAGATGCCGTTAAATGGGCTGATATCATTCAAGTACTAATTCCGGATGAACTTCAGGCTGAAGTTTATGAAAAACAAATCAAGCCTAATATGCATTCAGGTCAATATTTAATGTTTTCGCACGGTTTCAATATCCACTACAAAAAAATCGTGCCGCCAACTGATATAAACGTAATTATGGTAGCACCAAAAGGTCCGGGACATACCGTAAGAAGCCAATTTGAAGAAGGCAAAGGCGTTCCTTCACTAATTTCAATTTATCAAGATGCGACAGGCGATTCAAAATCAGTTGCATTATCATACGCATCAGCAATCGGTGCTGGACGAGCAGGAATCATTGAAACTACATTTAAAGAAGAAACCGAAACAGACCTTTTCGGAGAACAAGCTGTAATATGCGGCGGTGTTTCAGCTCTTATGAAAGCTGGTTTTGAAGTACTTACAGAAGCCGGATACTCACGTCATATGGCATATTTTGAAGTTCTGCACGAAATGAAATTAATCATCGACCTTGTAAATCAAGGCGGACTTGCTGATATGCGATATTCTATTTCAAATACGGCAGAATACGGCGATATGACTCGCGGTCCTAAAGTTATCGGTGAAGAATCCAAAAACGCTATGCGCAAAATTTTAAAAGATATTCAATCCGGTGCGTTTGCTGATGAATTCACAACCGAAATGGCAACAGGATGCAAAAACTTCAACAAACTTAGAGAAGAAAACGCCAACCACCCAATCGAAAAAACAGGCGAAGAAATCCGCTCATCTTTCGTTTGGGGACAAGACAAAATAATAAATAAAGATAGGAATTAAAATATGTTCAGTACAGAAGATTTATATGAAGTAGTTATTTTTTCAATCGGCGACACCAAAGCCGGTACTAAAATGGGAAAATTACAATTAAAAAATACAACAGATGAGACTTTATTAAACTGTATTTTATGGGAAGAAACGCTAAACCGTTTTGACAATAAAGTTTTTAGAACAGGAAATCTGGTAAGAATTGTATCTGCAAGCTTTAACGAGAAATTCAATAACTGTCTTGTATCAGCGCTGGAGCTTATAAAAGAAGCTAAACTAGGTTTAGAAGAACAAGAAATAGAACAATACTGGGCAAAATTACAATCCTTTATCAGTAAGATTTCAGACGAAAATTTACGAAACTTTGTCAGTGCACAATTTTCTAAATACGAAAACGAATTTAAAATTATGCCGGCTGCAAAGCTAATGCACCATAACTACATTGGCGGACTGCTTGTTCATACTGTAGAATGCGCGCAATATGCACAAAATAATATGGAACAATTTACATATAAAACAAATGAAGATGAAATTTATGCAGCCTGCCTTCTTCACGATTTTGGTAAAATATTTGAATATACAATCGATACCGAAACCGGTTTGATAGATTATGCGCCAAACTTCCGCGAAGAATGGATTTCGCACTCTCAATACGGATTCAGTATATGTATGAATGCAGGATTTAGAAAAGTCGCTAAAATGATTGCTGCACACCACGGCAGAGCAGAATGGGGCGCTATAATTGACTTAAATCAAAAAGACCTTGAACCTGAATTATATCTGATACATTTCATTGACAATTTATCAGCAAAATTTGGTAAAATCAACACCAGGTTACTTGAAAAATAAATGCGTAAAATCAATACTTTAGACCCAAATGTTAACAAAATAAATAAAAATTTACGTTGCGAAACATTTTGAGTCATGGAGCATGGTTTATGCTAAATTAAAGGGTATAAAAGGATATATTTAAGGAATAGTTTTATTAAGGAGATAATGAATGTCTGAATATTTGAGCAAAGAAGAGATAAAACAATGGAGAAGCTCATTAGAAAAGATTACATTAGAGGAGTTCGCTGCCAGATTAGGGAAAAAAGTAGAAGAAAAAAAAGAAACTAACGATCTTATTGATATTGTTTTACACGGCAAACCGGTTATCTCAGAAGAATCTGAATGGTCTGCATCTAAAGTAGAACGTTTAAGCGCAATTGCAGATAGAGCATTTGAAAAAGAAAAAGAACTCTATATTTCACCATTCTCAGCACAGAACCTTAAGATTGATGAACCAAAAACTGAAAATAATGAAGTTTCAAAAGTTGAAGCTCCGGTAAATGATACACCTGCAAAAAAAGCACTAAAAACTAAAACCACACCTAAAAAGGCTTCAAAAACTCTTGTTGAGGCAAAAGAAATTATCGAAAATTCTAACACAAATGATAACCTAAGAAATGAAGTAAGAATTGTTTTCAAAAAAGCTTTGACTGATAGAGAACAAAAAGTATTTGATTACTTTGCAGCTCATAAAAATAAAATTGTTTATGCAAAAGATTTAGCAACACTACTTGATCTTCCAAGAGATTATGTATATAAATACATTAAAAATCTAAGAGCTAAAATTGATGGCGAAGCTTTAAAAAATGCAGATAAAGGCGGTTTCGTCCTATCTTTATAAAAATTCAATAATAAAAAAATGCCGGGATAAATATCCCGGCGTTTTTTTATTGAAAAACTTATTTTATTTCAACTTTAGCACCTACATATTCTAATGCTTTTTTATTCATATCAGCTTCTTTTTCAGAAATATTAGACATGAAAACTGCAGGAGCGGATTCAACAATATTTTTAGCAGCAGCATAATCAAGACCTGTAAGCTGACGTAAAGTTGCCATTACAGTTGCTTTATTTACACCACAATCTACTAAAACCAATGATTTTGTACCAGTTGTTTTTATAACAGCATCCTTATTATTTGGTTTTAATGCAGACTTTAATTTATTAATATTTATATTGTCAATATCAATATTAAATTTTTTTCTTAGGAATTCTCGTGCAAAAATAATTAACATAATTGCTAAAGCTGCATATAAAAATCTCATATCCATAATATAAAGCTCCATATATCTTAACAAGAGATAATATAACATATTACCAATTAAAAAACAAGACGGTTAAAATAACCGTCTTGTTTAACAACATATCTCTGTTAAAAATCAAACTATTTGATTTCAACAACAGCACCAGCTGCTTCAAGAGTTTTCTTGATTTCAGCAGCTTCTTCTTTTTTGATGTTTTCTTTAACTGCTTTAGGAGCTGCTTCAACTAGATCTTTAGCTTCTTTTAAGCCTAAACCTGTTAAAGTTCTAACTTCTTTTAATACAGCGATTTTCTTATCAGCTGGAACAGAAGCTAAGATAACAGAAACTTCAGCGTCAGCATCTTCAGCTGGAGCTGCTGCTGCAGGAGCTGCTGCAACTGCTACTGGAGCTGCTGCAGAAACACCGAATTTTTCTTCCATAGCTTTTACTAATTCAGCTGCTTCTAATAATGTTAATTTTTCAATTGATTCTAAAATTGCTTCTACACTCATTGTTTTTCTCCTTTATATTTTTTGAGTTTGTTTCTAATACGTTACCAGGCGTATATGCCTGAATGATTGTGCTGCAAAACTATGCAGCTTTTTGGTCGCGGACTGCTGCCATAGCTCTTGTAAGTTGTGCCATAACTGCGTTGATAGATCCAACGATACCAGATGCCGGTGAATTGATAGATCCAAGCATTTTTGCATAAAGTTCTTCTTTTGAAGGAAGTTCTGCCAATGCTCTTGTTTCTGCTTCTGTCATCAATTTTCCTTCTAAAACAGCACCAACAATAGCGCCTTTTTTAGATTCTTTAATAAATTTAACAACAGCTTTTGCAGGGCTTACAGGATCTTCAAAACCGAAAGCTAAAGCGATAGGTCCAGTCATTTTTTCTGCTAAAGCTTCATATTCAGTACCTTTAACAGCGATTTTAGCCAAAGTATTTTTGGTAACCATGTAGTCACCGCCAGTTTTTTGGATTTCACGTCTTAATTTAGTGATATCTTCAACTGTTAAACCTTGGTATTCAGTAATAACTGCAACCTGAGCTTTTTCGATTTTTGATTTTATAGCATCTATTTTTTCTGTTTTAAATGCTTTTGTTGCCATTTTTAGCTCCTTTGATTTACTGCGATTGTGTTTAAACAATCAATTGTTATCGACCTGTTTTAAAAACCAAAAAAGATTTTGCTTTCTGGTTTTTACCGCAAAATCTTACACAAATCTTATTATATTTTGTACATCTTTTAAGTATCAGCCATTTCGGTTTCCCGTAATCTGCACTTAGGTATGCACCCTTGTGTAACCTCGATTAGCTGGATTATTAAGGAGTTTGTAAAATACATCTTAAATAAGACCGAGCCGCTTTAAAACTGCTCCTTTATTTACGCACCCCGCTAATTGTCTGCGGTTTGTATGTTTAATATATCTTAAACATATTTTTTTTGCAAGCAAAAGGTAATATTTGTTTACAAAGTAAAGCAATTTTGAAGTAATTTGTGTTTTTATAAATATATGGTAGTAGAATTTGAAAATCCTGCAAATAAAAAAATGCATTATGGTGATAAGCTTCCTGTGGGTGTAATTAATGCACCTGACAGACTGCCAAAACGTGTTTTGTATTCTAACTATGATGCAGAAAGACGATATAATGAACTTCAATATGATATTTATCAGGATCAGAAGCACACAAAACCACCTAAAAAAGGGAAGTTTCCTACGATTTTAAAAATCATTTTAGGAACTGCAACAGCCGGATGTGCTATCATTTTCCGAAAAGATATTTTTAAATTCATTAAGAATTTCAAAAATCCATTCAGAAAAACTACTATTTAACTTCGAATTCTCTTAACTGTGTATAAATAATAGGAGAAAACTCTTTAGTAGTAACAATATCAATAATTTTATACGCTTGCGGTAATGTAAGAAGCGATGGTGAGGAAATATGATAAACACCGTTTTTCATATTCTCTGAATTTACATGAAAATGACCTGAGATTATTGCTAACAAATTTTGATGTTTATCAAGCATTTCACGATATTCTTCAACTTTATAAGTTTTATGAGTTTTAAGTCGAGATTCAACACCTTCCGGATATTCTACAGGAAAATGTTGAAAAATAATCACATTTTTCTTTGCATTTTTTGTTAATTCTTTATCTACCCATTTTAAAGCATCAGCTCTGTAATAACCAACAGAACCCGGTATAACTTCTTTTGCTCCGTCTACAATTAAAAATACAAAGTTATCTTTTTCAAATTTATAATTAGGTTTTCTTTGAATATAAAACGGATTACGTTCTCTCAATATTTCAAAATATCTTACTTTTGATAAGCCGCCGGATTTATAAACATCATGATTACCTAAAACAATATAGTAAGGCACTTTTAGTTTACTTACAGTTTTAACAAATTCGCGAAGATTATCTTCTTTAGGATTATTTATATTATCACCGGTAAAAACAACAAATGAAACATCCTGCTGCTTATTTATATCTTCCACGGCACTTTTCAAAACTTTGACAGAATACTCTGAGCCTGCAGATAAATGAGTATCAGCAACTTGAACAAACTTTATATTATCTGCAAAAGCACAACTACAAGTAAACACTAATGATATAAACAGTGATAATAAGAACTTTTTCATAAAATCCTTCTCCCTAACTATCAGAAATTATACCACAAAATCTAAATATGTGCTAAAATAAATACTATGAGATTAGACAAATTTTTAAAAGTATCACGACTTATAAAACGTAGAACTGTTGCAAATGAAGTTTCAGATATGGGCAGAGTTCTAATAAATAATAACCCGGCAAAACCAGCAAAACAAATAAAAGAAAATGATATTATTACAATAGAATATGCTCATCGAACAGTAAAAGCAAAAGTGCTGAAAGTTCCAACCGGCAATGTAAGCATTCAAGAATCTTCAACACTTTATGAGCTCATTAGCGAATAGTTTACGGCATATTATGCATATAATAATATGAACAACCAGCACCGTTATCATTTACTGTTTTATCACATTTTCCATTGCCTCTATCCATTTTAACTTTAACATCATCAGCAGGTCCCCAACCGGTCTTATAACCTTTTGCCGGTCTGACTTCAAATTTATCAAAATCTATCAGAGCGAAGAAAATATCTTTTCCAAAAGTATTAGGTCTGCTGTAACCGTTTACATCTATTAAAACAATATATGCATCAAAACACATTAAGCCGCCGCTTAATATAGACATACACGAAGCTCCTCCGCCCCATTGACTTAAATCATTATACATCTTACGCCCATCCAAAGCATAAACAGGATAATTATTAGGAGAACACCCGCCCGATACAAATTCCCGTGATTTACATATTGAACCTGTTTTAATATATTGAGACAATTTTTGAGCTAATGCATATTCATACTCCTCTTGAGTTGGATAGGATTGCATTGGATCTTCTGCTTCCTGCATTGCCCTAACTGCATTTGCAAGTGTTGCATAATTTTTCCGCCAGTTTATAACATTAGTTCTTTCCTGATATTTTGTCATCAAAGTCGGAATCGTCATCGCTGCGACAACACCAATTATGCCGAGGGTGATTAATACCTCTGCCAAGGTAAATGCTTTTTTAGGAGATAGCGCAAAACAGCCTAAATTAAGCCCGAAAAGGTTACCCCCCCCCGTTTTTCCAATTCGTTTGATAACTTCATAATTTCTCTCCTTTCTATTTATAATTGAGCTTCGATTATTTGCTTAAATTTTTCTAAATCTTCTCTTGTATCAATACCAACCGGTACAAAATCCACAATCGAAGTTTTTATTTTCATGCCATTTTCAAGTGCACGTAACTGCTCCAGACTTTCTGTTTTTTCAAGCGGAGTTTGCTCTAAAGTTGTCATAGCTTCAAGTGCAGCTCTTTTATATCCGTAAATCCCCAAATGTCCGTAAAATTTTGCAATACCTGTATTTCTTTCAAATGGAATTTTTGAACGAGAAAAATAAAGTGCAAAATTATTTTTATCAATTACGCATTTTACCAAATTTGGATTATTAATTTCTTCATCATCTGTTAAAACTCTGATTAATGTTGAAATATCAGCTTGCTCATCTTCTTTAACATTTTTAATTACCTCATCAATACTTTCAGGTTTAATAAGCGGTTCATCTCCTTGAAGATTACAAATATAAGCAATTTCAGGATGACGTGAGACGACTTCCATAATTCTATCCGAACCACATTTATGATCTACTGATGTCATTTCAACTTCACCGCCAAAAGACTTAACCTCATTATAAATGCGTTCATCATCTGTTGCAACAATAATCATATCTGCATATTTTGAAGCTTTTGCCTTTTCATAAACCCATTGAATAACAGATTTTCCTGCAACTTTCAAAAGCGGCTTTCCTTCTAAACGGGATGAACCATATCTTGCCGGTATAATTATTGCTGTTTTACCCATACTAATCTACCCTTCTGACAACAAAAGATGTCCATTGATCCTGCTGAATTTCTTCAACCAGTTCCAAACCTTCACGTTCATAAGCTTCAATTACCATATCGCGTTTTTCATATAAAATTCCGCTCAACGACATTAAAGCTCCCAATTTCATAATATTTTTTAAATCACCCATGATTTCAGCCAAAACAAAATGTAAAATATTTGCACAAATAAAATCAAATTGCTTTGTAACTTTATCAGCAGTACCTAATTCAAATTCGCATTCCACACTATTTTTAACTGCATTTTCACGTGCGACATCAATTACTGTCTCATCATTATCACAGCCGTAAACAGAAGTGGCTCCGAGTATTTTAGCTAATATTGACAAAATTCCGGATCCCATACCAATATCAGCAACTTCATCGCCTTTTTTCATATATTTTTCAAGAGCTTTCATACAAAGCTGTGTTGTCTGATGAGTTCCCGTACCAAAAGCACACCCAGGCTCAAGCTTTATAGTGACTTCACCATCACGCGGCTTGTATTCAATCCAATCAGGTACAACTGCAATTTTATCAGTAACATGGGTTACATCCCATTTTTCTTTCCATTTTTTTGACCAGTCCTGATTCTCTTTTTCTTCCAGTACGAACTCCCATGAGCCCAATTCATCTTCCGTTAACCCTCGGGATAAAAATTCTTCTCTTGATAAATCCAAAACATTTTCAACATCATACAGCAAATCTTCATACGAATCCCCGTATTCATTACGCAAAAAGATTTTTAAAGTACCTTCTGTTGTTGAAATCATTTCTAAATCTTTATAAGCTTCTTCTGCTAAAACAACACCTTCGCAATCAAAGTGCTCAAAGAAAATTTCTGCGATTAAATCTTCCATCTCTGGATTAATCTGTAATCTTAATTCGTAATATAAATCCGCCATCTTAATTAAATCCTTATAAGGCTTAACCTAAAAATGCTCCCATTTTACGGAATTTATCATAGCGCTGATTTCTTAACTCTTCAGAGTTCATGCCTGACAATTCTTCAAGTGCTGATTTAATTGTTTTTTTCATTTCTTCAGCCATTGTTTCATAATCAGTATGAGCACCGCGTACAGGTTCTTTAATATCCCCATCAATGATTCCGTGTTTTAACAAGTGTGGAGCTGTAATTTTAAGAGCAGTAGCGGCTTCTAAGTTTTTAGAAGCATCACGCCATAAAATTGAGGCACAACCCTCTGGTGAAATAACTGTATAATAAGCGTGTTCAAGCATGTAAACTTTGTTTGCAACAGCTAAACCTAAAGCACCGCCTGAGCAGCCTTCACCGGAAATTATTGCAATAACAGGCACACCGAGTTTTTGCATTTCACGTAAGTTTGTTGCAATTGCAGCACCTTGAGCGTGTTCTTCTGCACTAATACCAGGATAAGCTCCCGGTGTATCAATAATAGTCACAATCGGAATATTAAACTTATCGGCATGTTTAAACAAACGTAGAGCTTTTCTGTAACCTTCCGGCTGCGGCATACCAAAGTTATATTCAAGGTTTTCTTTTGTGGATTTACCTTTCATAGTACCGATAATCATAACAGGCTTGCCGTCCAATTTAGCCAAACCGCCAACGATTGCTCTATCATCTGTTCCTACACGATCACCGTGCATTTCAACAAAATCTGTACACATGTGGTTAACATAATCCATAAAATTCGGACGTTCCGGATGACGCGCAATCTGCATTTTTTGCGTAGGATCAAGATTTGAAAATAATTCTTTCTTAAAATCTTCTGCTTCTTGTTCTAATACTTCAATATCTTTATTTAAATCCATGCCGGACTCCAAACTCATTTTTTTCAATTCCTCAATTTTTTCTTGAATTTCTAATATAGGTTTTTCAAATTCTAAAACTGTACCCATAAAACTACTCCTTACTCATGCATAGCCAGAATATTTGAAAGTGTTTCTCTCATATTTTTACGTGAAGAAACAACATCAACCTGACCATACTTCATCAAATATTCGGCAGTTTGGAAGTCAGACGGTAATTTTTGTCTGATTGTCTGTTCAATAACACGTCTGCCTGCAAAACCAACTCTTGCACCTTGCTCTGCAACAATAATATCACCCAATGTACCAAAACTAGCAGTAACTCCGCCAAATGTCGGATCTGTAATAAGATTAATATATAAAATACCTGCTTCATCAAGTCTTGCACAAGCGCAAGATGTCTTTGCCATTTGCATTAAGCTCAAAGCACTCTCCTGCATTCTAGCACCGCCTGATGAGGTGATTGCAAGGACTGGAAGTTTAAGTTCAATAGCTTTTTCCATGATTCGTGTAACTTTTTCTCCAACTACACTACCCATAGAGCCGCCCATAAAATCAAAATCCATTACTGCAGCTGCAACTTTATGTCCTTCAATTGACGCAATACCTGTAATTACGGCATCATCAAGACCGGTTTTCTTCTGTGCTGCTTCAAGCCTGTCTTTATATGATTCAGTATCAACAAACTCTAAAGGGTCAGTCGGTTTTACTTCAGTAAATAATTCTTCAAAAGAACCTTCATCAAACAACTGTTTAATTCTTGTTCTTGCATTAACTCTGAAATGATAATCACAAACCGGACAAACCATTTGGTTATCTTCAATATCTTGTTTTAATAACTGTGAATCACAGTGCACACATTTTGTCCATAAGTCAGGATTTGCTTCTATTTCGACTCTGGCTTCGAGTGCACGTCTTTGAATTTGAGCTTCTTTACGCTTTTCAAACCAATCTTGAACTGTCATATATTTACTACCTTTATATCCCTACTGATAGAAAAATTCTAATCAACAAAAGTATTATACACAAAAAAACAAACTAAGGCAAAAGGGATTAATTTTGTTAACATTTACCCTTTTACTAATTATTTACCTCTACCCCTGATTAGTATCTCTATAGTGCTTTCTAATCTGTTCAGTTAACTCGTTAGGGATTTTAATACTTTGCAAAGACATGTGATATTTTCGTAAATTTGCAATTGTTTCAGATTCTTCTAACAAATTACGTGACGGTTGACCCTGCGCCCCGTTTACCCCATCTTTTACCTTTTCAAACTCAGTTTTTGCCTGCTTTGAAATAATTCTGGCAACAACTTCATCAAGGTCGCTTCCTGAAACTCCGTACTTTGATGCTATTTCATTAACAGTTTTCCCTTGCGGAAATGTATAAAGCCAATTTATTGATAACCTGTCACCCTGCCCTACATGTAAAATACCTTTCTGGTGCGGGGTAAACATAATATCTTTTTTAAACGGACTGTGCCCGAGTCCTATTGCATGCCCGATTTCGTGCAAAATTGTATGATAAACTTCACCCTCATCCATATAATCAGCATGAACCAAACCTTCGGTAAGCCCTATTGAAACTTCGGCGCTATACAGTCTGTTTGCTTTATCATACTGAAAATAACAGCATCCTAAAGCTTCACGTTCAACACGTTTCCAGTCAATATTTATATTTGATTGTAATAAGGTATCAACGATAACAAAAGAAACCTTCCCGTTAGAAACCTTATGCCATTCATCAAGAGCTTGTTTAACATATCCGCGGTATTTAGCATCCTGTCCTTTTTTTGAATAAAACTTCATAGGCGCAATATATACCTTCAAAGGCATCATATTCCACCTTATTAATCTGCCGTTTTTAACCGATTCTTGTAAATAAGTTTTCTTCTCCATATTTTTATTGTATAATAAAATGTACGATAAGAAAAGAATTATACAGACTAAGGAGAGAAAATCATGGGAATGAATTTAATGAACATTATGAAGCAAGTTCAAAACGCTCAAAAAAGAGCTGAAACTGCACAAAAAGAATTATCAGCATTAGAAATTACAGGCGAAGCTGCAGGCGGAGCTGTAAAAGTTGTTTGTGACGGGCAAGGAAAATTTAAATCAATTAAAATTTCACCAGAAGTTATCACACCTGACGATCCTGAAATGTTAGAAGATGTAATTTCTACAGCTATTAAACAAGCTAATGAAAAAGCTTCTGCAGAAATGTCTGCAAAAATGAAACAAATCACAGGCGGCATCAGCATTCCGGGACTTAACTTCTAATGATATACCCGAAAGCAATAGCAGCGCTTATAGAGCAGTTTCAAAAATTTCCGTCTGTCGGACCTAAATCTGCTCAACGAATGGCATTTCATCTTTTAAGAATGCCGACAGCTGATGTTGAAAACTTTGCAAAAGCAATAATTGAAGCAAAACACAATACTCATACTTGTGATATTTGCTTCAATTTATCTGCTTCAAGTCCTTGCGAAATCTGCGCATCTACTCAAAGAGACCGCTCGGTAATCTGTGTTGTTTCAGAAACAAAAGACTTAATTGCTATAGAAAAAACTAACGAATACAAAGGGCTTTACCACGTTCTTCAAGGTTTGATTTCGCCAATTGACGGAATCGGAGCTGATGATATCAGAATAAAAGAACTTTTAAACAGACTTACAAATGAAGAAGTCAAAGAAATAATTTTAGCCCTCAGCCCATCAGTTGAAGGTGAAGCAACAAGTCTTTACCTTACAAAACTTATTAAACCTTTTGGTATAAAAGTATCAAGAATCGCATTTGGGCTTCCTGTCGGTGCGGATTTAGAATACGCAGATGAAATGACAATTGCTAAAGCTATAGAAGGCCGCCGCGAAGTGAACTAAGCGGCGGCTAAACTTTTATCTATGAATCCAACTTTTATATAAACAATTTCCCTGTGGACACCAACGTTCTTTATTTATTATATCTTTCATTGGCAACACAGCATTTACACTATCCGGATAATGATTATTCGGTTCTAAACTGTTTGCAAAATACAATACAAACCTATCTCGACCTAATTGATTAGGTTTTCTGTTTCCATTAACATCTATCAGAATCGGGTATTCACTATTTGAATACAAATAGTAAGCAATCCCGTTAATATCTATAAAAGCGTAGCTTCCTTTATTACATCCTAGCCAATCCGGAGCTCCTCCACCATATATATAAGCTGCCTCACCACGTTCACATACCCAGCATTTATCTGGATTTTTGTCAAAACACATTGTCGGAGCCTTATAATATGTTGCAATATATTTAAACATTTCACCTATTACCGGATTATTGTGAGGACCGGAACTACCAGCTTTTGTATCAAAAGTGATATCTTCATTTTCAATAAACTTCATTACCTGATTAAGAGAACTATAAGTTTTCTTATAAGCAACCCTAAAATGATGATCACGAATTTTAGTTATAAGTCCCGGAATTGTCATCGCTGCGACAACACCAATTATGCCGAGGGTGATTAATACCTCTGCCAAGGTAAATGCTTTTTTAGGAGATAGCGCAAAACAGCCTAAATTAAGCCCGAAAAGGTTACCCCCCCCCGTTTTTCCAATTCGTTTGATAACTTCATAATTTCTCTCCTTTCTATTTATATCTCTTATATTACTTCAAGCATGCAAGACTTGGCAATATCTGTTACATAATCCATATCGTCAGGTTGAATAATTAATGGTGGATTAAAATAAATTACATCCCCGAGAGGACGAAGTAATACACCTTTTTTCAATGCTTTTTTATAGATTTCATAACCAAGACGCAAATTTGACGGATACGATTCTTTAGTGTTTTTATCTTTTACAAGTTCTATTGCATTAATCAAGCCGATTTGACGAACCTCACCTACGTTCGAATGACTTAAAAATTTTTCACATATTATTTTATTAAAATATTTTGCGTTTTCAACAGCCTTAGAAATAATTTGTTCATCTTTGAGAATATTTAAAACCTCAATAGCAGCAGAACAAGCCAAAGGATTACCGGCATATGTGTGCGAATGCATAAATGCTTTTCCTTTACCGTAATCATCATAAAAAGCATCATAAATATCTTGCGTTGTTACACAAATCGACATAGGCATATAACCACCTGTTAAGCCTTTTGAAAGACACATGATATCAGGTGAAACACCTGCATGGTCAAACGCAAACATCTTACCTGTACGGCCATAACCTGTTGCAATTTCATCAGCTATTAAATGAACATTATATTTGTCACAAAGAGCACGCAGCTTAGTCAAATATAGCGGAGGATAGATTTTCATACCTGCTGACCCTTGAAGCAAAGGCTCAACAAGAATAGCACAAGTTTCATCTCCATATTGTTCAAATGATTTTTCTGCTTTTTCAAAACATTCGCAAGCACAATTATCACGACATCTGCCGTAAGGACATCTAAAACAATCAGGCCCATCTATTCTAACTACATCCATCAAAATAGGTTTGTAAATTTGAGTATACAAATCACACGCACCAACAGAAAGCGCTCCAATAGTTTCTCCGTGATAAGCATCTGTAAGTGCCATAAAACGTTTTTTCTTTGTATTTCCAACCTGTTGATGGTATTGAAAACTCATTTTCATAGACATTTCAATAGCTGCAGATCCATTATCCGCAAAATTGAATTTACACAATCCTTTCGGCAAAACTTCCATCAATTTTTGGCATAGTGTAATTGCAGTTTTATGTGTAAAATTTGCAAAAATCACGTGTTCTAAGGTATCTAACTGTTTTTTCATAGCTTCATTTATACGCGGATTGCAATGTCCAAGAAGGTTACACCACCACGAACTTACAACATCTTTGTAGCAATTTCCCTCAATATCATAAAGATCTATCCCCTTTGCATGATCAACCACAATAGGTGCTAAGGTTTCGTAATCCTTCATCTGTGAACACGGATGCCATATATATTTTAAATCTTCTTCTTGCCAATTCATAATCTAACCTGCTTTCGAAGTAAATAATTTTATCAAATTTTCTTTTGTAATATCAATATTTTTATCATTTTTTGCAACAGTTGCAATAACATTAATACCTGTTAAAACTTCAATCTGCTTTTTATTATCTAAATGCATAAAATCAGTTTCGTCATAATTATTTAGAATAATCCCGAGGATATTAAGCCCTCGTACTTTGGCGTATTCCGCCGTTAAAAGTACTGAATTTATTGTTCCCAAGCCGCCATCAGCTACAAGCAGAACATCAGTACGAAGTTCTTTTATAACTTCAGGTAACAGCAGCAGTTGCTCCGTTGCCATATTAAACGGACAGGTAATACCTCCTGCGCCTTCTACAACCAAATAATCATAATTTTCACAGCGTTTTTCAAACTCAGATTTTATAACATTTTTTTCAATGTTAATTCCGAGTCTTTCAGCTGCAAGATGAGGAGATACAGCTTCTTCAAAACAATATGTGACACAATCTGACGGTTTTACCGGAATACACGCAGTTTTAACAACATAATCACAATCCCCCGGAAGTAAAGTTCCGTCAGCCAGCTTTATTGCTCCGCTAAGAGCTGGTTTATAATATCCGCAATTCAAATTATATTCACGCATTTTTTTTACCAGAAGCCCTGAAATATAAGTTTTACCGACATCTGTAGCTGTTGCGGTTATAAAAATTGATTTACATCCCATCTCCATACCTCAAAATATAAACGGTAACTCTAAAGTTACCGTTTATATTATATAACAAAAATATGATTCAAATTATAATGCTGTTGCAGAACCATCTAACATATAGTCATAATGTCTGATATCATCATAATTATTATCAAGTGGAGCCAACGGAGCCGGCTGTGGCTCTTCTTTAGGCTGAGGCATTGGCTGAGCTTTTGTTGAACGTTTACTTAACAAGCCGCCTAAATCAGGTTCCAAAGTGAGTTCAAAGTGGAATCTACCCATATGTCTATGTTGTTCATAAGCATTGTTAATTAAAGGATAGCCCCAATATAAACGAGCACTTAAGTCACCAGGCAACTGAACTCTCAAGCCCATACCTACTGATGCTAAGAAGTAGCTTCCACCATAAATATCTTCTCTAGCATAAGGGAAAATACCTGCAGTATCAGCAAACACCGCACCTTTTAAATAGTTACCGATGAATGATTTAGTTATACCGTCTTTATTTGTTCTGGTTCTTGGAAGAAGCGGGAACATCAATTCACCACTGAAGAAATAACCGCTCTTACCGAGCATTACACCTTCAGAATAACCTCTAACAGTTGCCAAACCACCAGTTTGGAATTGATCAAGATAAGGAATATGCTTACTGTTAGGAATTATTTGATAACTACCTCTTAATTGACCAATTATACCATGAGAAAAGTCATGCAATCTTAAGAAGCCACCTGAATATTTGAAGTAACTTGATTCACTGTCAAATATAGGAAATGCCATAGCTGCATTTTGATTTAAATACCATATACCGTATTTTGTATCTTTTCTAACATTGAAACCAACATCAACACTTGTTACCTGATCAGTATCTTTGATAGGGTCATCTACATGATAACCTAAAGCATCACTAAATAAGTTACCTAAATTAGACCAACTTCTTGAACGTTTATAGTTCAAAGATGCAAATGATCTTAATTCAAAGCCACTTTTTCTAACAAGCGGTTGATCATAGTATAAACTGTAAATATATGAATTACTTTTTAATCCCATCCAGTCATATTGACCATTTTTAACTTTTGCGAAAGTTGATGAATAAGAGAAACCAACGCGTCCGTCTTTCTTATTAACAGGATAACTGTAATCGAAGAATGGACTAATTGCCCCTCTTGAGAAATAAGAACCCATAGACATTTGGTCTCTATGGTGGAATAAACTGTCTGCTACAAGTGCAGGACCGCCTCTTAATTGACCGGTACTTCTACGTCCAGCATTATCCATCATACCGATAAGGTGGAATGGGAATGTTTCCTGAGCTGTCAATTCAATATCAGTAGTACCCGGAGTTTGACCTGCCTTCAAGTTAGCTGCAAGATTAACTCCGTCGTGATATCTGTTAAAATCAAGTACATCCTGTTCCAGATTTACAATATCGAATAATTCGCCTGATTTTTGCGGCATACGGTCTAAAATATACTTATCAGCAGTATACTTATTATTTACAATAGTAACATCACCGATTTTTGCTTCAATAAGTTCAATTTTAATATTTCCGTTAGAAACAGTTTGCTCCGGCAAGTAAGCACGAGCAGTAACAAACCCTCTTTCAGCGTAAATATTATTTAAAGCATTTATAGCATCTTGAATATCTGACATAAACACATTACGTCCGACATATTTACCGATTATTTCGTTTATTTCATCCCTTGTAAGAATTTCTGACGGAGAAACCTCAATTGAATTTACATAAACACCTTTTGTTCCGACTTCATCAACTGTAGCCTTCATAGTATCCGGTATACTTGTTTCCGGAGAAGCAGAATTTGTAACAGCAGAACCTCCGGTTCCGTATCTTTTTTGCTCATATTGATAATAATCGCTTTCACCGCGACGTCTGTTTTTGTCATAACGCATCATATCACGATCGTGAATTGATGCCCCGCCGACTTCGTTCATTACAGGAACCATACCGTGAGTGTAACCGTAACCGGCAAAATTACCACTTGCAGAAGCACCAGCAAGTTCTCCAGCCGCCAAAGCTGCAGAACCAGTTCCAGAGATTGATAAAGCACAGATAGCGGAAACAGCTAATACAGTTCCCAATAATCGATTACTTTTCTTAATCTTCTTCATCTTGTATTCACCTTCTATGTTTTGAATGTATATCTAGTTATATATAAGTAAATATATCTTGTAAGTATATTGTTGTACAACAAAAGCCGAATAAAAACCTTTTTTTAAAATTTTGTTACAAACTTTACAAAATTTTAATTGAAGTATACTTTATACCTACCGTACCATTATACAAAATTACAAATATCATGTAAAGATGTAACAGAAAAAATAAATCAAACGGACGAGCACCTGTTAATTATTTTATTTTGTGATAATATGATTTTTGATAAAAGGAGAAGCATTATGAATAAAAATTTATGTTTATTAACAACAGCTGTAGCACTTTTAGGCTGTTTATCTTTTGGTCCTGCAGCATTTGCAGAAGGGTTTTCTGTTGCAATAGTGGATGTTCCTCAAGTTGTAAACGCTTCAGCACAAGTTCAAGCTCTAAAAAAAGAACAAGATGCTAAAGCTAACGAAGTTATTAAATTTATAGAAAAAGCAAGAAAAGATGTTGCTAGCATCACTGATGCAGATAAGAAAAAAGCTGCTGAAGAAAAATACACAAAAGAACTTCAAGCAAAACAACAAAAAATAAGCTCTGAATATAGCGCAAAATTAAAAGCTATCGACGATTCAATCTCTAAACAAATTGAAACTCAAGCAAAAGCTCAAGGCTATGACGTTGTTTTAAGTAAAGGCATCGTTCTTTTCGGCGGAAAAGATATTACAGCTGACATTATTAAAGTTGTTAAATAAAATTTTATAAAAAAAGAGGCGGCGCCGTTGGCGCCGCCTCTTTTTTTTATTTGTTTAGATATCTTTATAAGAACCTTCAAATTTATTTTGATAAGTAGTGTGAAGAATTTCGTGAGCCTTATGTGAATTAGGATGTTCCAAATATTCTTGATATAGTTTTTGAATAGAAGGGTTCATATGAGATTTTCTTAAATTAAGAGTATTATCCTCTTTATACAAACCTTCAGCTCTTTGAGCTTTTGTTGCAGAATTATCACAGCTTCTCGGCTGTCCTCCGCCGTTTACACATCCGCCAGGACAAGCCATTACTTCCAGCATTTGAAAATCTGCCTTACCATCTTTGATTTCCTGAATTGCTTTTTCAGCTTCTTTTAATGTTGAGACAACACGGACAACAAGTTTTGTACCTTTAATATCAAGTTCGACACTTCTTGAGCGGTTTGTTGTTCCCCTCATTTGTTTAATATCGACATCATTTAAAGGTTCACCGGTTACAAATTCATAAGCTGTACGAGCAGCAGCTTCTGCCACACCGCCTGATGCACCAAATATTGTACCTGCACCTGAGTATTCTCCAAACGGTGAATCGTTTTTTTCTGGCTGTAAAGCTTTAAAATCAATACCTGCCGCTTTAATCATTTTACCAAGTTCTTGTGTTGTCAAAACATAATCAGTATCAGCTCTGCCATCCCTATATATTTCAGGACGTTTACATTCATATTTTTTAGCTGTACAAGGCATAATCGCAACAACCACAAGGTTTTCTCTAGGCACATTGAAATACTTTGGCACTAAATCGATAAGAACCGGTGATAACATACTCATCGGAGATTTACAGGTTGATAAATGCGGGAGCATGTCAGGATGCTGATCTTCCAAATATTTTACCCACGCAGGACAGCAAGATGTAAATAACGGAAGATTTTTACCTGATTTTAATCTTTCCAGAAATTCTGTTGCTTCTTCCATAATTGTTAAATCAGCAGAAAAATTAGTATCAAAAATAAGATTAAACCCGATTCTTCTTAATGCTGCATTCATAAGTCCGATTGTGTTTTCACCTGCCGGAAGCCCGAACATTTCACCAAGCGCAACACGGGTTGCCGGCGCCATTTGAACTACAACTGTTTTATTCGGATTAGTAATTTCTGCCCAAACTTTATCAGTTTCGTCTTTAATTGTTAAAGCACCTGTCGGGCAAACTGCCGCACACTGACCGCAATTTACACAATCTACCTGTCCTAAAGGGCGTCCTGCCATAGGTTGAACAACAGTTTTAGAACCGCGATTGGCAAAACCTAAAACCGAATGTCCCTGAAACTCTGAACAAGCTCTAACGCAAGCTCCGCAAAGAATACATTTGTTAGGGTCACGAACAAGTGACGGACTGCTATCATCTATTGGAAGATAATCTTCTAATTTTTTATCCGGGAATCTGATATCAGTAATTCCGTATTCCTGCGCATACTGTTGTAATTCACAGTTTCCGCTGCGTTCACAGGTTAAACATTTTTTATCATGATTAGCTAGTAAAAGTTCAAGAACAGTTTTTCTGATTCTTCTTGTTCTATCTGTGTTTAAATGTACCTTTAACCCGTTTTCAGGCGGCATTGTACAGGATGACTGAATTCCACGTCCTTCAACTTCAACAACACACATTCTGCAAGCACCAAATGATGTCAAATCAGGTCTGTAACAGAATGTTGGAACATTCATGCCTGCTTTTCTGATAACTTCCAGCAAATTCGGTTCATCAGTAAATTCAACCTCTCTGCCGTCTATAAATAATGATTTTTTATCTGTCATTTTTTGTTTCCTTTATTTGAAAATCTACTCTAATACAATTGCTCTGAACGGGCAGTTTGATAAACAAGCTTCGCACTTGATACATTTTGCTTGATCAATTACGTGCGGCTGCTTAACTGTACCTGAAATTGCACCAACAGGACAAGTTCTTGCACATTTTGTACAGCCCTTACATAAAGATTCTTGAATAACAATCTTTTTCATAGCCGCACAAACACCTGCAGGACATTTTTTGTCCTTAATATGAGCAATATATTCATCTTTAAAGTATTTTAATGTTGATAAAACCGGATTTGGAGCAGTTTTTCCAAGCCCGCAAAGAGAACCATCTTTAACCGCAAATGCTAAATCCTCAAGTAAATCGATATCACTCATTTCGCCTTTACCGGCAACAATTTTTTCTAAGATTTTCAACATATTTTTAGTTCCTTCACGGCAAGGAACACACTTTCCACAGCTTTCGTGCTGGGTGAAATTCATAAAGAATCTTGCAACTTCAACTATACAAGTATCTTCCGCCATAACGACAAGTCCGCCTGATCCAACCATTGCTCCGGCTTTAATCAAATTATCGTAATCCATCGGAATATCAAGATGTTCTTCAGTCAAACAACCTCCTGAAGGTCCGCCGATTTGAACAGCTTTAAATTTCTTTCCGTTACGAACTCCACCGCCGATATCAAAGATAATTTCACGCAAAGTTGTACCCATAGGAACTTCAATTAAGCCTGTATTGTTAACTTCACCGGTTAAAGCGAATGTTTTTGTACCTTTTGAAGTTTCTGTACCCATTGAAGCAAACCAATCTGCGCCTTTTAATAAAATTACAGGAACATTAGCTAAAGTTTCAACGTTATTAATCAGTGTAGGTCTGCCAAACAAACCTTTATTTGCAGGAAACGGCGGTTTTGGTCTTGGCATACCTCTCTCACCTTCAATTGAAGCAATAAGAGCTGTTTCTTCACCGCAAACAAATGCCCCCGCACCTTCTTTAATATGGATATCTAAACTAAAATCAGAACCCATAATATTTTTACCTAAGTAATTACGTTCTTCTGCATCTTTTATGGCTTTTCTCAAACGTGTAATTGCAAGCGGATATTCTGCACGAACATAAATATAAGCTTCATCAGCACCGATTGCATATGCTGCAATTGCAATACCTTCTAAGAGTTTATGCGGATCACCTTCCATAACGGATCTGTCCATAAATGCACCAGGGTCACCTTCATCTCCGTTACATACAACATAAGATTTTCCACCTCTGTTTGCTGCAGTAAATCTCCATTTTCTACCGGTTGGGAAACCGCCACCGCCTCGTCCACGTAATCCTGATTTTTCGATTTCATCAATAACTGCATCAGGATTGCCCTGAGCAATTACATTTGCCAAAGCTTCATAACCGCGAACAGCAATTGCCTCATCAATACATTCCGCATTAATATGTCCGCAATTTGCTAAAGCTGTACGTGTTTGTTTCGCATAAAAATTAATATCTTCATCTTTAACAACTTTTTGATGGGTTGCAGGATCAGTATAAAGAAGCCTTTCTACAGGCTGTCCGTTTTTAATATGGCTTTCATATATTTCTTCAACATCTTCAAGATGAACTTTTACATATGTAACATGCATATCAGGAATATTAACAAGCACACCCTGCTCGCAAAAACCGTGACACCCTGTAGGTACAACAGTCAATTTGTCATAATCTGTCATAATCGAAACATCAGCACCGAGTTCTTTAAATTTTTCAATAATTTCTAATGAGCCATTAGCAACACAACCTGTACCTGCACATACAAGAACACGCAGCCCCTGAGATTTTATTTCTTCCTGTGCTTTCAATTGTTCCTGCTTAATATCAATATTTAATGTTTTTTCCATAATTATCTTTCTCCATTCATAAGAGTGTCTATAATAACTTTAATAGCATCAGAAGTCATTTTCGGATAAACTTTATCATTGATAACGCATACCGGAGCAAGCCCGCAAGCTCCAAGACAACTTACTATAACAAGAGAAAATAAACCATCTTCAGATGTCATTTGACCATCTTTCAAATCAAGTTTTGCTCTGATTGCATTTAAAACAGGCATTGAACCCCTAACATGACATGCTGTTCCATCACAAACCTTAATTTCATATTTTCCTTTAGGATCAAGTGAGAACTGGGCATAAAAAGTAGCTACACCATAAACTGTTGCAGGTGAAAGCCCTTCCATCTTTGTACCTATGTAAATCAATGCATCTTCGGGAAGATATCTGTATTCTTCCTGTACTTTCTGTAAAATCGCAATTAAGTTAGATTTCTTAGACTCATAAGCCTCAATAATAAAATCCAACTTAGCAGTGTCGATTTTATGAGGATTTTTTACGCTCATTCTCGAACTCCTATAATATTCAATTGTATTAACCCGCAATTGCACTGTACACTATTAAGACCACAGGCAATTAATACTTATAGGATAACATATTTTTATACCTTAATGCAAGTACTTATTAAAATTTTGGCATTTCTGCAACCAAACAATGAATGCCGCCTTCATAATTTTTCAAAAACATTTTAGAATCAACAAAATAAATATTTTCAGGCTTAATATAACCTTTGACACTGTTTACAAATTCTGTTTGAAAATCAAAACCTATTTTTTGGGCAACTTTCTCGGTTATTCCGCAGTATTGGTTTAAGTTAGATTTATTAGTAATATAGACCAAATCGCCATTCTTATTTTCATGAACAATTCCGTTCATATAATTTAAAATGTGCTGAGGTAGAATACCATCACTGTCATTTATATAATCAAATATTCTGCCGGGAACTTTTACAACATTGTATCCAGCATCAGCTAATTCTTCTTGAACTTTTGAGGTATGGATATATTGCGAATTAGGAATTTCTGCAACCATAACACATAATTTATTACATATTTCTTTTAACTTATTATGTACTTTTACTAGCGAACGATCATTTTCAATATCTTTTACAATCTTATGAATTCTATCAAACCATATTTTATCATCCGCAACTAAAACTGTTTTATCTTTCAAAGGACGTACAAATAAATCAATATGAAAATCAGACTGTGATAACAACTTAATAGATGAAACATCAAGCTCTTTGACTAATTTTTCTACACCTTTCGCGTTAAAACGCCCTAATAGAAGTTCTTTTTGACCATTATCATCAATGATAAAATAATTTCCACCGGGAATATGTTTTTTTACTTCATATTTTTGTAATCCAAAAAACTTTTCAACTTCATAACTTAATTTACTTATCACATTGGCATTTGAAATAAATTTATTATCCTGTAAAAATGTCATATTATCCTGACACCAGATATATGTCGACCCGCCTCTAAGGTATTCATCATCAGGTAACAAGCCAAGGTCTTTTGAATAAATTCCTTTATTTGTTTGAACAAATACATCAAAACCATGCTTCTGTCCAATTTGTTCAAGTTGAGATGAAATTTTTCTAAATGCTGGAACATTCACATTTGTACTGCGCAGAAACAAACCTCTTAACGGTCTTGCTCCATATCCTGTAAAAGTAATACTATTATTTTGAACCTGCATTTTCTACATCTCTTTAAATATACTACTATAGCTTTAAAACTCGTGAAAAAAATTTTTGCTAATTATTTTAACTTTTTCTGGTTGAACGTATAAATATAAGAAACAAGCATTAGAATAATACCCAGAGCCAAAAAGGCAACAAGTTTATACAAGGCATCAACTTTAGCAAGATCAAAAATAAATATTCTAAATATTGTCAGAATTATTATGAATATACCTGAATTTATTAAATAACGTTTATTTAATAATATACCACAGATAGTTATTCCGCCTGAATACAATACCCACACAAGGGAAATTATAAATTTAATATTTTCATGAATATGAGTTAAACCGACACTTTCACAGTGAACAAGGAAGAATCCTAAAATAACCGCAATATATTTAAAGGGCTCACCTTTCATCCATCTTGCAAAAATAATACTTGATAATATTGCCGTAATATAAACAGCACATCTTAAATTTACTATAGGCAAGTACTCGTGCGGATAAATGTATGAGCCGCACAATAATAAAATTATCGAAACAATATATATAAAACAACTTGCAACCTCAAAAAGCACATAACCGTTTTGTTTATATAGTCTTTTTGTCTGTACGGCATAAATAAAACCGATTATCAGATACAACATCCATTTATTTAAATCTGCCGCATCTCCGGTGTGATTTAATAAAGAATTTATCTCACCAACTACATATAAATATGCAAGCGAAATTCCGCTGAACAACAATAAATTATATGCATTTTGATTTTCTTTTTTAAGAATATATGCTGACAATAACATTGTAACAACAGGAACTCCAAAAACAATAGTTCTTATATTTAAAACCGGCGCATAATGTGCAAACATACAAAAGTCACCGCCTGATTTCGCAAGCAAAGTTCCTGCAAATGCCGTTGAAAAATATCCATACATTGCAGTATTCAAATACTTTCGGTTAAATTTAGCAATAAAGACTGCCAACACAAAACCAATAAGCGAGAATACCATTACACTATGAATATCGTTCAACAAGAACAAAATTACAAGCCATACATTTAACAAAATATAATATACATAAGTCTTATAAATTTCATTTTTAGAAATATAAGAACGATATGCCAAAATATAATAAACCAATGCAGCCACACCCAGCATACTGCCAAAATAAACCTGAGATGTTCTGAATAAAATCATTGAAAATATCGTCAATACCGCATAATTTACAATACTAACAGCATATCCAACTTTATTTGATTTATCGCGTAATAAATCATAAACAACATAAATTCCCCATAACACAACAGGTAACATAGGTTTAGCCGGTTCAATAACATATGGAACAAATGCGCACAAAGTAAGTATTAAATTTATTATATTAATACAACAGAAACGTTGATTTTTTAACGTAAAAATAATTGAAACAGCATTCAGAAATACTAAATACCACATACAAACTTCATACGGCGCACCTGAAAAACAAGGAGTTAAATAACCACCGATTAAACCTATTACAAGCATTGAAACAGTTTTCATCTGCTGAGCCATAATAAAAGTAATCATTAATAATAATGCACCAATTGTTATAACAGCACCGGTGCCAATTAAATGAAACATAGAATAAGCACAAAATGTTGTAATAAATAAATCCGCAAAACCTGTACCTAAAAGCACTTCAGAATAATTTTTCATATTATCATTTTTATGAAGATACATAGCACCGACTATCATACCTACACCGGCAAAACAGCCTAAAATAGTCTTCACCAAAGGAGTAATCACAATAAACGGCGATACTAACTTGATAAAAATAATTACAGCAACAATTATTGCAAGCGCACCTATTTTATTAAATATATTACCCAAAAATGCACCCTGCAGATTAAAATCATCTTTTTTATCAACATTTTTATTAATGTCAGGTTCAGATGTAATAGACTCAGCTTTAATTTCAACCGTTTTTACTTCAGACTGAGGAGGAGTATCATCATCTTTTTGGGGATTAATTTCATTTTCTTGCGACTTGTAGATTTCTTTCGTCAAAAAATCAAGATTTCTTGATACCTTATCAAGCTTTTGCTGAATAAAAGCAAGCCATATAATACATATCACACATAAAAAAACTGACATAATATCCCCTTTTTACTGAGGATATCATATCAATTTTCATCTAGTCAACTTATTAAATTATTTTATTAAAAGCTTGCCGGTTAAATCACTTACAGCACGATAAACTTGTCTGATAAATGTATCTTCTGTAGAAAATAAGCCTCTTCCAATATAATTTAATCCATCTTTATCTTCTAACATCACATTATTTTCTTTAACCATTGTTACAGGTTCGTGAGTTAATTTTAAAATTCTTTTTCCATTATAAGAACTAGGCTTCCCATCAATATTGAATCTGCTAACTGTAACAGTTAACATTTCAGTATCCTTTGGTATAAACATGTCTACGTGAACATTGTTCTTTTTGGCAAAATTATATACTACTTCTTTTATTCCCATAAGTTCATTTACATATTCTGCTGAACGTTCAGAAACATCCCACATTCTTGAAATATTTACATATTTTTGCATTTCCAACTGAGCATTTTCATATTTACGAATAAGAGCTTTATTAGAAATATTTTCAAAAATTCGATTTAAATTCATAATATCACCTATAGAGATTTACAACTACAATACTATAAAAACAAACAAATATAAAATTGCTAGTTTTTTAAGTTATATTACTTTATCACAAAAATCACAAATAGGACAGTTATCACATTGGGGGTTTATAGGTTTGCAAACATTTTGCCCGTGAGTAACTAAAAGAGTATTTATTGGAATCCAAAATTCAACAGGAAGCTTTTCTCTTAACGCGAATTCGGTTTCTTCAGGATTTTTAGTTTTTATATATCCAAGACGGTTAAATATCCTGTGCACATGAACATCAACACAAATTGCAGGAACACCAAACCCTAAAGTCATAACAAGGTTAGCTGTTTTTCTGCCAACACCGCGGAATTTACACAATTCATCAATGCTATCAGGGACTTTACCGCCGTATTCTTCTACAATTTTCCTGGATAATTCAATAATTTGCCCTGCTTTATTTTTATAAAAACCAACAGGATAAATAGCCTTAGCAAGTTCTTCTTCATCTATACCCATCATTTCCTGCGGAGTTTTGGCAAGTTCAAGCATTCTAAGAGTTGCAGGATATGTTGTCCTGTCATTTGTACGTAAACTCAATATACACGCAATCAAAACTAAATACGGATCTTTGAAATTATCCATTAGTTTTACAAAATCACTTTGCGGCTGCTTTGCGTTTATAAGATTTTCAACTATTTTTCCAATCATAAGCTAACTATAACACAAAAGTTTTAACATACTTATATGCTAATATTAATTGTTCATCATCAAGGTTATTAACCATATCCAATAATTCTTTACGAACATCAGATGGAGATTTTAAATAAAAGAATTCAAAAAGCTGCTTAGGTTCTATATTAAATACCTCTGAAAGCTTTGCAATAACTGCAGCCTGCGGCATATTTTTACCAAGCTCAATTCTGCTCAAGTGTTTATCATCAATTCCGAGTTTTTCTGCCAGTTGAAACTGAGTAAGCCCATATTTTAATCTATATTCTCTAATTCTTAAGTCAGGGGTAAATAACTATAACTACAATCTAAAGCAAGCGCATAATTCAGCTCCGCAGGGTACTTCGTACTGTATTATGCTACCAATTATAACCTAAAGTAAGCGATAATATTCAGCTCCGCAAGGTTAGCTTAAAAGCTTGTTAACATCAATAACGGTTTTTAATTTAAGAGCATAAATATTATCTCTGTCAAACCTTGCAAGTTTTACCGCATCTTTTTCAGTTGTGATAATACTACCTGAAACTCCTACAATATCGCCCGGTGTATATTGATGATGATCATCAAAAGTTATAGTCTTAACAACTTGGAAATCTTTCAAAAAATCATAAAACTGTTGTGGTTGTCCTATAGCACTCATTGCAGTAACAGCAAGACCTTCCATAAGTCGTTGACCTGTTTTTATATTATAGACGTAATCGGGTTCTGTATAACATACGGTTGTAGGTATTTTTAAACGTTTTTGCATAATTTTTGCAACTTTTTCAGCTGTTTCGTGGTTAAAATTCTTACTGACAACAACAAACTTATCAATACGTTCAAGCGCTTCCGGACCTTCGCGCAAAGGACCTGCCGGAAGTAAATTTTCATTTCCGAACCCCTTAACACTATCCATCAAAACAATATCCATATCACGGTGAAGTTTTCTATGCTGGAATCCGTCATCTAATATGATAACTTCAACCCCGAATTTTTCAACAGCATATTTTGCAGCCATATATCTGTCTTTACAGGTAAACACATAACAGCCCGGAGTATTCTCAGCAAGCATATATGGTTCATCTCCGGCTTGAACAGCATCAAAATAAATTCTCTCACCATCAGAAATCATATTGATTTTTCGGTTACTTAAACGACCGCCGTAACCACGCGAAATTATAGCTGTTTTTTTACCTGCTGCTATTACAAACTTTGCAATTTCTGCAACAACAGGAGTTTTACCAACCCCGCCTGTTGTCATATTACCGACAGAAATAACATAAGCATCAACTTTTTTAGGTTTTATGATTTTTTTGTCATAGAAAAAGTTTTTTAATCCGCTTCCAATTCCATAAAAAAACGAACAGAACTTCAAAAAATCAAATAAAATTCCTTCTGGTTCTCTTTGGTAGTGAATTTGAGTAATTTTTGTCTTTAGATTTAGCATATTTTAAAATAACAATCTGAACAATAAGAATCTTTTGTTCAATTTATCTGAGAATTTTCTCAAGTTCGAAGTTGTAACAACTGTATCTTTAACAATTTGTTGAAGATCTGAAGCCTGATTAGGGTTAGCCGGATTAACTCTGTTAACCGTATCAAGTGCAGTCGCAACTTCTGCCATCGCACAATTTACATTAGTAATAGCATTAGTCAACTGATTTTTCAGTTTATCATCTTTTGTCATTGAATTTACACTTTCACTGATTTGTGAAAGATTTTCAGCTATGATTTTTAAATTTTTACCGGTTTGTTCAGCATCGGCTGCATCCATAACCTTATTCAGATTTTGAGCAAGCCTGTCAACAGAATCAGCTGTAGACATCATAGTTTTCTTAAACTGAGCATCGCCGATTATATTATTAACATTGTTTGAAAGTTTTGAAAAATCTTCAGTCGCTTGTTGTGTCATTGTTAACAGCATTTCAATATCAGATTTTGAAGATTCTAATAATGTATCTACTTTACCAAGAGTTTCATTAGATTTAGCTGTCAAAGCATCCAAATTAGCGATCGTTTTCTTCAAATCAGCGATTGTTTCATCTGTAAGAATTTCGTTAACTTTTTTATTGGTTTCGGTTAAGGTTTCAGCTGCTTTATACTGCCAATCCATAAAGTCAGACAATCTCATAGGTTCAATAATTGTATAAGGTGAATTTTGCTTTGGATAAGCAAGCGGCATTTCATCAAGCGGAACAAGTCTCAATTTATGAGATTCTCCATCTGATATTGCAGAACCTGTCAAAAAGTCCGGTAAAATCAACCCCGGAAGATTTATAAAATAACTAACTTTATACGCATAAGGTGTTTTAATATTTCCTTTATAATTATAAGGAAGTGAGTCTTTTGAAACGACATCAACGGACTTAATCAAGCCGACATCGTAATATTTATCACTTAATTTCATCTGAACAGGGTCGTTTTTATGTAAAAGATATCTGTCCTTCATTGGTATATAAATAACCATAGTTTTTGGCGGAGTAATTTCTAAGAATAACTCGCCTATTAAACCTGACTGCTGAATTGAAAAAGATGATGCTCTCGGAATTTTCACATTCGGATCTGTGATAACAAATTTTACATTAACGTAACTTTCTTCACCTTTGACCATAGGTATAATTTCTTCAACCTGACCAACTTTAAGCCCCATAATCTGAACACCTGCACCTGGTCTTAAACCATTGACATCTTTAAATTGAATTTCAACCCTATCAGCAGAAGAAAAAGCTCTGCCTTTTACTTTAAGCACAGTTCCAACTAACAATACCAGCGCTACTAAAGTTAATAATCCAACTTTAAATGATGAAGAAAATTTCATTATATACCTTTCATTAAATTCAGTATAACAGTATTTTATCAGAAAAAAAATAAATCTGTAAAGTTTTTAAGCAAAATATAGATTCTGTGAATCAAAAAATACATTATATAGTCGATTTTTAGCAAATCTGATTCATAAATATTAATATATACCGTATAATTTGAATAGATTATGTTGACTTTTGAGAAAATATAATTAAAACCTTACAAAAGGCAGAAAAAATAAATTAGAAGGAGATAGTGCATAATGGGCATGGCAGCATCACAAGCCAGATGGATTTCACTGGCAGCAAGAAAAACCAACGTTGAATACGAAGGCCAGCAAATAAATCAGGCAAGAACAGCACTTGCGAACCAAAGTTCAGAACTTTGGAATCAGTTATATGGAATGGAAGTACCATCTGCACCTAGTACTACTGATTTTACAACAACTCAGTATACCTTCAAAAACGGAGATACTACACAAACAATCTCTGATATTCAAAATGCGGAATATACGGATTCCGACGGTATAAATTACAATTCTTATGTAACTTATTATACTCAAATATCTGAATACACAGGAATTCGAAATACAAAATCAAATCCTCAAGTTCAATTTGTAGCACCTACAGAAGAGCAGCCTGGCTATTATATGGTTGGAACCAAAAAAGTTTCCTGTTTGAATACAGTTGATAGAACAGACACAAGTTCTACCGGTTCTTGGGGTACTTATAGTGCTCAATTAGACCAAATTGCAAAAGATTGGCCGGACACACAATTGGCAAAAGATTGGCAAAATTACAGATTAAATGGCGATGTTTCTGCACTTGATAATATTTATATGTGGACAGATAACAGCAACGAAGTAAATTTTGTATCTCAAAATTCAAATACCGGTGATTCACTTGAAGCTTGCAGACAAAATCCTTCTTATGCTCTACATTCATATTATGCAGATTATCAAACAACAAATAAAGAACTTTCAAAATACGGTATTATAGAATATGATCCGAGCGGAAGAGCTACATCATTACAACTTGAAGGCTCAAGTATTGTATACGATTTACAGGCAACAAGTGTTACGGATGATAATGCTTATCAAGATGCAATGAATCAGTACAATTATGCTCAACAAACTTATGAAAAAAAAGTTCAAGACATCAACGCAAAAACCGAAAAAATTCAAACAGAAGACAGAACACTTGAATTAAGGTTAAAAGCTCTTGATACTGAACAAAATGCGCTTCAAACAGAAATGGATGCAGTTCATAAAATCATTTCTAAAAACATCGAAAGTACATTCAAAACATTTGAAAGCTAATATAATAATTATTAATACAAAGAGGTTAAAATGTCTTATAAAAATGATAGCAATTTAGTAATAGCAAACAGATTCGGTGATGCAAGCTCAGCAGCAAAAGCACAAATGTGGGAAACCTATGACAGATTACGCGATTTAACTGTATCAGGAAGCGGTACCGGAACAGGTTTTGAAGCTGCAGGCGGACTTTTATACAATATGGCAAGCTTACTTGCTCCATCATCATTTGCGACACTATTTGGAAGTTCTGAGACAATGAATATTTCAGGAACTTCATACTATTCAAAAACAAATACAGGCTCTTCATATGGCGTTGACTCTTTGTATAATTATTCAGGATTTCCTAGCGGTGCAGCATCAATCGGTTCAATATACGGACTTGCTACAGGTGGAGCATCTTCTATCCTAAACGGATGGGGAAGCCCGACATCAGGCAGAGCAACCGGTTACGCATCTAATGTAAGCGGACTTGCTGATATTACAAGCGCCGCTGCATATGGTATTGGTACAGGTACAGGCTTAGGAAAAATTACATCAAACATTGTAATGCCTTTTGCTAGCTGCATCTCAGGCTTTGGCGGAATTTTAACAGCTATTTCGCCATATTTAGGAGTATACGGTGCTGGTACAACAGTTTTAGGTAACCTGATGCAAGGGACAAGCTCTGCAGCTTTAGCAGCTTATCAGAACATTTCCGGAAACATTACGGCAAATGCTGATACAATTCTTTCTACAAAAGTCAGAAACATTGAAACTGTCTGCAAAATGCTTGATACACAAGGCGATGTAGCTAAAAAAATGCTTAAAGAAGGTATAGATGGTGATAGTAAGGCTATCCAAAACTTATAATTAAAGTTTTAAATTTTTATGCCGTATAATTAAGGGTAAAGTATTACGAAAAGACCAAAATATTAAGAAATATTACGCTTGATATATAAAAATATCAATTTCCGCCCGCGCAATGTTTTTAAATATATGTAGGTCTAAAGTGTAAGGATCATTATGTTTCGCGAAACTCTAGACGTATACATTAAAAGAATCTTCGATTTCCTGATTTACACAAAGAATTACATGATCAGAAAAAATCCGGTTCAGTCAATGACAAATTCATTTGTAGAAGGAATAAAAGATTTTTTAACGGTAAAAAAGAAATTAAGAATGGCACAATACAGGCTCAATTATCACAGACACCAGTTGAATAAAATGGAGCAGTTGATAGCAGAAAACAGCCAACATAATTTCTTAAAAGGTTCAAACCTCGACCAAAAAAGATAAAGGCGGAAAACAAAATGGGATTACTAATCGGTATCATCAGATTAAGGCAGCTAAGGTTAATGCAATCAAATTGCGAATGGAAATTGCAATTGATTACACAAGCAAAAATGACTGCTCAAAATTCTGCAAACAACCTTCTACAGGTTGGAACAGATTATGAAGCCGATACAATGATTGCCAAAAAACTGCAACAACGTCAATATAAATTAAAACTTCTTGAAGAAAAACTTGATATGCAAAAAGAAGCTCTGGAACAACAGCTGAAAGAAATCAACGCAGAAATGGAATCTTGCCGCGGTATGATTGATAAACATATCAGCTCTTCATTCTCTTATAAAGTAGCTTAAACTATCTTGTCTGAATGAATAAGTTAATAATATCATTCATAACAGCAGCCTGTCTTTGATAGTTTTGAGATTTAGCTTCTAAAATACCTATTTGTTTACGGTATTCAACGATATTATTCTGACATTCAACAGAATTATTTGTCAAAGTTTCCTGAACATGCTTAGCTTCCTGCAGCACTGTACCCATAGAAATTCCAAGAGCTTCCATTGTTTGTTTAATAATTAAAGCACCTGTCTGCTTTGAAACACCTGACGGGAGTTTTGCAATAAGCTGCTTTAATACTGCAACATTTGCAGGATAATCAAAATCATCTTGCATTTGAGCATAAGCTGAAGTTCCTAAATTTTGAACAAGACTCTGCTGAAAAGCTGTATCTACAATTGATTGAGGTTGAGTTGCCGCTTGAAACTGCAATTGAGATTGTATTTTCATCTGCATTTCAGAAGGCTGCTGAACGATTTCCGGCTCGACATTAGAAGTAAAAGTATCATCTATTGTATCCGCTTCTGATTCAAATGACATTGAATCTTCAACAATATCATCAGCGGCTTCATTAATAAAAACTTCACCATCAGAATGATCTACTGTCTGCATTTTCAATGCTTCTACAATCTTTTTACCCATACCGTCATTCATATTGTTTATAGCCATCTTTCCCTCATATTGTTTTTAAACAACTTAATTATATTAAAGACATGCGAATTTATCAAGAAATTTATAATAATCTCAACCATAAATTTTAAGATTTATTAACTTGATAGGTTAATTGGTTTATGATACTATCGCGAAGTAAGTGAGGGATATTATGAATAATATTGAAATAAGCGAATTTAAGGAATTGCCGTTTGGCGAAAATGTAACACAAGCAGCAGCAATTTCTCCTGTAGAAAACGGTATTGAGTATGAGATTTTAAGTGATAACGAAGCTTTAGAATATATCGATTATCTTAATTTATCAAAAGTTGTTGAAATATTAGCAGAATTTTTTGATGTAAATGCTTCAGCAGTAGCTAAAGAAAACCAAATTTGCGCTGCAGCTTTAGGAAGCAGTGCTATGAATGCTTTTGAAAAAGTTATAGATACTGATCCGATGGTATTAACAAACGGAACAATCGGTTTCAGTAAAGAGGTTACGGAAGATATTGCAAAACAAATTACTGCAATGAAAATCAGAAACCTTATCGCAGTTCAGTTTGAAAAAAGTGCACTAGATTATTTAACCAAAAATAGTGAAATAAATGTAATTCAGATAAAAAGCCCGTTACAAGAGGTTTTAGGATTTAATACACAAGATGTTAAACTTACTCCGTTTGGCTATCTTGTTCAGGAACAAAACCAATCAAAACTTACAAAATCATCTTTTAAAGTTGCAGGAAAAACCAAGCCAACCCAGCAGCTTGCGGAGGACGCTATTTTTGCCTGGAAGATTTCTAAATACGCAAAAAGCAAGTCTGCAGTTATTGCAAAAGATTTAGCAGTAAAAGCCATTGTACAGGGAAGAACAAACAACATTGATGCGGCAGAAGCGGCTATGGATTTAGCTTGCGAAAATTCAAAAGATGCAGTTCTGGCACTGGACGGAGTTGTAGAGAATGAAGAAGTAATAAATGCAGCAATTCAAGGTAGAATCGGACTAATTATAGAAGCCGGTGACGGTACTAATTCGGCAAAAATCGCAAAACTAGCCGATAAATATAATATCTCACTTATTACAACAGGAATTAGAAACAACAGATATTAGGGGGCTCGGATTATGGAAATCAAACCGTGGGATGAATACTTTCTGGATCTTGCAAAGACATGTGCAACACGCTCAAATTGTTTAAGAGCACAGGTTGGTGCTGTAATTGTCGGTGAGGATAAAAAAATTAAAGCAACCGGTTATAACGGTACACCTTCAAAAGTAGAATCCTGCGTTGAGCGCGGCGAATGCTACAGGATGAAAAACAACATTCCATCAGGAACTAAATACGAAACCTGCCGTTCAATTCACGCAGAACAAAACGCGATAATTCAAGCAGGACAAGACAGATGTAAAGATGGAACAATCTACATCTGGGGACATAATTTTATTTGCATATTATGCAAAAGATTTATCGTTCAATCTGGGATTAAACAATGTGTTCTAAAAAAAGACGAAGACTCCCCTATTATAAGAGTTTCAGTTGACGATTTGAGAAAAGAACTTGAAAACCAAAGATAGGTATAATATGGATAAAAAACTGTTATTATCAATTATTTTAGGAACTTTACTAATTTCTCAGACTGCTTTTGCGCAAAATTTACCTGAGATTACAGATAATACAGGAAGCGGAGTATACCTTGAACTTGAATCTCCTGTTATTTCACCAAAAATAGAAAAAGAATTAAGAACAGAAATAACAAAGATTTATGGTGAAGACAAAACCGATGAGATTTATTCAAAAATAACAGAGATTGCAAAAAATACAAAACAAAAACGTTCAGAAACCCTTAAACAAGACGACATAGCACGACCTAATGACTGGTATAAAGATGAAGTCATTTATATGTTTTATGTTGACCAATTTGGCACTCTAACCCCTGAAAAGCCTAATCAATTTAAAGATACTATCGGAATGCTAAACTATCTAAAACAGCTTGGTGTAACCACACTTTATATGCTTCCGTTTGCGGATTCACCAATGGAGGATGCAGGCTTTGATGTTAAAAACCCACAAAACATAAGAAAAGATTTGGGCGGCAAGCCTCAATTCGAAAGATTTATTAAAGAAGCTAAAGCAAAAGGTTTCAATATAAAAGCAGACTTAGTATTAAATCACTTTTCTGACCAGCACGAATGGTTTCAATCAGCTCTGAAAGGCGATATTGATAAACTCGATTACTTTGTTACCCGTGAAACTATGCCAGAATATACAAAATACGTTGATGAAAAACTTGGCACAGTTACCGAATACAAAGAAGATGACGAAAAAATAAGCAAACGCAGACTTATATTTCCTGAAATCACCGAAAACAATTACAGAAAAGTCACAATTGCGGGTAAAGATTATTACTTATATCACACTTTTTATCCTTTCCAATTAGATATAAATTGGGAAAATCCGGAGGTTTTGTATTACAACCTTGAAACCATGAATTACTGGGCAAACTTAGGTGTGGATATTTTCAGACTTGACGCCATTCCATACCTTATAAAAGAATCAGGAACAAACGCAGAAAATCTTCCAAAAACACATTCCATTATTAAAGTTTTAAGTTTGTATTTACAAGCCACAGCACCCAGAACTGTACTTCAAGCAGAAGCCTGCCAGCTTCCGAAAGATGTCATACCATATTTTGGCACAGAACGTAAAACCGAAACAATTATTGATGATAAAACAAGAGATTTAAAACGTACGGATGAAGTTCAAATTGCTTATAATTTCCCGTACATGCCTGCACTTTGGGCAAGTTTTATAACAGAAGACAGCAAATATTTTAAAGATGCGGTAAAACAGACTCCAAATATACCTGAATCTGCAAGCTGGGCAACATTTTTACGGGTTCATGATGAACTAACACTTGAGATGGTAACCCCTGAGATGCGCGAACTTATTTATCAAGCGCTTGAACCAAAAGGTGCACCGTTTAGAAAAGGTTTTGGTGTATCAGGCAGAATGGCAAACTTCTTGGACGGGAACCACGATCATATTGAAATGGCTTTTTCCGTGCTTTTATCAATGCCGGGGATTCCTATTATATATTACGGAGATGAAATAGGTGCAACAAATAACTTTGCAAACGCTAAAAAAAGTGCAGACTTAAGAAAGAAAAACCAATTTAAAAGTAAAATTAAACTTCTTTCTGTTTTTGACAGCCGCGATATAAATAGAGGAACTCTTACCAAAAAGTCTTTTTATGATGCAGCTTCAACCAACAAAACATACAGCGGCAAAATTTTCCATAAAGTTCAAAAAATGATTGAACTAAGAAAAGAAATTCCTGCCCTAAGACGCGGAACGTTAACTTTATTAAACACTAAACGACCTTATATATTTGCCTACTTAAGAAGCTATAAAGGCGAAAAATACTTAATCGTAAATAATCTTTCAGATAAAAGATTCACAGCAGAAATAGAACTGCCAAAAGATGTACTTTTAAAAGCGATAAAAAATAATCAGCACGTATATTTAAAAAATGTCTTAACCGGTGACGAATTTAAATTAAAAGTTTCATTAAAAGACACTAAAACCAGGCTTTTGATGTATCCTTATGCTGTTGTCTGGTTAAAATTACCATAAAAAAATAACCGCCAGCAAAGACGGTTATTTTTTACAATATTTTGATTTAATGAAAACTTTCCGGAAAATCAACAAACCTTGGGAAATCTGAACGAGTTACCTCTTCTGCCTGTTTTCGAACTTCTTTTAACAAAGCTTCCATATCTAATTCATCTACAGCGTTGTGTTTTTCTGTTGCCATTGATAAAAAATCACCAAACTTTTTAACTTCACCGTCTGTTGATTGTTTAGCCATAGAATCAAAAACTTCTGAAGGCATACTACAATTTAAACGAGCTTCTTTTATTAATCCATCAGTTTTAAGTTCAGCTTGAATATTACCTATTCCATTGGTTTCAGAATATTTTATAATATTAGGAATGTCATCTATGAAATTTTCCATATCAAAATTTTCAGTACGTGCTTCATTTATTTTAGAAAGAGTTGCTTCTGTATCAATTTTTGCCCCTGATTCACCAACAACATTAAATCTGATTTTCTTACCTGCACTGTTAGTCAATATTTTTGCAGAACCTTCTTGTACAATATCTTCTCCTGCTTTTGTATGTGAACTCATAGAAATTGCCGCACTTGCATTATTATTAAATTTTGCAACTTTCTTTTCAAAAGGAACTACAAACAGCCCAAAATCTAAAGAATGTTTTTCTTTCAATACGTTTAATAAAGGTTCTGCATTAAACTTTTGAATTACTATATCAATTATATGTTTTGCTTTGTCTGAACTTGTTCTTGGCATAGCCTTTGATAAAGATTCTGAAAGTTCATCTGAAGAGTTAGCCATCTTCATAAATGCATCTCTTGAAGCATTATCAAAAACGAAACGTGCAGAATAAGTTCCTGCCTTATTAGCTTGTAAAGCTTTATATACCTGACGCATTTGTGAAAAATTTTCAGAACCTACAATTCTGCCTATCATTAACATTGTATTCATTGATTATATTACCTCTATAACTTTAACTTTTTTATATTTAAATCCAAACATAAATTAATTTGCTACTCTTATATGGATTTTTAAATAAATATCCTTAAATATGAAGTATGTAAAACTCCGCAAAGTATTATGCATACTCCTTTTGATTGATTTTTGCTTATAAAAGTTGAAAAAAAGGCTTCAAATAAGGTAATATAAAATAGAGAGGTAGTATTTATGCAAAGCAATTTTCCACAATACGATTTAGCTTCAAGGATTCAGCACACAAAATTTGACACCGGAATCGGGTCAAAAATGCCAAGTGCACGTATGAACAGAATTGAATCTCCTGAAAGTCCTGATTTTAAACAGGTATTTACAGGTTTAATGGAAAATTTAAACGCTGAAGCAAATGCGCCTGATAATTTGTTAAAAGATGTTATGTCAGGAAACAAAAACGTTGATATTCACGACGTTATGACAGCAATGTCAAAATCAGAAATTTCTGTAAGTATAGCAACCCAAATGGTAGGTAAAGTTATTAACGCATACGACAGAATTTCTCAAATTTCAGTATAAATCCTCTTTAATGTAACAATAATCAAAATCAGACAGAGCGGGACTTCAGATGGATTTTAGTAAAATTACGGAAAATAAACCTTTATTATACGGAATAATCGGCGGGGTTGTTCTAATACTTGTGTTAGTTATAGTAGGTGCAATGATTGCGGCAAGCGGCGGTAAAGATGATTCAAAAAATGTCGTTGGCGGTGAGCCTTTAAAAACAAACGTTGACCTTTTAACAACAGATAATTTAGGTAAAGCACTTGAAATTCAAGCACTTCTTGCAAAACAGGGGATTACAGCAGAACGTCAGTTAGATGGTACAAAATCAAAACTTGTATTAAACGCTAAAAACTGTTCTACCTTAACAAAAAAATGTACAATCACAGATAGAGATAACGCTCTAATTGCAATCGTTCAAAGCGGTCTTGTTGACCAGAACGTAGGTTTGGAAATTTTTGACAAAGGTGATTTCACATCAACCAAAGAAGATAAAAGAATCCGTTTAGCCCGTGCTATGAACGGAGAGTTGGCAAGACTTATTAAAAAGATTCCGCCAATTCAAAATGCTACAGTATTTATATCTATTCCTGAAACAGGCGGTTATTTTGAAAATCCGAAACCTAAAACTGCAACTGTTCAAATTGTAATCCCTTCAGGTGAAAAACTTGATAATTTAAAAATCAAAGCAATCACAAATCTTTTACTTGGAAGTGTTACAGGCCTAGAAGCACAAAATATTGCAATAACAGATACTAACGGCAATGTTTATCACAGTGTTATGAACGCAGAAGATGAAATGCTTCAAAGACTTGAAGAAAACGATAAATATATGCAGCAAAAAATTTCAAAACAGTTAGACAGGCTTGTCGGACCGGGAAATTATGTTGCAACAGTAAGTACATTCTTACGTCAGACACCTGTTGAGAAATTCTCCATCGAATACGATCCGACTAAAAAAGCATCCGTATCTGAACAATCTTTTAGAGAAGGTTTAGGCGATCAAACAAAAGACCAGTCTCAAGGTATAAATGCCGTAAGTACCTACCTTCCAAACGGTCTGCCTACAGGCGGAACTGATTCAAGCCAGAACAGAAATTACTCAAGAACAGCAACAGAAACTCAATTTGGTGTTACAAAAACCCAGACTAATGAATACATTAAACCGGGTGTAATTGAAGATATATCAATTGCAATCACAATTGATAAAAACAATCTCCCTACAGACACCACTCTTGAAGAATTAAAAGAACTTATCGCAAGAGCGGCAAGCCCTAAAGTTACAGCAGAAGATGTCTCTATTGCTTTCACAAGTTCTAATGATCCGTATTTAACTCCGGAAAAACAACAAAACCTTCCAAAAGTTGATGAATCAGGAAACCCATGGTGGCTCGCATTATTACTTTCAGGATTTGGCTTAATTATTATATTCAAAGCAATTTCAGCTAAAGTTAAGCGAATCAAAGAAGAAAACGAAATGGAAGTTGAAACACTTCGTCAAAAAGCGATGGAACAAGAACGTCAGTTAAGCGATATAAATTCGCGTGCAAGCCAATTAACACAGCGTCAATCAGAACTTGCACAAGATTTAATCAATCAACAGCAACGAGCTGCAATTCCACAATTTGATGAAGGATTACTTCTTGATTCATTAGATGCAATTTCAGGTGAAATTACAGAGGATTCAGCAGACAAAATAAAAAGCTGGATTGAAGAAGGTTCAACACAGGAAGGGTAGAAAATGGCAACTCCGGATTTTGATTACGAAAATTTCGCCCAGAATCTTGCAGCGCAAGCTCAAGAACTTGTTCCTGCAGATTTCGACGATAACCAGAAGCAATATGTTATAAATACATTAGGAAATTTTGCAATGCTTTCCGGGCAAACACTTGCGCAAGATCCTAATCTTAATTTCAATGCTGATCAAGCAATTACAATTACACAAATTATTGCAGAATGGTCATTTCATAAATCCGTAGATTTGATTCGTTCAGGAATTCCACAACAGTATTGGGATCCTGTAATGCAAAAAATTGCTTATACAATATTTGAAATAGCAAAACAAACATTTTCTCAAGGACTTCCTCACGATAAAATTCTTGAACTTATAGAACACCATGTAAAGAAAGCTTATACAGAAGCAATAACAGAACTTAAAGATAAAGGTGCTATTGATGAAGGCTTAATGGAATACGCCGCATCCCAATCCAATATGGATAGAATGGCTCAAGAAATGCAGCAAGGAAATCAAGAAGGTGCACCAATGCCAGAAGCCGGAGGCAGCATGCCTGCAGTTCCAAACAGTTCCGGCGGTGTAGACTTTCCTAAAGTTGATTCAAAAGTTCTAAAACTTGCCACTGTTGCAATGCTATTTAAGAAAATGAATCAAAATAAAGTTCAGTCAATATTGAATAAGTTTGATCCGGAAGATGCACAAGCTGTAATCAAATATATGAAAGTTCCGGATTTGGCACAAAGAGTAGGAACGGCAAACGCATTACGCTGCCTTCAGGAAATCAAAACAAACTTACCTAAAAATACCGAATTGACCCCAAATCATGTTATTTTAAGGCTTAAGAAAATAGCTTCTAAATACTCAAGTAAAGAAATAGATACAATATTAATTCGTGAGCGTATGGGGGTTAAACGCCTTGTATTCAACGCAATTGAGGGTAAATACTACGACAAAATGCCTCAAAAAGTTGCAAGTATTGTTGCCACACATCTATCTGATAGTGTATAATATTGTTGTATCATGATTATAAAAAAGAAATATAAAAAATCAGCTGAGGGGATAGAGGAGCAAACAGTTCCACAACAAACAGTCGAATCTAATCAAGATGAAGAAAAAGATATCGACTTATTTAGTCTTGACAATATTGACTTTAAACAGCGTCAAGAACGCCGCAGAGGTGACAGACGCAGAGGTTTTCGCAGAATTGATGACCGTAACCTGATTTCACGTGCAAAAGAAGAAGCTGCTGCGATTAAAGAAGCGGCAGCAAAAGAAGGTTATCAGGAAGGTTTAAATGCAGCAAAAGAAGATTTGGAAAGGGTTAAAGAATCTCTTGCAGTATTTTTTAACGCAAAACAGGAAATCTACGATAACATCGCACCTGATATTTTAGAAATCAGTCTTGATATAGCAAAAAAAATCATTAAAAAAGAAACAATTGAAAATCCGGAAGTAATACTTAACAATATAAAAGATATTATGAAAGGACTTTCTAAAGAAGAAGCTAAAATAACCTTACGTGTAAATCCGTCCCAAGCCGCAATGTTAAAAAATGATGTACCTGAAGTCGCAGATTCATTAGGCTTGGAAGCAAAAATTATAATAGTAGCAGATGAAACTATTACAGAAGGCGGATGCTTGGTTACAACTACAAACGGGGTAATTGATGCGACAATTGAATCCCAATTGGCAATAATTAGTGAAGTATTGAAGGAAATTTAATGGCAGCACCGGAGGGTAATAATAATCAATTAAGTGAACTTTTAATGGCAGTCTTTGTACTGTTCCTTTTGGTTATCTTGCTTGTTGAACTTCCAAACTGGGTAATAAACATTTGTATTTGTTTAAATATTACATTAGGTATTGTACTTTTAATGTTTGCCTTGTATGTACAAAGGACACTGGAATTATCTTCATTCCCTTCAATTATTCTTGTAGGTACAATGTTCCGTCTTGTACTTTCAATTGCTTCAACGCGTCTTATCTTGGCAAAAGGCGAAGCTGGAGAAGTTATTCACGCGTTTGGAACATTTGTAACAGGCGGCAACATGATTGTAGGGGGTGTAATCTTCCTTATTATCACAGTTGTACAGTTTATGGTAATCACAAAAGGTGCGGAACGTATCGCAGAAGTTTCAGCACGTTTTGCCTTAGACGCAATGCCCGGTAAACAAATGACAATTGATGCTGACTTTAACGCAGGATTGATTTCTCCGGAAGAAGCTACAAAAAAACGTGAAGACTTATCAAGAGAATCTAACCTGATGGGTTCTATGGATGGTGCGATGAAGTTCGTAAAAGGGGATACCATTGCAGGTATTATCATCGTACTTATTAATATTATCGGTGGTTTGTGTGTCGGCTGTTTAATGAACCAAATGCAAATCGGTGATGCCGTCGGTAAATATACAGTTTTAACAATCGGGGATGGTCTGGCTTCTCAAGTTCCTTCATTGTTGATGTCAATCGCCGCAGGTATCTTTATGACACGTGCATCATCAGCAAGCCCGTCTTTGGGTTCTGATGTTACAGCTCAAATCACAAGTAAACCACACGCGCTGTTTTATGCGGCAGCATTCTTGCTTTTATTAGGTTTTACAGGGCATACACCGTTCTGGCAAGGTACAGGACTTCCGCCATTACCATTTATAGTATTCTCTATTGCACTGTTTGTTGCAGGATTTCAGGTACTTATTAATGCCGACGTTCAATCCCAATTGGGACAGCTTGAAAATGTACGTCAAAACATGCAAGACCTTGTTAACCCTAACAGAATGTACGAACGCTTAGGGGTTGATATTTTAAGTTTGCAGGTCGGCTCTAACCTTCTTGTAATTGCTGACCCTGATCAGGAAGGTCAATTGCTTGCCAAAATCGCGGCACTTCGTCAAAGAATCACAGACGAACTTGGTTATATTCTGCCAAACATTCGTATTATGGATTCATCAGCGCTTGATGCTAATGAATATATGATTTCAATCCGCGGTAATACTGTTGCCACAGGTTACGTTTATCCGGGGAAATTTATGGTAATTGCAGATCAATGGGATTCTATGAAAAAAGAAGTTCCGGAAGATGCGCTTATCGGTATTGACCCGACTTATCAGACACAGGCTTACTGGATTAGTCAGGAAGATGCAAAATCGGCAAGACTTGTAACAGCAGTTGATGCAACTGACGTTATTGTAACCCACTTACAAGAATGCGTAAGAAAACACGTTGATGAAGTTATGACAAAAACTGACGTACTTAAACTTATGGAACTTGTACGTTCTCAAGACCCTACACTTGTTAACGACCTTGTTCCGACAATTATTTCAACAAGTGACCTTCGTAAAATTTTTGTTAACTTGATTCGTGAAAAAGTTTCAATAAAAGATATTATCTTTGTATTTGAAAGACTTTGTGATTACGCAAGATTTTCAAAAGAACCAGATATTCTGTCTGAACGTTTAAGGGCCGCATTAGGTCGTCAAATATGCCTGTCAAATGTTCAAGATGACAAAGTTTTATATGCACTGACACTTTCCCCTGAGTGGGAAAAAATCCTTGATGATTCCTGCCAGAGAACAGAGCTTGGAACAATGTTTTTACTAAATCCTGTACAGGTTCAGGAGCTCATTGAAACAACTGCAACAACCTTGTTGCGTGCTCACCAGACCTGCGGCAGACAGCCTGTTGTACTTTGTTCTCCAAGAATCAGATTGCCGCTTTATCAGCTTCTGGAACGTCATATTCCGACAGTTGTGGTTATCTCATATTCTGAACTTATTACAGATATCAAAGTTGAAGCAATTGACACTATCGGTGACGCATACATTACTGATTAAAGGGAAAATGTTTCAACTGGGTAAATAAAAATGAAAAAAATATTTTTATCATTAATAAAAATCTATCAATGGTTTTCAAAATTCACACCAAAGGTTTGCAGATTTTATCCGACCTGCTCTGAATACACTAAGCAGGCAGTTGAAAAATATGGTGTATTAAAAGGCAGCTGGCTCGGGATAAAACGTATTTGCCGCTGCCATCCGGGTAATCCAGGCGGATACGACCCTGTACCATAATTCAAAATTTATTTAACGGTTTTTAATAAGTACTTAATGTAATTAGGATCATTAATAGCTTTATAAGTTCTTTTCCAAAGTTCACTTGTCTGCTTTGTACCTTGAGCTCCAGAAGGTCTAAATTCTCCATCTACAAACTGAAAAACAAACATATCTACACCAACTCTATTTGGTTTTGTTTTATAACCATTTATATCTACAGTAATCCAGAGAAAAGAGGCTGATGGTTGATGATACATATTTTCAAATAGATATACAACCCCGTCTGCACCTATAATACAACCATCATCAATATTTGCGGGACCCCAATCTGAATTAATATAATAATCCCAGACTGAAAAACATCTATTAACATATCCAGAACCACAATCAGTTGCACCACTCATATAGTTTATAAAAGTTTTATAAAACGGAGTTTTAGAATTAGCTATATACATCTCTGGTTCAAGATCATCTGTTTTCATCATCCTTACAACCTGTTGAATAACAGAATAAGATTTCAATAACTTTTTATGAATAACATGAACCTTATATGAAGTTATAAGATTCGGAATTGTAATTGCTGAAACAACTCCTATTATACCCAATGTTATTAAAACCTCTGCTAAAGTAAACGCTATATTCTTTTTCAAAACTCACCTCTTACTTTTGTGCGGTATTTATCACAGAATAATTATATTATACACGTATAATCAAAATATGCAAGAAGAAAATAAATATAATAAACTGGTTGCGCAAAACATCCGCATATTGAGAAAACAAAATAAATATTCTCAAGAATATCTTGCAGAACTGATTGATAGAACTCGAGAGCACATTAATAGATTGGAAACCGGTAGAGAAACAATCGGATTTCCAACATTTATAAAACTTGCAGAAGTTTTCGGGGTATCTCTAGATGAACTAGCAGGGTTTGAAAAATCTAAATAGCAGAAATATAATCAACAACTTCCTTTAATGAATAAATATTTTTTTGGACAAAGAAATTTTTGTTTGATTGTTCTTTTACGTAATCCAGATTTTTACCGTCTAAAAAGTCCTCAGAGTAAGGTCTAAGCATAACAGACGGGATTACAACAATATCACAATCAACATCTTTAACTGTTCTAACTAAATCATCTGTTGTTATAAGTCCGGCAACAGTAATATCTTGTCCCCAGTAATTAGATTTTACAGGATGAACTTCAACCGTTAAATTTTTAATTTTATTCAAAACTTGAGCTGCTTCATAAAGCATATCTTTAGCCGCATATGAACAGGCAAAAACTAGCTTGAAGGGTTTTGATACACTTTCCGGGAGTTTATGGGTATAAAAATCATCAAGGGTCATTCTAAGAGCGCCTACACCATCATCCAACTGACAGAAATTTCCGTAATATTTTGATGGCGGAATCGGTTCACCTGCAAGTAGGAAAAACTCATCCGAACAACAAACACGCTTGAATTTGGAAGCTATTTTAATTGTTTCTTGGGCGCATTTTTTATCTACCCTGCGAAGCTCTCCATCAGGTCTAAATTGTGTCAAGCCGACAGGAACAATAGCAACTGATAAAACCGTATTTTTTAATTTTGCCAAATCAGAAAGAGTTCTATCAAGTTCCGCACCGTCGTTTATCCCCGGGCACAAAACAATTTGAGCATGAAACGGAATTCCGTTTTTTCTAAACCAGTCTAAATTTTCTAACGCCTTACCCGCGTTTGGATTACGCAGCATTTTTACCCTCAATTCAGGATTTGTTGTGTGAACTGATACGTAAAACGGTCCTAGATGCATACGCTTTATTCGTTCACGGTCAACATCATTAAAATTTGTCAGCGTAATATAAGTTCCCTGCAAATATGACAATCTGTAATCATCATCTTTAATATACAAAGTATCTCTCAACCCCTTTGGCTGCTGGTCTACAAAACAAAAAATACAATGATTCAAACAAGGTTTTATCCTATCAAACACTGCGCTTTCAAAAACAATCCCCAAATCTTCATCGTAATCTTTTTCGATTTCAATTTCTTCAATTTCGCCATTTATTTTTTTTATCTCAACAGTAATAAGTTCAGATTTCATATAAAAATTATAATCAATCATATCAAGCATTTTCACGCCATCAATTGAAAGGATTTCATCACCTTTTTGTAACTCTAATTCTTGCGCTATTGAACCATCTATTACACTATTTACTATTGCGGGCATTTTCTTTTTCTAAACCTTCAACTAATACAATAAAATTTTTATATTCACAAACTGCGTTATCTAAAACCATTCTCTGATAAAATGTCTGCGGTGTATACTCATCTGAAAGAGTATTTTCAGCATTTGTCTTATGCAAAAGTGCATTTGTTTTAATATCAAGAAATACTTCTTCCTTATCATCCTTATCTAAAAAAGACAAACAAGAAAGTTTTATTCTTGCATCAGATAAAAACTGCAAAGGGTTTGGCGAAAAAGGTTTTAGCAAAAGCTTTCTCAAATTCTTTTCACCATCTTTGGTAATTGAATAAAAAACAGAGAGCTTACCCCCGTCAGACATCATTTTTGATGAAGTAATACAACCGTTTTTTTCTAACCTGACAAGTGCCGGTTTTAACGCTCCGAAACTTGGGTTAGTATAAGCACGAAAATTCTCCTGTATTCTTTTTTGTATTGAATACATTGTTAAATCATGAGTTAAGAGAATATATAATATCATCAAATCTATCATATGTTTAGGATAACATTAATTTTTCAATTTAACAAATATTAAAAATTCCGCAAAAATTCTTATTGAGGATTTTTATAGCATGTATGAATAAATTAATCTCACAGGTTTCACTTCCCTATAAAATAATAAGAGGAAGTGTTCAAAATCGTCAAAATAAATCAATACAACTTGTAGATCAACTATACAGAGATATAATGCCGAAATTTAAACGCGGTCAAATTTCAACAGATGAACTACAATTATCTATTGATAATATTTTTCAAAAGAAACTTAAAATCATAGTTAAAAACAATACTGATCCGGATTTTTATGGTGCCAGTGATATTAATTATTCACCTATTTCTAACTGTATTACATCTACAACACTTGAAGTTCCGATATCAAAAAAGAAAATACACATATCAAGTTTAATTACAATCTTACACGAATTTCAACATATTACAGACCAGATATACCATCCAAAATATCTTGGAAGAAATCAATTTATGCTTAGAAATGGATTATATTCTAATAAATATAATAATCTGTATGATAATTTTATATACAACCGTGAAAATACTATAAATAAAAAAGAAAAACGGCAAATAATAAAATTCATTGAACATAAAATTAAAAAATTCTTGCGCGGATTCTCTCCGGAAGACAAAGTTAATTTTCTTCAAGATGCGAGATATAGCTTAATGACAGAAGACCAGGCATATCACACACAGAGAAAATATGCTAAAATTCTCAACAAGAAACATATACCAATAGATGAAAAAGAACTCGAAAACGAAAATAAACTATTTATGTTTACAGAAAAAATTGAGCTTTTAAATAAATTAATTCTGGAAACTATACAAAAAGAACGTGGTAAACACGCTGCAAAGCTAAAAAAAGCTAAATTTACAAAGATGTTTCGCAACCTTTTCAACAGCAGTTCCTGATACTATTGATTGGAATTTAGCATACCTGTTGTAGTCTCCATTAACAAAATTATCTTCATAACCGAATGAATCAATTACTCCAATTTTATATTCCATATTCTCACAATCAATTGAGTACTGACTTATAGTATAATTAATTTTCTTACCGTTAACAGGCTCATACTGCCCCTTGTTAAAAGCCTTCAGCATAAATGTATACCCTTCCGATGTAGCGACAATTCCATCAGGATTTATAAAATTATTTTCATCAACTCTGCGCCACGCAACACCATCCTGAGCAAAACTACAGCCCGCCACTATGAATAATAATAAAACCAATATCATACTAAACTTTTTCATAAAACCTCCATACATTTTTACTTACCTTTTTTGAAAAAGCAAATATGTATAATTATCTTGCGTGTAATTACCCAAAAAGTAAAAATCATTATCAAGATACGCTCTAATATCATATAAATATTTTTGAAGTAATATTTTTACACGTTGTTCTTTTATATCCTGAAGACTAGTAACAGATTTTCTTAACTCTTCCAATGTTACAAGCTGCTGCGCATCTGTTCCGTATAAAGCAATAAGAACGTATCTGCCTGGTTTTACAGCCTCAATCACATTTTTCTGAAAATATTCATAATGATTATCAGAAAAACCTTTATCGCTAAATATAGAATCATAAATAACCCTATCTTTATCAGGATTATTTTGTTGTTCAACATCGTAAAAATTATTATTCTTCGGATTTCTCGCCTGTTTATGATAATCAAACGGCAAAACTCGTGGGCTGCCATCTTGCCTAAAATAATAAGGCGCATCACCACCAAACGGTAAAATAATTATATCTTCTTCATTTAATCCGTTTTTATCAGCCTCTATCCTTACTGCCTTATACGCTATAGTTTTTAAATCTTTTGAAATATTGGTATAATGAATACCACAAATAATTGCTCCCAATGTGTAAAACACAACAAAAGCTTTTAAATGGTTCAAACTAATCCTCTTACTAAGCCCAATTACCCCCAAAATAATCATCGGCGGAAGCAGATATAAAATATAACGTACCGTAAATACATTCACATGTAACATAGCAAAAGTCACAGATAAAGCTAAACTTACAAAAAATGTATGATATAAAGTTTTCAAAAAGCCTTCTGAATTTTTACACCCTTGAACAAGCCCATAAACAAAATACACGCAAGGAACAACAACCAGCAATGTAAATTCCAAATTCATAGTATACGGATATGTTGAAGGCCAATAAATATTATCAACTAATTCTATGCCAAAGAAATTTCGAATGACATCCACAAAATGCGTAAAAAAGAAACCACCTTCATGTCTTATAACAAAAGCAGAACGCATTTTTGCATAGTATGAAACCAACAAAAAATACGGAACAAGCAATATTAACTCCGCAAAAACACCTTTTAAATACAATTTTAAAACATCTTTGTTTTTTCTAAATAAATAATTTCCATAGCAAACCGCTAAAGCAATATTGTATAAAATCCCGCCAACAAGAGTATACGGAATTAAAAGATTTACCAACACAAGTTTTATCAAAGATTTCTTATCATTTTTCTGTTCAAAATCAATAAGATAATTCAAAGAAAGCATAACAAGAAAAACTGCCATCGGATACATTCTGGCTTCAGCTGAAAAAAACACCAACAAAGGCGATACAGCAGAAATCATACATGCAATCACAGAATTTGTTTTATTAGTAATTTTAGATGCTGCAACAAATACAACAGGTACAGTTAAAATTCCAAAAATCACAGATAAAGACCGTATCGCGATTTCTCCATCCCCAAAGATTTTTATCCAAAAATGCAAAAGAAAAAAATATAACGGAGTATGCTGCATATCAAGAGTCATTAAATTATTCATAATTCCAACAGGAAATTTCTGAATAGCACTAAACCACGAACAGGCTTCATCATACCAAAAATCACAATCTACATATAAAACCCTTAATACAACAGTCAAAACTATTACTATAAAAATAAATAGACCTTTTATAATTTTATTATTTCCCATATAAAACTTAAACCTCGAACTTTGTTTTATCTTTTTCGGTAATTTCTCTAATCACTTTACAAGGATTTCCTGCAGCAATAACATTTGGCGGAATATTTTTTGTAACAACAGATCCCGCTCCAATTACAGAATTATCTCCGATACTAACCCCTGGAAGCACAACAACATTTCCTCCCAACCAGACATTATTACCGATTTTTATCGGAAAAGCATATTCAAGTCCTTTATTTCTTGTTTCAGAATCTAAAGGATGCTGCGGAGTATAAAACGCACAATTTGGTCCAATAAAAACATTATCTCCGAATTCAACCTTTCCAGGATCTAATATTATTAAATTATGGTTTGCATAAAAATTTTCACCGATAGAAATATTATACCCGTAATCACAATAAAATGGCTGCTCAATTAAAAAATTTTGTTTTGTAGAGCCTAATATTTTCTTAATTATTTTATTTCTTTCATCAACATTTGAAGGCGACAAACCATTATATAATACACATAATGACTTACATTTGATCCTTTCATCAATCAAAGATTTATCATAATTAGCATCATATATAATTCCACTCAACATTTTTTCTTTTTCTTTCACTATATTCCCCCTTTTTATGTATTATATCATAATTTTATGATAAACTTTACTTATGGAAAGAATTGATACTTTACTAGAAAAATACGTTGAATCAATAAACACATGTGATACTGAACTTGCCTGCGAAATTTGGGATAAAGAAGGTTCTGTTTCTTTTATTTACCCAAGAGGACGCGATTATGGGTTTGAAGACATCAAAGAAAATTTTTATCTGGGCGTAATGGATAAACTTTTTTCAAAAAGAAGTTTAAAATTAAAAGATATAATGACAAAATACTACGGTAACACTGCATTTTTAGAATTCAGCTGGGATTTTTATGCAACACAAAAAGATACAAATGAAGAAATCCACACCCGAGGGCGCGAAACACAATTTATAGTATTACGCGATGACGGGTGGAAACTTAGTAACATACACTATTCACAAGAGCCTTAAGTATTCAATAGATAATTAATAAAAAAGCTAGTAACTTTTGTTACTAGTTTTTTATTAGGCAGATGATGGCAGGAACATTGAATTTGTTACGCTTACGCTACAAATTCATATTCTGCATCCGCCGTTTCTAGTTTCGCCTTAGCTCAACAAGCAACGGACGTAGCATTCTCCCCACGGACAAGGCTTTGCCTTGTGTGGGTTCTCAAAATAACAACAACTCATTATAAAAAAGCTAGTAACTTTTGTTACTAGCTTTTTTATGGGGCAAGCAAAGGTAGAGAGTTAGAAGATAATTGTGTATTTGTGGCACATCAGACATTACATGAAACTGAACTCATGATGAACATAAAGAAATGGATACGAGCATAATATCTATTGTAATAACTAATTGTTTTACAACACCTAAAGAAATAACCCTGTGTCCTTTGTCCTGTGTGTGTTTACTTCTCTTGCCCTAATTCCTTAATGTTAAATATTACCCCTTTTAAGACCTTAAAATTTTGTTACATAAGACTTAGTGTGTCTTTTACAATTAAAACAGCTTAATGAGCCTGTGAGTGTCCTCTCGTTGAATGTTTTAAACTAACCTTTTAGTATATCTATTCCCTTTTGTGCTTGTTTGAGTTGACTGTAGTAATATTCAAGTTCTTGCTCTGATGTTGCTGAATTAAGTATCTGTAATGCCTTTGTATAAAAAGGACTATTTTTAGATGTAACATGTTCAAGGTTGAGTCCTACATCTTCAATACTGAGGTCAAGTGCTTGTAATATCTTTGTTAGGGTTGTGTATGTGGGGAAGTATACACCTGTTTCAATCTTTGAAATGTGTTTTTCATTAGCACCTGCAAGCTCTGCAAGTTGAGCCTGTGTAAGGTTTTTAGCTTTTCTTATCTGTTTTAGCTTCTGTCCGAAACTGTTTTTACTGTTAGTCATGACCTATCCTCTTACTAATTCTATTGAATTATGAGGATTTATTAAACAGTGATACAGGATATAGATTTATTAAATAATCGTAGACAATAGGATACTTTTCGTATTTTTGTGTTACTATTGTTCTAAAGGTGGGAATGTATCCTACGAAAATATGGAGAATAGGAATATGGCTGATGAAGAATTAAAGCAATGCCCATTTTGTGGGGAAGATATAAAGGCTAGTGCAATTAAGTGCAAGCACTGTGGGGAATTCTTAAATCATCAAAGTCAAAATGAAAAAGACGAAAATGAGCTATATAATGAGCTATGCGAAGCCTATTACGGAACTCCTCAGAAAACTACTGTTAAGAATGACAATGACGGTTGTCTAAAAACTGTATGGAAAACAATAGTTGCCATTATAACTATCATAATTGTATTAGCATTGTTACCTGTAATAGGCGAAATATTCATGTTACTTATGTTAGAGTCTGGAGGTTGATAGACAATGAAAGAATTGAATGAAAAGGATATGAAAGACTTAAAATATCCTATTTTATATATAGGCTCTGTGCTATTATCAATAATAACTATAAGCATATACTTTTACTTTGAGTTTAAGTATCCAAGTATATGTGGACTTTCATCATTTTTGTTAAGTCCAATAATGATTATTTGTCCGATACTAACAATATCATGCAGTACATTATTGTTCTTCAAACTATATGAAACAATGTACAATACTGTTGGAAAGTTGGTATTAAGCTTATCTCATTCTGTGTCGCTACTGTTCTTGATATTTAGACTTACAATTTATGTTGCAGATAGCATTCATGAGGGGTTGAACTTTTTACACCTAATATTTATGTTTGTTCATGTAGCTATTGTTGCAATAATCTTGCATATCTTAGCTTACATTGTAGTGTTTATATCTGACAGAAGCAAGCTAATATCATGCTTCAATGTAGTTAAAAGTTCCTTATATAGACTAACTTCTTTATTGCCTTTAGGAATAGTAGTGCCTGTATTTATATGTATTACAGGGCTTTTTGTTGTTATTGGTATTGGAAGTAAAATCAATGAAACTGTGAATTTACCAACCTGTGACAGTAAATTTGCTGAAAGTCAAGTGATAGATATCTTTAAAAGTAATAACTTAGGATATAGACGATTGAGCGAAGAAGGACTTGTTGAAAATATAGAGTTTTCTAACCCTGAGCCAATTAAATATGACAAAGATATCAAGAAATATGAATGTAGAGCAGATGTTTATATGATAAGCAACGCAATAGGCTTTAATCAATATTACAATTACATTAAAGAACAACATGAAGCATACGGAAGAGCAGGATGTAGAGTTGACTATTCTATCTTTAAAGCTAATGGGAAGAATGAAGTTAGAGCTACCTATTGTAATGGTGGGCTTAATTATAGAGATAAGTTTTCATACTAAAAGATAAAAGGAGATAAGATAATGAAGAAATTAACACTTACAGTATTATTAGGACTAATGATGATGTTTACATCAGGCATGGCAATGGCTGAAAACTATACATACAAGGTCTATGACCCTGTTGCAAATAAATCCTATACGGCTCAAATGATTACACTATCAGCTTCTGACACACATTATTATATTGGTCTTGGAACAAGTAACGGTATTCCTTGTATTCTTGATGAAAAAGTAAACACCAATTCACAAGGCTTAATAGGTGGGAAATGCTATGGTGCTTATGACAAAGTAGGTCAAACCTATAGTTGGAGAGAGTACAGAAAAAACACATATCGACCTGAGTATAGGTCTATTATGCAAGAACGACAAGGCAAAACTCGTCTGACAGTTATAGATTAAATCATTATTAAAGACCTCAGAGCATTTCTGAGGTCTTTCAACAAACGAAAGTGTATAACAGTCTATGCAGGCTCTCTAAGTTGATTTAAGAAGTTATACAGGTTACCTGTAGTTGTGTTGTATTGTTTAGCTATCAATGTTTTAGGAACACCTAAGCTAATCAATTTCAAGATGTCATCTGTGTGTTCATCAAGTTTTGATTTACCCTTGCCCTGTGGTCTTCCTAGCTTTATCCCCTGTGCTTTTCTTGCTTGCAATGCTTCACGAGTCCTAAGACTGATAAGCTCTCTTTCGATTTGAGCAACTAAGGCAAATATTGTACTTGTTACGGTTGATGTAATTGAGTTGTCTGTATTATCAAACCCCTCTTTTATTGAGTAAAGTATTATTCCTTTATCCTTTGTAATCTTTATTACTTCAAGTATCTGTGTTATTGACCGTGCAATCCTTGACAGTTCGGGCACAATCAAAACATCACCTTTGCCCATAGTGTCAAGTAATGCACCTAGCTTTCTTTTCTTGAAGTCTTTACACCCTGAGCAGTGTTCTTCTATAAAATCAACTTGCCCTAATTTCATGCGATTAGCAAACTGCAATATATCAAGTTTGTTCTTTTCGGTATCCTGTAATATTGTAGATACTCTTATAAATGCTTTTGTCGTCATGTTTCATGTCCTTTGGTAGTGTCAATAAAAAGGTCAAAAAAGGCTTTTTGTTGTATGAATGCCATAAATGTATTTCAGACCTTTTTAATGTATGCTTTTATGTAAATTAAATGGTCGTTTTTAATGTAGGTTGATGAGTGCTTCAACTTCAACTTTGATGTTGTATAAGTTTTCCTCAATCGTCTGTGTTAAAGCCGTTAGTCCAGTCAATGACCTCTTATCGTGCTTTGAATTGTCTAAACCTAGTATGTTATCTTTAAGGGCGATAACAAGACCGTATGTATTGTGTATGAGTGATATAATATTTAATGTATCCATGTTAAGTTCCTTTATTTGTGTAACTACTTGTAATCTATTATTACTTAGTGTGTTAGATATGGTCGTAATAATTCCTGCTCCTCTACCTTATACAGTTTGTAAATATCGTTCTTAACTTCAAGCACCTTATTATAGATTGATGATGAAAGTTCTAGGATACTATCAAACTTCTTTTGATAGTCAACTGGGTTTACATCAATGTCATAGAGTAAATTGTGTATGATGTAGCTTAAACCCTCTAAGTTATTTGCTTTATCTAATAGTCTTTGTATCTTCATGTTATTGCTACTTATGTGTGTATCTTTTTGTATTCTGATATTGTTTTAGGTGTGAAGTGAAAATCAAGGTTAATCAATGGAAGTTCTTTGAAGATGTAATCAAGATTTATGTATCCTGCTTCAAAATAACCCAGTCCTAAGCTCGTATACCCAAAATGCTCATTGTATCCATTTTTATCTATTTCGGTTATGTAGATGTCAACATTGCCATAGAAGTAATGAATAACTGGCTTTGTACTATCCCCTTGTCCGTCTGTTTCATAGATTGAGGGTGCTTGTTGTATAACATTAGCGATTTTATCTGCTACACCCTTAAAATAGCTTTGCTCATTATCTTTTAACCCCTGTATGAAACATTGAGCTTGACTCTGTGGCATGAATTTTAGAATTATATTGATGTTGTCTTGATTAGTCATTTTCTTAACCTCTTTCAAAGTGTGTAGGGGGTAAACCCTACACAATTGTAAATTTCCTGTAATTGCTTTGTTTGATGAATG
>CATLLN010000004.1 GCA_950022695.1 uncultured bacterium | reverse complement strand
TCACACTCGTTTCAGCTATTCTGTTGTCAATGTTCTACAAATTTATCACCCAACGCGGTTTCAACTAATTCCAAAAGTTGACTGGCTATCGGGGCATCTCAAACCGATTCATATCTCGGTTTCCTTATCTTACTACATCAATTTTTATTGTCAAGTAGTTTTTGAAATAAATTTTAAAAATCTTTTTTGCTATTTATATTTTCAAAATTCATCTGTGCCTTTGCACAAGATTTAGTGTAAAACAAACAATTTTAAAAATCAAGCACTTTTTTTATTTTTTTTAAGAAATATTTAAAAAATTTTTAATTTTCTTATTATTATTGGGTTTGCGCCTATAAAAAAAGAGCCTCTTGGCTCTTTTTTATTCATTTTCTTGTTCAGATTCAGATTCTGGAGGGGTAGAATTTACAACTTGCACCCCAAATCTTGTTCTAAATAAATGTTTTACTGTATCACTTTGGATTTCGTACATCATTTTATTAAACAAATCATAGGCTTCTTTTTTATATTCTATCAAAGGATCTTTCTGACCATAAGCCCTTAGACCTATTCCTTCTCGAAGCATGTCGATATTATGAAGGTGATCTATCCATTTATTATCAACAACTTTTAATAATACATCTTTTTCAAGTTGTCTTACTATATTTGAAGACGAAAACGGCTCTTGAAGTTCGTAATTTGCACCATATTGTTGAATTACCTGATTGTAGAAATTAATTATTTCAACTTCATGTGCTCTATATGCTTCTACTACAAAATCTTTTATTTTGTTATACATAGGTTCAAAACGCATGTTCTGAATATCTGAAACTTCAAAAGACGATAACTGCGGAACTGTCGAATGAAGTTCTTTAATCATGGTCTGCAAGTCTTCATACACATATTCTTCAACCTTTTGTTCAGGAGAAATATAACTTTTCATAAGTCTATCTACTTCACGTTCCATCATAAAGCAAATGTCATCTTGCAAACCTTCTCCGGCTAAAACTCTGCGTCTTTGGCGATAGAATTTTTCACGCTGAATATTCATGACATCATCATATTCAAGAACAGATTTTCTCATGTCAAAGTGGAAAGTTTCAACTTTTTTCTGTGCTGATTCAATTCGTTTTGTAATTAATGGTGAATCAATTGCCATGTTTTCCGGAACATTTAGCGCCGTCATAAGCTGTGTAATCTTTTCACCGCCAAAGATTCTCATCAAATTATCTTCTAATGACAAGAAAAATCTTGTTGAACCCGGGTCGCCTTGACGTGCTGCACGACCTCTTAACTGGTTATCAATACGACGTGATTCGTGACGTTCTGTACCGATTACGTGTAATCCGCCTGCTTCTACAACCTTGGCATGCTCGTATTCGGTAACCCCGCGTGCTGCTGTTAAAGCTTCATTTTTTAACTTTTCGTAATCAGGATTTGTTTCATCAATTCCCTTTTCTTCGAGTTCTGCTTTTGCAAGATATTCAGCATTACCGCCTAATAAAATATCTGTTCCACGGCCTGCCATGTTAGTAGCAATAGTTACTGCACCTAATCTTCCTGCTTGTGCAATAATATGTGCTTCACGTTCATGGTGTTTTGCATTTAATACATTGTGTCTTATTCCGCGTTGTTTCAAAAGCGCAGAAACATACTCGGATTTTTCAATACTTATAGTGCCGACAAGAACAGGTCTGCCTAATTTGTGTTGAGCAATAATATCATCTACTACCGCTAAATATTTTTGAACTTCTGATTTATAAATTACATCAGGATGATTGATTCTGATATCCGGTTTGTTAGTAGGAATTGTCGTAACTTCAAGATTATAAATTTTACCAAACTCAGCTTCTTCAGTCATCGCTGTACCTGTCATGCCTGAAAGTTTTGGATATAATCTGAACAAGTTCTGGAAAGTAATACTTGCAAGAGTTTGAGTTTCATCTTGAATCTCAACACCCTCTTTGGCTTCAACTGCCTGATGCAAACCATCAGACCAACGGCGACCTTCCATCAAGCGCCCTGTAAATTCGTCAACAATCATGACTTCACCGTTTCTGACAACATAATCAGTATCTTTTACAAATAATTCTTTAGCCTTTAAAGCTTGTAAAAGATGGTGAGCATACTGAGTCTGGATATCAAACAGGTCTTTAACACCGATGATTTCCTGGGCATGGTCAATACCTTCTTCGGTTAAAATTACATTTTTATTTTTTTCATCAACAGTATAATCAACTTCCTTTTCCAACTGCGGTGCAACTTTTGCCATCATTTGGTAAGTTTCTGCAGATTGAGCTAATCTGCCACTGATAATTAAAGGAGTTCTTGCTTCATCAATCAAAATACTGTCAACTTCGTCGATAATTGCATAATTAAAAGGTCTTTGTACAAGCATTTCTTCACCGCCTGCCATGTTATCCCTTAAATAATCAAAACCGAATTCGTTATTTGTACCGTATGTAATATCACACTGGTATGCATTTCGTTTTAAATCAAAATCTCTTGCTCCTTCACCATTAGATAGAACAACACCAACAGTTAAACCTAAAAATCTGTAAATTTTTCCCATCCATTCGCTATCACGTTTTGCGAGGTAATCGTTAACCGTAACAACATGGACACCTTTTCCTGTTAATGCATTTAAATAAGCAGGTAAAGTTGCAACAAGAGTTTTACCTTCACCAGTTCTCATTTCTGCAATATGACCGTTATGTAAAAAATATCCGCCAATTAATTGAACATCAAAGTGACGCATATTCAAAACACGCTTGCCGGCTTCACGAACAGTTGCAAAAGCCTCCGGTAAAATCTTATCTAAAGCTTCCTTTTCTAATTTTAAATCTTCTTTGAAATTCTTAGATGTAGGACGATTTGCCAAAATTTCTTTGAACTCTTGCGTCTTTGCTTGAAGTTCTTCATCAGTTAACTTCGCAAATTCAGGTTCTAAAGCATTGATATGCTCAACTATACCCATCATAGATTTAACTTTTTTTTCGTTCGGATCGCCCAAAAGCTTTAATAACATTTTTATCATTTAATTAATATTCCTCTCCAAGTTTATCATTACTTAAAGTCTAACATAAATATATATTAATATAGAAATCTTAATGAAAAGTTAATGATTTAGGATTTAAGCAACTAATCACTTATTTTTTCAAAAAATACCCTACTAAGGGCATAGCCAAACGGGTAATTTATTGTTATGATTCCTGCAAAAGGAATTAGGAAATGAATAAACGTAAAAGAAAAGAAGATGAATTGACAGTAAGAGAAATTGAAGTTCTTATTCTTATAAGCAAGAAAATGAACGATTTCGAAATCGGTGAAGAATTGTGTATCTCGCATCACACCGCTCACTCACATCGTAAAGAAATCTATAAAAAGTTTGCAGCCCACAGTGACCTGGAAGCCGTATTGGTTGGTATTGAACGAGGCTATTTAAAATTCACTTAAACTCTTTAAAAGAATATAAATTATTAAATTACCGACTTAATAAGGTCAATCTATTTTTCTTTTAATATTTTTATATCAACATCTCATCCAAAGTTTATCCAATTTTTTACAAATGCGATTTAAACGTTTTGTCAACTAAGTTACTTATAATGAAGTATTACAGATATCAGAAATTTTAGGTTACAGTATTAAATTTGAAAAAAATATATAAAAAATATCAAGGGCGCGAGATAAATCTCGCGCCCTTGATTACATCCTTTGTTCAATTCATCATGCTGACAGAGTAAAAATTTCGTAAATTTCTTCATCAGAAAGTTCTGTAATAATTTTTTCGCCTTCGTATACTGCAAGATCTGCAAGTTCTTTTTTGGATTTTAACATTTCATCAATTTTTTCTTCAAAAGTACCCAGCGTAATCATTCTGTGAACCATTACATTTTTATCCTGACCGATACGGTAAGTTCTGTCTGTTGCCTGGTCTTCAACCGCCGGATTCCACCACAAGTCGTAGTGAATAACATTTGTCGCACTTGTAAGGTTCAAACCTGTACCACCGGCTTTTAAAGAAAGAATCATTACTTTTGAATCTTTTTCTGTTTGGAATTTTTCAATTAATGCTTCACGCTGAGGTACTGTTAAACTTCCGTGGAAGAATAAAGGTTCTGTATTGCATTCTTGTGAGATAACTTTACATAAAATATCACCCATCTCTTTATATTGAGTAAAAATAAGTGTTTTTTCACCGTTATCTATAATACTTTGAACAAGATCAATACATTTTTCCATCTTACCTGACATTTCTCTGCCCATTTCACCTGATTTTAAGAACTGGTAAGGATGGTTACAAATCTGTTTAAGCGCAGTAATAAGTTTGAAAATATTTCCACGTCTGTTTACACCTGTGAAACCGCTGATTTTTGTCATCATTTCGTTTAATGTTTTTTCGTATAAAACAGCCTGACCTTTTGACAGGTAGCAGTATTCGTTTAGAACCATCTTTTCAGGAAGGTCTGAGATTACGTGTTTATCAGTTTTCAAACGTCTTAAAACAAACGGAGAAATTGACATTCTAAGTTTTCCGGCACGAGAATTTTCTTTAAAACGCTCAATCGGAATTGCATAACTTTTTTGGAATTCACGAAGCGAACCAAGATAACCTTTATTAATAAAGTCAAAAATACTCCATAATTCTGTTAATCTGTTTTCTACAGGAGTACCTGTCATTGCAATTTTAACATCTGATTTTAACATCTTGATAGCAAGTGTTTGCGCTGTATCAGGATTTTTGATATTTTGAGCTTCGTCAACAATAATCGTGCTCCACGAATGTTTTTTAAGCTCTTCTACATCTATTCTCATAATTGCATAAGTTGTTAGAATTACATCGTGATTAACATCTAATTGTCTGTCCGGTCCATGATAAATTACAGCATCAAGATCAGGCGCAAACAACTGAAGTTCTTTCATCCAGTTACCCATAAGAGTTGTAGGACAAATTACAAGAACAGGCTTTTTAAGTTTTCCTTCTTCTTTCATTTTAAGAATTAAACTGATAACCTGAATTGTTTTACCAAGCCCCATATCATCAGCCATACAAGACCCGAAACCTTTTGAAACATTTGTCCAAAGCCATTTTAAACCAACTTCCTGATACGGTCTAAGCTCACCTTGTAAACCTTTTGGCATAGTCATTTCAACAGGTTTTGTAAAGTCATTCAAGACTCTTGCAAACGCCGCATCATAGTCAAAATCATACTGATCCAACTGACCTGAAAGTGAAGCATGGATAAGTTCCATTCTTGACATTGATTTAAGGTTTGATTTTGAAATTTGTTCAAAAATCTTCTTACTTTCTTCCTGATCAATCAATACATATTTATTTTTGTATTTAATTAAACCGTTATTGGTTTCTAATAATTTTTTATATTCTTCAAGTGATATTTTTTCATTGCCTATAGCGATTTCATAGGTGAAATCCAAAATATCATCCAGTGAAATTTTAGAAGAAGATGTATTATTAATCAAATCTGCTAAATCATCTGATCTGGATTCTTTTACTTTTGCGTTAATAGATGCTCTAGGAATAACAATATTTGTAAGTTCTTCCGGTAAAATAACTTCAATCTGAGCTTTTTGAAGATAGTATGCAGTCTGCGTAATAATTTTATAAATCTCATTAAGATTTAAATCAAGATATAATTTATCTTCATCTTCAAATAGTTCTTCAAGTTCCGGCATATAACGAAGCGCATAGTTTAATTGCTTCTCAACAATTCTTGAAATATCACTTGCTTTAGCACCAAAAACCTCTTCATCTGTGTATAATTTATCAATCAGAACACTTTCATCATTTTTTCTGTCTTTAATATAAACTTTTAAACGGAAAAGTTCATCTTCTACTTTTTCTATTTTGAAGTATGGAATTACATCGTATTTACCTAGATAAAGTTCATCAAACCATTGAGCAAAACTTTCAGCTAAATCTTTTCCTTTTAAAACTGCTTTTTGCTCTAAATCTTTCAACAAATAAGTACCTGATTTAACATCTTTAAATCTGTACATTTTGATTCCTAAGAATTTATAAATTACATAATTTAAATAAGTGTAAATAAATTCATAAACAAAATCTTTAGGTTTTTCGCCTTCAATAAATAAATCTTCAGGCATATATTCTTCAAACATATTAATAATACGTGCCATTTTTTGATTATTAATAATCGGCTCATAAACTATTCTAAACATTTGACCGTAACGTTTAACAGTCGGAATGAAATACAATTTTTCAATCAACTTCATAACAAAGTAAGTTAATTTATTCAAATAAATAAAAGTCGGTGTTAAATCAGCAAGGTCAACGACATTACCAAACCCGCCAAAATAATCCATAACCAAGTCCCAGCTCATAAAATATCCGACTTTATCTTCTAGGACTTCAGATTTAAAGCGGAATAATGAACCTTTTGATTTCAAATAGTATTGAAAATTGTTTGTCGGAGTAACAAAAAATGAAAGATTAGAACCGCCGCCTCTAACATTTGTCCCTTTATTTATCAAATGAAAATGAGTATTACGGGTAGGCGCATTAGGGCTGAGAAATACACCGGCAAATTCATCTTCAATAATTTGATAAATCATACTCAACGTATAACGAAAATCTTTGTTTTTAAAATTTTCAGGGTTTTCACTCAAATTAAAAAATAATTCATCTACATTATTCTTTTTAAACGAAAAATCAATATCTAAATCTTCAATTTTATTACTCATATTTTTACCTTTTAGAAAATAATCCGTCACCCTGACTTTCAAGGGTGACGGATTTAATAAAACTATTTAATCAACGACTTGCCTGTCATTTCAACAGGCTGCTTAATTCCAAACAACTGAAGTACAGTCGGTGCAACATCACATAAAGCACCAGTTTCTCTAAGTTCTGTTCCTGCCGGTGCATTAATTAACACAAACGGAACTTCATTCGTAGTGTGAGCAGTTTGCGGTTTACCTGTAGATTCATCAACCATAGTTTCTGAATTTCCGTGATCGGCTGTTAAAAGCATTACGATATCATGTTTTTTACAAGCATCAGCAATTTTGCCTACACATTCATCAACTACTTTACAAGCTTTAACGGCAGCATCAATAATTCCGGTATGACCTACCATATCAGGGTTTGCAAAGTTAACCAGAATAAATTGATATTCAGGATTATCAATTGCTTTTAACACATTTTCGCAAACTTCCGGAGCACTCATTTCAGGCTGCATATCGTATGTTGCGACCTTTGGAGATGCAACAAGAACTCGTGTTTCGTGAGGCTGTGGTTCGTCAATTCCACCGTTAAAGAAGAATGTAACGTGTGCATATTTTTCAGTTTCAGCTGTTCTGAATTGATTAATTCCATTAGCTTCCAAAACATCACCTAAAATATTAACAAGTTTTTCTTTCGGAAACGCAACAGGATATGTGAAAGTTGCCTCATAACTTGTCATTGTTGTGTATAAGATATTTTTAAGAACTTTCTTTCTTTCAAATCCATCAAAATCTGTGAAATTAATTGCTTTAGTAATTTCACGGGCTCTATCAGGACGATAATTAAAGAAAATTATTGAATCATTATCGTGAATTCTTGATTCATCACCGCCAATAACTGTAGGTAATACAAATTCATCAGTTTCGCCTTTTGCGTAAGAAGCCTTAACACCTTCAATAGCAGACACTGCATATTCGCCTTCGCCAAGCAATAATGCGTTATAACCTTTTTCAACTCTATCCCAGCGATTATCTCTGTCCATAATATAATAACGTCCGATAACTGTTGCAACAGGCGGCAGATTATATTTTTTCAATTCATCTTCAACAATCTGCAAGTATTCACAAGCGCTTGATGGCGGAGTATCACGACCATCTAAAAATGCGTGAACATAAACCTTAGTTAAACCTGAATCAGCTGCCATTTTAATTAATGCAAGCAAATGATCCAAAGATGAGTGAACACCTCCAGTAGAAACAAGTCCGTATATGTGTAATGCAGAATTGTTTTTCTTAGCATGTTCAATTGCATTTAAAAATCTTTCATTTTTGAAGAACGAACCGTCTTTAATTGCGTTATTAATTTTAGATAAATCCTGATAAACAATTCTTCCTGCACCTAAATTTAAGTGACCTACTTCAGAATTACCCATTTGACCTTCCGGCAAACCTACGTTTTCACCGTCAGCTTTAATTTTAATAAATTTTTCTTTTTTTTCTAATCTTGGCACATTAACAGGATGCGCAAGTTTAGTTGCATCATATTTTTCAGAACCTGTTGAAATTCCCCAACCGTCCATAATACATAACAAAACTCTTTTAGACATATTAAGTCCCTTCTTTCTAACTATACGCTAGCAGAATTTTATCAAGAACAGGGGTAAATGTAAAGAGCTCAATTACTCAGCAGTCAAATTTATGATACTCCTCACATTAAACAACAACTCGTACTTCTTTATAAACCATACGTTCCTACTTCGCCACATTATGCTCCATTTCTGTTTGACTTATTTCACTCCGTACACCAACAAAATCCGCAAAAAAAAAGCTTCTGTGAAGAAGCTTCCTTGGAATCTGTTACAATTCCTCGTGTAAAAGATTAGTAGGTAGAAAGTAGAAGGTAGTAATATATATAAATTAGATTTATATATCATTCTTATATATTTATAAAGTATTTTTTATATACAGAATTGCGTACAATGTTATTTTATTTACAATATGTAACATGTAATATACCCAAAATTTCAAAGTATTGAAAAAAAAACTTATATAAACTATAATCAACCTAAAAAGAGGTTCTTATGAAAATTGCAATCTATCCTGGCAGCTTTGACCCTGTTACAAAAGGACATTTAGATATCTTAAAAAATGCTGCCGGAATTTTTGACAAAGTTATCATAGCAGTAGCGCATAATGGAGAAAAAAAAGGGTTTCTCACAGTTGATGAACGTATAAAACTTATAAAAGACAGTATACCTGACTTAAAAAATGTCGTAGTTGATTCTTTTGAAGGTCTTACAATAGAATATGCCCAAAAACACGGGGCAGACGTCTTAATCCGCGGATTACGCGCAGTTTCTGATTTTGAATACGAAATGCAATTGTCACAAACAAATAGTGCGTTATGTGATAAAGTTAAAACCGTATTTCTAACAACAAAACCTAAATACAATTTCATTTCATCAAGCACAATAAAAGAAATTCTTGCTAACGGAGGAGATATTTCAAAATTCGTTCCTGAACCGGTATACAATTATTTAACTAATAGCGAGAAAAAATAATGGAATTTAAAACCCGCAAAATTATAAAAAAACTTGAAGAAAATATTAATAATAGTTACTCTTTACCGATATTTAAAGGTTACAAGGCTATAAACAAAGCCGGAGTTGAAAAACTTATTGATGAACTTTATGCAAACCTTCCCGATGATGTAAAAAAAGCCAGAGAATACCTTCGCGACAGACAATACAACTTTAACCCGGGTCAAAAAGAAAATATTTTTCATACTATACAAGATATCGAAAACAAATTAGCTGAAGGCTATCCTCTGGCACAGGTTGTAATAATAAACATTCGAGAACTGGAAACTCTTCTAAATAAACTACAAAACAACCTTCCTGAAGAAATTACAAAAGCAGAAATTCTGGATAAATAAAATTACATGTAAACTTATGTAATTATGTTAAGAAATATTATTTGACAATTAAAATTTGCTTATGTAATATATAATTATAAATGTGAAAGGGATAAGGGATATAAGATATGCCGCAAAATGGAGTGTATGATTTACTAAAGTTATTAGAAATAGCTATTGAAGATGGTTATTCCGTTTTAAAATACACAGTAGTAAATAAAAGAGAAATAGAAGATTTAATTGACAGAATATATACAGCATTGCCTACAGAAGTTCAAGAAGCAAGACTTTTCCTAAGAAGAAAAGAAGAATTGCAAAATGAAGCTCAACAAAAAGCAACAAAAATATTGCAAGATGCTCAAACCGAAGCTGATAGAAAATTATCTGAATCAGATCAGTTAAAAGCAATTGAACGTGAAGGTATAAGAATTAAAAATGAAGTTGTTGAAGATTGTGAAAAAATTAAACATATCGCACTTCAAGATGCCGAAAGTATAAGACTGCAAGCTACAGAAGAAGCAATGAAAATTAGAGAAGGTGCAGAATTATACGCAGAACAAGTTCTAACAAGCCTTGAAGGTAATTTAACTCAATTACAACAAGTTGTTAAAAACGGTCAAATCTATATGGAACAATTACGTTCTGATTCTGTTGGCAGATACTCAAATCGTAAATAAATATTTAAGAAAACAAAAGGGCGGCAAAAAATTTGCCGCCCTTTTGTTTTACATTTGTCAAAAATGTAGTATTTGTTAACAATTAGTTTGCAATTTATTTTGTTTGATATAAAATAAAATTAAAAGCCGAAAAAATAGAATGTGCACAAAGTCACATTCTATTTTAAATAGGAAAGAAGTTAATAACAATAAAGGAAATAAAACAATGGGTATCAAAGGAAAAAATGACAGAATGGTAGTTCTTGCATGTGAAGAATGTAAAGAAAGAAACTACACAACAACTAAAAACAAAAAAAATATTAAAGAAAGAATGGAACTTAACAAATATTGTCCAAAATGCCAAAAACACACTGCGCATAAAGAGACAAAATAACAAAATTGGTGTGGAGTCCGGTGCAGACTTGCAGTTAGCAAGACTGGCAGAGACAAAACATTACACATCCGCCGTTGTGAACGGAACGATAGTGAAATTCATAGGTGGAAGGAACAAACGGGGAATTTCCCCGCTAAGCGTCCTTAGTTCAGTTGGTAGAACGTCGGTCTCCAAAACCGGATGTCGAGGGTTCGAGTCCTTCAGGGCGCGAGTTTAACTTTAAAATAAAGGATATAATTAAAATGAACGGAACAGTAGAAGCTATTAAAACATATTTTAAAGGCGTAAAAACAGAATGGGGCAAAGTAAGCTGGCCGGAAAAAAGACAAGTTATCTTTGAAACTATCTCTGTAATCGTCATTGTGTTTGTTTTTACTGTTGCAATATATTTAATGGATCTTTTATTCAGAGGATTACTTAGCCTGATTAAGTAAAACATTAAGCAAAATTATAAAGGTGGCTTATGACTAAAGAAGAAAAAACAATGGAAGAACAATTGAATGAAGATATCTTAGCTGAACAAGCTCAAGAAGAAGCTGCAGAATTAGAAGCAAATGAAGCTAAAGAAGCTAAGAAAAACCAAAAAAGATGGTACATTGTTCATACATATTCAGGATACGAAAACAAGGTTAAAGTAAACCTTGAAAAACGTATTGAATATATGAATATGGGTGATAAAATTTTCAGAATCGAAGTTCCTCAAAAAACCGTAACTCAGATGAAATCCGGTAAAAAACAGGAAAAAGAAGAAAAAATCTTCCCGGGCTATGTACTTGTTGAAATGATTATGGATGAAGACAGCTGGTATGTTGTAAGACACACATCAGGTGTTACAAAATTCGTAGGTTCAGCAAAAAAACCTATTCCTGCACGTGAAAGTGAAATCAAAAAGATTCTTCACAGATCAACATCTCAAGTTGAAAAAATTGAACTTGATGTTAAAGCAGGTGATAAAGTTAGAATTATTTCAGGACCATTCGCAGACTTTGATGCTGATATTATCGAAGTTTATCCTGATAAATCAAAACTTAGAGCAAATGTTTCAATTTTCGGCCGCGAAACTCCGGTTGAACTTGAATATAAACAAATTAACAAACTTTAATTAAAAAATGTCACCCTGAACTTGTTTCAGGGTCTATTATAGAAACGTAAGTACAAACAATGTGGAAGGGACGCCCCCGATTGAACCACAAAAGGAGAAAAAAATGGCAAAAAAAGTAGTAGGAAAAATTAAGCTTCAAATCGAAGCCGGCAAAGCAAATCCGGCACCTCCAGTTGGTCCTGCTTTAGGTCAACACGGTGTTAATATCATGGATTTTTGTAAACAATTTAACGCTAAAACTCAAGATAAAGCAGGATATATTATCCCTGTTGTAATCGATGTTTATGAAGATAAAAGTTTTACATTCATTATTAAATCACCTCCAGCTCCTGTATTGATTAAAAAAGCCTTAAATATTACTAAAGGTTCAGCAGCTCCTAATAAAGATAAAGTTGCAGAAATCACAAGAGCACAATTAGAAGAAATCGCTAAAATTAAAATGGAAGATTTAAATGCAACAACTATGGAAGCTGCAGTGAAAATGATTGCAGGTTCTTGCAGAGCAATGGGTGTAACAGTTAAAGAAGATTAATAAGATGGAAGGACGAATAGTCCGCTATTACCACGAAAGGAAATAAAAATGTCAAAAATAACAAAAAAACAAAGAAAAATGCAAGAAATGCTGGAAGGTTTTGTACAACCATCTACAGCAGTTGATGCTATTAAAAAATTACAAGAAATTTCAAAAGAAGTTTCTAAGTTTAACGAAACAGTAGAATGCCACATGCGTTTAGGTATTGACGTTCGTCAAGCAGATCAACAAATCAGATCAACAGTAGTTTTACCTGCAGGTCTTGGTAAAGAAGTAAAAGTTTGTGTTATTGCTAAAGGTGCTAAAGCAACTGAAGCAACAGAAGCTGGTGCTGAATTTGCCGGAGCTGAAGAAATTATCGACAAAATTTCAGGCGGTTGGTTTGAATTTGATACATTAATTGCAACACCTGACTGTATGGGTATGTTAGGTAAATTAGGTAGAGTATTAGGTCCTAAAGGCTTAATGCCAAACCCTAAAACCGGTACTGTAACAATGGATATCGCTAAAGCAGTTAAAGATGCTAAAGCTGGTAAAGTTGAATACAGAGCAGACAAACAAGGTATGATTCACTGCCCTATTGGTAAAATCCAATTCTCAGAAGAAGATTTGGTTAAAAACTATGCAACTTTAGCAGATGCAGTTTTAAAAGCAAAACCGGCTTCAGCAAAAGGTACATTCGTTAAATCAGTTTACTTATCAACTACAATGGGTCCTGGCATCAAATTAGATCCAAAAACATTTGCAGCTGAAGTAAAAGAATTAGTTTAATTAAATCAAAATAAAAAAGACCTTGAGAATTTATCAAGGTCTTTTTTTTATAATCATTAACTATCTAACTAAATCTTTACCATCAACAGTTTTGAAATTACCAAGAATAATCTGAACTAAGTCAACTAAAACCCAGATAGAAGCTGCTAAACTTGTAAGCCCAAAAGTTAAGAAACCACCAAGGCACAATGCTAAAATACCAATAGCAGAACCTTTTTTACCTACATAAAATCTATGAGCACCAAAACCGCCCAAGAAAATACACAATAAAATAGTTGCAACAAATGTTTTTTCACCAACTACTGGTGTATTTTGAGTTTCATTTTCCATAATTTTCTCCTTCTTAATTACCGAAATATAACTTTTAACGTAGCAATAATAACATATCCTAAAATTAAATGCAAAACTTTACAGAAAAGATTTATTTGATATAATGAATTTATGGGCGGTTAGCACTCTGCCGAACAAAAAGTTGACTAAATGTCAAGTTTTTGTGAGAAGGGTAGCGCATCTGTTGAAAACGAATGTTTTTAACTTGAAAATTTTATGGGCGGTTAGCGCAGTTGGTAGCGCATCACATTGACATTGTGGGGGTCGCTGGTTCGAGTCCAGTACTGCCCACCATTTTTAAAGAGCAGCAGAAATGCTGTTTTTTTATTGGCAGTAGTAGGACGAGAACCAGTATTTTCTAGGTCAATAAGGAATGAGCAGAGGGCGAACGGCAAGGTGTTGAACCTTGACGGAATACCCATTTAATGCGAACGACTCAAGACAGTCCAGTACTGCTTACCATGTTTAAATAAGCTCAGAAATGCTGTTTTTATGGGCAATATGAAAATAAAAAATTAATAATTGTATACTTCATCAAAATTATAAAAATCTGAAGGCTGTAACTGCCAGAATTCCATTAGTCTAACTAGCATCTTAGTACTAATAAAACGCTCACAACGCTCGACATGACCAATATACTTTTCATTTACACCAAGTTTTTCAGAAAGCATTTCTTGCGTCAAACCACTTTGTTCACGGTAATAACGAATCTTCTTTCCAATATTATAATAAAAATAACTTTCAAAACTACTTGACATATTTATATTATATTTGTATACTTATAAAGCACCACTGCTATATAAGCACTATAGGAGAATAAAATGGAAGATTTAATTGCAGATACAAGGTTACATATCGAAGAACTTCAAAGTACAATTAATATATTAAGACAGGCAAATTCAAATGAAAGTGAAATTATAGAAAAAGAAGACTTAAGATATTATATAGAAATAAGTAAAGATAAAATTAAAATTATTATAGATCAATATAATGAAATTGAAAATCAATTCCAAGAAATTATGATTAAAAAGTCATAAAATCCTTAGGGGCGACATCAAGTATTTGTGCAATTTGTATAAGTTTTTTGAGACTTATTCGTCTTTCAAAACGTTCAACATGCCCAATAAATTTAGAATTTGCATTAAGCAATTCAGAAAGTTTTTCTTGTGAATAGCCCTTAGCTAAACGATATTTTTTGATATTTTCACCAATATTTTTATATACTTTTGTTTCAAAATCCATATAAATATAATATGGAATATATCTCACGAGCACCACTAGCATATAAGCACTATCTAAAAAAAAAGAGAGCTAAGATTTACAAAAAATAATGCTATTACCTGCAATCAGTAATAGCATTATTTTTTAAATGTTTAAACCTTAAAAGTTAAATCTTGTGCATATTATCAACAATCTCTTTATTTTGCACCCAGATTTCCATTCCCATATCTTCGCCGCATTTTGTAAGCGATTCTTTGATTTCCTTGAACGAATATTTGGATTTTGAAATATCACAGAGCATAAACATTACAAAATGTCCTTGCATAAGCGTTTGTTTTATGTCTTCAATATTAACTGTTAATTCAGCCAGTTTTGCTGTAACTTTAGCAACAATACCAACATTATCAACACCTGATACAGTTACAATAATTTGTTTTGATGACATTATTTTTCCTCCGCATTAACAGTAACAGCTTCTGCTTCTTTCATACAGCCTCTGTTAACCCATTTCGCAATACCATATTTTTGACAATATGCTTTAAGGTCTTTTTTGATTTCAGGAGCTAAGATATAAAGAACAATAATATTTGGTACACACATTGCAATCATCATTGCATCTGTAATATCAATAATTGACTTAACGTTCATAGCTGAACCGATTATGATAAATAAACAATAAATAAGGTTGAATGTAAGAACACGTTTTTTGCCTTCACCAAGAAGGAATGTCCAAGCTTTCTGACCGTAATATGCCCATGAAATCAATGTTGAAATTGCAAAAAGAACAGCAATTATAGACAAGATTATCGGGAAAAATGATATAACTGACTGGAACGCGTTAGAGGCAAGTTCGATACCTGAAATTTGTCCAACAGCACTTGTTTTAAGAACACCTGTGATAACGATTGCAAAAGATGTAAACAAGCAAAGTACACCTGTTAAGAAAGTTTCCAACAATGCAACAAACCCTTGTGAAACAGGTTCTTTAGTTTGAGATGTTGCATAAACAATAGCTGCAGCACCGGTTCCGGCTTCATTAGATTGAACAGAACGTCTCAAACCGATAATAATTGTACCGAAGATACCGCCTGCAACTGCTGTAGGATGAAATGCTTCAGTAACAATTGTTGCAATAGCGGCAGGAATATGAGTTATATTTGCACCGATTACAATAACACCTGAGATAATATACAACAAGCACATTGTAGGAGTAAGAATTGTAGTAACTTTAGCTATACTTTTAATACCTCCGACAACAACAAGTCCTATAAGAATAGCAACAACAAGCCCGATAACCCAAGCATACCCGTGAAGGAAACTATGTTCACCGCCTGTAATAAATATAAGCTGGTGAGCGGTTTGGTTAATTTGAATCATATTACCACCTGTAATACCGCCGCCAATACAAAGAATAGCAAAGATTACAGAAAGCGGCTGACCTAACCAGCGCATATTTTTTCTTGTCAAACCGTGAGCGATATAGTGCATCGGACCACCTGAAACTGAACCGTCAGAGTTAAATCTTCTGTATTTAACAGCCAGAGTCGCTTCCACAAACTTAATAGACATCCCTAAGATTGCACCTACAAAAATCCAAAATGCTGCACCCGGACCACCTATAGAAATAGAAATTGCAACCCCTGCAATACTTCCAATACCGATAGTACCAGAAAGTGCAGTTGCTAAAGCTTGAAATGATGAAACTTCACCACAGCTTCCGTCTTCTGATTTTTCAGCAGGTTTTGCAACTACATCAATTGCATGTTTGAATCCCCAAATCGCAATACCTTTATAATATATCGTGAAAAATATTCCGGCAAAAAGTATCCAGAATATGATTAAAGGAACTTTTGAACCAAAAACCGATATCGGAAAAAATATTAAATTTGCTACAGCATCAGATACAGGGGCAATATGTTTATCCATAAACGCATCAATATTCATTGCGCTTGCACTCTGAATACTACATAACAGTAACATTAAAAAACTCATAATTTTCTTCATTTGTGTTCTATCCTTTCAGCTGTTTCAAAAGGTCAAGTTCCCGTGAGTGTAAATCCCAACCAATAACTACTAATAGTATAGCAAAAACAAACTTGATTAAAGTTCCCTAATCAAAATCTTGTTACTTACTGTTACACTTAACATATCAAACAAAGTCCTGCTGACGTCATACCATCTAAAGCATTTAGCTCAAAAAATAATTTTTATTTAATTAAAACATTTGACAAAATACTATAAACGTAGTATAATAAACGCATTATTATTTTTACACTAGCCAATTTGATATTGCATCCGTTTATTAAAGACTTGGGAAAAAGAAAGCGAGGTTTTATGTAAAAACAAAAACGAAATATAAATAGCAAAACAATTGAATAGTTAAACAAAAAATCCGTAATACGCCTTGAATTTACGGTAAGTATTTTGATGGTTTTATTGTTTCTGAAAATCAATATAAATAATTATATAAAAACATACATAGATATAGCACAGAACAACTAAAACCTAACCAGAAAATTGCATTATACGTGTATTTTAAATATTTATTTTTTATTTGGATACTAAAAAACCCATCTTTATGGAGAAGTTTACGTACTAATAGTTCTTCTATTGGCAATAAAACAAGGAGAAGAGGAATTATATATATGTATGTATTTAAACATATACCCAGCAATTTAAATACAATTCCATCAACAAGATAATCAGGATATACAAGAAAAGCTAGAAATATATATAACAATACGACAAAAAAAACAATATTACCCGATAAAGATAAAATATTTGCACATATAAAATTTGTGATTTTCATGTATACAATCTAACATAAAGGAAATAAATATGAAAGAAAATTTTAATTATAACAAAGATAAAAACGAATTTACTAAAGAAATGCTAAATGACACATTAAAATATCAGAAAAAATATGGTTTTGATATTGGGGAAAATAACGTTGCCTGGAATAATGAAGCAGATGCATTTAGACATACATATATGCAAAGTATACTTGCACAAAGACATGGAATCTTACCAACAAAAATAGTAAGTAATGGACATGAATGGATTGGTAAATTTAAAGGGCAAGACCCACGTGAATCTAACATGGACTTATGGAATAATCAACAAGGACAACAAATTTATAATGAAATTTGCCGAGAATATCCACATTTTAAATCGATACCCGAAAATCTACAAAAAGATATTATTGCTCAAAAAGTTGTACAAAGAATGAAAGCAGGAAAATTAATTACAGACATTAATGATACAAGACGATATAATAAACTGACTCCACCTTTCACACCGACCAGAGGTATTGGAGGTGTTCAAAACAATGGTGTACCAACCGGATTTGCCGCTTCGACTAATTCTCAAAAATCCGAGTTTTCGGGATACACTAATCCATTGACTGGAAATCCTAGAATATATACAAGAGAAGAGGTTGGAGCAATGCCACCTGAGGAGTTTGCTAAAAACGAAAAAGAGATTGATGCACAAGTTTCAGCAATGGGTGGCACAATGCCAACAAATGGAGACCTGCAACTAGAGGCAAATGGTGGCGGAGTTATTTATGTGAATGCATATACTCGTTCTGACGGGACAAAAGTCAGTGGTTATTATCGTAGCAGATAATTAATAAAATAAAGGAGATGAGACATTAGCCATCTCCTTTATTTTTTACTTGAAGACCAGAAAATCTTGTTTCGCAAGCTCAACTGATTTCCTAGTCAATTCAAAATGACATGTAAACATCTGCATAAATTCCATAAATAACCTCTTGTTAATTAAATTTTTAGATGATACAATGATATAGTAATAAGGGTTAAGTCGAATGATGAGTCAGTCAAAAAAGTTGTCTATAGCGTTTTACTGGCATATGCACCAGCCGGTTTACCAATTGACATCCGGCGGAGATTATTTAATGCCTTGGGTAAGACTGCACGCAGTTAAAGATTACCTTGATATGGCAATGTGGACTAAAAAATTTGACAAATTAAAATTAAACTTTAATATTGTTCCAATTTTGGTTGACTCAATTATTGATTATGCCGAAAAAGGTGCTCACGATATTCACTCAAGGATGACAATTACTCCGGAAAATGAATTAAAAAAAGAAGATAAAATATTTATTTTAAACAACTTTTTTGACGCAAATTATCAGACAATGATTCTTACTAACCCTGAATATCACAGACTTTATCAAATTGTTCAGGCTGAAGGTACAAATGATACTTCAATTTTTACCAATCAAGAATATGCCGACTTGATGGCATTGTTTAATCTTGCCTGGGTTGATCCGTCTTATAAAACATCAAATTCAGAATTAAAAAAACTTATCAAAAAAGGTAAAAATTATACACTTGAAGACAGAATAAACATTATTGAAATTCAACGTGATATAATCAGAAAAATTATTCCTTCAACAAAAAAACTTGTTGAAAAAAATAAAATTGAAATCACAACAAGTCCTTATTATCACCCAATTCTACCAATTTTATTAGATTATAAAAATATTAAAAAAAATCAAATACCGGATGATGATATTTCAAATCTAAAAACAGAATTGGATGCAAAGATCCAAACTGAAATGGCTCTTGACCGAATCGAAGAAGTTTTCGGAAAGCGACCAAGAGGTATTTGGCCATCTGAACACTGTGTAAACGGAAAAACTCTTGAACTTTTAAGTTCAATTGGAGTGGACTGGTCAATTTCTGATGAAGGAATTTTGGCAAACTCAATCAATTTTGAATTTGAACACGATTTTAAAGGATATCTGAAAGAGCCATACCACTTATTAAAAACTTATCGTTACAAAACAAAAAATTCAGATTTAAAAATGATATTTAGAGATTCATCAATACCTAATTTGATAAGCTTTGAATACCAGAACCATAACCCGATTGCAACCGCAAACGACTTATATGACAGAATTAAAGTTTTACAAAGCAAAATTCTTTCATCACCTGACCACGAACACTTATTAACCATCGCACTTGATGGCGAAAATTGCTGGGAAAATTATCTTGAAGACGGTGCATCATTCTTAAAAACACTTTATACACTTATCACAGAAGATGATACATTAGAAACAGTTTTAATAAGCGATTATTTGGACAACACAAAAGAAGATAAACCGCTAAATAAAATTGCTTCCGGCTCATGGATGAACCGTAATTTTAAATTATGGATTGACGAACCCGTAAAAGATATTGCATGGACATACTTAAAACGTGTTAGACAAGATTTTTCAAACTTTGTAAAACGCGAACCTTTAAATCCGAATATTGAACTTGCAAGACGTGAATTATTTATATGTGAAGGAAGTGATTGGTTCTGGTGGTATGGAGAACCTAATGATTCAGGCAGAGATAACATCTTTGACTTCCTATTTAGAACACATTTAAAAAATATTTACAGATACTTAGATCTTGATACTCCAAAATATTTGGATGAACCAATTTCAAATATATCAACAACAAAACCGTCAAAATACCCGAAATCACTCATTACACCGGAAATAAACGGTAAATTTGTTACAACAGAAGAAGATATCTGGAATAATGCAGGGTTTATTGAAATTCCTGATGGTCCTGTATTGAGAGAATCAAAACTTTTTGACAAAATCCGCTTTGGAAATGATGAAAATTATTTCTACTTAAAATTTAATTTGAACAAATACTTAAGAGAAAACTCTGATTTATCAAAAAGAACATATCAGATGTATATTTATCTAAGAAAAGCTAGCAACAGACAGGTTCTTGCGCCTGTTAGACTAATAAATAAAACACAAAACATCTCACCAGTTTCAATGGAAAAATTCCATAACGAAATCCAAATTGCCATAAGAAATGATAAACTTCAACTTTTACGTATAATTAAAGCAATCCCCGGTGATATGTGGGTTTTAGAACAAGCAAAATCAATCGAAACTGCTTACGATGAAGTTTTAGATTTAAAAATCCCGTTTGAACTTTTAGACATCAAAAACGGTGAAACTTTAGAATTCTTGTTCATTAATGCAAATTACGGAATAAAAGATTTTTACATACCAAATGAAATGGTATTGTCTGTTACAAGACCATCACTAGTTTTGCAAAAATAAATCCTTAGTCAAAACTCCGAACGCCAAAAATTGAAGTGTAACAAAAACTATTCCCATTGTAAAAATCCCCTTATGTTTACATGGTAATAAACGTATTTGTTACACCAGAATTGCTAATATATTAATTTTTATATCAACCCTACATATCAAGAGCAATATCAAGAGTTGGAGCTTTTGCAACAATAGCGCTTGATGAAATTACATCAACACCGCATTCTGCTATTTTTCGAACGGTTTCAAGATGAACATTTCCGCTGGCTTCTACAATTGCTCTGTGATTTATAAGTTCAACAGCTTCTTTCATCTGTTCTAAACTCATATTATCAAGCATAATAATATCAACACCAAGCGGTAAAGCTTCTTTAATTTGTTCTATTGTATCGCATTCAAGCTCGATTTTATGTGCGTGAGAAAGGTTAGCTTTAACCATATTTACAGCATTTGTAACAGAACCAGCAACTTGAATATGGTTGTCTTTAATCATCGCACAATCTGATAAGTTAAATCTATGAAGCGCACCGCCGCCTACTTTTACAGAATATTTTTCAAATGCTCTAAATCCCGGTGTCGTTTTTCTTGTATCAACAATTTTACAAGGAAGTTCACCGATTGCATTCTGATATTTGTTAGTTTCTGTTGCAATACCGCTCATTCTTTGTATATAATTTAGCGCAACTCTTTCACCTAACAATAAATATTTTCCAGGTCCCTTTAAAGTCGCAAGCAAATCACCTTTTTGAATTTTATCACCATCAGACACGCATAATTTAACTTCAACTTTATCAGATAAAACCTTAAATACAGTCTTAAAAACTTCAAGTCCGCAAATTATACCTTCGCATCTGGAGACAAGAGAAGCCGCAAAAATTTCATTTTCACCAACAATACTTTCTGTTGTAACGTCACCAAATCCTATATCTTCCATTAATGCTTGTTTAACATGATCTTCAACAAAAAAACTACTTAACAAAACTAACTTCTCCTTTTTCTTTTGATATCACACTGTGTTCACAATTTTCATTTGTATTTAAATAATCAATACGATAATGCGCTCCACGGGATTCTTTCCTGTGAAGTGCAGATTTTATGATAAGTTCTGCAGTAATAAGCATATTTCTAAGTTCGTATTCATCTTTATTTAAACACTTGTAATCTCTTTTAAATTCATTTGAAAGTTTTTCAATAAAATCCTGTGCAGAATTAAGGGTTTGTTCGGTTCTAAAAATACCTACTCCTGACCACATCGCAGATTGTAATTTAAACTTTATTTCTTTTACATCAACCGGTTCAACTTTTAAATCATCTTCATAACAAGAAACTAAATCTTCAAAAGAATCCTGAGTTAATATTTTTGCATCATCCGCTTGAGAAAGATATTCAGCAACTTCATATGCGCAAACAACACATTCCAAAAGCGAATTACTGGCTAAACGATTTCCGCCGTGCAAGCCTGTTGAAGAAACTTCACCAATCGCGTAAAGTCCTTTAACAGAAGTTTCTCCGCGCAAATTAGTTTTAACACCGCCCATAAAATAGTGAGCAGCAGGCGCTACAGGAATTAAATCCGTTGTAATATCAATTCCGTATTCTGCGCATTTTTTTGCAATAGTAGGAAAGCGTTTTAATAATTTTTCCTCACCGATTCCCGTTGCATTTAAATAAACATTCGGGTCACCATTATTATTCATCTCACAATAAATTGAACGAGCTACAACATCACGCGGTGCAAGTTCACGTTTTTCGTGATATTTTACCATAAATTCCATTCCGAATTCATCACAAAGTTTTGCACCCTCACCGCGAACAGCTTCACTAATTAAAAATCTGTTTTCTGCACCATTAAATGCCAACGCGGTCGGATGAAATTGAACAAATTCCATATCCTGCAAAACGGCACCCGCACGATATGCAAGCGCAAACCCGTCACCTGTCGCACCTTTCGGATTAGTTGTATATTGATATAACTGTCCCAATCCGCCTGATGCTAAAATTACAGATTGCGAATAAATTGTTTCATATTCATCATTTTCATTTAAAAGAACAACACCGCCGCAAGTTCCATCTTTTACCAGCAAATCAACAACAGCAGAATTTTCATAAACATTTATGTTTTTATTTTCTTTAACAGCATGACAAAGCGCGATTTCCATTTCTCTGCCTGTAGCATCCCCGCCGGAGTGAAGAATCCTTCTTACACTGTGTGCAGCTTCTTTTGTTAATGTAAAATTTCCATTCTCATCTTTATCAAATTCAACCCCGAATTTTAATAAATCTTTTACAACCTTATCTGAATTTTCACTGATAAATTTAATAGTATTTAATTCGCTCAAACCTGCACCGGCTTTTATCGTATCAGTCACATGAGATTCAACCGAATCCTTTTCGTTTTCTTTTAAAACCGCAACCATACCACCTTGCGCGTAATAAGAATTACTTTCCCCAAGTTTTGATTTTGTAATCAACAAAATCCCATCAGGCAATTGTAACTGCTGTTCAATTTTTAATGCCGCATACAACCCTGCAATTCCGCTACCGACTATTACAACTGAAAATTTGGAGTTTTTCATATATCTATCAATCCCTTAATATTTTATCCAAATAATCTTATAACAAACAGAAGATTTTAGCTAGCTTCTATTAAAATTATGAATAATTAACTATTTTGTTGTTCTTAAAACATAACGCGCGGCAGCTGTTGCTGGTTCGACAACTCCATCATGAAATCTTATCGGATAAATATCTGTCAAATCTTTAGCATTATTTTTTACAATACAATTATTTTTAGATAAAGAATTAGAACCTGATGAACAAGAAACTTCTTTATTTGGCAGATCTACTCCGTTAACATCAATAAACCCTTCGCAAGATGCCATATTTGTACCGCTATATCCATCTTTTAACACTTCTCCGCTTTTTAGGGTACAACCAAATGTCCCCATATCCGGCGAAAATGCAATAATCGTCCCGTCATTAAGTACATACGCATGGACATTAGATAGATTACTTAAAGATGTAACCTGATTTTTTGTAAAATTTGATGTTATCGAATAATTTTCAGTTTTACCAGCTTTATTAAGTTTAATATCTGATGCGCGATGAAAATATGTAGCACTTTTAATTGTTCCATTAATTATTGAACATACTGACATAATATTTTCAGGATGCTCAGTTCCTCCATTTTCAGAACAGCGAACATTTATTCCGGAATAATCAAACCCATATTGAGCATCAGACATTCTGGCAGCTTGAGAAAGTGTTGAAATAGTTTTTTTTAATTTACTTCTATATTTTTGGCTTGTTGTATTTACAAGCAAAACAGGTATTGTCATCGCCGCAACCACTCCGATTATACCAAGAGTGATTAAAACTTCTGCTAAAGTAAAAGCTTTTTTCATATTATCCTCCAAATTATTTTTAAACGCATTAATTTAATACACATTAATTCGTTTATTAATGCAACATTAATTAAATTAATTAATTATTTTTAGATTAATACATGTAATTATTATAAGTATGAGAATAGTTACCGAATTAAAAGAAATCCTATACACAAAAGGTTTAACCCTTAAATACGTAGCCCAACAACTAGAACTTTATCTTAATAAACCATATACACTGGCAAATTTATCAAACAAACTCAGAAACGAAACAATAACTTATAAAGAAATGAAACTTATTGCCAAAATTATCGGCTGCACACTTGAATTAAAATAAATAATAAAATTCATACTCAAATTATAAACAAAAAGTAATCACATAAAATAATACTCCGTTTAAATATCCAAAAATCAGTTATGCAACAAAAACATAACTCCTATAATAAGAAAAAAATAACCCATAAGGAGTAAAAATATGTTAAATACCCCAATAAAACTACTTTTGGTAGAAGATCATAAACTTATGCGAGTCGGTCTAAAATCACTTTTTGAAGAACAAGACGGACTTGAAGTAACATCAGAAGCACAAAACGGACGAGATGCCATAGAAAAATTCAAAACAACCCATCCTGATGTAACTCTTATGGATATTGGCTTGCCTGACATTTCAGGAATCGAAGCAACAAAAAAGATTCTTGAACTTAACACAAACGCAAAAGTCATAATGCTTACATCACACATTAGTGAAAATGAGGTACTTGATGCGCTTCAATCAGGGGCTTGCGCGTATGTTATGAAAGATATTAATACAGATATCTTAAAAATGATTATCACAACAATCAAAGAAGGCGCAATGTGGATTGACCCGCTTGCCGTACCGATTTTACGCGATAAAAATTGCGGAATCGTACCGCAAAGACAAATGTCACGTGCAATGTTTCGTGAACAGCACTCAAATTTGACCCAGCGAGAATATGAAGTTCTAAAACTTGTAGTTGACGGTAAATCAAATAACGAAATTGCAGAAGCTTTAACTATTTCTTCACACACAGCAAAAGCTCACGTTTGTAATATTATCCAAAAACTAGTGGTAGATGATAGAACACAAGCTGCAGTTAAAGCTCTAAAAGAAGGTTTGGTATAAAAAAGGACGGTTTTTAAACCGTCCTTTTTTATTATTAAAGAATAAATTATTCTTCAGTTTCTTCTGCTTCTTCAGAAACTCCGCCGTCTTGAATATCTTCTTCATCAAGTTCTTGCTGATTCATTTCTTCTTCAATTTCAGCCTGTAACTCTTCAGAATCTACAACATCTTCAACAACATCGTCTTCAACTTCTTCTTCGTACTCATAGTTATTAACATTCTGATTTTCAGCCTGTTCCATTTGAGAAACTGATTTAATATCAATTTTCCAGTTAGTCAACTTATGTGCAAGTCTTACGTTTTGACCTTCACGTCCGATAGCAAGGCTTAATTGATCATCAGGTACAACTACAAGAGCTTCGTGAGCAAATTCATCATCTGCCATAATATCAACAGATACAACTCTTGCTGGTGATAATGCATTTACTATATATTCAACCGGATCTTCAGAATATCTGACGATGTCGATTTTTTCATTTTTAAGTTCAGATACAATAGTTTGAATTCTGCTTCCGCGAGGTCCGATACAAGCCCCCACTGAATCAACTTCAGGATCATTCGACCAAACAGCAATTTTAGTTCTGTAGCCTGCTTCACGAGAAATTGATTTAATTTCAACAATTCCGTCTTCAATTTCAGGAACTTCAAGTTCAAACAATTCTCTAACGATTTCTGCATGCCCGTGAGATACAATAACCTGAGGTAATCTTGTTGTTTCTTTTACGTTAAGTACAAAAACTCTGATTCTGTTTCCAGGTTTATAATATTCACCCGGGATTTGTTCTTTTCTTGGCATAATCGCATCAGTTTTACCAATATTAACAATAACATTACGTCTGTCATCAACTTTCTGGATAATACCTGTAATTAAAGTACCTTTTTTATCTAAGAATTCATTTAAAACAAGGTTTCTTTCAGCTTCCCTGATTCTTTGTGTAAGAACCTGATTAGCTGCTTGAGCTGCAATACGTCCGAATTGTTCAGGAGTAACTTCCAATTTAACTTCGTCACCTAATTCAACAGCTTCATCAATTTCTTTAGCTTCAGCCAGTGAGATTTCATTATCCGGATCTTCAACTGATTCAACAACTGTTTTTCCCTTGAAAATACCGATTTCACCTGATTGTTCATCCAAAAATGCTTCAACATTTTCGATTTCTTTTATTCTTAAATGTTTTTTATATGCAGCAACCATAGCATCACATAAAGAAGAAATAACAACTTCTTTTGAAATACCTTTTTCTCTTTCCAGTTCTTCGAAAACTTCATTTAAGTTTCCTGCTCCGATTTTAATCATTCGTTCTTCCTTTCGTTTATATTAATCTATATATAATTTCGCAGATTGTATATTTTCTTTTGGTATTTGAAGCTCTGAGCCATCATCAAATCTAAAAAACGTCAAACCTTCATTCATATCATAATCAATAATTTCGCCTTTAAATATTTTTTCGGTTTCACCAAGTAATGGTTCTCTAAGTTTAAGACTGATTCTTTTACCTTTGAAAATTACAAACTCTTTCTCTGATTTGAACTTACGTTCCAAACCCGGGGAAGATACTTCAAGATAGTACTTTACAGGAATAAGTTCTTCTAAAAATCCTTCAAGGCTTCGTGTAACATTTTCACAATCTTCAAGAGTAATCCCGTGGTCATTAGAGTACAAAAATATTCTCAAAAACCATCTATGATTTTCTTTTGAAAAATCAATTTCTATAGGAATTAAATTAAAACGCATTGCCGTATTTTCAATTAACGGCGTAATTGCATTCAATACTTCTAACCTGTTTACATCCTGCTTCATCAGCCTAACCTTTCTTAGTTAAAAAAAGAACGGGGTAACCGTTCTTTTTTCAGTTGCAATATCTTGCTTTTTTTATTGTAATATATAATTTTAGAAATGTAAAGGGTTTGTAAAGGTTTATGATGAAATTCCATGAGCTATTTTATATGTCTTTTCATCTATAGGCGTATTACCTTTATAGTATACTTCTTCTCCGTTAGGAGCTGTTCCTCGTCTATACTGTTCACTAGATATTGTAAAGTCAGGAGCTTGTTTCATTAATGTTTCATTTTTCCATCTTGTAAAATCATAATTAGAGTCATAGCTATCACGTTTATCAATCGCGTCATTGCCTTTTCCAGTTTTTCTATTTATGTTCTTAGTTTTTAAACTACTGGTTTCATCTTCATCAATTACACCGTTATTATTTTTATCTTGTTTTTTATACATTTCTGATGCAGAGTTAAAATTCTTAGTAGCTTTTTTATCTTGTTTTTCAGCTTTTGACTCAAGCTTATTCAAGCGTTTTGTTTCACTTTCAATAGCTTCTGTTAATTCTCTTACATTTACTTTATGTTGTTTGTTTAGTTCGATTGCTTCTTTGGCAACACTAATTTTCGAATCTACAAATTCTTCATTTTCCTGAGCTATATTATATTCTTTTTCTTTAACTGAAACATCTTCATTTTTCTTATCAACAAGTTCTTGTTGCTTATTAAGTTGTGCTTCAAGTCTGTCAGCCTCTGCTTTTTTATCGCCTAATTGATCATACAGTGCTTCTTTATTTCTTAAAGCAACATCTTCTGCATCTTTAGCTTTTTCTGCATTAACTTTAGCTTCTTCTTCAGCTTTCTTAGCTTGAGTTAGGCGTTCTTCTGCTTGTTTCATAACAGTTTCAGCTTGTTTTTTCGCCGGATTTTCAACCTGATTACCATTTGCATCAGTTATTGTATCAGGTGTACTTTCATAAGTTGCTTTTGCATTATTATAATTAGCCTGACATTGAGATGTTACACCTTTAGACTGTTCATATTTGCTATCAGCTGAAACTTTAGCATCATGAGCTTGAGTATATTTACTTACAGCTTCGCCGTATTTTGAATCAAGTTGATTGATTTGACCAAGTGTAGTATTTCTACTTGCTTTTGTACCTTCAAATTGTTTTTTAGATAAAGAGAAAGCTTCTTTTGCTTTACTTGTATTCTTTTCAGCTGTTGCCTTAGCTTGTTTATACTCACCTTGTCCGTCTATAAGTGTTTTAGCTTGAGATGCTTGAGTTTCATAAATATTACTCATACCAGTCATATTTGATAATTCACTGTTAGCATTTACAATTGCACTTCTTAAACCGGCAGCATCTGTTGCTGAAATCATTGCAGATATTGAACCTGAAATAGCTGAAGGACTGTTATTTCCACCTAATGATACATTAGACAATACATCATCTAGTCTATCACCTAATGACGGAGAAGATGAATTATTATTACCACCAAACACTCCCATTTGGTTAAGTAATCCAAAAGCACCAAGAGTAAGTTGTCCAATCATCATACCTTTTTGATATGATGTATTATTATTTACTGTATATGTATTTGCTCCTATAGTGCCGATATTACCTAAATGGCTTGTATAACCGGCTTGTGCTGTACGGCCGATACCTGCATTTCTGCTTGCTCTTACTCCGGAATAGTCATATTTACTCATGTCTTTTCTAACATGTTCACCCGGAACAAAGTTTGAACGTTTTTGCTGACCGAATTTAAATATTGAAGATTTTGTTGCAGCAGAAGAACCTGACAGGTTTTTTGCCGCCTGAGAAGATAATCCGGATTTTTTAGTTCCAAACGATGTTGAACCTAAACCGCCTTTATTCAGTTTTCCGATGTTAACTGACATAATCTTGCTCTCTCATTTTTTCTTCTTAAATATATAAAAACATGAGAAAAAGCCTAATTTCACATGGTTTCAGGTTCGTTACATTTGTTTACATAGTTTTAATAAGTAAGCTTACCAAGCACAACACGTTTTTTTGCTCCGGTACAACAAGGTAAATTATTTGGAATTCCATAATAAGTACAATAACCTAAAAGAGCAAATGCCATAACTTCTTTAAAATTATTTGAAATCCCATAATTTTCACAGGTTTTAAGATCTATATAACGCGGAAGATATGCTCTTAACATTTTCATTAAAGTTTTGTTATAAGCTCCGCCGCCACAAATTACTGCCTCATGAATCCCAACATTCGGATAAATAAATCTTTCATAAGCTTGCGCTATAGTTTTCGCAGTTAATGCAGTTACAGTTGCAATAATATCTTTTGGCTCATCAGGTGCAATACGTAAAATATTTTCAATATATTCAGGAGAAAAATATTCTCTTCCTGTAGACTTTGGAGGTTCTAGAAAATAATACTCATCAGATAACAAACATTCAAGCCAGCTATCTGAAACTATACCGGAATCTGCAATCTCACCGTCTTTGTCATAAGGTTTGCCATAATATTTATTCATACAATAATCAATCAAAATATTACCAAGCCCCGTATCAAATCCAAATGTATCATAATCCTGTGAAACTACAGTAACATTTGAGATTCCGCCAATATTTTGTATAGCAAAATTTTTACCTCGCCCTTTAAACCACTTTTCATCAGCAAAACATACCAAAGGAGCCCCTTGACCATTTTGTGCCATATCAGCTTCTCTAAAATTTGAAATTATTAAACAACCTGTTTCCTGCGCTATAACAGAACTTTCGCCAATTTGTAAAGTACTTTTTAAACTTATATTATCAATCTTTTCATCAAAAGGATAATGATAAACCGTCTGTCCATGACTTGCAATAAAATCAGGTTTTCCAAATTCTGAAATTAAAACATTCGCAGCATCAGCAAAACATTTACCAATAACAAAATTCATCTGGCAAATATCTTTTATCCCGGCTTCTCCTCGAAATAACTGAAAAATCTTTGCTCGAACATGTTCAGGATAACTGTAATTTATTCCGTGAATTAATTTTACACTTTTATCCGGCAAAACCTCACAAAACCCCGCATCTATACTGTCACAAGATGTTCCGGACATCAATGCTATAACTTTTTTAGACTCTAACTCTTCCATAATAAATTTATAATATAAAAAAGTCTGCACCAATACAAGTACAGACTAATTAAAAGTTTACAACTATCCTATAACTCTCTTTTCTAAGCTTTCATCATACTCCCGAAATAAACTAGATATACATAAAATATTAAGATGTAAACTATTAAAAATATCCCTAATCTACAGTTAAAATGAACCTCAATAAATCTCTTTTCCCATTTGGACTACTTCGCCATCACCTCTATTTCTATACGTCCAACTAATCTTTTATTTCTTTGTTACAAATACTTGTAACCAGTCCTTCCTCATATCTGGTAGCCATATATTTTCAATTCGGCTTTCCTTATGTTCTTAACTCTATCGCTAAGTTTTACAGATTACAAGTAAAATATTTTTATCAAAATTTTACAATTGACCATGCCCCTAGTCTTAATAAGAAAAAATTCGTGTTAGTAAATCTTAATGAAGAAAATTTAATGAAATCTTGTAAAAATTTTCTGAAAATTTGTTTGACATTATAAAATTACATTAAAAAAGAAAAAGCATGCTCTTGTAACAATTAGATATTACTGAAGATTTATGATAGACTGGTTTATAATAAGACGAGAGTAATTTTTATGAAAGAATTTTTAAAAACAAATACTGTTACTTATAACCTTATGTCCTTTACCGGATTTAAGTCTATACTAATATTTTCACTCTTATTGGAAGGTCCAAAATCATATAGTGAATTACAAGAAATTCTTAAAAATCATGAATACCTTCATGAAACAATTTCTTCTGATACACTTCGTGTTTACCTTAATTCTTTGAGAGAAATAGGATGTAAAATTACAAGAAAATCTAAAAACGGGGTGACAAGATATTCAATAGATTCTCACCCATTTGTACTTAATATTGACGAAAAACAAATACCTAGTATTATTAAAGTTTATAAAGCTCTTACACAATCAATTGAAGTCTCAGATTTATTAGCTCTTCAACAATTCTTTGCTAAAATATCACAATATATTCAAGATGATGAGTTGAAAGAAAAATTATCCAAAGTTTCACCACTTTATAACATTGACTCTAAAATTATTACAGATTTAATGGCTTGCGCACAAAATAACTGGGAAATTACTGTACAATATAATTCATTAAGTACAGGTAATAAATACAAAAATATCACTATTCTTGCAGATAAACTACATATTTCAAACCGTAAATTATACTTGTCAGGAGTTAACTCCGAGTATGATACATATGCAAGTTTTCTTGTATCTAATATAAATAATATCGTAAGTATAAACATGCATAACAGAACTCTTGATGTTCCAAAACTTACTGTAAGTTACGAATACTCAAAAGATGATAATGAAAAATTTGAATTATTATCTTGTGAAAAAATTATTAATGAAGAAAATAATAAATTAACTATAGAAATAACATCTAATAATAAATTTGATATAACTCAACGTATACTTTCTCATAGTACAAAATGTAAAGTAATTAGTCCTGATGACTTTAAAGCACACATAATTTCAACTTTGAAACAAATGAAAGAAGGATACATTGAAAAACACTAAGAAACTTAATGAAGGCTGTTTAAAAATTTTTCGACTACTTCAACTGCTTTACGAAGACAAAGCAGAATATAATGATGTAATAGAAATTTTCATGGATGAATCTTACGATCAAACTCCTAATAACCTTCAAGTTAATATAAATAAATACTTTAATACTTTAAAAATATTCGGTATAAAAGTAAAAAAAGAAAAAAATAAATTTAAACTTTTATCCGGTTTATATTCAATGTATTTTACAATGGATGATTTAAAATCTATAAGTTTAATTATGTCATATTTAAATTATTTTCCTGAAATTGATATGACACAAAATATAGAAAAATTTCTTGAGTCCATCGAAATAAGAATGAATAATGAAGATAAAAAAACAATCAGTATTATGAACACAAATCCGAATTATGATTTCTCATTTTACTATTCTGATATTAGAGAACAAATTGCTCATTGCGAACAAATTTGTAAAGAAAATTTCTTCATTGTTGTACTTTATAAAAAGAATGGAAAAGAACACCAATGTAAATGTACTGCTAAAGAAGTTTTATATAACAGTAAAACGGCATATTTAAAAGTTTATGAAGCAAATTCAATGCAAAATCTTGAAATTCCAATAGGAAGTATTCTTGCTATAAATTCATTACCTCAAAAATCAACATCTATGGAAATGAGTACAACTGTCGTTTACAAATTAAAAAACAGACTGGCAAAAACTTATAACTTAAAAGAAAATGAACGCACAAACGGCATTGATGAAAAAGGTGAACTTATTGTTGTAAATAAAAATGAAGATTTTGATAATTTAATAAGCAGACTTATGAGATACGCAGGAAATTGCGAAATCATGTCACCAAAACCCATCCGTGAAAAAATGCAAGCTGTAATTAATGAAACATTAGCTAATTACGAAAGCGAATAAAAAATTTAACCTTTATTTCCGCGTTCACGTACAGAAATTCTAATCGGTGTACCAAAGAAACCAAAAGCTTCACGCAGCTTGTTTTCCAAGTAACGTTTATAACTGTCTTTTAAAAGTTCCTCGTTATTAACAAATAAAACAAATGTCGGCGGTTGAGTTTTTGCCTGTGTAATATAATAAATCTTAAGACGTTTTCCTTTAAAACTTGTCGGTGGATTAAGCGCATAAGCTTCGTTAATAACTTTATTCAACAAACCGGTTGAAATACGTTTTGTACATTGTTCATAAACTTTCAAAGATTCATCAAAAATTTGCCCTAAACGCTGCTTTGTAACCGCACTGATAAAAATTTTCGGTGCAAAACTCAAAAACGGAATATCCACAGCAAGCTCTTTTTCAAATTTATTTAAAGTATTTGCCTTTTTATCTTCAATTAAATCCCATTTATTTATGGCAACAATCAAACCTTTACCTGCTTCTGTTACAATAGATGAAATCTTTTTATCTTGATCTGATATACCTTCTTTTGCATCAATTACCAAAAGTGCCACATCGCATTCTCTGATTGAACGGATTGCACGGTCAACTGCAAATTTTTCAACACCATAGTCAACTTTGGATTTTTTACGTATACCTGCAGTATCTACAATAATAAATTCTTTATCTTTATAAGTTACGTAACTGTCAATACTATCTCTTGTAGTTCCCGAAACATCAGAAACAATAACTCTGTCTGTATTTAAAATAGCATTAACAATAGAAGATTTGCCTGCATTTGGACGACCAACAATCGCAATCTTAATACGATTATCTTCTTCATCTTCTTCCAAAACTTCAAAATCCTCTGTGACAAGTTCTAATAAATCACCAACTCCGCCTGAGCCGTGAAGGGCTGAAATTCCAACAGGATCACCCACTGCAAGTGCATAAAAATCACTTGTCATCATTAAAGATTCTGGGTTATCGCACTTATTAACAGCAAGAAAAATAGGTTTACCTGATTGTCTTAAAATATTTGCGATATCGTAATCTACAGGATTTACACCATCTTTTCCATCTACAAGGAAAATAATTTTATCGGCTTCTTCACAAGCAAGCTTTGCCTGATCAAAAATTGAAACCATAATATCATCTTCATCACCCGGAATAATCCCGCCTGTATCAATAACAGTGAAAGCCTTGTTTTGCCACTCAACATCAAAATAAATTCTGTCGCGTGTAACCCCCGGTAAATCATCAACAATCGAATTTCTTGCACCGATTAAACGGTTAACAAAGGTTGATTTACCTACATTTGGTCTTCCTACTATTGCTACTGTTGGTTTTCTTTTCATAATTCAATAATATCATGGACAGTGGTAAATGCAAAAGTAAATATAAAACGCACCTTTGGCTATACTCAAAGGTGTGTTTTATTTTACAAATATTAACCAACCAATGGTAACATAATGCCCAGTCCGACCGAGAACCATTATATCTAGGTTTGAGGAATTTTGAAATTCATATTTACATTTCTTAACAAATTAAAATATTACTATTTATAAAATTTTTAAAAGATTTTTTGCCGGCGCGTATTCGGGCAGAATTTCAAGACATGTGTTAAGCGATTTTTTGCATTGCTCAATATTATTTTCGTTATGATAAAAAATATATGCAAGTAAATAATGTAATTCAGGATCTTGATAGAATTTATCTTTTGCTTTTCGCAAGAAAAATAAAGCTGCAGGTATCAGATTATTTGCCCAGAACACACGTCCTATAAACTTGTAGCATTCAGGGTTATAATACGCCATAAAATCCGCATATTTAATAATTTTTTCAACATAATTTCCCTTGCAATAAAGTATAAGGATATTTAAATCAAGTTCTAAGAAATTTCTTACCTGAAAATATGTCGGAAATGAACGGATATCATCTTTTATCATTTGGATAAGCAAAAGTCCCCACATTGCACGGATATCATAATCTTTTGCCAGGTTAAACATTTCCTGAGCCTTTTCTAACTTATCCAGAACGATATAACAATAACCGGCTTCTACGTAAAATTTATTTTCCTCAAAGAATACCCGGCAGCCTTTTAATCTGCCGGATAAAAAATCTTCTTTTACTTTTTCGTACTTAAGTTCCATTGGTATTCACCAAAACTTACAATGTCAAATTACCCATAATTGACTGCATCATCATTGATTGAATAACTTCAGGAGATAACTTTTTATCACCCTGTTCTGACATATATGGTAATAAATCCATCATATCATTTCTGTTATTGTTGTTTCTATCGTTTCCCAATAACATATTAAGTTCATCCATTTCCTGTTTTTGTTTAATATATTCAGGGTCTTTTGAAATTTCGTCCATTAAATTTGATGGAATTTCATAAGCAAGTTTTATAGTTTCTGAATCAGATTTTTGATTATCAAATTTTTTGATATCGTTCATATTGTTATAATCTTTGTTATTTGTTGATTCAGTTTGGTTAATAGTATTTTTGATTTTTCTAAGCTGCAACTGTTTATATTCGTTGTTCAACTCAGGAGATAACCCATTTCCGTACGGAGCTTCAATAAATTTATCAAGATCTGAATCCTGCTTACCGAACGGCAATTCATATTTAACTTTTTTATCTTTGCTATTTTTAGAATTATTAGCAGCATTATTATCATCTTCTGTACTAGCCGGAGCTAATTTATCTTTCAATTTTGCCAGATTTCTATTAACCAAAGTTTCCGGATCTACAGGAGTTAAATTTGTATTAACAACATTTGCATACGGATAAACCAATTCAGGTTCATTAACATTTTGATAACATTTTTCTTCGTCATTACCCATAATACAATTTCTGCCATTTGTTGCATATTTTACAATCATAGGATTGTCATTAAGCATAATTACTCTTTCATAAGCTAAAACTGCATTATCTTTATCATTTACTTTTGTATAACACATTGCAAGATAGTAAAACCCTAATGTATCATGAGGATTTTGTCTTACATAAGAAATACATTCTTGTAAACAACCGGCAAAATCACTTCTGCGATATTTTTCTACAATACTGTCAAAAGAAGGATTTGGATAAAATGAAGGTCCTGCTTCCCATGCAGGAGCAGCTTCTATTTGTTCAGAATAAAGATTTCTAGAAGATTCTCTTAAAGTTTCATTACGGCTTTTTGGAACCTCAACATTCACATTACTGTTATTATCAGCAAAAGTTAAATCTTGAGAAGGAGAACCACTGCCATTTCCTGCACGTAATGAATTTGCATTATATTCATCCATTACACGTTCTCTTTCATCATTTGCAGAGCCGCCGCCGGTTACATCATCGTACAAATTGTACTTTTTCAACGGACTTTCCCAAGCAAATGCTGCTGTTGATATTGTGTTAAATACCATAACCGCTGCCAGTAATAAACCTAACTTCTTCTTCATTATCTTGTCCTCTTTTGTATTTCTTATAATAAAAATATCTTCTTTTTCAAAGTTATTATATTATATTGTTAATTTTACGTCATAATACAAACGGATGATATTCTTAGAAAATTTTTGCATATTTACAGCCACAATAGTTTTGCCTATATAAATTTAAAGATTTGGAAATTTGATTGGTTTTTAAAAATCCGTCTTGTTTTCTAAAATTTATACTGCAGTATTCAAGTTCATATTTTTTGGCAATTTCCTGCCCGATAGTTGTAAGTTTTTCATAATTCTTATGGGGACTTATGACCATAGATGTTGTAAATTCATTTATTCCCACTTTTTTTGCAAGCTTGGCTGCCATTTCAAGGCGGAGCGTAAAACATTTATCACATCGTAACCCTTTTTCCGGTTCATTTTCAAGACCTTTCACATACTCATAATAAACTTCAGGTTCATAATCCCCTACAATTAGCTCACACCCAAGATGAGAACATAAAGTTTTTTGAGCTTCAAGACGTCTGTAATACTCTTCTTCAGGGAAAATATTAGGATTGTAAAAATAAACAACAACAGAATATCCCATATCCTTTAACAAAGATATGGGATAACCTGAACAAATAGCACAACAAGCGTGCAATAAGATTTTTTTATTAGAACAAAGATTTTTGTTTTCCGCCATGTTCCATTATCCATTTTTTCAAGCCAGGATATCCGCCTTTTGGAATACCCATTTCGAAATCATCACCCATATTCATTGTAGGTGTTCCGATTTGACCTTTTCCTACAGCATAATCAATGTCGTTATTAATTATGTTTTTAACTTTTAAACTTTTAGCATCTTTTTTAAGTTTACCCATATCTAAATCAAAACCTGATTCTTGAAGTAAGTTAATAACTTCATCTTCTGTAGCAGGTTTTTTCTCAAAGAATAATGAATTAACTTCCCAGAATTTACCCTGCATATGAGCAGCTTCTGCGTATCTTGCCATAGTACATGATCCATGGTGAAATTCCTGATACATATGTCTGTTACATTCAGTATCCAACGGTAAACTGTGGTGTTCAACCCTGACATTTGAAAACTCTTGTGCTGCTTTATGAACCATCATATTGAACACTGAACACATCGGACACATATAATCAGAATAAATATTTAACACAACCGCATCCTTCGCATCTGACCCCAAAAGATTGCCCTTAACTGCATATTTATTAACTTTAGTTTTCAAGAATTCGCCGTAACCTCTTTGATTTTTTAAAGCAGGAGAAAATTTTGCACTTGTAAATGTCCAACCTAAAAAGCCGCAAGCACAAAGCATTACAATAATAAAAGCTACTCTATACGGTAAAGGTTTTAAAGCATCAACAAAATCATTCCAGCTTTGCTTAATTGCACCTATAAAGTTACCTTGAATACCTTCAACTGCAACAATACCGATTACAAGATTTATAACATAAGTTACAGCACACATTACACAAATTTTATGAATCTGAAATAAACTTACAAATAACAAAATCATAGAAATTGTAAATGAAATCAAACCAAGTGAAGCTATGTAATGGAATTTGTTTTTGAACACTTCCAAGAATTTTAATCCCGGAACTTTCTTTAACGAATCTACACCCAAAAGCATTAAGATAAATGCATATAAAAACATTCCCCAATATGCTAAAGGAACACCCAAAAACTGAGATTCTGTTGTTCTTGCGACTCCGTCACAATCAATTAAATCACTAACTGAACAAAAACTTGGCAGTGCATATTGATTAAAGTTAGCTTCGTGATAAATGTACGCTAAATCAACAGTTACAAGCAATCCAAGTAAAACAAGAATCGAAATGATTATTGTTTTTTTCAACTGAATTCTATCTACTTCCATAATTTCTCCCTTTCTTAAGTCTAAAATTTATAAAACTATCTTACCTTTTTACAAAAAATTAATCAACCGACTTAATAACTAGAAAACTTGAAGAAAAACTAAATTAATGTTAGAATTCAGTTTATAAAAAAGGGATGAAAAATTTGAAACGTCAGTTCTTAACACAATTTTTAAACAAGATATCAACTTTCCCTATGTGGGTAAAAGAAATTATATATATAAAATTATCTCAAGAATTTGCCAAAAACGAAGATTCTGCATACATTTTTGCAACTTATAAACCTGTTTTAACATATAAAGGCAGATGCGAAGTTGATTCAAAAAAATCAGGATTTGACACAAACATTTATAACATATTAGAATCAGCAGACAGAGATAGCAGTATTTCAGATATTACATTAAATACGTATCTTTCAATGGAAGAAACAGCAGGATATTTTCTATTCTGTGTTGACGAAGGTTATTTTGAAATCCCTGACGATTCACAAATTCTAAACCTTGCAGGATATCTTGCAGGCAAATACAGAACAGGCGAATACCTTGTGAATAGCGGAAAAATTTCGGAATCAGAACTTGATACAGCCGTTGAGCGCCAAACAAACGAAAACAAAAAATTAGGTCAAATCCTCATAGATTTAGGACTAATTTCAAAACAACAGCTTGATGCTATTTTAAAAATAAAAGAAGAAGCTCAAAAACGTTTTATTCTTGATTACAATGAAGTTCCTAAACTATATCACGAGTATTCAGATAAAGCAGCAAAACAAATTCAAGACCTGAAAGAAGAAAATAATAAATTAAAAACAAAATTAGAGCAATTACTAACAATGGTGAGAAAAAATGATTAATAAAAACACAGAACCTGCAAAGCTTGTAACCTATAACCGTGACGGTTTAATTGAAAGAGAACACTTCGGATATATCGTAAGATGTGACAGAATCCACGTTGCAGAAAAAGTCGGAGACGATAAAAATTATCCGTTTTATATGCGTTCTTGTGCTAAACCATTACAAGCTGCTCTTTTGATAGACTATGAACTTGATAAAAAATTTAATATGACAGATAAAGAAATCGCAATCTGTTCAGCTTCTCATGCCGGCGAAAAAGTCCACGTTGATATCGTAAAAGGTCTTTTAGATAAATTTAATATTTCACCGGAAAAATTAAAATGCGGAATTCACGAACCGGTTTCCAGAAGCGCTCAGGATGATTTGCTTCTGCAAGGCGAAAAATCTACTGCATTGCATAACAATTGTTCAGGTAAACACGCTATGATGCTCGGACTTTGCAAACTTAATGACTGGGATATGGATAATTACGATAATATTAATCACCCGCTTCAAAAAGAAATAAAAAATAAAATTTATGAACTTTGCGAAGTTAAAACCGACTATTCTGTAACCAAAGACGGATGCGGCGTCCCTATTTATTCAATGCCATTAGAAAATATGGTAAAAGGTTATTTAAACCTTTTCTGCAACCCAAAATACGACCGTATTAAAAACGCGTTTTTGAATAACCCATACATAATTGGCGGCGAAAACAGAACAGATACAAAAATTATTGAACATTCAAACGGACTAATCGCAAAAGTTGGTGCAAGCGGCTTACTTGCTGTAGTAAATACAGAACTTGAAGAAGCATTCATCGTAAAAATCTGCGACACAGATATGACAGCACGCGAATTTGTTACAATCGATTTGATTAATAATCTTCACTGGGCAAAAATTGATATTCCACACGATATAAAAACCCACACAGGTGAAGTTATCGGAGAAATTAAAACTTTATTGTAATGAGCTCCTTCACTACTTAGTAACAAGTTTAATCTTATTCCCGAGATAGCTTTGAATATCTTTATTGTAACCTGCAATAATGTTTTGGAAATTCTTGCCGTCTTTTTTACATTCTGCACGAAGCAAAGCAACTCCACGATTATAAACTTCTTGGGCAGTATTTATATTACTTTGAGGAATTTTGCCATTATACATTTTCATAGCAAGTGAAATGTCAAACAAACGACGTTTTGCAAGTCCGCTTCTTTCTGCTCTGGCACCTGTTGCCGTTCTGATATCCGTGAATTTATTAACAGCCGCTTCATATTTGCCGGATTTTAAACAATACAAAAGACCCGGAGTTTTTTCAATAATCTCTGTTCCTTTATTAAACACCATATCCAGAAGAGCTTCTTTTAATCCTTGCGGAAGTTTTTCATAATTTTTCTTACCGCCTAAAAGCGCACTCAAGTTATCTTCCATCTTAAGCAAATCTTTTGCACAAAGCTCACATACCTGCGCATCTGTTAACTTTCGCGGCTCACCGGGTTTTACGACATGTCCGATACCAATTGTTTCTACTCCGCCTTTATCTTTATACGGAGTATTGTGAAACTTATTAGCAGGAAGATGTGCACTGTCTTCCACTGATTTAAGTTTCTTTATGAAATCAGGACTCACACCCATCGCTTTTGCGACATCATTTAGATTTCGAACATTTTTAGGCTTGCGGGTCGGCGGAATTTTCAAAGTCTGTCCGAGTTTTAATACTGATTTTTCATTTAAACCGTTCGCTGCCATAAGTGTTCGAGCTTCAATACCGTATTTATCTGCAATTTTACTTATGTTTTCACCGGATTTAACTTTATGATCAGGATTTTTCACAGACGTAATATAATTTGAACGTGTAATCTGTTCATCTGAAATATCGTTCGACATTTTAATTTCATTAGAACATTCTGACTTACGCGAACCATTAAATACCGACTTTTTACCGGAAGCATTCGCAGGAGTTAACGTAATAAAATTGCCGCCAACAACCGAATTTTTTACTATATATATAAATTTTGTCAACCAATCCATATTTTACCTTTATTTTTTCAAAAGAGTTTCTTCTAACGCATCAGCAACAGCTTGCGTATATTTGCCACGATCATTTGAAGACAGTAAACTTGCAGCTATTTTATCATTTGCAATATTACCCAATTCTAAAAGTACTGCCGGAATTTCCGAGCCCATAGCTCTTGTTACATAATAATCATTTGTTGCAACTTCCGGACGAAGGCAATAAATATTTTTTCCGACATGCTTTTGAATCTTTTGAGCAAGTGCCTGATCACCGGCATCATTATTTGCCCTAACCGTACAAGCTTTCCGATTCGGATTGCTCTTAACAGATTCAACGTGAATAGAAACAAAAGCTATATCTGATTTTTTTGTGCCTTTAAAAAGTTTTCTTACATTTGCAGAACCGCGATTTCCTACAAGCATATTTTCGAGATATTTGTCCTTTGCCATACCGCCATTAGCAACTGAACCCGAAACGACAACAACTGTTGCACCTTTTGCTTGAAGCTTTTTCATTAAATCATCAGTATATGAGCCTGCAACACGCCATTCTTCGATAGGTCTCTTTTCACCTTTTGCATCTTTTACAGAAAGTACAGTTCCAGCATCAAAAAACCCGTTTTGAGGTCCATAACCGCCATGACCGGCATTAACAATTACAACTTTGCCTTTCATTGGACCATTTTTATTGGTCGGAAGATGAACTTCACTGGCAGCTTCTATTTTGCCTGCTGAATTCACATTCGGTAAAGGTCTTTTTATATGAGGATTTTTAACATCTTTAAAGCCTTCGTCTTTTCGTGCACTTGAAATAGCACCTTTTCTAAGTTCTTCTGCAGTAAAGGTTTTTCCATTACTTAAAGTTATTTTTTTACTACTGTTAGGATTATTATTTACTGCCTGATTTGACACTGATGAAGATTGCGAATAAGACTGAACATTATTCATCATTGAAGTTATAATGCTATCAAGTTTTTCAGTATCAACCAATCCCAAGGAATTAAACTCTTTATTTAATTCATTTACAAACTCAACTCTTTGTGAAGCCGGAACTCCCTTTTGAGCTGCAAGCATATCATAAATATGCATAATATCAGTTTTTCTTGCTTCCTTATTACTGTTAACTTCACGGGAAATACCTTTTATTAAAGTTTCACCTGTTTTCAAATCATCATAAGCTTTTATAACCTGTTGTGCATTTTTCGGAGTTACTAAGGCTACTAATTCATTGAAAGAATCCGTACCGGAAGCACCCCATTTACCGTGAATATCATCTTTCATTTTTTGTGCAAGTTCAGCAGGAGATGACATCATACGATTCAAAGTTTCATCAAGTTTTTTAGTATTAACAAGCCCGAATGAATCAAATTGGTCATTCAGTTCTTTCACAAACCCTTTACGAACAGGGGACGGTGTACCTTGCTCTTTCGCTAACGCATCATAAACCTTTAAAGCAGCTTCTTTACGCTTTGCTTCATCACTTTTAACTTCACGTGTCAGGGTATGAAGTAAACTTTCACCATTTAGCTTTTTATATTCCTTAATCACTGTAGAAGCATTTTTCGGATTCACTTGACTGACAAGTGCGTCAAAATCAGGTTTGCCGACAGCTCCATAGTATTTTTCAGATAAAGAATAAATATTTTTAGCAAGCTCTGCAGGTGTATAGTCAGAGCCCCACTTGGCTTTATTTGCAGCAGCAGGAGTTTGCGGAGTTGTTTTTTGAATCTGCACTGTTTTTTCAGGAGTCTGTGTTGGTTTAGGTTCAGTTTTAGCTGTAACTTTTTTAGCCGAATTAGTTTTTTGTTTAGCAGAATTATCAGATTTTCCAATAATATAAAAAACCTCTTTATCTTTTGCTTTATAATCTCTCCATTTAGAGTATTCAATGCCGTTTAATTGACAGAACGTTTTTATATCCATGCCACTTTCCCTTGCCAATGCGGCAATACCTTTACCTTTAGGAACTTCTGATGTTTTAAGAATACTTTTAAGTTCTTTTACAGAAACTTTAAGTTCATTCGCCAATTTTTTTAAAACCGCATCAGAAGGGGCAGGTTTTTGATTATTATTGTTTGTTGTTTTAGAAGCCTGTGTTCTACCAACTTGATTTACAGACATAAAATTACTCCATATATCTACACATAATCAACATGTCGGCATATGGAGTAAAAAACTTTAGAATTTTGTTAAGAGATATTAAAGAGTGTTAAAGATTCTATCTCCTGCATCTCCCATACCTGGCACGATATAACCTTTTTCATTCAAATGGTCATCAACTGCTGCTGTAATAATTTCAATATCAGGATAATGTTTTTGAATATTTTTAATTCCTTCAGGCGCAGCAATAATACAGATACATTTAATATTTTCTACAGGAATACCTTTTTCTACATACAAATCAATTGCGGCAAGTAATGAATTACCTGTTGCAAGCATCGGATCAGTAATATAAATATAAAATTTTTCAGGGTTTTCAGCTTCCATAGGAACCTTGTTATAGTACCAGACAGGTTTTAATGTTTTTTCATCACGGTACATTCCTATATGACGAATAGTAGCCTGAGGAAGAATATCAATTGCTTCATCAGTAAAAATCAAACCTGCACGAAGAATCGGGGAAATTATTAAATTTATATCAGGATCAACAGTTTTTGCTCTAAATGCAGTTAAAGGAGTAATAACCTCACGTTCAACAAGCGGAAGATTTTGAGCAGCTTCATACAAAAGACATCTTGTAATCTTTCTTGTTGCAATCCTAACACCTTGACTATCAGTGTTTTTATCCCTCATTGTACATAAATTTAAAAGCACCACCGGATTATTGATAACTCTAACATTTTCTAAATTCATAATCTTATTTACCCCTTTACCCCTATTTTTTCAAATTATTCATAAATTTCTTTTTAGTATCTATAACTGTATCCAATGTTTTATCAATTTTAATCAAGCCTTCTGTAGCATCAGCAGGCATAACAACATTTTTCGGAACTTTTCCGCTTGATGTAAATTCAAACTGACCGGCAGAATGATTTAAAGTTGTAATAATAGAATCCAATTCTCTAAATATACTATCAAACAATCCCATAACTTTACTCAATCTTGTCGGGTCTTTTGTTACAATAATTCTGTCTGTAGGATTATCTTTATTTGGCGGATAAATTTCTAACGATTTTGAACCGCCAAGCCCTGAAGCTTCAACTGTAGCAATAGATCCAGTCGGAAGTATTAAATCTTTTTGAGTAATAATAAATTTTATGTAAACATCAGATGAAATAATCTGAATTTTTTTAACATGACCAATCTGAACTCCCAAAAACTTAACAGGCGAACCAACAATTAATCCGTCAACATCCTCCATGAAAATTTGATAATTTTTATACTGTTTTTGAGCTTGATAATGGTGATACCTAATACCAAAAACAAGAATAGCAACGATAACAAGCCATATCACAAACTCAATCCACGCATATATTCTTATGTTATCGAATTTCTTCATAGTTTTTATTATACTATAATTATCATATAAAAACCATGTTTGACTTTGTAAAATCAATAATTTATGAATTTTTATCAAATTTCGTACCGGAAAAATTATCCTACGAGATTACCGGAGAGTGCAAAAAATGCGGGAAATGCTGTAATTATATGTATAGTGTAGATACATATACGGAAAAAGAGTTTGAAATAATGCAAAAAATTTTCCCTTCATATAAAAGATTTTACATAAAGGGGAAAGATGAATTCGGGAATCTGATATTTGCGTGCAAACTTGTAACACCTGAAGGCTTATGCTCGGATTACAAACACCGTCCGCGAATGTGCCGCAAATACCCCGCCAAAAGAATAAATTATCCGGGAAAACTTCACGAAGGCTGCGGATACAAAGTTAATATAAAACATTTTGAAGATTATCTTGAATAAATTTCTGCCACTCCAAGTTTTTTAAAAACTTCGGTTAAAGTATTTTTATGAGACATAAATTCTTCAATAGACATTTCTTTATACTCTTCAGGCGTCCAGGAATTATGTAAAAATATAAAACTTTCGGGTATTTCCAGAGCTTTATCGGAATAATCATTTTCAAAATAGAAGGTTTTATATTTTTGAATTATATCAATTTTTTTATCCGGCATATAAATTTGTTCAGGAAAACATTTCACATCATTGGAATAAAGATAATTGACGTACTTTTTATTATCTCTCAAGCCATAGACAAGAGGATTTAAAATAGAATTTCCCAGAATATTCCAACTGGAAAAGTTTTGCCGAACTTTCTTAAAAACTTTATGAATTCTAAACATTTTCACATATTTGTACAAGAAAATATTTTTTCTTATATCTTTTTCCCAAAGATTCAGAACATAAGCATTCGGTTTAGCAGCAAGAAAAGCCAGATGAATACTTACAGCAGTGAATTCAGAATCTGAATTAAAAAATTCTTTGCATTTATCAGAAAGCAAAATTGTATCTGCATCTAACCAAACTCCGCCATATTTTTTAAGCATTGCACATCTTATTGCATCTGCTTGCATTGCAATAGAAAAATTTTTATACAAACTTCTATCAAAATAGTTTTTACCAATCCACTCGTCCAGATTCGAATAATCCAAAATCACAATTTCATAATCGGGCAAAAACTTTTTCCACGTTTCAATACACAAACTTATATAACCTGGTATATTTTCCTTTGGTTCCCAAAATGTGAAGATACGTTTAACTTCATCCATAAGATTTCTCCTTGGAATTATTATACCATTAAAATCAACTGATGCCTATAATCATAATTAGAATTATATTAATTGATATACTTATCAAGCGGAATGAGCTTGTCAAGGCTGACACCAAGCGCCACTGCAATCTTTGCAACAACAAATATAGAAGGATTATACTTTTCTAACTCAATTTTAGTCATATAGTCAGCTGTAATATCCGCCTTTTCCGCTAAATATTCCTGCGTATATTTCCTACGAGCTCTTTCAGCTCTTAAATTTGCCGCAAATTCACTAATAAGCTCTTTTTGATTCATATTGTAAAGTCTAAACTATTTGACAAGAAATTTTAAGTAAGTATTATATAGTTAAACATGACTATAGTCATGTCTTAATAACTTATAAAACAGAAAAAGTGGACTATGGATAATATAAAACTAACAATCAACGAACGCGCAGTGCTAAATCAGCTTGCAATGGGATACACCAAAAAAGAAGTCGCAGAAAACCTCGGCAAATCCTACAACAGCATTCACCAGTTCACACGTAAACTTTATGCAAAATTACATGTTCATAATCGACTTGACCTCATTCAACGCGGACTTGAACTCAAACTTATCACATATTCCATGTTAACAAAAAAGTTTCGTGAAAGATTCTGCCATCCGAAACTTAACGAAATTACAATTGAACTGCGTGAACCCCTTACTGATGAAGAACTTAAATACCTTAAGCTTGCCATTGAAAATAATACCAAAAAACAAATAATCCAAAAATTAAACATCCTGAACGTCAATTTCTGCAACTATATAATCGCAGAAATTTGTTACAAACTGAAAGCTAGAAATATTACACAAGCTGCATATCATGCAGGCAAGCTGGGAATACTGTAATATATCCACACAGATATCACAAATATATACACGCACCCGTACCAAAAACTCTTATGGTACGGGCTTTTTAGGTTCATACTAATCCCTGCGAATTAGGTCGAAAATCGGACCTTTTTTTGCTAATTTCAACTTTGTGAGTTGTGGTTCATGTTCTCTCATTGTGGAGAGCGGTCAAAAAATAGTATAAGCTGTTGATATGGCTGATAATTTTTTAAAAAAATTTGGAAAAAGAATACAATTATATAGAAAAACATGCGGTTATACACAAGAACGTTTAGCAGAACTTGCCAACATGGCACCTAATACTGTTAGTTCAAACAGGTAAAAGCTTTATTACATATCCCACTTTAAAAAGTCTATGCAAAGCTTTAAAAACAACTCCTGAAAAATTTTTCAGATTTGACTCACCTGGCTGCACAATAAAAGACAAGAATTTAAAAGAAATAATAAATATTGTTGAAGATTTACCTCTTGAAACACAAAAACTTGCAATTAAAGTTCTTAAAGCATTAAAAGAGGATTAAGTAACCAAAATCAGCGCACTGCCGATAATCATTATTAATGTTCCTGCAATCTTTTTGGCAATCTGAGTTTCGTTAAACATTTTCCAGCCGAAAATCACTGCAACAAGGCTTGATAATTGAAACAGCGCAAGTGATAACCCGACATTCATCTGCGCAAATACAAGGTTTGTAGAATACTGCATAAGACCCAATCCTAAAGCTATCCCACCTGCCAGCAAAAAATCTTTCGCCGAAAACAGCGTAAATTTAATCCTCAACGCCATCAACAATAAAAGCGAAAAAACAAATCCTGAAAAACACCATAAAATAAAGGATTCCATAACTGAGGATATCAAAATTATCTTTTTTAACACGACAGCTTCGCATCCTGTAAAAAATAATGCGCAAAATCTTAGAATTATGTCCTTTCTCAAGAATAGCTTGAAACTAAACCCTTCCTGCACAGTATCAAAAATAAACCAACTTCCACAAATAATAAGTAATACACCTAAAAAGCTTTGCAGAGTTGGAATTTCTCCCAGTATCACATATCCAAATACAAGCCCGACAAGACATTTGTACGAATTAATAGGTCCTAACACAGACATTTCACCGTATTGAAGTGCTTTTATAAGACATACCGAACCTAAAGTACATAAAATTCCCGCAAGCATTACATACAAGTAATACGTTAAATCATAAGCCGCCCAATCATACCCTCGCACAGGTATAAAACAAAACAAGCTTAAAAAAGCATAAGAATAGAGATTTATTAAAACTGCCGAATGTCTTTGAGCAAGAATCTTTTGAACAGCATTTGCCGCAGGATTAGACAAAATCCTTACAAATAATGCTCCGATTCCTCCAATCACATCATACCTTTTCTGTTAAAGAAAAATGCGGCAATGCAGGTTGCTACAACAGAAATAGTGATAACAATCAAAAACCCGAAATGGTTTTCACCAAACGGCATTGGAACATTCATCCCCCAGAAACTACCTATCATTGTCGGAATTGACATGATAATCGTAATCGCTGCCAAAAATTTCATCACAAGGTTCAAATTGTTATTAATAATAGATGCCATACAATCCATCATACTTTCTAAGATTGTTCTGTGCATTTCAACCATCTCAGCTGCCTGTTTGTTTTCAATGATAACATCTTCAAGCATATCAATATCGTCTTCCGTGAACTTCAATATACGCTGTAATGATGCTGTGTTAACCATTCTCAAAAGCTTTTGCAGCACAAGCTGGTTATCTTTTAGAGCTGTTGTAAAGTAAACCAGAGATTTTTGGATTTCCATCAACTGAAATAACGCTTTATTATTGGTTGTTTTTCTCAATGAATCCTCGATATTCTCAGTTTGCTTGTTTATAATATTTAAATATCTCAAATAAAATTTTGCCGCTCTAAACAAAATACTAAGCATAAAATTAGCTTTATGTCTTGTATCAAAGAATTTTGCGGTATCTTCGTTGAAAGAATTTATGATTTTATTCTCGTGCGAACATACAGTAATAACGCTTTCCGGCGTAAAAATCAAACCTAAAGGCAAAGTATCAAAATTACCTTCTTCATCCATAACAGGAACGTTTGTAATGACTAAAAGGTTACCATCCTCAAAATCCATACGTGACAACTCATCCGCGTCCAGTGAGTTATTCAGGAAGCTTTCATCAAGCCCCAAAACCAGAGAAACCTGTTGAATTTCTTCACGTGTCGGATTAATCAGGTTAAACCAAGAACCTGAAACCGCTTCATTTAAATTAAGTTTTTCCAGCGTACCGTCATCACGGGTCTTTGTGATTTCTAACATAATAACTATTCCTGAGTGCCTGAATCTAAAATCATTAAACTACATATTAAACCAAAGTTCAATAGTACAAACTAAGGAGTTTTACAATTAATAATCTTCAAGCTCTTCTTCATCTTGATTAGGGTATTTGTGCTTATTTTGCAGTTTTTTGGCAAGTAAAATTTCTTTTAAATCTTCTGTAATTTTATCTTCTTCATCCAAAACCGGTTTGCGTTTTTTAGCGTTAAGGACATTTGCAACATTCATCATAGCAAGGGAGTTTAGTGTAGCACGAAGTACTGCACTTTGATCCATATATTGATTACTTTGAGCCGGCGCTTCTTCTTCGCCCCCGCGGGTTTGGAAATATTCACCGCCCTGGCCCATTTTATCATCTGATAGTTTTGCCGCTGTTCCTGAGATATCACCGCTTTTAAAATTAAAAGCCCCGCCGATACCAAAGAAACCTGCAGATCTGTTATCGACCATAGTTTCTAACCCTTGTTACTTCTATTTTAGGACACAATTATCCTAAATATCCGTGTTTACAATATCCTACATATTATAAATTGTGTGATAGAGTATTAACTCATCTGAATGTATTATTTTGCTACTATGTAAACAAAATTTTACAATTCGTGAAAAATTATTCCTTCTTATTTAACACCGTCACTACTACCAGTATAACATATCGTGTTGAAAATTACAAGGATACGTGGTATAATTAAGTATATAAATATTAAGTATCATAGGATAGAGGATTTTAATGATGAGAAGATTAAATAATGCATTCACACTGACTGAACTTTTGGTTGCATTAGGAGTTATCGCAATACTTTGCGCAGTACTATTGCCGGTTATTTTTAACCTTATGCCAAACCAAAATACAATTATGGCAAAAAGAGCATATTATACCATTCAAACAGTTGTAAGTGATTTAATTAACGATGAAGCCTGCTATCCGGATAGAACTTCAGCAATTAACAATCCAAGAGTTGGTTTTGATGATCCAGCAGGACATCCTAACTGTTCAAAATGGGATGAAGCTCACCTTAACGACAGTACTATGACACAAGCTGCCGAAAAATTTAAAGAACTATTTATAGATAAGCTTGGCGCAACAAAAACTGATGGTAATAATAAATTCACTACAAATGACTCTATGGAATGGAGTTTTACATCTGCTTCATTTGATTCAAGCAACGATGAAGGCGGAACAATATTGTTAACAGTTGATGTTAACGGCAAAGATAAACCTAACTGCGGCGGAAACGGTTATGCTTATTCAACTGAACTGGGCGGAGATGATGCAAATTGTACCGACAGGGAAAATGGTTTTGACAGATTTCGCGTAACAATTAACGGTAACGGAAAAATCACAATTAATCCTGCTGATGTATGGGCAATCAATGCTGTTAAAGTTAACAGAAATATCACATCTGATAAAAATTCAAATGATGAAGATGATTAATAAAGCAGCCGGATAATCGCGCCTGAATTTCAGGTGAGGAAAGTCCGTGCATCCAAGAACAGGCCGCCGGAGAAACTCCGGGCGTCGTGAGGCGGCGGATAGTGCCACAGAAATGAGAACTGCCGATGGGCTTTATGCCACAGGCGATGGTGCAACGGTGAGTTAAGAGCTTCACCAGCGGTATCGGAAGGTACCGGCTAGGTAAACCCCGGTCGGATGCAAGATTGAGTCGAAGGCTAAGGTTGTTCGCCATCTTCGGAAAAAATCGCTAGAGATTAGGAGCAATCCTAATACCAGATAGATGATTATCTAAAACAGAACACGGCTTACGGGCTACTTTATTTTTTTAAATAACGAACCTTGTTCAGGTTCGTTATTTTTACGCTATAATAATTATAAAAAGAGGGACTTATGCAAAAAGGTTTATTTATAACATTTGAAGGCGCTGACGGCTGCGGAAAAACTACACAGTTAAATTTACTAAAAGAATATCTTGAACAAAAAGGTTACGATGTTGTACTTACCCGTGAACCCGGTGCAAAAGGGCTCGGGGTAAAAATAAGAGAAATTCTTTTAAATTATGATGAAGAAGTCTCAAACAGATGTGAATCGTTTTTATTCTTAGCAGATCGTGCACAAAACATTGATGTTATAGTAAATCCTGCAATTGAAAAAGGTAAAATTGTTCTTTGTGACAGACATACAGACAGTTCTGTAGCTTATCAGGGCTATGGCAGAGGACTTGATATTGAACAGATTAAAGCCTTAAATAATCTTGCAACAGGCGGAAAAACTCCTGATTTAACACTTGTTTTTGACGTTGATATTGAAACATCTATGAAACGTGTAGGAAACGAAAAAGACCGTATGGAAAGCGCAGGAACTGAATTTTTTAACCGCGTAAGATACGGTTACCTCGAAATTGCAAAACAAGAACCAGATAGAATAAAAGTTATTGATTCTACAAAATCAATTGAAGAGGTTCAAAAGCAAGTTTTAAATGTTATAGAGCAAATTTTAAAATAAAGATTTTTCCACAACAAATTCTTGTCTGGAATATGAAGGTTCATATTTCTCTAATTCATCATATGGAATCTGTGAGAAAATAAAATCAGCACTTGCCCCATATTCATCACCCATACGTTTTTTTGTCCAACCACGTTCAACATAAAGTGATTTTAATTCTTTTGCAAACATTTTCTGATTACCTTGAGCATATGATATTAACAGATTATATGCGTTCAAAGCAGCTCCGTACTGTTCTGTAAGATAATACATATAAGCTTTATCACAAGAAATATAAAATTTATTATTCACATCTTTTGAATCAACAGATGATAAAAGCTCATCATATTTCTGAATAATACCTTCTTTTATATTATTTTCGATTTTAAAAATGGATTCAATCCATAACATCTGAGATGCTTCCATAGTAGATAAATTCTTTTTAGTAACATATTCGTTAAATACATCAACAGCTTCTTGCGGTGTACTCATTTTCTTTTGAAGATAAAGTAAGTTAGCAAACCTTACAAAATCTCTTTTGCCGAATCTTTTACCTGAGATATCAAGAACCATTTTATAATCATTCAATGCACCTTCATAATCCTTAGACATAAATTTTGCATAAGCACGCATATCATAAATATTTTCATTTTTAGGATAAAGTGCAAAATAAGCATTAGCAACACTGATAGCCTGTTTAAATTTATTATGTTTCGGACTTAAATCATATTTTAAAACACCTTGCAAAATAAATGACGGAATAAACAATAATGCTATCAAAAACATAATTGCAATAGCTTTTGACTTATAAAGCCCAACATATTCATTTATTTTTTCTTGAGAAACAGGCGGATTAAATTCAACGGCTTCATATTTACCAAAATGACTTATCAAATACTCACTGTACAAAGATGAAATATACATCCTTGCACCTGTAATAATGAAAATCCACAAAACTTCAAATGTTAAAAGTAGAAACAATGAAAATTTCAAGTGAATAAAAATAAAATACAAAATAACAGGTGTTAAAATATAAACCCGTTTTAAGTACTTATCGAGTTGAAAGCGATATTCTAAAGCTTTTCCGGCATTAGATTTCGGAATAGCGGTTTTATAGAGATTTCCGGTTTCTTTTACAAGGCAAAAATTTCTAAAAACCGAATTTCCGGATTTATCAACATAATATAATAACGGATTACTAATTATTTCAATAATTTTTTTAAACATTACTTCGCAATCAATTCTCTTTCAAAATTATAAACATCTGTTGAGATACTAAGGTTTTCCTTAATATCAATAACATCAAGCCCTCTAAAATTATATAAAACATTTATTTTTTCAGGATTATTTGCATATTCTTTTGCTAAAATCGCACCTAAAATAGCCTCCAAATGTGACATTGGCATCATATTAGACGGTAAATCTTCAAATCCCCACTCGTATTTCAATGCCTGTTGCAAAAACTTGCAATCAGCAGGAGAGCGGTCTTTATAACAGGAATTCAGGTGAAGGCTTTGCCTTGTCATATAAATATCAAAACGATTAACAGTGATTCCGCGTTCGGTTAATTCTCTCAAATATTCAGAACCTCTGTTTGAATGTCTTTGAGTCCAGTTGTCACGATTTGGAATATTTTTATTTGTAGCAACAAGCTGATAAGGTTTAGATAAAATTCTCCACTTACCATCAAGCATTGTTCTGTCTGATGGAACTGATACACAAATTTTTGAATTTTTAAGTGATGAGAAATTTTCAAAAAAGAAAATTACATCATTCATTTTATAAAGTTTATCAATAAGAATAATTTTGTTATCTTCGTCAATAACTGCTACACCTGAATCCATACTTGAACCTGATGCCAAAGACAAACCTATATAATAATTCATTGAAATCTCCTATTTCATTAATTGAGTTGTAATTAATGGGCCGTCATCGGTTGCAATAACAGTATGTTCAAAGTGGGCTGAAGGTTTACCGTCTTTAGTGCTTACTGTCCACTGATCATCTGCAACAACAACATCATCGCAGCCAAGATTAAGCATTGGTTCAATCGCAATAGCTGTGTTTGCTTTAATAAGTGTATTATCACCTACGCTGTAATTAAATAAGAAAGGATCTTCGTGCATTTCATGCCCTACACCGTGACCGCCGTACTGACGAACGATTCCGTAACCTTCACGTACTGCAACAGCTTCAATTGCTTTAGAAATATCATCTAAAACATTCCCCGGACGCATTTGTGCAATACCCGCGTACAAAGATTCTTCTGTAACCTTCATTAACTTATCAACATCATCAGTGACTTTTCCAACCCTGTATGACCAGGCACTGTCACCAACCAAGCCGCCATATGTTGCACCGACATCAATTGCAATAATATCGCCTTCTTTTAAAATCACATCTTCTGAAGGAATTCCATGAACGACCTGTTCATTAATTGATGTACAAATACAAGCAGGAAAACCATTGTATCCTAAAAAAGTCGGAATAGCACGGTTTTCTTTAATTATTTTCATTGCTATATTATCTAATTCTTTTGTAGAAATTCCGGGTTCGACAACTTCTTTCATCTTCTGATGAACAAGCGCTACAATATGCCCCGCATGACGCATTCTTTTAATTTCATCTCTTGATTTTTTATTTATCATATTCCTACCCTCTAATGAAATGGTAACATAAAATAACAGGTAAAATCAAATTTATTTCAAAGATGAATTCCAGGGATAATTTTTCGGAATTTTCCAACTATTTAACTCAATACATTTAGTACAAAACAATATACTATTTTTATTACATCCCTTTTTCATACATTCAGACAGTGTTTTGGGGACTTTTCCAATACCTACACCCCAGGTTCGGGGAACAACATAATTTTTATTACCAAGACGTTGAGAATACTCATTCTCAGACATATGAAATTCAAAATAAAACCAATTTTTCGCAATTCTACGGGAAGAATCTCCGTCAATAAAATAATTAATTGTACCGCCAAAGCGATCAAATTTCACTCTCATAGCACTGCCGTCAAAAAAATAAACGCAAGCTGTATTAGGATTATCAGGATCTGTTTTACAATTTTCGACTTTTAAATATTTCATATAAGGAAGGAAATATTGATTTAAAATATTAAAATGATAATGATAATCATGTTCTGCAGCGGTTAAATTCCATCCTTCGGGTTCGCCATTATCAGCAGATGACATTCTTACAGTTTGATTTATCATCGAATAAAATTTTCTTAATTGGGTTTCTGTTCTTATTTGTTGATATTTAGTTATTAATCCCGGAATTGTCATCGCAGCAACAACACCGATTATGCCTAGGGTAATTAATACTTCTGCTAAAGTAAAGCCTTGTAAGGAGAGCTTTAAGAAATTACCCCCCCCCGTTTTTCTAATTTGTTAGTGTTTTTCATAAATCTTCTCCTTTTTAACTACAAATAATTATATATCATATTTTTGAATTTTACAAACAATTACTTTTGTAATAAAATACAAACATAGATTATAATTTAAATTAAGAGGGAAAATAAATGCAAGTATCTTTAAATTGGTTAAACGAATTCGTAGATTTATCAAATGTCGAAACTTCTCAAATCGCGCACGAACTTACTATGAGCGGGTTGGAAGTTGAAGGTTACCAAGACGTTAAACCAATGTTTACCAATATAAAAACAGTTAAAATCGAAAAAATCGATAATCACCCGAATTCAGACAGACTTCACCTTGTAACAGTTAATACAGGTTCAGGGTTAAAAACAGTTGTCTGCGGTGCTCAAAATATTCAAGAAGGTCAAATTGTGCCGTACGCAAGCGTTGGTTCTCAAGTTTTGGACAGAAAATCAGGTGAAATGTTTACATTAACACCTGCTGTTATACGCGGTGTTGAATCTCAAGGGATGCTTTGTTCTGCTGATGAACTCGGGGTTTCTGAACGCGGTTATCAGGAAGAAGATGGTATTCTTATTTTAAACAGAATTTTCCCTAATGTCGGTTTAGGTCAAGACGTTAAAGATGTTTTAGGATATGAAAAAGACACAGTTATTGATGTTGCACCGACTGCAAACCGCGGTGATCAGATGTCAGTAATCGGTGTAGCAAGAGAATTAAGTGCATTATTTGATACACCTTTGAAACTAAATACCATCGAATGCACAAAAGACTTATCAACAAATAAATTCAAAGTTGAAATTAAAGATAAAGATGTCTGCAAATATTATTCAATCGGAATTTTGAAAAATATCAAAATCAAACCATCACCTGACTGGATGCAAAAAAGACTTGTAGCATCAGGTGTTCGTGCAATCAATAACGTTGTAGATATCACAAATTACGTTATGCTTGAATACGGATGCCCATTACACGCATTTGATTTTGATAAACTTGACGGATATCTTTGCGTGAGACGCGCTGAAAAAGGCGAAAAACTTGTTACTTTAGATGAAGTAGAAAGAACACTTACAACTGATTCTGTTCTAATCGCAACAGAAAAAGAAGGAGTTTGTTTAGGCGGAGTATTTGGCGGAGCAAATTCAGAAATTGACAATAATACAACATCAATTGCACTTGAAGCTGCATACTTCACCCCTGCAACAAACAGAAAATCTGCAAGAAGCGCAGGCTACAGAAGTGAAGCTTCTGCAAGATTTGAACGCGGAATTGATATTGAATCAGTAAAACCGGCTCTTATGCGTGCAATGCAGTTACTTGTTGAATACGCTGATGCCGAAGTTATTGGTATGGTTGAAGATGGTGAAAACAAACTTGAACCAATTGAAATCACATTGCGCTACAATCAGGTTAAAAGAATCTTAGGATGCGAAATTTCAGCAGACAGATGTATTAATATATTAGAAAACTTAGGATTCAAAAAACTTGGCGGAAACGATGCAGCAGCAAAATTCTTAGTTCCAAGTTTCAGAGCATACGATGTCACAAGAGAGATTGATTTAATCGAAGAAATCGCAAGAATTAACGGTTACGACAAAATCGCACCAACCCTTCCAAATAAATCACAAACTCCTGTTATTACATTAGGCGAAAAAGTTATTAAAAGAATACATGAACTTATGCTTTCAGCAGGTTTAAATGAAATTCAAACAAGTTCGCTTATCGGAAAATCTCTACTTGATAAATTCAACATTCCATATGATGACGAAAATGCCGTTAAAGTTGCAAATGCAGCAAGTGAAGAATATTCAATGCTTCGTCAAACACTTGCCGCAAGTGCTTTAAACTGTATGAAATATAACTTCGATAACGGTCAAAAAACATTCTGGGGATACGAAATCGGCAGAACTTATCTGAAAGTTGCCCAAGCTGATGAAAAAAATACCGGAGTAAAAGAAACTCTTGTACTTGAAGGTGTTTTAACAGGCGAAGTTCAAAACTCAAAATGGCAAAACTCAGTTAAAACAGACTTCTTCACAGTAAAAGGTATTGTTGAAAATCTGTTTGAAGATTTACAAATTACAAGAAGAATCAAAATTGTTCCACTTGAAGAAACAGAACTTTCTAAAACACATAAAATTTTCCATCCGTATAGAACCGCTGTAGTTTTATTACTTGGTAAAAAGCCTCAGCCTATTGGATATTTCGGACAAATTCATCCGACACTTCAAGACAAATTAAAGCTTAATCAGGAAGCATTTTTATTCAAAGTTGATTTAGATGAAGTAATCGGCGCAGTAAAAGAAACTGTTCCAAGATTTAAACACCTGCCTCAATTCCCGGAAGTTAAAAGGGATTTGGCTTTCATAATCAACGACACGGTATCTTGCGATGACATCCAAAAAGTTATCAAAAGCGGTGTTAAACAAAATATCTTTAAAGGTTCTGAAATCTTTGACGTTTATCAAGGCGAACATGTTGAAGAAGGTTTTAAAAGTGTAGCGTTCAGAATCTTTATGCAAGATGAGAATGCAACATTAACAGATGAAATTATCGACCAACAAATGACATCCGTTAGAGAAAAACTCCAAAAAGCATACGCTCAAATTTCATTCAGGGAATAAGGGTAAAAAATTTCCATTAGCCCGACAGGAGAGTTAAACAAAAGAGGTTAATATGAAAAAATTATTTCTATTAATATTAATGGTATTTCTAGGCATAAATCTTGCAAATGCTAAAGATATCATGCCTGTACGCCCGAATATCAATCAGGTAAATTCTATCGGCTTATATCAAGTCGGAGAAGATGTTCAAATTTATAAAGAGCCAAATGAGGAATCACAAATTCTTTACCGTGTAAGATGGAATTGTGATGAATTTTTCCCGAGCGAAATAGGTTTTGAAAAGTTTTTTGTGGTATTTCTGCCTAAAAAATCACTTGAACTTGCGGCAGTAACTGATATGACCGATGATTGGATTGAAATAATTTACGATAACCAAACAGGAAAAACCGGCTGGATAAAAATGGATGACCCGTATAAATTTATGACCTGGATTAATTTTTATAATACCTACGGTAAAAAATACGGACTTATGCTTTTAAAAAGCGCACCTGAATCCTGTAAAGACATTAAAGCATCAACAGAAGATAATGCAAAAACTATTTCAACAATGAATTACCCGCAAAAAATAAACCTCAGTGTAATACGCGGGAACTGGGCACTTGTAAGTGTTATGGATTTAGATAAAACACCCAAAACAGGTTATATAAGATGGCGTTCTGATAATGGAGTTCGTTATTTCTTCCCTGCCATTAAATAAATATTTTATACACAAAAAGGCGCCGGCAAATTTTTGCCGGCGCCTTTTTGATTCTCATAAATTTTTATTTGTTCTGTTGAAAGATTATATTCTTGTTAACTTCTAATGCAGGGATTGTTGTTACTGCTGCAGGAGCTGCATTTTTAGGTGTTACTTCGTATGACTTGATTGAACGTTTACCTGTTAATCTTTGCATAAAGTTATAGTATTTTTTTAAGAAACCTGTGTAATTATTTTGTCTTGTTTCCCTTGCGATGAGTTCATCTCTTGTATGAGGTTTTAATGCTGTACCAACTGATGATCTTGTCAGCATTTCACCTAATGTTGTATCGACAAGTGTAATCCAGCTCATTCCCATCAAAGATGAGTTGTATTGATTTCTGAATGTTGAGTTAAACAGATCAATCAATAATGTTTGATAGAATAATCTTGAACCTTCTTGAACAAATCTTTCTTTAAACTTGGTATTTGCACCTTCTTTGTCATTACCGTTAGATTTTAACATTACCATATTGTAATTATCTGTCATCAAGAACCAGATTGTTGCAATTGATGCTGCTGTTTTTGCAAGGTTTGATAATTCAGCGTTTGAAACACTTGATAATGAATCTTCATTAAATGCTTTCAAGAAATTAACCTGTAGAAAATCGTGGAATTTTTCTTTGTTAAAGTTCTTTTTAAGTGCATTCATACTAATTCTGTCAAAACTTTTTGCTAATGCTTCAATATCTTTAGTTGATGGTTTTGGTTTAGCTTTTCTAAACACACTCATCAATTTTTCATCTACCATCCAGTATGGAAGTGTTACTGTATTCCATATAAATTTGAACGGCGCAATTACAAAGTTTACAAGTGGTTTTATTTTCCTATCTTTGCTGCCCAAATCAATAATTTGTTTTCCGTCAATTGTTTTCAGTGCGGATTTACCGACTTGTTCATATTTTGCTGCAAACTTTTCGTCATATTCTCTCAATACTTCTACTACCTTGTCAAATTTTTCAGGTTCAACGTGGAATTTTTGAGATGTTAATCGTTTATATAATTGAGTAAATGGTCTGTAAATAACCTTGTCTTCAAAAGTTTTCACAGCATTTTCAAGTTTCAATTCTTTAATACCCAATTTATCAAATTTTTCAGGGTTATTAAGTTTCATATTTTCAAAATATTTTAAAGCAGCTTTTCTGATTGCCGGAATATTTTTGAATCCTTTAATACTGTATCCGATACCCAAAACTGCGGCTGAACCTTTCATTAAGGTATCAAATGATAATAAAGGTTTTTGTTGTTCTTTCGTTTTATCGTTTTTCACAGCAGGCGCGCCTGTTGATGAAACCTGTTTATTTTCAACCGGTTTAATTTTAGCTTCCGGAGCTTTAGCTTCTTCATTTTCTTTTCTTGCCTGCTCAGGAGTTAATCTTGTAATGTGTTTACCGTTAGATAAACGTGAGAACATTTCTGTTACAAGAACCGTAATACCTGTTGTCAGAACAATACCTGCTTTTGAACGGTTAATGAATTTTTGGAAAGCGCCCATTGTAATCAATGTTAAATATCCGCTTGTAAAAATTCTGCTGACTTCTTGCTTAAATCTGACTTTTTGTTCTTTTGTAGCTGCATTTGGATCATCATCCATCATTCTTGATAAGTTATAAGCATCATTTGCAAGGAAAATTGCAGGCGGTAAACCTGAAACTAATCTATTTAATGCTCTTTCGTGTTTAGTATCATAGTTACCTGATTTCGGGTCAAACATTTTAAGTTCGCTTTGGAAAATACTTGAGCCCATTTTCACATCAACATCTTGAGTGATTTTTGCGATTTCAGCATCTGTTAATTCATTTACAGTTTTTCCTGCTTGTTTTGCAAAAGCTTCTTTCGCGTTATGGATTTTCATATCACGATATGTAATCAACCCTTGTAAAGAACTGATTTTAGAGTCAAGTTTTGAACGTTGGCGAATATTTTTAAACATTGGTCTTTCTAAAGTTTTTGCAGACCAATTCTCAAATCCCGGAACTTTTCCCATAAGTTCAACCAAACCGTTTAATAAATCGCCCGGTAAAATCTTGACCGGATATATAATTCCATCCCACGCCAGATGAGGAATTGTCTTTTTAGCAAGTGTTATATTATCACCGTTAACAGAAATCAGTTTAGATGCAGCATCTTTATGTCTTACCGTAATATCTTCTAAAAGCTCTCTACCCATTTTTCCGACATATTTATCAGAAAATTCAAGGAACTCTCTTACGCTAAAAGTTTTTCCTATCTGCTTGTAACCTAAAGAAAGACCTTTAAAACTTAAATCTGAATGATTTGTTTTTAAAGGTCTCTTAATATCTTGATTATTATATTGTGAATAGAAATTTGAAGAAGGGACAAGTGTCTCGGAATTTGGAGACATGTACTCCTTTTTGTATCGTTGTTTATCTATTCGAAAATTTGCTGCACTATTTACTATCATTTCACACATCCGTTTTTAATGTATTTTCATTCATACTAAAACAAAATGCAAGAATTTTTTGCTAAAACTTTACGTAATTTTACAATCTAAGGTTAAATGTTGTTACCAATTATTTCCAGGTCATCGCAATTGTTTAAACTGGCAAATAAACAATAAAATTAGTATAATTAACTATTTTACAACAGGGTAAATTTATTATATAATTAAGTAATAGAGAGGTTTTATGTTGAAACGGGAAAACAAAACAGATGTTATAATTGTAGGTGCAGGACCTGCAGGAATTTCTTGTGCTATCACACTTGCAAGAGCAGGAAAAGAAGTTATTTTAATTGAACGCGGTTTATTTGCAGGCAGTAAAAATGTTTTTGGCGGTGCAATATATACGCAAGCGACAAAAGAAATTTTCCCGAACTTTGAAACAGAAGCTCCAATTGAAAGACGCAATATCGAACATAATTTTGCAATACTTGGCGAAGAAGATTCAACAACAATAACCTATCGTAAAAACGATAATTCCAGCTATTCAGTCATTCGTGCAAAATTCGACCGTTGGGCAGCTGAAGAAGCAAAAAAAGCCGGAGCTTACATTGTTGAAGAAACAGTTGTAAGAGAACTTATTAAAGAAAAAAATCAAGTTATAGGTGTAAAAACCGAACTGGAAGAATACTTCGCCGATATCGTAATCCTTGCTGACGGTGTTAATTCACTTCTTGCCAAACAAATAGGGTTAAGAAAAGATATTGATACAAAAGATGTTGCCCTGAGCGTAAAAGAAGTTATAAAACTTGATAACCAAATAATTAATCAAAGATTTAAACTAAAAGATAATGAAGGCGCAATTGTAGAAATCTTCGGCGGACCAATGCTTGGAATGCTTGGACTCGGGTTTATGTATACAAATACAGATTCTGTCACAATCGGACTTGGCATAACCCTCAACGAGTTAGCTGAAAATAATTACAGACCTTACGAAATCCTTGAAAAACTAAAACAACACCCGACAATTGCCCCTTTAATCGAAGGCGGAACCCTAAAAGAATACTCCGCACACCTCATCCCTGAAGGCGGATACAAAAAAATCCCGAAACTTTGTGATAACGGAGTTATGATAATAGGTGATGCGGCAATGCTTGTAAATAATCTTCACTGGGAAGGTACAAACCTTGCAATGATTAGCGGAAAACTTGCCGCTGAAACTGCCGTTGAAGCAATCGATAAAAATGATTTTTCTAAAAAAACTCTATCCAACTACGAGAAAAAATTAAAAAAATCATTCATCTTAAAAGACCTCAAAACCTACCGCGAACTCATGGATGTTATGCACTCACGTAAAAATGCGTTCCTTTGCTATTACATGAAAAAAATTAACGCATTTTTTGAAATGTTCACCTCTGTTAACGGAATTCCCAAAAAAGAAAATTACCACAAATTTATCAAAAGTATTTTTACTGACAGAAAAATATCTGAATTATTCAAAGATATTTGGGCAATCGTTAAGTTATTATGGAGTATTTTAATATGAACTTAGATAAAAAATTATACACACTAAAGTACTCACCGGATACAGAGTCCCACCTCAAACCGGATTTTGAACAATGTAAGCTTTGTATCACAAAATGCTGTGTTAATATTTGCCCGGCTCAAGTATACGAATGGAACGAAGAAACCCAAGAGCTTATTGTAAACTTTGAAAATTGTCTTGAATGCGGTGCATGCCGTATTGCCTGTGAGCGCCAATGTCTTAACTGGCAATACCCGAAAGGCACAAAAGGCGTCACCTTCAAACAAGGCTAAGGGTAAATATAATTTCAATTATTGCGCTCCGGACGAGCACGCGATTTCTTGAATTCCCCCCTTGCATACTCTCAAAAAAAATGATAAAATTGTCTCACATAAAGGAGAGAAAAGTATGAAAGAAGAATATTCAAACCAATACAGACGCTGGTATGATAAAGACCCTGTTTTATCAGAAGCGGTTAAAACATTAGAAGAAACTGATGATCAAACTCAGATTCGAGTAGCTTTAAATTTAATCAAAATTATCATTGAACACAATATTGAAGACGAAAAATTTGAAGCAGTAGATGATATTATTAACGCTGTAGGTTCAGGTCTTGACGACAACCGCCGCGGAAGATGGTACGATATTGACACAACTCTTAGAACTGCTATGAATATGCTTCAAAACTGTCCTGCAGACACACAAAAAGTTATTGCTAAAGAAATGGCAAAAATGGTAGTCGATGCTATAAAAAAAGACGAAGATTCAGAAGAAGAATAACAGGATTCCATCAAATATAGGATATCTTGAGAATATATTTCAGTTATCATATATATATGGATAACTACGAGCAAACAGAAGAAGATAAAATTCTAAAATCAGTTGGTCTGGAATTAATGTTCCTGACCCCCGAAAAGTGCAATTCTGATGATGGAATTACCGCTGTAGAACTTGCAAAGCTCGTTAATATTCCCGTCGATAAAGTCAAGAAAAAATTAAACATACTCAAAGAAAAAGATATCGTAAAAGTAAAAGGGAGTAATCCGAAATATTGGAAATTTAATGAATACAATTTCCAAAGAATGGACGAAGATGATGAGACTTTCAGACTTTTATGCAGTTTTGACGATGTTGATTTTGATAAATATTTTTCGTATTAAATACGAAATTTGAAGTATATTAAATATCCTCAAATTATGTTAATATAAGATTAAAAGGAGCTATTAATGACATCAAGCACAAACCAATTTTTAAAACCTGTTTCAACCCTTGTCAATGAAAAGGGGAATTTAGAAATTGGCGGATGTGATTTAGTTGATTTAGCAGAAAAATACGGAACTCCTTTATATGTGATTGATGAAAAATCACTTCGTTCAATCTGCAAAGATTATAAAAAAGCATTTGAAAAATACCCGAATACACGTATGATGTATGCTTCAAAAGCTCTTTGTACAAGTGCGATTTCAAGAATTCTTGATGAAGAAGGATTCGGGTTTGATACAGTATCAGGCGGCGAAATCTATACTGTCCATAAAGCCGGTGTAGATATGACTCATGTATTATTTAACGGAAGCAACAAGTCATATGATGAACTTTCATTAGCAATGGATTTAGGTGTCGGAAGAATTTCGGCTGATAACTTTTTTGAACTTGCACTTTTAAATGAAATTGCACAAAGCAAAGGAAAAGTTGCCGACATTTTGTTAAGAATTACACCGGGTATTGAATGCCATACACACGAATATATTCAAACCGGGCATCTGGATTCAAAATTCGGTTTTGACCTTACCCAGGTTGATGAAGCGATTGAACTTATTCAAAACGAATATAAAAATTTGAAACTTCACGGGCTTCATGCTCACATCGGTTCTCAGATTTTTGAAACAAGTATTTATCCTGACGAAATCGAAATTATGGCAGGAGAAATTTCAAGAATTGAAAAAAAATTCGGTATAAAACTCAACGAAATAAATATCGGCGGCGGTTTAGGTGTAAAGTATACCGAAAAAGACGTACCTCCTTCAACTTATGACATTGCAGAACTTATCATAAACAAACTAAATGAAGTTGTGGAAAAATATAATATTGAAGCTCCTACAGTATTCTTAGAACCGGGAAGAAGTATTATTTCAACCTCCGGCGTAACTTTATACACAATAGGCAGCTCAAAACAAGTTCCGCACGGAACAAAATATGTTGCAATTGACGGCGGTATGGCTGATAACCCTCGTCCTTCAATGTATCAGGCAGAATATGCTGCTGATATTGCAAATAAAAAAGATACAAATGAAACTCAAAAAGTTACAATTGCAGGTCGTTTCTGCGAATCCGGCGACATTCTTATCAAAGATATCGAACTTCCGGAACTTAATGAAGGCGATATTTTATGTGTTTATAACACCGGAGCTTACAATTATTCAATGGCATCAAATTATAACAGGGTTCAAAAGCCTGCAATGGTGCTTGTCAATGATTCAAACTCCGATATTATAATAAAAAGAGAAACTTTAGATGATTTAATTGCGCACGATATAATCCCTGACAGGTTGAAAAAATGATTGACGAATTATTAATGTTATTACAAAATTTCATAGGAAATTGGCATATCTACATCAAAGATACTTTCGGATGGAAAAATATCTTTGAAATATGCGTAATCGCAGCCACATTAATTATTTTTTACCAAAAATTTATTAAAAATACGCACTCTGAAAAATTTGTCAAAGGTGCAGTTGTTTTAGTATTTTTATGGATTTTATCAGAGGTTCTTGTAGCACTTGATTTAACAATTCTCGGTGTATTTATCCGCTCAATCGTAACCCTTGTTGCATTAAGTTTAATCGTCATTTTCCAACCTGAATTAAGAAGATTTTTAGGATATCTCGGACAAATTGACTTTTTCAAACGAATATTTGAAAACGATAAAAATAAAGAAGCAAATAAATCCATTGATGTTATAAAAGAAATCATTGAAGCTGTAAAATACCTTTCAAAATCACACACAGGCGCATTAATAGTTTTCCAAAACGACTTGAGCAATACTTACCACGATGTCGGAACAATATTAAATGCTGATGTATCGACAGAATTATTACTTACAATTTTTCACGTAAATACACCGCTTCATGATGGTGCTGTTGTAATAAGCGGTTCAAAAATCATCTCTGCAGGGGTTTTACTTCCTCTAACAGATGACCCGAAACTTAGCTGGAAATACGGAACACGCCACAGAGCTGCAATCGGTATGACAGAATCCAGTAATGCCGCTTGTCTTGTTGTTTCAGAAGAAACTGGTGATGTTTCGATTACATTAGACGGTTCATTGAAAAAATACGACGATATTCCTACTCTAAAAACCGATTTAGAAAATATTTTAGGATACAAAAATATAGAAGAACAAGAAAAGAAATCCATTTTTAACCTTGAAAAGCTAATCACAATCAATAAAGACAGGAAATAATATGGCAGTAAATTCTGAAATTTCAAATAAAGATTTTATTATAAAACTTGCCCGAAATTTATTTTTTATGACTATTGGTGCAATAATTGCAGGGTTTGCGTTAGAGGCATTTTTAGTTCCAAATGCAGTTATTGATGGCGGAGTAATCGGTGTTTCTATGATTGTAAGCCATATTACAAAATGGAATCTCGGTTTACTTGTTATAATCCTAAACACTCCGTTTATTCTTCTTGCGTGGAAAAAAATGGGAAAATTATTTGTATTTTCAACAGCATACGCCAACATAATACTTGCTCTTTCATTAAATTTTTTTCACAGCTACAAGGTAACAAATGATGTTATTCTGGCATCTGTATTTGGCGGTATAGTATTAGGTGTCGGTGTCGGGCTTATCTTGAAGAACGAAGCCTCACTTGATGGCACAGAAATCCTATCATTACTAGTGTCAAAGAAATTCGGGTTTTCTGTCGGCGAATTTATTATGGGAATAAATTTGTTTATATATATGGCTGCAGGAAAAGTTTTCGGTTGGGAAAGCGCTATGTATTCAATCATCACTTACTTTATCGCATCAAAAGTTATTGATATTGTAATGGAAGGTTTGAACAGTTCAAAATCAGTAAGAATAATCAGCGATGATGCCGGTACAATAGGAAATGCACTAATCGAAAGACTTGATATTAGTGTAACTTACCTAAAAGGTATCGGAGGATATTCCGGTCAGGATAAAGACTTAATTTATTGCGTTATTTCACGCCTTGAACTTCCTAAAATGATTGAAATAATTAAAGAAATTGACCCAAAAGCCTTTGTATCAGTTGTTGATGTTCACGAAGCATACGGCGGAAGATTCAGAAAAAAGATTGATAAAATTTAATATCTGGACAATTTTTAAAAAATATAATATACTGGATTAAAGAAGAGATAAAGGAAAATAAAATGGCTAAACACAGTGATACAGTTCCAATAGAGGTAACAATATTAACAGCAGATCATGATATTAAAGGTGTAGTTCACGTTTCAAAATACACAAACACAAACAGAGAACTTACAGACCTTTTAAACGATAAAGAAAGAAGATTTCTTGCAGTAACAAATGCTGAAATTTATCCTCGCGTGGGCAACCAGTCACCAAGAAGGTATAATTTCCTTGAAATTCATATGGATTATGTTTTAATGGTACATCCAACATCTCAAGCAGTGTTCAAAGATTCAGGAAAAACTCAGGAAGACATTGCAAGATTTAGAGATTTAAGACTAAAATTGAACCAGACAAAACCATTTTAAGATTATATAAAAGATAAATGCGGAATTTGAAAACTCAAATTCCGCATTTATTATTTTAAGTATTATATTAAGATGACTCGAAAATCATCTAAACTAATTTAACCTTAGGTATCTATATTTGTTGCATATACTGCATTAGTTTCGATGAAATCGCGGCGAGGTTCAACTTTATCACCCATCAATATGTCAAACAATTGATCACAAAGCATTGCATCTTCTACAGTTACTTTTAATAAAGTTCTAGTTGCAGGATCCATTGTTGTTTCCCATAATTGCTGCGGCATCATTTCACCAAGACCTTTGAATCGTTGAATTTGCAAACCTTTTTGACCTCTATCATCAATAAGTTTTTGTAACTTTTCAAAAGAATCAATTTCATATTTTTCAGTATCAGTTTCCAACAACAATCCTTTAGATTCTTCAATCAAGAAATCGCGAATCAACGGATAAGAGTTTTTAAGCTTTTTGTACTCAGAACTTTTTATAATATTTTGATTTAATACTACATGTTCTTCTTCATTCAGATGTAAAGTAAATGAATATTTAGCATTTTCAGAATTGTACTTAACTTCAACCTTATAGTTTTCAGCTTCTGCAATATTGTAATTTTTAGAGTGGTCAACCAGATAATGATTCAAGTAATCGCAGATTTCGTTCATTCTTGACTGGCTGTCAAAGTCTTCAAGCTTAATATCAGAACGTACAAGTCCTCTTAAAAATACTGCAGGGAACAGATTCAAAATCGGGTTGTTGTATGAACGATAGAATTCTGACATATTTTTTATTAAGTCAAGTAATTCATCGCCTGTTTTCACATTTTTCTTATCAATATCAGACAAGCTCAAATTCTTAATACCGCGTTCTTTAAGCATTTTATCCAAAACGTGTTCATTGAACAGATACTCGGAAGTTTTGCCTTGAGTAACCTTAAATAAAGGCGGCTGAGCAATATATACATAACCGTTTTCGATTAATGGTCTGGCATAGCGGAAGAAGAAAGTAAGCATCAGAGTTCTGATGTGTGCACCATCGACATCCGCATCGGTCATGATAATAATTTTGTGATATCTTAATTTATCAATTTCAACTTCTTCTTCGTTGCGGCTGATTTTGATACCGAACGCTTGAACCATAGATTGAATTTCGTTATTGCCGTAAATTCTATCAAGTCTTGCTTTCTCAACGTTCAAAATTTTACCGCGAAGCGGCAGGATTGCCTGAAACATTCTGTTTCTGCCTTGTTTTGCAGAACCGCCCGCAGAATCACCCTCAACAAGGAAAATTTCGCATTTTTCAGGTTCGCGGTTAGAACAGTCTGCAAGCTTACCCGGAAGTGTTGAATTTTCAAGAACAGTCTTACGTCTTGTCAATTCTCTTGCTTTTCTTGCGGCTTCTCTTGCGCGTTGTGCTTGAAGTGTTTTTTCAATAATTGTTTTTGCAATTTTCGGATTGAATTCAAGCCATTCTTGCAACTTATCACGAACAGCATCCTGAACGGCGCCCATAGCTTCTTGAGAACCTAATTTTTCTTTGGTTTGTCCTTCAAATTCAGGGTTTGGAATTTTAACAGAAACAATTGCAGTTAAACCTTCACGAACATCTTCACCAGAAAGATTTTGGTCTGCATCTTTTAAAATATTATTTTTTCTTGCGTAATCATTTAATACACGTGTGATTGAGTTTCTAAACCCTGTTAAGTGAGTTCCGCCTGAATGAGTGTTGATATTGTTTGCAAAAGATAAAACACTTTCAGTGTATGATTCAGTGTATTGCATTGCAACTTCGACTTGCAAGTCACCTACAACTTTATCAATATAGATTGGTTTTTCGTGAAGAACGTTTTTATTTTTGTTCAAAAATTCAACATAACTTCCGATACCGCCTTCGTAGTGGAAGGTTTCAGTTTCTTCTGAATCGTGACGTGAGAAAATAATTTTCAAACCTTTATTAAGGAAAGCCATTTCTCTTAAGCGGTTTGCGATTACATCACAATCTATTTCAGTAGTTTCTGTAAAGATTTCAGGATCAGGCCACCATGTAGTTTTAGTACCGGTTTTTTCAGTTGCTTCACCTTTTTCAACAGGAGCCATAGGTTCGCCTCTCATGTATTCCTGGCGCCAAACAAAGCCCTGACGTGAAACTTCAACAACATATTTTTCAGAAAGCGCGTTAACAACAGATGCACCAACGCCGTGAAGCCCGCCGGATACTTTATAACCGCCATCACCAAATTTACCGCCTGCGTGAAGCACGGTATGAACGATTTCTAACGCTGATTTTCCGCTGTCCGGTTTGATATCAACAGGAATTCCGCGGCCATTATCTTCAACGGTAATACTGTTATCTTTGTGAATTGTTACGTGAATATCAGTACAAAAACCTGCAAGAGATTCATCAATTGAATTATCTACGATTTCGTAAATACAGTGGTGCAAACCTCTTTGAGAAGTTGAACCGATATACATACCCGGTCTGATTCTTACAGCTTCCAAGCCTTCCAAAACCCTGATATTATCAGCACTATAATCAGCTGATGTTCGAGTTTCAATAGCTTCTACCGGTGTGCTTGCAGCTTCTTGTAAAGCTTCCATACCTTTATCATTAATAATGTCCTGTGCGTTTTCTGACATATACATACTCCCTAATCTACTGAAATATAGTAATAGTATAGCACAAAAGTTCCTGATATACCAAAATTGTTACTTTAGTTAACTAACAACATCAGCAGGGCATAGGAGACACCTTGACAAAAAAATAAAAATAGTAAATAATAAGAACATAGGGAGTCGGCTAAACTCCGTCTAAGCTTAACCGACTGTTCACACCCTATAAGAATAAAGCAATTATTTGTAAAAAGTGTCCTATTACAGCTAGGGCATTTTTTGCTATTTGCCTCTTGCTCATTGAGCCTCATTCCTGCCTCTTTCTATCACAATACAAGGGAGTGTGACAGGTCGAGGCTTTGGGCGTGTTCCCTATAAATCCACTTTCGAAACATCTACTAAATCTAAAAATGCAATGCCTAAAGCATTTGCAATTTTCTCCAAGGTATCTATTGTTGGCGAAGCTTTTCCTGATTCAATATTACTTAATCCATTTCTACTTATCCCTGCAGCAAGCGCCAAATCTTCTTGCGACAGATTCCTTTTCATTCTTTCAAATTTGATTTTAAAGCAAATTTTAGTTGTAATAGTCCCTTTTTCTCTCTTCATAATGTAAATTATAATAAACTATTGACAAATTGAAATCAACAAAGTACTATATACATATATACACTATTCTTTGCATAATACAAGTAAAAATGGAGGTAATCATGGACAAAGAAGAACTTAAAAACAAATTACAGAATCGTATCAATGTAACCATAGAATGTATTAGAACATCCGCATACGATATTTCGGAAAGACATAATAACCTGATAGGACAACTTGATACATTATCTTATATGCTTTTTCTTAAAGAAAAATTTGATAATGACTAATTCATTTCCCCCACTTGCCAACTTCATATAACTATAATAAAATGATGTTGTAAAAAGTGAGGAAAATATGACTAAACATAACATAAAAGTTTGCATGGGAAGCTCGTGTTTCGCACGCGGAAACCTGGAAAATCTTAATTTTTTGGAAAATTATATAAAAGAAAATAATCTTGATGCAGAAATCGAACTTGTCGGCGGTTTGTGTCAGGAAAAATGCTCATCAGGTCCAAATATTTATATTGATGACGTTTTATATAATGAAATTAATGAAGAAAAATTACAGGAAATTTTAAAAACTGCTTTAGTGTAAAATTTAAAATCAGGGGTTAAGAAATGAATAATCAACATCCGGTCTACACTTTAATTAACGAATGCCACGACTGCTATCGCTGCGTAAGAGATTGTCCGGTTAAGGCAATCAAAATCGAAAATAACCACGCATCCGTTATTCCGGAAAAATGTATATCCTGCGGAACTTGTGTTAAGGTGTGCCCTGCTAATGCAAAATGTGTCAGAAGTGATTTAGAACGGGTTAAAAACCTTATCAATAGTGGGAAAGATGTTTATGTATCACTTGCACCATCCTGGCGCGGGGTTTTTGAAATGTCTGCGCAAAAAATGATTGCAATCCTTAAACGCTTAGGGTTTAAAGATATATCAGAAACCGCACTCGGCGCTCAGGAGGTTTCCATCAAAACAGCTGAAATGCTTAATAACACTGAAAGCGGATTATGGATATCAAGCGCATGCCCTGTAATTGTTGATTATATAAGAATGTACAAACCCGAATTTTCAAAATACATTACACCAATCGGCTCTCCTGCAAGAACACACGCTAAAATGCTCAGACAAACTTACGGAGAGGATATCGGGATTGTATTTATCGGACCTTGTATCGGTAAGAAAAAAGAAGCTGATGAACCTGACGGGCTAATTGATTTAGCAATAACTTTTGAAGAATTAAAAATCTGGATAAACGATCAAATTCCTGATATTTCTCAAATCCAAAAAGACGACAGGTTTGAATTTGTCCCTTATAGCGCACACGAAGGCGCATTATATCCGATTGACGGAGGAATGAACACAACAATTCGCAAAATCGGAATAAAAGATGAAGCTCAGTTATTGGAAATTTGTTCAATTCCAGCTTTTGAAAAGGCTTTAAACAACTTAGAACCTGAAAAATTAAACCGTCCGATATTTGTAGAAGCTTTAGCCTGTGAAGGCGGATGTATCGCAGGACCTTGTATTTCAACCGATAAAGCAAGTATCAGCATCGTTTCAGATGTCTTAACAAAAGTCAAAAAAAGAGATGACATTCCTAAAACAACCGATTATGTTGTTAACTACGAATACACACCTGCAGAAGTTACAGAATCCAAGTATTCACTTGAAGAAATTATAAAAACACTGAAAAAAATCGGTAAACACACCGCAGAAGATGAACTTAACTGTGGCGGATGCGGATATTCATCTTGCCGTGAACTTGCCGTTGCACTTTTAGACGGTGTGGCTGAACCTTCAATGTGTATTTCATATATGAGAAAAATTGCAATGCGAAAAGCTGCTGCAATGCTTCGCTGTATGCCTGCCGCTATTGTTATGGTGGATAATAATATGAATATTATTGAAGCTAACGAAAGTTTTATGAAAATGTTTACAGGAGAAATGTACGAAATCTTCAAAGCCAGACCGGATGGGCTTACAGGCGCCGCTATCGACAGAATTGTAGAATTTTCAGACCTGTTCAGAACAATTCTAAAAACCGGAAAAGACCTTCATAAAGAGCATTACAACGTTAATAACAGACTTTATGATATTAATGCATTTACAATTGAACCTAACGAAATCGTAGGGGCAATCATTACAGACGTAACCCAGACAGAAACGACACGCGAAAAAATCTCCGAAAAAGCAAAAGAAGTAATATCAAAAAATATTTCAATTGTTCAGGAAATCGCCTGTCTGCTAGGTGAACACATGGTTGAAACAGAAACATTATTGAATTCTATCGCAAATGATTACGATGACAAACCTGAAGGAGATAGCAAATAATGTTTATTGATATAGACTGCAAGCAGGTAAAAAAGTATAACCAGAATGCTTTTGGAGATTATTTTATTTCAAAAAGATACCCCGATGAAGCAAAATTAATTGCGGTTTTATCAGACGGTTTGGGCAGCGGAATTAAAGCAAACATCTTATCCTGTATGACAGCAACAATGCTTTTAAGATTTGTCGAAAAACAGGAAATCCCAATCCACCGCGCAGCAGAAATCGTTATGAATGCGCTTCCTGTTTGTAAAGTCAGAAAAATCAGCTATTCGACTTTTTCAATAATTGAAGTAAACGATGAAGGACACGCAAAAATTATTGAAGAAGGCAACCCTGAATTTTTATGGATAAAAAATGGCGAAGTTATGAATCCACCATACGATACAATTCCGTCAAAAACCTTCAAAAACAGATGTCTGAAAAGTTACAAAATCAACCTTGAACTCGGCGACAGGCTGATATTTTGTTCAGACGGAGTAACCCAGTGCGGGCTCGGTAACGGAAGGCTTAAACTGGGACTTCGCAGAGAGGGGCTTATCAATCTTGTTCTTGCAAAATTAAAAGAAGAACCGGATATTTCAAGTTCCGATTTATCAGCATTTATAATTAAACAAGCCAAAAATATCGAAACAAACCACCTTCCGAAAGATGATATTTCAGCCTGCGTTTTATACTGTCGTGAACCCAGAACATCACTTGTATTTACAGGACCTCCGTTTAATCAAAAAAATGACCCTGATTATGCAAAATTATTCAAAGAATTTCAAGGTAAAAAAGCAATCTGCGGCGGTACAACAGCAAACCTGATTTCACGTGAATTAAATCTTCCAATAACAATGGATAAAGAAATAAGTATCGGAAAACTTCCGAGCTGCTCGTACATGGAAGGTGTTGACCTTATAACAGAAGGAATCCTTACACTGACCGAAACCCTTGAATGTTTGGAAGAAGGGAATTTAGATATTGACAACGCTGCAGGAAAGCTGATAAAATTTTTATTAGATAGTGACTGCATCAATTTCATGGTAGGCGCAAAACTGAATCAGGCTCACTACAATCCTGCATTACCAATAGAAATCGAAATACGCAAAAATATAATCAAGAAAATGGCTTCCGTTTTGCAGGATAAATATTTTAAAAAAGTTAGTGTACAATATATGTAACAGGAAGGTGAATATGGAAAAAGTTAGTGTAAAAGTATGTTTAGGTACAACATGTTTTGTAATGGGTTCAGCAAATCTACAAGAATTAATCGAAATTGTACCTGCAAAATACGGTGATAAAGTAGAAGTTTCAGGCGTTCCTTGCCTTGGTTTATGCTCAGTAGACTGGGAATTTTCCAAAGCACCTTACGTAAAAGTTGATAATGAAATTATTAAAGAAGCAAGTGTAGAAAAAGTACTTGCAGCAATTGATGCAAAGTTAGCAAAGTAAAGGATTAAGAAATGGCAATAAATACCCCTAAACAAACATCACATTTAAAACGGGAAATTCTGGTAAGATTAATTAAAGCTTATCTGAGTGATAATTTTGAAGAAAACACAAGAAAAATCCCTTATGAAATGCGTCCGAAAGGCAGTGAAGTCCCTTTCAGATGCTGTATTCATAAAGAACGTGCGATTCTTAGAGACAGAGTAATTGCGGGTTTGGGATTATCAATTGAAGATGCAGATGACAGTGAATTGCTGTCTACTCTTGCAAAAAAATCTCTTGAAAGAACTGAACCGGAAGAAAATCCTTTGACAGTTCTTCATACAGCTTGTCAAGGCTGCGTTCCTTCAAGAATTTATGTAACTGACCTTTGCCAGGGATGTGTCGCAAGACCTTGCGAATCAACCTGTAAATTCGGCGCAATAAAAGTTGAAAATGGTAAATCTGTAATTGATCCTGCAAAATGTAAAAATTGCGGAATGTGTGCTCAAGTTTGTCCTTATCAGGCAATCGCAAAAATTATCGTACCTTGCGAAAATGCTTGTCCTGTCGGTGCTATTGCAAAAGATGAAGACGGTCATGCACGTATTGACTTTGACAAATGTATTTCTTGCGGAAAATGCGTAAGCTCTTGCCCGTTTGGTGCAGTTCATAAAAAAAGCCATATCATTGATATTCTAAAATCAATGAAAGAAGGTAAAAAAGTTGTCGCAATGCTTGCACCTGCAATAATGGGGCAGCTTCCTTGCACACCAAAACAACTAAAACAAGCAATACTTTCTGTAGGATTTTCTGATGTTGTGGAAGTCGCAGAAGGTGCTGATATTACAACCCAACACGAAGCTGCAGAATTTGCCGAAAGAATGGAAAAAGGCGACAAATTTATGACAACTTCCTGCTGTGCAGGCTATAACGAACTTGTTGAAAAACATGTTCCGGAACTTAAACCATTCCGCTCAGAAACAAAAACACCTGCATACTACACTGCAGAAATGATAAAAAAAGAAACACCTGAAGCTGTAACAGTATTTTTCAGCCCTTGTGTTGCAAAACGACGTGAAGCTATGCAAAACCCTAATATTGATTATGTTCTTAATTTTGAAGAACTTGGTGCCTGGTTTATTGCAATGAATATTCAAGTTGCAGAATGCGATGAAACTGAATATAGAAAAGAATCTTCAGCACAGGCAAGAAATTTTGCAGTAACAGGCGGGGTTGCAGGCGCTGTAAATTCATTACTTGATGAAGATAAAAAAGCACAGCCATATATTGTAGACGGGTTGAACAAACAATCTATCAGAGACTTGAAAAAATTTGCCAAAAACGGTTCTTGCGAATTTGGAAACCTGATTGAAGTTATGGCTTGTCCAGGGGGTTGTCTTGGCGGTTCAAGCTCAATAAACGCTTACAAACCGGCACTAAAACAGCTGACAAATTACGTCAACGAAAGTCCGGAAATAAAAGAAGTAATTGAATAAATAAATTGAATGGCGGTGAGATTCTCTCACCGCTAATTAATTCAGGAACGCGCCCAAACCTCCAATGCGCTTACAAACTATCAGCGACATAGGGCGAGAGAGGAGGTTATTATGAGCAATAGAGAGTTAATAAAAAAATCTCTAGCCATACTAGAGATTTTAATTAAATTGACTTATTTGTTCTTATAGGTGCGACAGGGCGATTAAGCTATACCAGAGCTTAGTCGCTCTTTCCTATACTTACATTATAACTGATTTTTTTTAAATTTCAAGAGGGTAAAACAGTGGGCGGTGAGATTCTCTCACCGCCCACTGTTAAAAGCAAAAATTTTGTCACCCTAAATCAAGTTCAGGGTGACAAATAATACTACTTCTTACAATCAACCATACAATGTAATATTATCTAAAATTACATTTAATCACTATAATTGTTAAATAGTTTTAAGGACAATATATGGTTGTAAATAGGAAATTAATAAGAAATGGTAATGGCTGGGCACTTTGCTTAAATTCAACAATACTAGGCTTATTAGATGTAAACCCTGAAGTTGATTTAATCAATTACACTATGCAAGATAATAAATTAATAATTAGCAAAAGCAATGAAAAACTAACACTTTTCAGAGAAAATCAAGATGGACTACCAATTAAACAATAATCAATTATCACGATTACTCAATGATAAATGTATCTATGTTAATAAATACGAAACAATTGAGTTATACAATAATAAATTTATACTAAATAGGCTAGGCAATATTCTAAACTTGGAAAATATTGTACTAACTTTTCCTAATAATCTATATTTTGAACAACCTTTACAAATAACAATGCTTCAAGGACTAATCTGCGAACATTTCAATCTGGTTCCAAATGAAGTGATTCACTCAAAAACTACCTCTGACGATGTTGTATTCAAAATAAGACAACACCCTGATAAAGAACAAAGTATTGTTGTATGTGCTGAATTTATTGCACTTGAAAACACAAAAGAAATGTATGAAACACAAGATATAAGAAAATATCAGGGACAATCTCAAATAGGCATATACAAAAAACTTGGTAATTCTTTTTATTATTTCAGATGGCTAGATGAATTAGAATAAAATTTTTTCATTGAAATCAAAATACGCTTGATGTACAATTCTCATGTATTGGTTAAAGAAAGAGATAAAAATGAACATCGTTGATAATGAGAAAACTTATTTAAACTTAGAAAAGAGTGACATCATGAAAAAAGAATTTATTTTTTTAGGACCGCCGGCTTGCGGAAAAGGCACACAGACAACAAAATTAGCAGAATTTTTAGGATTTCCGCATATTGATACCGGTTCTCTTTTGAGAGCCGAAATAGCAAAAGGAACTCCAAACGGCTTAATCGCAAAATCTTTTATTGACAAAGGAAATCTTGTTCCGGTCGAACTTGTAGGTTCTATTATTAAAGAAAGACTTTCGCAAGATGACTGCAAAGACGGATACATCCTTGACGGTTACCCGAGAAGCGTTGAACAGGCTGACATGCTTGATGTAATAAATTCAGAAATCAACGGAGAAACTAAAGTTGATTTTAGAGCAATATATTTTGACTTAAATCAAGATGTTTTAATTTCAAGAATCGTAAACCGCCGTTCATGCCCGATTTGCGGAGAAATTTACAATTTGAAATTTAAACCGACAAAAGTTGAAGGAATTTGTGATAAATGCGGTTCAGAATTAACCCAAAGAAAAGACGACACCGAAGAAATCGCAAAAGCAAGATTTGAAACATATTTCCACGAAACAGCACCATTGATTGAATATTACAAAAACAAAGGAACATTAAGAACAATTAATGCAGATGGTTCAATTGATGAAGTTTGGGAAAGAGTGTTAGAAGTAATAAACGATTAAATTAAAAAACCGGATTTGATATCCGGTTTTTTGTTAATAAATTGATTAACATAAAAATATTGCTATAATAAAATATATGACAACTATCAATAAAAGCAATATTGAAAATCTAAAACAACAGGTTAAAGAAAAGCTTGCCGAAACAGAATTATATACATTTAAAGGTTCTGTATCGAAGCTTTTAGGTTTAACTGTAGAAGTTAAACTACCCGGATTAAAAATCGGCGATCTTTGTTATATAGAAAACTTTCAAGGTGAGCAAAAACCTGCTGAAGTTGCAGCATTTAAAGGTGAAGTTGCTCAGTTATCATTGCTTTTAGACGGAAGCGGAATCGGACAAGGAAGTCTGGTAACTACAACACGCCGCCCGATAACAATTCCTATTGGAGACTTTTTACTGGGACGATTAATTGACCCTTTAGGAAATCCAATTGATGGTAAGCCATTAGATACAACAAATGCACAATGGCGTCCAATTGATGGTCCTCCTCCTGGTCCTTTTGAAAGACCGATTATTACAGAACAATTTTCAACAGGAGTTCGAGCTATTGACGGGTGTATGACAATGGGTTGTGGACAGCGTTTGGGGCTTTTTGCTGGCTCGGGAGTTGGGAAAAGTACACTTCTTGGTATGATTGCAAGGAATTCAGATGCTGATGTAAACGTTGTAGCATTAATCGGAGAACGCGGTCGTGAAGTTAAAGAGTTTGTCGAAGATGCACTTGGAGAAGAAGGTATGGCAAAATCAGTTTTGGTTTGCTCTACAGGTGACCAGCCGCCTTTAATTCGTCAAAAAGCTCTTCAAGCTGCAACTGCTGTTTGCGAATATTTTAGAGATCAGGGAAAAAAAGTTTTCTTGATGACAGATACTGTTACACGCTGTGCAATGGCAGGTCGTGAAGTTGGTTTGTCGCTGGGTGAACCGCCTACAATGAAAGGTTATCCGCCATCAATTTTTTCATGGCTTCAAAAAGTTTTAGAACGCGCCGGAAACAGTCCTAAAGGTTCAATTACGGCACTTTATACTGTTTTGATGGAAGGTGACGATATTTCAGACCCGATTGTTGACATTGTCCGCGGTATTGTTGACGGTCACATTTTCTTATCAAGAAAAGTTGCAGAATCCAACCATTACCCTGCAATTGATGTTCTGGGGTCTATCTCGCGTTTGATGAGTGCAATTGCGACTCCTGAGCACAAACAAGCTGCCGGAAAACTGCGTACCATTATGTCAATGTATCGTGAAAACAAAGACCTTATTGATGTTGGTATGTATCAGCCAGGTTCTAACCCGAAACTTGATACTGCAATTGAAATGATGCCAAAAGTTAACGCATTTTTGCAGCAACGAACCTCGGACAGTGTAACTATGGAAGGCACAATCGGTCAACTTGTTGAAATGATGCAGGGCGTAGATATATAAAAAGAGCGCCGCGATAATATCGCGGCGCTCTTTTTTATAACATTATTTTTTAGATTTATCAGCAAGTTCTGAATCAACTCTTAAAAACACCGGATGGATATCTTCTTTATCAATAAGTTTTCCGGCTTTGATATTGCCAAGCGCGATATCATCAAGTTTTGTTGACAAATCATATGATAATTGTTTTGCCATATCAGCTGCTATATTTGGACAATACGGATAAATAAGAGATGAAATTATACACATAACTTCCAGAACTGTTGCAAGAACCTGTCCGCATTCAGTCATTTTTTCTTCTTTTGCAAGTGTCCAAGGTGCGTTATCTGTTACAAATTTGTTTGCGGAGTCAACGATTGAGATAATTTCCTGTGCGGCTTCTTGAATTTCAAAGTGATTAAAGTGGTTTTGAACAACTTTAACTTTACCTAACGCTGTTTTTAATAAGCTTTCTGCTTCTTGAGAACGTCCTGTTAAAAATTCCTCTTTTATTTCACCGTCAAAATATTTTACAAGCATTGATAAACTTCTGTTTAACAAGTTGCCCATACTGTTTGCAAGGTGAGCGTTAACTTTTTCTTTGAAATCTTGATCTGAATAATTTCCGTCACGTCCGCAAGGAGCAGATGTTGCCATGTAATAGCGGAAAGCATCAGGATGTTCCAGTTCAAAGTTTTCAAGAACAGAAGTTGGAGAAACAACATTACCTAAAGATTTTGACATTTTTGTTTCATCAATAGTAATCCAACCGTGTGCGAAAATATGTTTTGGAAGCGGCAATTCAAGCGCCATCAAGATACCAATCCAATAAATACTGTGGAATTTAAGAATATCTTTACCAATAACGTGAACATCAACCGGCCAAAGCTGTTTAAATTGTTCAGACGGATTTTCAGTATCGTATCCGATTGCTGTAATATAGTTTGAAAGTGCATCAATCCAAACATAAATTGACTGTTCAGGATCGTCCAACACATCAATACCCCAGCCTACATTTGCTTTGTTACGGGAAACCGAAATATCCTGAATATCTTCCAATTGGTTTAAAACTTCATTTGCTCTGAAACTTGGAATGATAAATTCCGGATTTTCTTTGATATGTTTAATAATAGCATCTTTATATGCTGATAATTTAAAGAAATAATTTTCTTCTTTAACAACTTCAGGTTTTTTCAGGTGATCAGGACAAAGTCCGTCTTCTGTAAGGTCTTTAGGGTTTAAGAAGCATTCACAACCTGAGCAGTACAAACCTTCGTATTCGTGTTTATAAATGTCACCTTTTTCAACCAGTTTTTTGAAAATCTTTTGAACAATTTTTTCATGGTCTTCATCTGTTGTACGGATAAATCTGTTGTAATTAACATCTAAAGCTTTCCAAGCATCTTTAAATTTTTGAGCATTTTCATCACAAAGCTCTTTCGGAGTTTTACCTTGAGCAGCTGATGTTTTTTGAATCTTAACACCGTGTTCATCAGTCCCAGTCAGGAAAAACATATTATCAGTTCTTTGAGAATAATGTCTTGCAATAATATCTGTTAAAATCTTTTCATAAGCATGACCGATATGCGGTGCGCCGTTTACATAATCAATTGCCGTAGTTAAATAATATTTATCCATTTAAATTTCCCTCTTTTAGTACTTATAACTTAATCCTATCATAAAAATGCGCAATTTTTGAACAAAAAAATACTTTATATAAATATAGGTAAAAAGTAAAGGAAATTTTTATGAATTCAGATTGGATATATCCTCTTGATATGTGCGCTTCAGCAGGGATTCTAGATTATGATGCTGCCGCATATATAACAGACCAGCCAGCAAGATATGTCGGAAATCCTAAGTTTGAAGATGTACCGACACTTTTACCTGAAGGAACAAAATTAAAAGACCAGCCAAAAACTGACGAGTTTGGCAACCCTTCAAATGTTATTCAAAATCCGGGTTGGAAAAAATGGCTTTTTGGCGGAATAATTGCAGCTGCAACTATAGGAACTGCTTTAGTTCTAGGCAAAGGTAAAATAAAATTACCTGCATCCGTTAAAAATGCAGGCACAACAGTTTTAAATTATATTAAAAAACCGTTTGTCTGGATTGCTAATAAATTCAAAAGAACTCCAACCCCATAACAGACCCCTCTGTTAACTTATAGACATCCGCTGTCAAAAATTATATAATTTATTTGATGGCAATTTTAGATGTCAAAAACTTAAATCTTGGATTTCAGTGTGAAGATATTTTCAGACAGGCGCTTTATGATGTTTCATTTTCTTTAGAAAAAGGTAAAATGCTTTCTATCGTCGGCGAATCCGGCTGCGGCAAAACAATGAGCGCAATGAGTATCTTAAAACTCATCCCAAAAACAGCAAGAATCACCTCAGGCGGAATTTTTTTTAACAGCGAAAATCTTCTTGAAAAATCTCAAAGAGAAATGCAGCATATCAGAGGCTCAAAAATTGCACTGATTCCGCAAGACCCTATGACATCTCTTAATCCGTTATATACTGTCGGCGATCAGCTTTTAGAGATTTTGAAAATTCATCAAAACCTGCAAGGAGAACAAGCAGAGAAGAAAGCCATAGAAGCTTTCGAAGCCGTACAAATTCCCGGTGCAAAATCAAGATTGAAAAATTACCCTCATGAGTTTTCAGGCGGTATGAAACAGCGTGCAATAATTGCAATGGCACTTGCCTGTAACGCTGAAATTTTAATTGCAGATGAGCCGACAACAGCACTTGATGTAACAATTCAAGCTCAAATTATGAATATTTTAAATGATATTAAAATCAATAATGGAACATCAATTCTTCTAATCACCCACGATCTTGCACTCGTAAGCGAAAATGCAGACGAAATTGCAGTAATGTATGCCGGACGCATCGTTGAAAAAGCCCCGAATAAAGAATTTTTCGCAAACCCGAATCACCCTTATTCAAAAGCCTTACTAAATTCGCTTCCGTCAAACAGGGGTGAACAACTCGAAACAATAAAAGGTCAGCCACCGACATTATCACAAATTATAAGCGGATGTAAATTTAACCCGAGATGTGAATACTGTATGGAAACCTGCACTCAAAAAGTTCCGCCGCTTGATAATATTTCCGAAAACCATAAAAGCGCATGTTTTTTAAATAACTTATAAATTCTTAATCAAAGTATAAATCATCCTCAGCTCTTTATTATTTAATGTATTTAAGGATTTTGTTATTTCTTGCTTTAAAGTTTCATCCGGAATAAATGCTTCATTATAAAACAATTCCTGAGGTGTAATCCTAAGAGCAAGAGCGATACGTTCTAAATTCTCAGCCGTTGGGAAGCTTTCACCATTTTCAATTCTAACAATTTGACGGGGATTCATATCAACCATTTCAGAAAATTTTTCCTGTGAAAACTTTGCTTTTTTCCTTAGTTCTTTTATTTTTAAACCTAATGTTTTCTTTATACTCATATACACCTCTATTTAAGTATAGTTGTTTCTTGAGATTTATTAAGGCAAATTATTGTCACTAAATATTGACATTATGCAAAAATATGTCATAATTAATGCAAACATTTGTCACAAAAGAATTAAAAAGGAGCAAAATTATGACAGAAAGGGGTAAATATTTTCAGTCCTCTTCCCTTGAGGGAATAAAAATGAAGGGGAGGGGTAAAAAACCCGCCTTCACTTTAGCCGAGGTATTAATTACTCTTGGCATAATTGGTGTGGTTGCAGCACTTACAATACCAAACCTTTTAACAGCACACAAAAAACATGTTATAGAATCCAAACTTGAACGAGCAGTTTCTGTAATAAACCAGTCAATAAAAATGTCTGAATCCGAAAACGGAGAAATGGAAACCTGGGATAAAAATTTAACTTATCCGGAATTTATTGACAGATATTTTCGCCCATATATAAAAATTATGCAGATTTGTGAAGGTTTTGACACTTGCGGTTACAAAGGAACACAAAACTGGACTTATTTAAATGGAACGGAAAATGGTTCATATAATTCACCATTTAATAATGAAAGAGTACCGTTTATATCAATAGACGGAATATTATATGTATTCGGGTATAAATCAGAAAACACAAATGTTAGCTCAAATAATGACAAAATTATAATTATAGATATTAATGGTTCACAAAAACCAAATGTATTTGGGCAAGATGTATTTTTCTTATACAGAGATGAAGAAGCAGACTCTATAATTCCGTATGGTGCAAATAAAAGATATAATGTTATAAAAAACAGTTGTTCTAAATACGGTGACGGAATGTATTGTGCAGCATGGATTAGGCAAAACGGCTGGAAAATTCCGAACGGTTACCCGCTTAAATAACAGTTTTTACAGCTAAAAGAATCAAAATTATTCCGCCAACAATCTCAAGATATTTTGACGGAATATTTTTTACATAATTTCCGCTCCAAAATCCTGCCATAGACATCAAAAACGATACAACACCGATTATTAAACCCGAAACCAAAAGGTTTGTTTCGGTAAGTCTTAATGTAGAACCTGATACAAGCGCATCAATACTTGTTGCAACCCCGAGCCCGATAAGACATTTTAACCCGATACACTGAATTTCTTCTTTTTTAGTTTGAAATGATTCTAAAATAAATTTTAAACCCAGAACAAGAAATATCCCAAAAACTATCCACTTACTGTATGGCAAAACAAATTTATACATATAATCTGTTCCGACATATCCGATTAAAGGCATTCCACCCTGAAAAACACCCATTACAAGCGCCAACTGAAGCGAACTTTTCAATCTGTTCGTATTAAATATCAAACCTTGTGAAAACGAAACCACAAGACAATCAATTCCAAGCGCTATTGCAAGTAATATTAAATCAATTAAGTTCAACTTCTACCTCAAACAATCTATTCCAGGGGAAACTATATTTAGCTGATATTTTTGTATCTAAAGCAAGCTCTACAATTTTTTCATAATTTACCATGCCTGCACTCAACGCTTTAATATCAGGAGATTCAAGAGTCTGACGAACATTTGCCTGATAAGCCCAATCATCCAAAAATCTTACAGCCTGCAACTTTTTAAACGCATCAGGATTATATTTTTTAGCAAAAAATCTAACCTTAGCCGCACATATCAAACTCCCCAAAGAATTTGCCGTTGTATTCCACGCTGAATACCCGTAAAAATTTTCATCTATTTTGTTTTTAAAAAATTCATCAATAAAATTATTATCCGCACCGTTTGCAAATCGAACATCTGCAATCATATATGGTGTTTTAGGAGTTTTAAATTCATCTGCAAAAGATTCTGTATTTACCCCCATAACAATTTCACCCTGTTCTTCGATAAAATTATTCACATATAATAAGACATCAGAATCTTCCTGTAAACCAACTCTCACATTGGCAAGTTCTAACTGCCCGAGAACAGATTTTTCAACAGAAACATCTTCGTATTTGGAGATTAAATCCTTATCAGGTTCTAAAAATATCGGACAAACTTTCATATCACCCTGTATAGCCCGCGCCAAAAGTGTCAGCGGAATCTCATCAGCGCCGGTTTTTGTAAACCCGCCCAAAGCTTCCAAAAATTGAGCTTCCTGCACATTAAAACCATACTGAGCACAGTCATCTTTTGAAAAAACTAATGTATCAAAAAGCCCTTCCTTTTGCCACTGTAAATAAATTTTGTTAATTTTAAAATTTCTTTTACGGGTTTCCAAATAATCATCAAGAACTGCAGAAGGAATCATGTTTGAAATACAGCTTTCACAGCCAAATCTGTGAGTGTGATATGAATAATCAAAAATCTTTTTACCCCATTTTTTCCAGTATTCTTTTTCCTCAATATTGTAATTGTTATTGGAAATCCGCATTATACTTGAAAAAGCGTAGATTTTCGATTTTTTGGTTTCAAGAATCTTTTTTAATTTATCAATACGTTCTTTTATTTGTTCAAAGGTTTCAGGACACCTGCGCGATGGAATCAAACCACCGTAAGCTATTGTATCAAGTGATAAAACAATCGCATCAAGTTCAGGTAAATCAATAAGCCATTTAAACAAACCCTCAATATCAGCAGTTTTAGTTAACCCGCCCAAAAGCTCGCGCTCAGGTATAAAAAACTCTATATCTGAATCAATTTTTGCAATCATTTCAGGCAAAGTATAACAAACAGGTCTGTTATCTATAGGTAAAAACGCTATCTTCATAATATCAATATTGTATGCTAAAATAGAATTTAAGCAAAGGAATTTACATTATGCAATGTGACAAAGATCCGAAAAAAATTCAAAATATGTTCAACGAAATATCAGGTTATTACGATAAAATGAATAACCTCATTTCTTTAGGTTCGCATTACATAATCAAATTTTTGAGCATCAAAGCGCTTGATATCAAACCGAATTCAATGATACTTGATGCTTGCTGCGGAACAGGAGATTTTTCAAAAATCATTTCAAAATTTTATCCGACAGTAAAAGTCATAGGACTTGATTTTTCAGATCAAATGATAAAACTTGCCAAACAAAAAAAACCTAAAAATGTATTCATACAAGGTGATTGTACAAACCTCCCGTTTGGCGAAAATGAATTTGATTATGTCACAATGGGTTTTGGTCTGCGCAACATAAATGACCGCACAAAAGCATTATATGAAATCCACAGAGTACTAAAAAACGACGGAAAATTCCTTCATCTGGATTTTGGAAATCACAATAAAATAAGTAGAATTTTTAATATAATCGTTCCTTTTATTGTAAAAATTTCAGGAAAAAATTCCGAACATTATAAATATCTTTTAGCTTCAAAAGACAGCTTTCCTCCACCTGATGATTTGATTAAAGAATTTGAATCGCGCGGATTTAAACTCCTAAAGCACCAAGATTATTTGTTCGGAATAATTTCTGCTCAAATTATGTATAAATAAACTATATTACTCTATGTTTATGACCGCCTGTCAAAAAGTCTTGTAAACCTTCAAATGTCATTTCCAATATATAATCAACAGCCTCCTGCGTATCATAAGCCATATGAGGAGTTAAAATTACATTCGGAAGTTTTTCAAGCTCTTTTACAACTTCAGAAGTTCTCATACAAGATATAGAAGATTTATCCAAAGTTTCACCTGAAACATTTTCTAAATCAGGACAAGCTACAACATCTATTGCAATACCTTTAAATTTATCTTTTTTAGCAAATTCTAACAATACTTCTGTATCAACAACCTCGCCGCGAGAAACATTGATAAAATATGACCCCTGTTTCATCATCTCAAATTGCTTTGTTGAAAACAGATGATAATTTTCTTTAAAATATGGGAAATGCAATGTCACAATATCAGAACGCTTTAACAATTCGTCCATTTCAACATATTTTACATCAGCATCAGATATCAATTCTTTTTTTTGTACAACATCATATGCTAAAATTTTCATCCCGAAAGCATGAGCATACTTGCACACCGAAGAACCGATTGCACCCGTTCCAATAACCCCGAGAGTTAAAGAGTTTAAGTCCCTTCCACATAAGTTTCCGAATTCAAAACTCTTATCTTTTACTGCCTTAATCGCAGGGAAAATATTTCTCACAAGCATAATTATTACACCAAGTGTAAACTGTGCAACTGCAATACTTCCGTAAGAATCTACATTTAATAAAGTAACATTTTTTTCAACACAAGAATTTATACAAATATGATCATACCCTGTCGAACGAGTCGAAATTACACGCAAATTCTTAAACTTTGATATAATCCTTTCATCAATAGTTGAAGAAATAAAAACACTTATTATCATTGTATTTTCAAAATCTTCTTCTGTTAATAAACTCAAAGTAGATTCATTCAAACTCTCTTCAAAAAATTTTATATCAAAATTTTCTAATTTATGTTTTTTAAAAAAATGCTCTTCCGGTTTTCTATAATCAAAAAATAACATTTTACACGCCATATTTTTCTCCTTCTTATTAAGCCTGTTTCCGGATTATTGACCGGAAGAAAGTACTTTAATAAAATTATTGTTTTTAAACAGTAAAAGTCTATTGCCAAAAAGTACAACCTTTTTAGAAAAAAAATTAACCCAAAGAGCAATGATAAAGAACAAAAAAACATTTATCTTAAGAATGAAAGGAGCTGCAAATGAAACACGATTTAATAGTACGTCAACCTGAATTGTATTTCGATAGTATTCACCAAGAGCTTGACAATTTCTTACGTGATACATTTTTCACTCACACATTTGGACACCCTCTTAATATAATAAAAAATACAACTCTCAGACCTGTAGTCGAAGTTATTCAAAATAAAGACAACTACAAAGTTAAAGTTCAACTACCGGGAATTAAAAAAGACAATATTGAAGTTGAAGTAGATAATGACTTTATGACAATATGCGCTCAAACCCACGAAGAAAAAGAAGAAAAACAACAAGAAGAACATAATCTTCGTTACCACACTTCTGAATTCCGTTACGGTAAATACCAAAGAACAATATCTTTTGATCAGCCCATAAAAGCAGAAGATGCTACAGCTGAATATAAAGATGGTATTTTGACAATTACCGTTCCGAAACAAAATATTGAAACAAAACAACCAAAAAAATTAACTATAAACTAATATATTTGTATCCTAGACCAAGTTATCCTCAGAGATTTTGAGGCATGCATTTGTCGCGGTGCGGATACAAAACGGCCTTTGAATTGGACCAGCATGACCCGATTCGTCCCGGTTGCAGGGATTTTGGCCGACACGAAAGCGGCAGTTTTCAATTACAATTGAAAACTGCCGCTTTTAAATTTAAAATATAAAGCATGCCAAAATTAAAAATATTTTACAATTCTTAATAAGCATAAAAATCATGCAAAACCATGTCATACCATGGTTTTGAACCCTTAAAAATTTCCAAAGACATGTCATATCATGGTTTTGAGCTTACCAAAAACTCAAAACCCTTACAAATACGCCACTTGAGACCTGCGTTACAAAACTTCATAAGAACATGTTCCGACCTTGAAAAAAAATCCTTATTTTCTATAATAAAAATATGAAGTCGGAAACGTTGATATTCACGGCTTTAGGGGAGATTCTCGATATATATTTCAAATATCGGTGGGATAGTTAAAAAGATAAGTGGAGATTTATACATTGTTTAGAAGTAGGGATATGGGAAGAGCAGTCGCAGTAAGAAGATGGACAACGACTGCTTTGGAATGTTATAAAAGAGGATGCAATTGCGAAGGTTGTTTCTATAGAGATTTCTTTAGCGGTTCATCACAAAAATGTCAAATGAAAGCGTCTGTTTTAGAATTAGTTAGAGTTATCGGTACTCCGGACGTTGAATTACCTCAATTTTTAGCAGATGAATAAAATAAACCCTTTAAAAATTGTTCAAATTGTGTTATACTAACAAAGCACAGTTTAAAAATTGGAGGTTTTAGATGCACATACATGTAAACGGAAGAAACATTGAAATTACAGACGCAATCAAAGCTTATGTAAAAGAAAAAATCGGTAAAGTTGCAACACGTTATGACCAAATTCAAGCAATTGACGTTGTATTATCTGTAATTAAAAATCCGGCAGCTGAAGGAAAACACATCGCAGAAGTTACCTGCAAAACAAATTCCGGAAGCATTCGCTGTGAAGAAGCAGCAGAATCAATGTATGCAAGTATTGATTTGTTAGCTGATAAATTAGCAAGACAAATTACTAAATTGAAAGATAAAAATATTTCTTCTGATAAAGCTTCAATCCGTACAGACATTGTAGAAGATGAAACTGAAGAAGAAGTTGAAGAAGTTAAAGCTATCGAAGACTAAGAAAAAATTATAAATCGATAATTAATAAACCACTGCAAAATGCGGTGGTTTTTATTTTATTCGTATTGAATTAATTTATAAATAGCTAAACTATATAAGACCCGGTGGATGTTCATATATCCCAAAAGGCGGTAAATCCGGCAAGGAAATGCTGGAATAATATAAAAGCGGCGGCTCTGTTTGAGCCGCCGCTTTTATATTATTAATAAACAACCATTAGCTTATTAAAAAGTACCTGCAGGTTTTTTCTGAGGTGTAGCACCTGGGATTGACTGCCAGTTTGCTGCCATGATTTTTTTGAATGATTTAAGAGCTGTATCTTCAAGTTCGCCTAATTCTTCAGCTTCCATAATCAATTCTCTAAGCGGCATAAGAGCTCTTTGATCTCTTAAAACACCTAAAGCAGCAGCAGCGCCTGCGCGTACAAGTTCATTTTCTGAACGATTTTTCATAACATCAATCAAAGCCGGAACAGCTTTAGTGTCGTTCAATTTACCAAGTGATGTAACTGCATAAATTCTAACGTTAACCCATTCGTCATAAAGCATATTAATAATTTTATCAACAGCTTTTTTGTTTCCGATTTCGCCTAATGCGCGAGTTGCATCGCATCTAACATTAACTTTTTCATGATCTAATGAATCAATTAACGCATCAGTTGCAACATCGCCGATTTCGATTAACGCATCAGTAGCAGTAATACATACTTGTGGATTTTCATCATTTAAAGATTCAACAAGCGGTTCAACAACGATAGCACCGCCTAAACGGCCTAACGCACGAGCTGCACGAACACGTACATCAACGTTACGGTCTTCGCGTAAGGATTCAATCAAGTGAATAGTTGCAGTTGAATCGCCCAATTCTCCTAAAGCTCTTGCTGCATATAATCTTACAGAACCGTTTTTATCATGTTTTAAAACATCAATTAATGGTTCAACAGCTTTAGAATCGCCCATCTCGCCTAAAATACGAGCTGCATTATATCTGACTTTTTCAGAATTACTAGTTCTTAAATCAGATAATAATTCATCAAACGATTTTTTCACTTGTTTTTTCTTACTATTTACACTAATTGTCATTATTTTCCTCCGACACTACTACAATAATTTTCACACCTACTCTTTTATAAAGTTTTTTATTTGAAAATTATTGCTTATTTATCTTCTATATATTAAATTTTGTTTACAATTCATAAATTGATATGTTTTCCTACTACTATGAGTTTTTGTCAGATAGTTGATTAAGGGTAATACTGACACTTATTTAATCTGTACTACTATTATAACATATTTTTCGAATTTATTCCTCAGTTTTATAAAAAATTTGAAAAACTTCAGTAATTGTTTTTATAAAGATATGTCTAATTTAATAATAAAAACAAAAGTTTTGTAACATTTCTTAACTTTTTACTACTCACAATTGATAGTAATAATAAACTCGGTACCAACGCCCACTTCACTGTTTACTTTAATTTTGCCACCGTGTTTATCAATTATCTTTTGACTTATTGCAAGACCCAAACCCGTGCCTACTCCTACTCCTTTTGTTGTATAACCAACTGTAAAAATTTTATTTAAATTTTCTTTTGGTATCCCTTTTCCATTATCTTTTATCTTTACTGTCAACATTTTATTTGTAAATTCTGTAGTAATTACAATTTTACCCGACCGGTCAATTGCTTGACATGCATTTACTAAAATATTTGTAAATACCTGATTCAACATATTAGGATAACATTTAACTTTTGGAATCTCGCCGTATTTTTTTTCAATTTCTATTTTATTTTTAGTTTCATGCCTAATCAATTCAAGAGTTAAATCAAGTTCTTTATTTATATCAGCTTCTTGAAGTTCTGCTTCATCAAGTCTGACAAATTTCTTTAAAGAAACAACAATATTACTGATTCTTTGAATTGCTTCATTATCAATTGTATTAATATCACCCAGCATTGAACGTAAATCTTCCTGCTCAATTTTTGGAATAAGCTTAGAGATTATAGAATTATTAGATTTTATAGAAGCCACAGGGGTATTAATTTCATGTGCAACACCTGCAACTAACTGACCTAATGATGCCATTTTCTCAGAATTTATAAGTTGTAGTTGAGTCTCTTTTAACTCTTCTAATGCTGCTTTTAAATCTTTCACGTTTTTTGCATTTTTTTGATAAAGTTCTGCTCTTATAATCGCGTTACCTAATTGAGACGATATCGCTTCAAGGATTTCCAGTTCTTCATTCAGTTCCCGTTTTTGATAGCTCAATAAAACAAGCACCCCAATCATTTTTTGCATATGAAAAACCGGAACAACAATTCGTAAAACTGATTGTTTAAAAGCTTCAGCACCAATATATTCAGATAATGAATAGCTGATTGAAATCTTACCGGTTTTTAATTGTTTCATTACAAGAGCATCAAAATTTATTACAGAATTTTTCAAAAATCCGTTTTCTCCAAAAGATTCTTTTACACAGAATCCGTCATCAGCAGAAGATGCATAATAAGCTCTGAAGCACCCAAACATTATTCCAAGTTCCTTCAACGCAGAACTTAAAATCACAGAAATATCCATTGATTCTCTTATAATATTTGAAACTTTATTAATAAGAGCAATCCTAATAGCTTGAGATTGTGCTTTTAAACGAATCTTTTGTAATTCATCATTTTCTTCTTCGAGTTTCGATAATTTGTCCTGAAAAATTTCACATTCTCTTTGATTATCCTCTAATATAACATCTGAACTTACATCTACAAGAAAAATAATTGTATATGCTCCGCGTTTTACAGCTGTCATATCATAAAACAAGATTTTATTCTGCGGAGAGTTATATGAAACCCTTGCAAAGAAATTTTCTTTTGAAACAATTGCCTGAAAAACAGGTGAGAATAAATCAACATTTTCACTATCTACAGGACACATCTCAAAATTCATTCTATGTGCGAATTTTCTTATATCACCAAAAGTTTTGAAAACACGGCAAAACATGTTGTTTTTAAAAACAACAGTTTCATAATCCCTTATAACAATAACAGGATCTCTGTATTGATTAAAAAAGTCAAACTTTTTCATAATTTAATTATAAAACATTCAGAACCTACAGGCAATTTGTAAAATAAAAATAGCCACTTTACCGTTAAATTTATAAAAACCATATGTTATATTAATAATATGAGGATTCCAAAGTCACAAATAAGGATTGAAATTATGAAAAAGAAAAAATTGAAAACGATTTTAATTGATTTAGACGGAGTTTTAAACAAATATAACGGTAAATACGATGAAAATTTCATCCCTGAAATCCGTGAAGGTGCCGAAAAATTTATCAAAGAACTTTATGAACACTATGTTATCAAAATTTTCACTACCAGAAACAAAATTCTTACCGTAAAATGGCTTATGAAATACCGGCTTGATAAATATATTAAAGATGTCACAAGCATCAAAGAACCTGCCTGGCTTCATATTGATGACAGATGCATAAACTTCTGCGGCAACTATAATGAAGTAACAGAAAAAGTTGCAAACTTTTCTACCTGGTACAATTAAAAATCTTCAAAAACTCATCTACACTTAAATTTAATATCCTTGCTATTTTTAAAAACTGAAAAATAGTCGGACACTTTAATCCCCGTTCAATATATCCGATATGAACAGCAGAACAATCAACCTTTACTGCTAATTCTTCCTGTGTCAGCTTCTTACAAATTCGTTCAATTTTAATATTAAAAGGAAAATAAATCTTTTTACAAAACCCTCTATGTATGATAAAATTTAATCAACAAAAGGGGGAAATATGGCAAGAGCAATTATAATGGTTATTGATTCCATGGGAATAGGCGCAATGCCTGATTGCCAGGAGTTTAATGATATTCCGGAATGCAATACTTTAAAACACGTCTGTGAATTTAATAATGGTTTAAATGTTCCAAATTTAGAAAAAATGGGACTTGGTAATATTCAGGATTTTGTAGGAATTAAGAAAACTGAAACACCGACTGCCACATACGGAACTCTTATTGAAAAATCAAAAGGAAAAGATACTACAACAGGTCACTGGGAAATCGCCGGAATAACATTAGACAGACCATTTGCTACATTCCCGCAAGGTTTCCCGCAAGAGCTTGTTGACAAATTTATTAAAGAAACAAACTGCGGCGGAATCCTAGCCAACTGTCCTGCAAGCGGAACTGCTATTATTGAACAGCTAAATGATGAACACCACGCAACAAGATTTCCGATTGTTTACACATCTGCCGACAGTGTTTTTCAAATCGCAGTTGACACAGATTTAATACCTTTAGAAACTTTATACAAATGGTGTGAAATAGCAAGAAAAATTTTAACAGAAGATGATTACTATGTATCAAGAGTAATTGCACGTCCTTATAAAATCATAGACGGTAAGCCAACTAGAATTTCTAAAGACAGACGTGATTATTCAATAGAACCGATTGCACCAACCGTTTTAAATGAAATCAAAGATAATGGCGGTAAAGTTATTGGTATCGGAAAAATCGAAGACATTTTTTCTAAATCAGGCATAACACATGCTATTCACACGGGTTCAAATAAAGAAGGTCTTGAGCTTACATTGAAAGCCGTTAAAAATGAACTGCCACTTGAAGAAATCGCCTACGAAAAAGAAAAATCTTACAATGATAAAGAAATAATTTTCACAAACCTTGTTGATACTGACATGCTTTACGGTCACAGAAATGACCCGAAAGGTTACGGAAAAGCAATCGAAGAAATCGACACATACATAAAACCTATAATCGATGCAATGAAAGAAGACGATTTATTCATAATTACAGCAGATCACGGATGCGACCCAACCGTTCCGGGAACTGACCACACACGAGAAAAAGTTCCGGTATTAATATACTCAAAATCCTTAAATTCATGTAATAATTTAGGTGAAATCGAAGGTTTTGACATAATAGCAAACTACATCAGAGAATGGATTTAAAAAACTTCTTGTAGATATTTTCTGTTTTTTATTATATAATCTTGTTGTGAAAAATTTTTTCACGAGTTATAAAAATAAGGAGAATGTAAAATGACAGTTAAAGTTAATGACAGTTGTATCGGATGCGGCGCTTGCGAATCAATCTGCGACGCAGTATTTTCAATCGAAGACAAAGCAGTAGTTAATGAATCAGCTGTTGCTGATAATATTGATGCAGTTAAAGAAGCTGCTGATGCTTGCCCGGTTGCAGCAATTGAAATTGAATAATTAAAATTAGAAACTTTAAACGGCGGGTAAAAACTTTTACCCGCCGTTTTTTAATCCTTGTTTAAAAACTTAAAAAGAACAAGTTACAACAAGTTCACTGTTATTAACTTTTGCTTCCTGTATTGCAGCTTCCGGTGTCAATTGTTCAACTCCGTTAGCTGTCAAACTTCCGTAAATTCTGCAACTTAAACCTGTAGAATTAGTTTCTTCACCAATATTACTTAATTTTTCATTCAACTCATCAACCCTGCTATTAAGTAGCTCAACTTGAGATGCTAAATCCTGATTATCATTTACCTGTACTGTATTTTCTGTCGGTGCTGTTTCAATGTTTTCAGTTTTCACTTGAGATTTTTGATTAGATACATCTTTTGTATTTGAATAAATCGCTCCAACTGCAAATACAAATAAACAAATAAAAATAATTGTAAGAACCTTAAACTTATTCATACTTTCCATAATTAACTCTCCCCTTATTTTAAGCTTATTATTATTTTAGCATAAAACATTATTTCAAAGCTAGTATGTAAAATAAAAAAGTGAATCGATTAATAATAACCGATTCACTTTCAAAGTTTATTTTATAAACTATACTGAAGCTAAAGCTGTTGCTTCTTTAACAACTGATTCCAATGCTTCTAAAGCATCAGCAGGAAGTTTATCGATACCTGCTTTTTCAGTTTCTCTTGATTTAACAAAGTTAATTCTGTCATTCATACGAGCAACGAATTCGTTAGCGTATTCTTTGTTGCTAAATGAAGTATCAAAACCTTCGATATCCATGATTTGAATATCAGAGAAGTTTTCCCATTTATGGAAGTTAGCTGTACCTTCAACGATAGATTCAATAATACCTAAAGTATGTTTAGGTTGAACTTTAGTACCCATAAATTCACCTGTATTCAAGATGTAGCAATCAACGCCTGTAGCGATTAATTCTTTGAATCTTTCGTAATCCATTGATAGAGGGTAAACTCTGAATGGGTTAGCGTAAGGTTCAACAACTAAAGCGTTAGGGTCAACCCCTGCTGCAAGTCTTTCAGCTGATGAACGTTTTGTAGCTAAAGTAGCACCCATAGCAGAACCTAATGAAGCACCTGACAATTTCAATACAGGAGGAATTGTAGGGTCTTTCATTAACCAGAAAATAGCGTTGATAGGTTCATTAATTCTATCAACTCTGTTTGGTGACCAAAGTTTAGATTTTACAGCACGTCCGTTACCGTTTCTGATATCTTCTGTAACTGATACAACTTTACCGTCAGCTAAAGCAATAGCACCTGCGTTTTGTTGAGTTAAGATATATTTGTTATCTTCGCAGCCGATTGGGTAATCTGCTGTTTTATCGAAATATGCAGGTTCTAAAGCGATTGTGTATTTGTCTTTCATGTTGATAACAAATGCGTCATCGTGAAGAACTGTAATGTTGTATTTGTTATTGTGTTTAGCGTGAGTAATTGTTGATTTACCTGAACCTGATAGACCAAATACAGCAACTTGGAAAGATTTTCCGCCGTCTAAGTTATAACGTTTCATACCACCGTGGCAAGAAGCGAAACCGTTACGAGCTGCACAACCCCAAGCTAGAGTTAAAGTACCTTTTTTGTGTTCACCGAAGTATCTCATACCTAAGATACAAGCACAATTGTGTTCAGGATCAAAGAATGTTAAACCATAAGGGAAATCTGGGTGTGTCCAATCAGGATCTGAGAATACGAAAATATCGCCTTCCGGATATTCTTTAGATTCAGCATACATTTCAGCATAAGCTTCGCTGATGTATTGGAAGTTTAACATCCAAGAGTACATAATATTTTCGAAACCTTCAGGAATCATCAAATGAGCTTTAATCATAAAGTCTTTGTCTAAACCTACAACAGTTTCAGTTTTGTACATTAATTTATCACGAGTACCGTAAATAGCTTCACGGATAATAGGTAATAAATATTTCATATCGCAGCTTGGTTCGCCAACGATTTTTCTTGCTGCTGCGCAGCGTCCAACAACTGTACCATCGTTGAATAACAATTGGTTAGCACCTTGAGGTAAACCTAATTTTTCAGGTTTGAAAACCGGCATGCCAGTTAATTCAATAGTACCTGAAGATGATTTAGCCAGTTTGTATGCTTCTGATACAGATTTAACTTCTTCAACATTGTTGCCGAAGAATGGAGCTGTAATAGTAGCACGAGCAGCTGACATAAGTTGTTTTAATTCTTCTGAGTTTGTAAAGAATTCTTTTGTTGTCATAATCTTTCTCCTTTTTCTACTAAAAGTATATATTAAGTGTAAAATTTACATTTAACCTATATATAGTCAGTGTACTACAAATAAAAAAAGTAAACAAGTAGTCCGTAAAATCTTTTATTATAGGCATTTGGGGAATTAAATGAACATAATTTTTTTGCTTTTATTGAACAAGTATCAGGAGAAATCATGTTAAAAAAAATACTTTTATTTTTAATATTTGTATATTGCACATCTCAAAGTGCATTTGCAGAGTGCTGCTGTCCGCCTCATTGTATGGATTACAAACAATATATAAAAAAGATTCAAAGTGAAAGAGCGATTGTTTATAATGCACTTAACCTGACTGATGAACAGCTTAAAGTCCGCGAAGATATGTTTAAAGAAAACTCATGTCTTTATGATGAAAAATTCAAAAATCTTATGGATGAAAGTTATAAATTAAAAGCGTTAAAATGCGCTAATGCTTGCGAGTTTGAAATTGCAAAACAAAGAAAAATTGTAAAAAATATAAAAAAAGACATAAACAAACTTATTAAAAAAGAAAACAAAATTTTTGAAAAATGTTTAACAGGTGAACAAAAAGCAAAATATTCTATGATAAAAAAGCTTGAACGCAAAGACTTTAGAAAAGTCTGCAAAGAAAAAGATTATCGGAAAGCTAACCCTAAACTACGCCCTTTCGGCAATCCGCAGTCATAAGAGCAAAAGTTGTATTATTGGTACTCAATTAATTTATTAAATAAATTATCTATAGGATGATTTTTTACAAATAATTATTATAATTATTGTATGAAAAAGTGCGCACTTTTATTGATATCTGCAGTACTGGTTTTTCAATGCGGAATGTGTTTTGCAAAAGAAAGACCTGAAAGCTTTGCCGGAATGGGTTATGTCGGAACACTACCTGACTTAACGCGGGGTTATGAGTCAGCTGAACCCAAGCAAATTATACCTGAGATGAATCCATCTAAAAATTTCAACTCAGAAAATGAATTGAAACCCATACCAAGAGAAAATCCGGCATTTGTTAATATAATCCTTAAAAGCGAAAAAACTACACAATATGTAAATGATTTAAATGAATTTATACCAATGCTTGAAAGCATTTATGACCTTATCGAAAATAACAGTAATGTCCAGATTTTTAACGCAAAAGTTTATTATTTCAACAAAAGTGCAGATTACTTAAGAGATAAATATATTAATAAACCCGAAAGCCAGTTTGTATCATTTAAGCGACTGATGGAACTAAATATACACGCAAAATCTATCGCACTTCTGCGCAATGAAGCTGAAAAATATAACCCGTACCTTGCATACGGAAGTTCCGGCTATATTTATAATCCAAATAATATTACGGAACAATTGGACTACCTGAAAACAGAAATTGAACAAACTATTCTTCTTTTAAAAGAAGCTAATTAAAATATTTGATTAAAACTTTTGTTTAGATTAAAATCAACTTATGTTTGAAAGAATTATTGAAAGTATTAAAAATAAATATAGTAACGTAAAAATTTTAGACAAATATATCTTAAAACAAGTTATAGAAATGTTTTTGATGGGGGTTTTTGTTTTTACTACAATCATTTTTGCATCAGACACATTCATCACTTTGATTAAGCAAATTGCAAAATTCGGCATACCGTTTAAGGTTGCATTTATCATAATTCTTTTAAACCTGCCGGCAGTAATTGTTATGACAATTCCGATGGGCGTATTATTATCAACAGTAATGACATTAAACAGATTAAGTTTGTCATCAGAAGTTACTGTTATGAGAGCCTGCGGAATAGGATTAAACCGAATTGCAAAACCTATCTTTATTTTTGCAATCGTAATGGCTTTATCAAGCTTTTTTATTAACGAAACCGTTGTTCCTGTAATGACAAAACAAGCAAAAGATCTTGCATTATGGGCTTTAGGGCAAAAAAATATTCCTGACGGAAAAGAAAACTTCGTATTCAAAGAACTAAACGAAGGCGGAACATTAAAAAGACTTTTCTATGTCGGATATTGCAACAAAAAAACTCTTCACAACGTTACAGTTCTAGATAATTCAAAAGACGGCACAATTCAGGTTCTTCAAGCTAAAGAAGGCAAAACATCACCTAAAGGCTGGGAATTTGAAAAAGGTGCAGCATATACAATTGCAAACGATGGACAAGTATTAAACACCACTTTATTTGATACATCAGTTGTAAAATTCGGTCTGGATTTATCCAAGGAAATGAACAAAAACCTTGCAAAAGAAATGAATTTTACAAAGTTGATGAAATATTTAACCAAAAACGATATTTCAGATAAAGAAAGACGGGCGTATACAATCGAATTATTTGACAAAATTGCACTTCCGTTGACAACTCTTGTATTTGTACTTTTAGGTGTTCCACTAGCTATTACACCGCCAAGAGTACGTTATAACCGAGGATTCTTATTTAGTATTCTAATTATTTTCGCATATTATCTGGTTCGCGCACTATCCATATCATTTGGTGAAGCAGGATCATTATTACCATTCCTTGCTGCATGGCTTCCAAACATTATTCTTACAATCTGGGGAACCTGGTTATATTATAAAAAAGTCTACACAATCACTTAAAATTTTGTAAAATCATACTTTTAATGGTAAAAAAATTCATTTTCTTGTTTTAAAATGATTGTATGGAAAGTAGTGGAAACAAAAATCAGGTTAACGGAAACATCTTCAGCCAAAAATATAATTTTTCGGCTGTAAATCCTTTTGACAACGGTTTTGAGCCTTCAAAATCCGTGCCTGAACCAGTAAATAAATCAGCTACTAACCCTATAAAACGTCTTAACGGATACGATTCTGCTATTTTAAACAAAACAAAATACGATGAAGCAGAAAGCGAAGATTTAAGTATTGATTACAGAATCAAAGAAAAAGAATCTATAATAAAAGATTTAGATTCAAAAATAAAAACCGCAGATATTTACGGAACCCAAAACGAAGCACTTGGTTTAAAAGCTAAGCGCCAAAGGATTTTGCAGGAACTTGACACATTAAGAAAACAGCAAATGTATGGCGGCAGAGTTCTTGGCGAAAAGAAACAGCTTATACATAATACTTTCAAAGAAAAAATGCCCGTAATTTATAAAGTTCAGGAATTCGTATCAAGACAAATTTTAGCAAGAGTTTCAAAGAAAATAAATTCTGTTGTAACCCTGACTGATTCACTTGAACAGCTTTCAGAAATCAGCAAAAGCGTAGACGAATTAATTGATATTAATGTTCCGTACGGCGAAAAAGTTCAAAATTATGAAAAATTAACAGAATATCTAAACCAGGCAAACGTTATACATTCAAAAATCACAAAATCACTGGGCAAAACCATATAGAGTTCACTTGCTTGAAAACTGTGTTTGTCATATAATTTTCTTGAGAATTAGCCTTAAGGAGATATTATGAACGATCTGTTAAAAAAATCTGCAACAGAACAAAGCAGAGCTTTAAAAAATAAAGAAATTTCCGCTGTTGAATTAACTCAGGCAGCGTTTGACAGAATAAATTCTGTAGAAGATAAACTTGGCGCATTCAATTCATTAACAAAAGACACCGCAATGGAAACTGCTAAAAAAGTTGATGAAAAAATCGCTAAAGGTGAAGAATTACCACTTCTTGCCGGTATTCCGCTTGCCTTGAAAGATAATATGAATTTAATCGGTTCAAAAACAACCGCATCATCTAAGATTTTGGAAAACTTTGTTTCTCCATACAACGCAACTGTAACAGAAAAATTATTAGGAAATCTTGTTCCAATCGTTGGTAAAGCTAACTTAGACGAATTTGCAATGGGTTCATCAAACGAAAACTCTGCATTTAACAAAGTTCACAACCCTTGGGATTTAAATAAAGTTCCGGGCGGTTCATCAGGCGGTTCAGCAGCAAGCGTAGCTTCTTGCGAAGCAACTTTAGCACTTGGTTCTGATACCGGCGGTTCAATCCGTTTACCTGCAAGCTTCTGCGGTATTGTCGGTATGAAACCTACATACGGAAGAGTTTCACGTTATGGTTTAATTGCATTCGCATCATCTTTAGACCAGATCGGACCATTTGCAAGAACAGTTGAAGATGCCGCAAATTTACTTGAAGTTATTTCAGGTCACGACCCTAAAGATTCAACATCATTGAATTTACCTGTAGAGCACTACGCACAAGGCTTAGACGGCGATATCAAAGGTAAAAAAGTCGGTGTAATTAAAGAACTTATGGACGAAGGTTTGACACCTGAAGTTCAGCAGGCACTTCAAAATGCTATCGAAACATATAAAAAATTAGGCTGTGAAATTGTTGAAATTTCATTGAAAAAACTAAAATATTCAATCGGAATTTACTACATTTTAGCAACTGCCGAATGTTCATCAAACTTAGCAAGATTTGATGGAGTAAAATACGGCTACAGAACAGCAAACCCTGAAAACTTACTTGAAATGTACACAAAAACAAGAGCAGAAGGTTTCGGTCCGGAAGTTAAACGCCGTATAATGCTTGGCACATACGCTTTATCATCAGGCTATTATGATGCTTACTACAAAAAAGCACAGCAAATGAGAGCACTTGTAACAGAAGAATTTAACGAAGCATTTAAACAAGTTGATGTACTTATTTCACCAACTTGCCCGAATACAGCTTTTGAACTTGGTGCAAAATCATCTGATCCGTTGGCAATGTATTTGACAGATATTGCAACTATCAGCTGTAACCTTGCAGGGCTTCCTGGTATAAGTGTTCCGGCAGGATTTGACAATTCAGGTATGCCAATCGGTTTACAAATTTTAGCTCCACAGCTTCAGGAAACTAAATTGTTAAACTTTGCTTATAAATTTGAACAAGCTAATGATTTTTATAAAAAATTAGCAAATATATAATAAATTAAAATTTTTACAAAAAGATCGGATAATCTCCGGTCTTTTTTTTATTTATATAGATGCCGCGAAAGCTCTGCTAATTGTCATAATAAGCAGGTTCACACAAACTAATATTCCCAAAATTATTAAAATCTTTTTCATATTTTCTCTCAATTAACCCTACAATATTATAATGCAAAAAATTAAATTCCATCCTCTGCTTAGTGTAATTAAAAAAAATTTGTAGTAAAATCAGCATATGGAAGAAATTAATTTAAGAAATTATGCATATTTAGGTGATGCGGTATGGGAAATTTTCATACGCGAAAAGACCATTCGTATTACAAATAATTCAAAAAAACTTCATCAAATAACAACTAATCTTGTGAAAACATCAACTCAATGTGAACTTTTGCATTTTTTGGAATCAAATTTAACAGAAGAAGAAATTGAATTAACCCGTCGTGCAAGAAATCTTCCTATACCTGTCGGCAGACGAAATATGCAATCAGAATACCGTCAGGCAACTGCATTTGAAGCACTTATAGGCTGGTGGCATACACACGACAAGAACCGATTGAAATTTATTTTAAATCTTTTAGAAAATCAAATAAATATATAATAATTACCAATATCATAAAAAGACCTCTTTTTAAGAGGTCTTTTTATCTCGAGTTTAATCAATATTGCCTTATCTTTTAGTCTTCTTTTTTATCCATATATTCAACGTATCTTTTACGTAGTTCATTATCGTTTACTGCTTCAACTTTGAAATCTACGAAATGATCGTCAGTTGGGTAATCACCAATTAAGTTTTTCAACAAGATTGAGTTAGCGCCAAGATAACCTTTTGCAACTTTTCCTGTTTCAACAAATTCGGAAGTTCCCTTTCTTCTTGCAACATTTAAAGTATCGCCATTTGTTTGTACAAACGCTCTAGATTTAATTTTACAATCTAAAATTGAACCATTCTTTTCATCGAATTCATTTTCATATTCTTCAACAAATAGTCCTTTTGGAGATTTCAAAACTGAACCATCTTCTTTTTTAATTGTAAAACTTCCTGAAGGGAATCTTAAAACTCTCTTACCATAAGATTCGTGAGCACCTTTATAATCCTTAATTTCAGTATCATAAACTAAAATATGTTTTGAAGATTCACCGATATTCATATCACCGATTTCTCTAGAACCATATTCCCATTCACGTGTACCTTCATAGTGAACGATATTTCTTTTTGAAGTTGAGTCATTCATATTACCATCTGCACCGTCAATGCCCCAATTACCCATGTTATTTAACAAAGAATCTAAAGGTAACGGTCTTTGATAGTCATACCACCATTTAATAATTGTATCTGTAGGATGGTTACAAGATGTAGAATCAATATAACTTCCGATTCCAGCCCAAGCATTAACCTCTACTCTTACATAACCATAATCATCTTTATCGCAGCTAGTTAAAGAGCTTGCAACCGGTGTTAAGAACATAGATGCAATTGCTAAATCTCTTGCTGCACGCATCGCACGTGAACTTTTTTTCTTATCATCACCGGTAAAAGCAACATCTTGCATAGCAGGTTTTGTTGAATTAGCTTTTGCAAGAGGTCTTGGTGAACTCATTCTGAAATTATTAATCTGACTAATTTGCATATTTGCCTCCTGATTGATTTCTTTTCATTTTAAAACTGAACAAGATTATTTTTGCTAGTGTGGTAAAAAAATTTTAACACAAAAGCTGAACCCTTGTATCTATACAGGATTTAAATATATTTAGACATATACAAAAGTTTACAATAATTAACCTTGAGCTAATTTTTCACGAACAAGAGTTTCGACTTCTGCCAAGATTTCAGGGTTTTGTTCTAAGAATTCTTTAGCTTTTTCTCTGCCTTGTCCTAGTTTTTCTTCATTATAGCTAAACCATGCTCCGGCTTTTTTAACAATATCAAGGTTAACAGCAACATCTAAAATATTACCGATTTTTGAGATACCTTTTCCAAATACGATATCAAACTCAGCAGTTCTAAAAGGTGGAGCAACTTTGTTTTTCAAAACACGAACTCTAACATGGTTTCCAATATCTCCATCATCCCCTTTAAGTCCTTCAGTACGTCTGATTTCCATACGAACAGAAGCATAATATTTTAAAGCATTACCGCCTGTTGTAGTTTCAGGGTTACCGTACATAACACCGATTTTCATACGTAATTGGTTGATAAAAATAACTGTAGTATTTGTTTTACCGATAATACCGGTTAATTTTCTTAAAGCTTTTGACATCAAACGAGCTTGAAGTCCCATTTGTTGGTCTTCCATAGAACCTTCGATTTCAGCCTTCGGAACCAAAGCTGCAACAGAGTCAACAACAACAATATCAACAGCACCTGAGCGAACAAGTTCTTCTGTAATATCTAAAGCTTGTTCACCTGTATCGGGTTGTGAGATTAGTAAATCATCAACCTGAACACCAAGTGCACGCGCATATTCAGGATCTAGAGCATGCTCAGCATCAACAAATGCAGCAATACCGCCTTTTTTCTGACATTCAGCAACAATATGCTGTGCCAGAGTTGTTTTACCTGAAGATTCAGGACCATAAATTTCTATAATACGTCCGCGCGGAATACCGCCGATACCAAGAGCAACATCTAATGACAGAGCTCCAGTTGGGATAGCATCAACATTAACTGTGGTTTTATCACCAAGCTTCATTATTGAACCTTTACCAAAGTCTTTTTCAATTTTTTCAATAGCTAACTTTAGCGCCTTACTTCTTTCGTCGCTAACATTTACTGCCGGTGATTCTTTCCCTGCCATTATTTTATATTCCTCTTATTCCCAAACGTAAACTTCTTTTTTCTTATAAAAACCTAAAGCAACAGGTTTGTAGCTGTTTAATTCATTTTTCAACTGATAAACTTCTTTATTTAAGTCAACAATTTTTTGTTTTAATGTTTCGTTATCAGTTTTGCAGCGAATCAATTCAACAACAACATCATCCATGCCTTCAAGCTTTTCATCAATAACTTTTGCAATTTTGTTGCTTAACTTAACTTCTAATTCTTGTAAAGTATTTAAAATACTTTTTACAGCTGCGCTGTTATTTTGAGCAGAAGCACCTGCCATCACAGGAGTTCTAACTGCTACCGGGCTTGTTACAGCTCCACTTACTTGTGCTTGAACTTTTCTCAAATTTTTCACCTCATCATAAGAAAAATAAGTATGACCTTTTGCGTTTTTTCTAGGTTTGATTGCTGCTTTTTTACATAAATCAACTATTTCTTTATTATCTGCTTTCAAAATAGTTCTAACCTCTTGAGGCGTTAAAGTTCTCTCATTTAATCTGTCTTTTATCATTCTTATCTATCCCTTAAAAAACATTCCCAACATCATTTTATTACATTCATAAAAAACAGGCAAACGATTTTTGATAAACATGAAGAAATGTAAAGATGTAAATTGTTTTCAATAAAAAAGAACCCAAAATAGGATTCTTTTTCAATGTTTTATTATAGAAAAACTAGATTATATAGCTTTTTGAACTTTTCCTGCTTTTAAACAAGAAGTACATACTCTAATTCTTTTTGTAGCACCGTTTACAACAGCTTTAACTGATTGTAAGTTAGGTTCTTGCGTATGAACGATTTGTTTATGAGAAAATGTTAACTTAGCTGCTTTAATTGGAGCTTTTCCACAAATTTCACAATGTTTTGCCATAATTTATTTTCCTTTTCTAGCTAGTTTGTCACTTTATACTTAAATTCTACTCTAAAAATGTATTTTTGCAAGCGCATGTTAAAATATATGACATCAAAACAGTTTTGTGTTATACTAAACTTTATGGAAAATAAAATAAAAATCGGAATTATTGGACTGGGAACAGTCGGAAGCGGGGTATTTAAAACCCTTCAAAATTTTAAAAATATAGAAATAGTAAAAATTGCAGTTCGCAATAAAAACAAAAAACGCAATATTGAAAATTTGGATGAAAGCATTATTACAGATAACCCGTATGAAGTTGTTAATGATCCTGATATTCAGATTGTTGCTGAACTTGTCGGTGGGATTGAACCTGCATATAATCTTATTAAAACTGCAATAAAAAACGGAAAACATATTGTTACTGCAAATAAAGAACTTCTTGCAAAACATGGTGAAGAACTTTTTAATTTCGCAGAAGAACACAACAAAGTTGTTTTATATGAAGCAGCTATTGCAGGTGGTATTCCTTTAATTATGCCTATTAAAACAATTTTAGCGGGCAATAAAATAAATAAAATCAAAGCAATCTTAAACGGTACAACAAACTACATCCTTACTAAAATGGATATACAAGGCGCATCATATGCCGAAGTTCTAAAAGAATCTCAAGAACTTGGATACGCAGAAGCTGACCCTACAGGAGATGTTGAAGGATTTGATGCGGCATACAAAATCACAACTCTTGCAACAATTGCATTTGGAAAAAGAATTAAAATTGACAAAGTTTACCGAGAAGGTATAACAAAAATCAGTCCTGATGATATGAAAGCCGCAAATGAGATGGGTTATAAAATTAAACTTATCGCATCAGCAGAATTAAATGATGACGGCAGAGCAGATGTAAGAGTACATCCAATGCTTGTTCCAAAATCAAAATCATTAGCACATATTGACTATGTAACAAATGCGGTAAGTCTTACAGGCCATCCTGTAGGCGATGTAACACTGTCAGGTCCTGGTGCAGGAGAATTTCCGACAGCAAGTTCTGTTGTTGGGGACATTCTAGCTATAGCATCAGAATTAGGCAGAACAGATTATCTACTACCAATGATGAGATGCCGCCACTGCGAAAATGCTGTAATGATGGATGTTTCAGAAACAGAAAATAAATACTATATTTCAATTACAGCACAAAACAGCAAAGGCGTAATCGGTCGTATTGGAAAAGCTTGTGAAGACAATAATATAAGCTTAGCAAGTATTGTCCAAAAAGAAGTTGCCGGTGATAACGCCGCAAAAATTACTGTTATTACAGAGCTTTCCAAAGAAAAAGATATGCAGAAAGTTATTGAAATCTTCAACAATGATTCAGCAATCACCAAAGTTAACAGCTTAATAAGAGTTCAAGTATAAAAGAAGACGCCGGAGAGTTTAACTCTCCGGCGTCTTAAATATTAATCTTTGACTTCTTTCTGATATGAAGTTACTTTTTTATTACCTTCAATATCATATTCAAATTTATATGTTTCAATAAAACCATCTTCGTTTTCAACTGTTAGAATTCCTTTCATCGGATTCCCATCCGGATCATACAGTATTTCATTTTTTAATTTACCATCTGATGAAGTAAATGATACAGAGCTTGAACCTTCACTGCCCATCAACTCATTGCCATGCCAACCTGCTATACGAATAGTTCCGACCCCCGGTTTGATATAATATTGTCCACCGTTCATATCAATCACACCACTCTCATCTGCTTTAAATCCTGCTCTTTTTAAAGATGCTTTATTTGGCATTTGTTCATCTACCGGTGTTTTAGCTAATGCATTATTTAACTTTTTATTTAATTCTTTATCATCATTTCCAGTTTTCATTGGTAAAGGCGAAGAATTTAATTGTTTCAACGGTTTTAAGTCTGAATATCCGTTTATTTTTCCTGCTGCAGCTGCTCTATTAGCTCCATTTGTTCCATAAATTCCTGACATAATAATCTCCTTTCGTGTTTTATACTCTCAAGCACACATTGCTTATGTTTTTATAAAAACACTCAGGTTTTGATTATTGTTAGCCCCGCTCCGATCATATCATATCATATCATATAGAGCATTATATCTGGGTTTGAGAGATTTTAAAATTCATATTTACATTTCGTTACATCTATTGTACAATTATTTAAAAAGTATAAAAAAGAGGAAAAATTATGTATTATCAAGGATTAATTAATAAATACAGAGAGTTTTTACCTGTTACAGATTCAACACCTGTTGTAACACTGAACGAAGGTAACACTCCGCTTATCAAAGCAGATAACTTAGCTAAAAAAATCGGACTTAATGCCGAAATTTACTTGAAATTTGAAGGCTGCAACCCGACAGGAAGTTTTAAAGACCGCGGTATGACAATGGCAGTTACAAAAGCTAAAGAATCCGGCTCAGGCGCTATTATTTGTGCTTCAACCGGTAATACATCAGCATCAGCTGCTGCATACGGTGCTAAAGCAGGTTTAAAAACATATGTGCTTATTCCAGACGGATATATCGCACTTGGTAAACTTTCTCAAGCTATGATGTACGGAGCAGAAATCATTGCAATTCAAGGAAACTTTGACCGTGCACTTGAAATGGTTCGCGAAATTTCTGAAAAATATCCAATAACTCTTGTTAATTCAGTAAATCCATACAGAATTGAAGGTCAAAAAACCGGTGCATTTGAAATCTGCGAAGCACTTGGACAAGCTCCGGATTATCACTTCATCCCTGTAGGAAACGCAGGAAATATCACAGCTTACTGGAAAGGTTACAAAGAATGGTATAATTTAGGTATAATCCCTGCCCTGCCGCAAATGATGGGATACGAAGCAGAAGGTTCAGCCGCAATTGTTCGCGGTGAACGTATAATGAACCCTGAAACTCTTGCAACAGCTATCCGTATCGGTAACCCTGCAAGCTGGAAACAAGCAGAAGCCGCTCGTGATGAAAGCAAGGGTAAAATAGATTCTGTAACTGACGAGCAAATCGTAGAAGCTTATAAACTTATTGCATCTTGTGAAGGAGTATTAGCTGAACCGGCTTCAGCTGCATCTGTTGCAGGACTAATTCAGGCACACTCTCAAGGACTTGTTAAAGAGGGTTCAAAAATTGTTTGTATCCTAACAGGAAACGGATTAAAAGACCCTGATAACGCTATAAAATATTCAAACGCAGATGTTAAGAAAACATCCGCAGAATTAAATGATATTTTAAAAGTTATGAACATATAAAAATAAGGGCGGGATTTTCAATCCCGCCCTTATTTTATATCAAATATTCAAGAGAAAGCCCCCTCGATATTTTCGAGGGGGCTTTTTTATCTTATGGAATTAAGAAAATTATTCTTCGTCCAAATTAAAATCAGGTGCACCAAACATTCCTTCGATTTCTTCTAAAATCGCAGAAGGTTTACGAGCTTGATTTCTTTGAGCAACAGCGCGTTTTCTTTCTTCTCTGTCACGTTCTTCATCAGCATTAATCAAGTGATGGAAACCTGTACCTGCAGGAATTAGACGACCTATAATAACGTTTTCTTTCAAACCTCTTAACAAGTCTTTTTTACCATCAACTGCTGCTTCTGTAAGGATTCTTGTTGTTTCCTGGAATGAAGCTGCTGAGATGAATGATTCAGTATTCAATGAAGCTTTTGTAATACCTAACAACATGTATTCACAAGTTGCAAGAGTTTTACCTGCTTCTTCTGCTGCTTTATTTTCTTTTTCGAATGTTTGCATTTCTATCAATTCACCAGGTAACAAGTTAGTATCGCCGGCATCAATTACCTTAACTTTCTTAGTCATCTGACGAACAATGATTTCAATGTGTTTATCAGCAATTTCTACACCTTGAGAACGGTATACACGTTGTACTTCGTCTACAAGATATTGCTGAGCAGCTTCCGGACCGCATAATCTCATAACATCATGAGGATTCATAGGTCCTGAAGTTAACGGTTGACCTTTTGTAATTTTTTGTCCGTTAGAAACAATTACATTTGAGTCAATTGCGTATTTAATCTCAGTTGATGAACCGTCAGCATCTGTCAAGAATAATCTTGGCAAACCATCATCATCAATTTCAATTTTTGCAGTACCGTCATATTCTGCTAAAATAGCACAATCTTTAGGTTTTCTACCTTCAAGAAGCTCTTCTACTTTTGGAAGACCTTGAACGATATCGCCTGTTTTTTCTCTTTCAAATACTAATGTTGCAAGTAAGTCACCTCTTAAAACAAGAGCACCTGAATCGATTTGAAGCATTGTACCAGGGCTAATTAAGTAAGGACGTCCGTTTCTGATAGAAACTTCGCCTTTATTAACAGCAGTAACAACACCTGAAACAGGAGAAGTTTCACCGCTTTCAGCTAAGACTTTATCAGTTTTTACAAAGTCACCTTTCTTAACAACTGCTTTTCCTTTTACAGAAACTGTTGTTTCAGAGCTTTGAGAGATTAAAAGAAGTCTTCTTACTTCTTCATCATCAGATTTGATTGATGCTATTGCATCATGCATTGCTAAAACTTGAGTTTTTGCAACCGGTGTTTTCGGTTCAATTGTTTCACCGTCTTTAACAAGTAATTCTGTTTGAAGAGATGAATTAGCAGAACCTTCCATTTCACGACGAACGATTAAGTTTTCAAGTACAACAATTCTCAATGAACCTTGTGAATCAAGTTCTACCATACCTTTAAGGTGTGATAAGTAACCTTGCATTTGAAGAACTAAAGATGTTCTTGTGATTGTAGCACCGTCAACATTTCTAACTCTTGCACCGTCTTTGTATTGAAGTTGAGTTACAGGGATAATATCAATTAATTCATCAGTTGTATTGAACGCAATTGATACATCTTTCTGATTAACTTCTAATACTTGAACCGGTCTTACAAGAATTTGTACAGGCTGGTTAGCAATTGAATCGTCATCTAATGATAAAGCTGAATCTAATTCTTCATCTAAATCATCAAGAGGTAACTCATCAACTGAAGAATCCATTATTGTAACAATAGATGTTTCTTTAGCTTTGATACCTTCTGCGATAACTGTACCTTTTTTAACAACTTCACCTTCATCAACTTTCAATTCTGAAATACTCGATAAAGTATGAACTTCACCAGGTCTTACAGTAATTTCGTGAATTACATCGTTGTATTCTTTGAATTCTACAACACCATCGATATGGCAGTAAACGTCTTTAACAATTTCAGTACCAGCTGTAACTGTTGTTCCGTTTTCAACCATTTTCAATGTTGAATCTTTATTGATTTGGTGAATTTCTTCAGGAATAAATACAACTTTACCAGGTTTTGTAATGATTTGATTTTCATCAACTTCAACATCAACGTATCTGATTTCACCTGATGATGTTACAGCACACTCATCATCAATAAGTTCTGCAATAATCATACCGTTTTCAACTGTTGTATCAACAGGAGCTTTAACGATATATTTTTCACCGGTTTTATCAACTGTCCAAAGTTGTTCTTTTTTAGTTTGTTCAAATGAAGCATTTTCAGGGCTTAAAGATGCGATAACAATTGTCAATTCTTTACCTTGAACAATTTTCTTAATCTTTTTACCGTCAAATTTAGCTTCTTCGATAACTAAATCTTCACCAACTCTAACTTCACCGCCGTGTTCAGAAATTGTTAAAGTTTCAGCAAGTTTTTCGCCTTCAGAAATTTTCTGACCGTCTTTAACAAGAATTCTTGAACCACCAGGAAGAGTATAAACGTCACCGCCTAATACCCAAATAATACCTTGTTTGTTAGTTGTTCTTGAAACGTTACCTTGTCTGTCTTTCTTTTCATCAGCTTTGAAGTCTTCAAATACTACTTCACCTGAAATATCAGTTGTAATATCTTTTGTAGCTTTTTCTGTTAAACGAGAGCTGTCACCAACTGATGATGGAGCGTGTTCAGCCATTTTGAAGCCTTTAGCAACTTCCATTCCGTCAGTAATAAATAATGTAGCACCTGCAGGAATGTGATATTTAGTAGTTCTTTTTTCGCCTTTAACTTCAATATCAGCTTCATACATAGAAACCTGAACGATATCCCCGTGACGTGTTCTAAGTTCTCTTGCTTTGATTTTAGAAACAACAACACCGGCTTCACGAGCTAAGATTTCTTTTTTAGCTTCTTTAACGCCTACCGCACCACCTGTGTGGAAGGTTCTCATTGTAAGCTGTGTACCAGGCTCACCGATTGACTGAGCTGCGATAATACCGATAGCTTCACCGATATCAACTTGTTTTTGAGTTGTCATTGCCCAACCGTAACATTTTTGACATACACCGTATTCAAGTCCGCAAGTCAAACCTGAACGAACTCTGAGTTCGTGTAAATCAAGACCTGATATTTTCTTAATATCATCACGATCCATTGTTGTACCATTAGCAACAATTACGTTACCTTCGGCATCACAAATGTCTTGAGCTACTGTTCTTCCTAACAATCTGTCGATTAACGGAACAATAACTACATCGCCATCCATAATAGATTTAAGATCGATATATTTTGTTGTATGACAATCATCTGCACGAATAATAACATCTTGTGCTACGTCAACAAGACGTCTTGTTAAGTAACCTGAGTCAGCTGTTTTTAACGCTGTATCTACAAGACCTTTACGTGCACCGTATGATGAAATGATGTATTCAGTTACTGATAAACCTTCTTTAAAGTTTGATTTAATCGGTAAGTCGATGATTTGACCTTGCGCATCAGCCATCAAACCACGCATACCAACCAGCTGTGAAACCTGTGATAAGTTACCACGGGCACCTGAGAATGCCATCATATATACAGGGTTTAATCTATCAAAGTTTTCTACAACCTGTTCTGTCAATTTTGCTGTTGTTTCAGACCAGGTATCAATAACTTTTGTATATCTTTCTACCTCTGTAATTTCACCTTTAAGGTATCTGTTTGTTGATTTTTCAATTTCTTTTTCAGCTGATTGCAATAACTCTTTTTTAGATTCAGGAACTGAAAGGTCTGCAATTGAAATTGTTGTACCGGAAACAGTTGCATACTTATAACCTAAGTTTTTAAGAGCATTGGCTAATGCTGCTGCTTTAGCACCGCCGTATTCCAAATACATCTGACCTAACAATTTTTTCAAAGAACCCTTGTCCATTTGTTTGTTAATGAAATCAGGTGATTTTTTTGTATTTGTATATGTTCTTTCCATTCTAATTTTCCTTCAATTAGTTAATTTTTACACTGATTTTTACACTTACACAAGTGCTTTTCTAACCTCTTCGTTGAAGATAATTCTACCAACTGTAGTTTCTAATCTTTCACCTTTTTCATCTCTAACGATGATTTTGTCGTGAAGTTTGATTACGCCTACTTCAAGAGCAGAAATTGCATCCTGGAAGTTATAGAAGTAACCCTTAACTTCTTGAGACGGATCTTTGATAGTAGTTAGGTAATACATACCTAATACCATATCCTGAGAAGGTGTTACGATTGGTTTACCGTTAGCAGGAGCTAACAAGTTGTTAGTAGCTAACATCAACATTCTTGCTTCAGCTTGAGCTTCGATAGAAAGAGGAACGTGAACAGCCATTTGGTCACCGTCGAAGTCAGCGTTGAACGCTGTACAAGCAAGCGGGTGAAGTTGGATTGCACGGCCTTCTACCAATTTCGGTTCGAATGCCTGAATACCTAATCTGTGAAGGGTTGGAGCACGGTTTAACATAACCGGATGTCCGTCAATAACCTCTTCTAAGATATCCCAAACGATGTGTTCAGATCTTTCGATTTTCTTCTTAGCTGATTTGATGTTTTGAACGTATCCTCTTTCGATAAGTTTGTTAACAACAAACGGTTTGAATAGTTCGATTGCCATTTCTTTTGGCAGACCGCACTGGTTCAATTGAAGAGTCGGACCAACAACGATTACTGAACGACCTGAGTAGTCAACACGTTTACCTAACAAGTTTTGACGGAAACGACCTTGTTTACCTTCAATAATGTTAGATAGTGATTTTAACGCTCTGTTATTTGGACCAACAACAGTTCTTCCGCGTCTGCCGTTATCAATAAGCGCATCTACTGCTTCTTGTAACATACGTTTTTCGTTTCTAACAATGATTTCAGGAGCACCCATTTCCAAAAGTCTTTGTAAACGGTTGTTTCTGTTGATTACACGTCTGTATAAGTCGTTTAAATCTGATGTTGCGAAACGTCCGCCGTCTAATTGAACCATAGGTCTTAAATCAGGCGGTGTTACAGGAAGTACATCCATAATCATCCAAGTTGGATTTGTATCTGATGAGATTAAAGAATCTAATAATCTTAATCTCTTAATTAATTTAGATTTTTTCTGAACAGAAGTTACGTTTCCTGCAAGCTCTGTTCTAATTTCTTCTGCTAAAGCTTTGATATCAACTTCAGCAAGAAGTTCTTTAATAGCTTCTGCGCCGATACCAACTTTTAAAGTTGATTCTTCGTTTTCAGCCATATAATCTTCGTATTCTTCTTCAGTTAATAATTGAAGTTTTTTGAAATCACTGTCGCCGCCATCAATTACAACATAGCTGTTGAAATAGATAACTTGTTCAAGATCTTTCAAAGTCATATCTAAAAGTAAGCCAAGATATGAAGGAATACCTTTTAAGAACCAGATATGAGAAACCGGTGCTGCAAGTTTAATATGTCCCATTCTGTGACGGCGAACTTTTGAATCAGTAACTTCAACACCGCAGCGTTCACAGATAATACCTTTATGTCTTACTCTTTTATATTTTCCGCAATAGCACTCCCAGTCCTTTGTCGGTCCGAAAATTCTTTCACAGAATAAACCGTCTCTTTCCGGTTTTAATGTACGATAATTGATTGTTTCCGGTTTGGTAACTTCGCCGTGAGACCATTGAAGTATTCTGTCCGGAGAGGCAATACTTATTCGTATATAATCAAAATAATCAATACTTGTTGACATTTATAATGTTCTCCTTTTTCAATTTGGTGAATCCGGCGGGAAAATATCCCGCCAATCACACATTACTTATTATAGATCTCCAAAAGTGGTAGGTGTTTCAAAGAAGTTGATATTCAACAACTCAGAATCAACATCTGACAGAGTTCTTTTTGGAGCAGCTTTTCTCAAGTCGTCCATATCTGTCATCAAGTCTACTTCCTGACCGTCTTTCTTCGCTACTGTTATATCTAAACCGATACTTTGTAATTCTCTTACAAGAACCTTGAATGATTCAGGAATACCAGGTCTTGGGATATTGTCGCCTTTAACGATTGCTTCGTATGCTCTGTTACGTCCGTTAACATCATCTGATTTGATTGTTAACATTTCTTGAAGAGTATAAGCAGCACCGTAAGCTTCCAACGCCCAAACTTCCATTTCACCGAATCTTTGTCCGCCGAATTGAGCCTTACCACCTAAAGGTTGTTGTGTAACAAGTGAGTAAGGACCTGTTGAACGAGCGTGAATTTTGTCGTCAACTAAGTGGACAAGTTTCAAGAAATAAGTTAAACCAACAGCTACAGGTCTGTCGAACGGTTCACCGGTTCTACCGTCAATAAGCATTACCTTACCGTCTTCGCCAACCCAATCACATCCTGATTCTTTGATACCTCTAAGAAGTTCAGCTTTTGTTGCAATTTCTGATTGGTTTTCACCGTACATTTCATCAAATGACGGAGCTTCGTAATGGTCGCCTGTCAAGTATGCAGCCAAACCTAACAATAATTCATAAGTTTGACCAACGTTCATACGAGAAGGTACACCCAATGGGTTCAATACGATATCTACAGGAGTTCCATCAGGTAAGAACGGCATATCTTCTTTTGGCAAGATACGTGATACGATACCTTTGTTACCGTGACGTCCTGAAAGTTTATCACCTACAGAAACTTTACGTTTTTGAGCGATGTAAACTCTGATAACTGTATTAGCACCAGGTGGAAGTTCGTCACCTTTTTCTCTGTCGAATACTTTTACGTCAAGTACTCTACCGCCTTCTCCGTGAGGAACTCGAAGTGAATTATCTTTAACATCTCTTGCTTTTTCAGCAAAGATTGCTCTTAATAATTTTTCTTCAGGCGGATGTTCAGATTCACCTTTCGGTGTAACTTTACCAACTAATATATCATCTGCGTAAACACGAGCACCGATACGAACAATACCGCGTTCATCCAAATGTCTTAGAGCATCTTCTGAAACGTTTGGAATTTCACGTGTAATTTCTTCTGGTCCAAGTTTAGTTTGACGAGCTTCGATTTCTAATTTTTCAATGTGTAATGATGTGAAGATATCATCGTGAACGCATCTTTCAGAAAGCAAGATAGCATCCTCGAAGTTGTAACCTTCCCAAGGCATATAAGCAACCAAGATGTTTTTACCTAATGAAAGTTCACCGCCGCAAGTTGAAGCACCGTCAGCAATTACATCGCCAGCTTTAACTTTATCGCCTTCGTGAACGATAGGTCTTTGGTTAATACAAGTATCCTGGTTAGAACGTACATATTTCATTAGAGTGTAAATATGCGGTTTACCTTGTACGTCTCTGATTACAATTTCTTCACCGACAACTCTTTCTACAGTACCGTCTACATCAGAAACGATTACCATACCTGAGTCTTTTGCAACACGAGATTCAAGTCCTGTACCAACTCTTGGTCTTTGAGTGATTAAAAGAGGTACTGCTTGACGCTGCATGTTAGAACCCATCAATGCACGGTTAGCATCGTCGTGTTCGATGAACGGAATCATTGATGTCGCAACAGAAATAATTTGAATAGGGCAAACACCCACATAGTCAACTTTTGAAGATTCGCACATTGTAAATTCTGAACGATATCTTACAGGAACCATTGACTCAACAAATGTTCTGTCTTTATTTAATTTAACGTCAGCCGGAGCACAACGTAAGTTTTCATCAGCATCTGCTGTCATATAAACAACTTCATCTGTTACAACGCCGTTTTTAACAACGAAGAACGGAGATTCAACAAAACCGTAATCGTTAACTTTAGCGTGTGTAGCAAGTGAACCGATCAAACCTGCGTTTGGACCTTCCGGAGTTTCGATAGGACAAATACGTCCGTAGTGAGAAGGGTGAATATCACGAACCGCGAATCCTGCTCTTTCTCTTTGTAAACCGCCAGGTCCTAAAGCTGAAATACGACGTTTGTGAGTTAATTCAGCAAGAGGGTTGGTTTGGTCCATGAACTGTGATAACTGTGAAGAACCGAAGAATTCTTTTAATGAAGCAACTAAAGGTTTAGTGTTCAATAAGTTCAACGGTGTTAAAGTTTCAGAATCTTGAAGAGTCATTCTTTCTTTAACGATTCTTTCGATTCTTGAAAGACCTACTCTGAATTGGTTCTGTAACAATTCACCAACTGAACGAATCCTTCTGTTACCCAAGTGGTCAATATCATCCAATTGACCTTCATCATAAGTTAAGTTAATTAAGTATTCAATTGTTGAAACAATATCTTCAACAGTTAATGTTCTTTGGTTATTTGGTATATTTAAGTTTAATTTTTTGTTTAATTTATAACGACCAACACGACCGATATCGTATTTCTTTTCATCAAAGAATCTTGATTCTAAGATTTGACGTCCGCCTTGAGGAGATGCAGGATCACCAGGTCTTAATTTTTTATACAATTCAATTAAAGCTTCATCTGTAGTTTCTGTAGGGTCTTTTTCCAAAGTTTTTTTCAAGAATTCAAAGTGAGTGAATTTTGATTCCATTTCAGAAACAGTGATACCCATAGCTTTTAATAAAGTTGTAGCTAAGATTTTTCTGTTTTTGTCGATTTTAACGTGGATAATGTCGTTAGAATCTGTTTCGATTTTCAACCAAGCACCGCGGTTAGGAATCATTGTAGCGTTATACAAACGTTTTCCTGTAGGTGACGGATCGCATTTGAAGTAAACACCAGGAGAACGAACGATTTGTGATACGATAACACGTTCTGCACCATTTACAATGAAAGTACCTTTGTCAGTCATTGTAGGGATATCGCCAATGTAAACTTCTTGTTCTTTAATTTCACCGCTGTCACGGTTAACTAATCTAATCATAACGCGTAATTGTTTTGCATAAGTTGCGTCATGGATTCTTGCTTCTTCAACTGTATACTTTGCATTATCGAAAGTATAGTTTGGTAAGAAGTGTAATTCTAATCTGCCTGTATAGTCTTTAATAGGAGAGAATGAAAGTAATTCTTCTTTCAAACCTTCTTTTAAGAACCATTCAAACGATTTTTTTTGCACTTCAATAAGGTCCGGTAAATCGTCCAAACGAGTATGAGGAATACCCATTGGCGTTACTCTTTTTGCATATTTTGTCTCAGACATTAATTCACCTCATTTAATAATGGTGTACTACTATAAACAATTTTTCTAACTTAAGGCTGTAAACCCTCTGCCATAATTGGCAAATAACTGCAATTTCAGGGATTTGTAAATGTTGGTGAAATCCGCTTGTAATCAAACTTCCAAGACTTAGGCACACTTCGCCCAACTTTACTTTTGCATGTTATTCCATCATATTACTTCAATTTTAATAGTCAAGCAAATAAGGCATGTTTTTCGGTAAAACTTTTCATTTTTCTTAATAAAAATTTACAGAGATAAATGCACAGGACGAATTGTTTGAATTTGAACGGATTTGCCCGTCAACCCCTATTTATAAAATATTGTGAATACTGCATAAATAAAGGGTTTTGGCAAAATCGCCCAAACCCTTGTATAACAAAACTTTCAGATGATTTCTATAAATTTAAATCAACTAATGCTCCAACAATTTTTTCAGTGATTGCATTACCGGAATTTTCAACTTTCCCATTACCTTTAATAGAACCAAAAGATTGTGAAGAATAATTTGCACTTATATCCATAATATTTCCTTTCAAAATTTATATAATAGAATAAAAACACTAAATTTAATTTTAAATACTACCACTAATCAAATTTTAATAATTCCCATACTTCAATATCAAATGCTTTGGCAATTTTTACCAAGGTACTTAAAGTAGGATTTCTTTTTAAATTTTCAATCCTACCAACATAAGTTCTATCCAAACCTGCGGTGAAAGCTAATTCTTCTTGTGAAATACCACGTTCTTTTCGTAATCTTATTATTTTTTGTGCTAGTTTTTTGGCTGCTATATTTGACATATTATTAATATTCAACAATTATGTGACAATAGTCTACTGCCCATTGGCACAAATTGAGTTGAGATTAATTTTAGGTATAATAAAAATATGTTTTATTTTGAAAAAATTGACGGGAAAAATATATTAAAATCAGATTTAATTAAAAATGCTAACGCATTTTTTACAACACGTGATTTGTGCATTTGCGATAAAGGGGCAAATAATAATTTACAAATTGAAAAAAACCAAAAAATCATCGCAAAATATCTGAATATTACAACTGAAAATCTAATTTCACCAACACAAACACATAGTGCAAATATAGATATAGCAATAGAAACACACCATGAATATCCGGAAACAGATGCCTTAATTTTGGCTGAAAAAAATCTCGGAATTTTCTTAAATTTTGCAGACTGTACTCCGGTAATTTTATATGATAAAAAACAAAATATCGGAGCAATTGCTCATGCCGGATGGCGCGGAACAGCTCAAAAAATTGCCCCAAAAACTGTTCAAAAAATGGGAGTAAATTTTAATACAAATCCTGCAGATGTAGTTGCGGTAATTGGTCCTGCTATTGGTTTTTGCTGTTACAATGTCGGTGAAGAAGTTTATGAAAAATTATCAAAAACTGTCAATGATTTTGAAGGACTTTATGAAATCCGCGAAGGACAAATTTTCGTTGATTTAAAAAATATAAACAAACGTCAGCTTGAAGAAATCGGAGTAAAAGAAATTGATGTTTGTCCATATTGCACCATTCACGATAATGACAAATTTTTCTCATACAGAAACGAAAACGCTACAACATTACGTCATAGCGCCGTTTTTAAATTAAGATAAAATCCAAACTAATTTATTTTTTTCAAATAATCCATTTTTTCACGTTCCATAACATAATATGCGCATCCATATCCTGTAAAACGCATTGTAAACGCGTTTTGCATATTAAACTTAATTACCATTTACCAAAATTTTTTACTTTAATTTCATCATTATCATCTTTTTCAATAACCCTTGCATTTGGTGCATCCATAAATAATATTAGGTTTTCGTGTCCGTTTTTTGCGTTGATTTTAATATTACCTTTTGATGAAGAAATACCTATACCTCTTGGCGTATTTTCATCAGCAATAAATGTCATAGGAATATTTATTTCAGATGCTAACGTAAAATACTTATCTGAACCACCTGCAACATCATCATTTGTCACTCTATGAATCACACCTGTTTCAAAACCATCTGAATTTAAAGGTTGCGACCCTCTAAATACAAATGTTCCCATATTTGTTTTAACACGTGTCAAACCATTTCTTATATCTTGATCAGTAGAAACAACTCTTGCTCCTGTACCACTGCCAAATCTTATTCCTGCAATTACATTATCAGCCATAAATTTATCCCCTTTTTATTCCCCTGTTTACATATTTATAAACAAATATTTTTTCTAATAATTGATAAAATATTCACAAATTGTTACAATATTTTTGATATAATTGAATTATGCAAAAAATTACAGTCGGAAAAACTTATAAACACTATAAAGGAAATATTTATAAAATTATTGCTATAGGAAAAAATTCCGAAAATTTAGAAGAAATGATTGTTTACAAATCAACAAAAGACGGGCAAATCTGGATTCGTCCAAAATCAATGTGGAATGAAACAATTGATAATAAAGATACTTTAAGGTTTACATTAATAGATTAACTACCAGCGGGATGAAAAACATTTCAAATAATAAAAAATTATACTATGAATCCTTGGTACTCTTCTCTTATTAAACCACCGTTAACTCCACCGCCATCATATTTTCCTATTGCGTGGAGCATTTTATATTTTCTAATGACTGTTTCATTTTTTATTGTTTTATCTAAACCACATACCACTGATAAACATATCGCAATAACACTGTTTCTTTTTCAATTAATATTAAACTTTACCTGGAGTTATGTATTTTTTGAGATGAAATCAATAACTTTAGGACTTATTGATGTTGTTTTCCTTCTTCTATTTTTAATTTTAACCATTATATATTTTTTCAAAATATCAAAACTCGCAGGAATACTTTTAATACCTTATCTTTTACAGGTCATTTTTGCGCTATACTTGAATTCCGGAATTCTTATACTCAACTAAATTGTAAAGAATAGTAACAGTTCATACATAATAAATAGCACAAATTATTTTCATTGTCGTTAAATAGATACAAGGGAAAAGTAGAAGGTTTGTGTCAATGAAAAAATTTTTATTAACATTCTTGGTACTATTATTTGCAACAACGACTGCAAATGCAACTTATCATGTTCATTATATGAACACAGGCGCAGTATCTCATTCTCATTATGGAGCACCAAGACCAATTAGTGCATCATTCGGGCGTAATGCAGCTTTCACACCAGCAGGCAGAGCAAGGATTGTTTCAACTAGAAGACATTATGCACATCTTAGAGGAGAACAGGCAAAATGTGCAAATTGTCACAATAGAAGACCTGTAATTACAACAGCATCCCGTGCACCAATAGAAGTTTCAAGATTCAATAAAAACTATAAAATTACAGCTCAAAAAACTTACACACGTAACGGTATAACATATTATAACTAGATATTTGTAAATGAAAAAAATATTTCTCACATTATTAATATTTTTATTTACAGCCTTGAGTTCAAATGCTGCATACATGTGCAAAGGCAGTTATTGCCGTACGGGTTATGCACACCCTAAAACCCGATTTGCCAAACCAAATAAAAGATTTTCCCAGCCTCAAAAAAGAATGGCTCATGTCAGACCAAAATATTTATACACCCCTGAATATCAAAAAAACATAATAAAACACCAATCAGGAATGAAAAGACAACATCCTACAACTAAAAAAGTACAAAATAATACCCCGTCAAGATTCGATAAAAATTTCCAGACATCACAATATAAAACCATTTCCTGCGGCGGAATTAAATATTATGGTGTAAATAATTATTGTAAAAATTAAATCAAAATTAATTATTTTGCTCTAAATCCAGTAAATATTTTTTAATTTCAACTCCACCGGCATAACCGGTAAGAGTACCATTTGAACCGATTACACGGTGACATGGAATTATGATTGCTATTTTATTTTTATTATTCGCACTGCCAACAGCACGCGAAGCTTTCGGGCTGCCTATAAGTTTTGCGACATCACCATATGATGCGGTTTTACCATAATTAATTGTCATTAAAGCTTTCCAAACTTTTATTTGGAATTCGGTTCCATCAAGCAAAAGCGGTAAATCAAAACTTTTTCTTTGACCTTTAAAATACTCATCAAGCTGACTATATGCTTCTTTTATCAAAGGTGTTTCCAATAATTCACCTTTAACCGTATCAAAAAAAGATACTTGTGAGATTTTTCCATCTTTTTCTGCTATTCCAAGCCTGCCAACAGGTGTATCATAAAAATATTTTTTCAAAATTTGTGTCATAGTAATTTATATTATATAATAATTTTATGAAAAAAATACTGTGTTACGGAGATTCAAATACATTCGGATTTATTCCTGAAACCTGCGGAAGATACCAAAAAAACGAACGTTGGAGCGGAATCTTAGCAGAATTTCTGCCAAATTTTGAAATAATCGAAGAAGGAATGAACAACCGCACCGGATTTTTCAAAAATCCTGAAGGGCTAAAACAAAGCGGCGGTGAGTATTTACCTATATTTTTACAGAACCGCAGGGATATAAACATTTGTATTCTTGCTGTTGGAACTAACGACGCTCAGTTCTTCTACGATTTAAATGAATCAACCTTGCAAAACGGTTTACAGCTTCTTATTGATTCAATCCGAAATGTTAACCAAGAAACTCAAATTATTATAATTCCTCCGGTGAAAATTACCAAAAATATTCTTACAAGCAGGTTTTCAATGATGTTTGATAAAAATTCAATCGAAAAAATTCAAAAACTTTTTCCAATTTTTGCTAAAAAGGCTATCGAAAATAACTGTTTGTATTTTGATTTTAATGAAATTACAAACCCGTCAAAAACTGACGGGCTGCATTATACAATCGAATCTCATAAAATTATTGCCAAAAAACTTGCTGAATTTATTTTTGAACACTCAGTTTAAACCCTTGAAATGCCGGATTTGTGTTAACAAAATCTTGTGAAGAGTTTTGTTCTTGTGGTTTAGCCTGATGATCATATCTGTATTTTGTCCAGATTCTTGACACTGCACTTAATGTAAAGCCCATTGCAATTAAACTGAACAAATAAGGAACACCTGTTATTACAGCTTTTTGCTTAATAAGTTTTGCAAGTTCACCATCAACTGATGTGTTATTCAATTTAGAAAGTTTTTCAGCAATTTTTGGCAGCTCTTTTCTTGACGGAACATTTTCAATAACTCCGTCCTTACCACGTTTGATAAGTTCAGGGAATTTTCCTTTATTTGCCAAAATTTTCTTAAATCCGGCATCCAATATTGATGAACCAAATATCGTGTATAAAACCACAAGTGGAACTCTCGTCCAAACCTCATAAAAATCAAGTTTACCTCTGTCTTTTGCCGCACTTGAGTAGCCAAAAAGCCCCGTGATACAAGTTAGAGCAAGCTGTCCTTTACTTAGCGCGAGTTTGCCGTTATTATTCACAAAATCCAATTTCAGATAATCTTTTAAGAAATCATCTGTCTTAGCAGATTTCCAACCTATTTTATGCAAAAGTTTTGAAATCTGTTCGCCCGGTTCAAGTAAAATTTCAGAAAATTTGCGTGCCGTTTTTGAATTATGCCCGAATCTGGCAAGTACAAGCCCTGAACCGACTCCGGCAGCTGACAATAAACCGGTTTTTAAAAGAACACTTTTTGAATGTTTCTCAACTCTTTGCTGCTGTTCATTATTCTCGGTTTTATTTTTGTTTAAGTTTGCCACATTATTAAAATCACTAACCTTAAAAACTTTTAGGGTAAACAAATTTTTAGCAAAACCCAGCGCATACTCTAAAGCCGGAACAGTGATACATGCCAGTAATAATCCACCTTTTGTTGTTATAAGTCTGTTTTTTAAAGTTTTATCTAACTTTGAATTTTTGATTTTCTCAACACCTAATGCAAGGTTTTTTACAACATTATCTCTAACTTTTTTAGGCTGAACTTTTTTAAACAAACCTTTTCTGAATAAATGTTCTCCAAAAAACGGTGCTGCAAAATAAAATATACCTGATTCTAAAAATTCCAAAAATGTAAATTCACTAAAATCAATAAAGCTTCTTGATAATACAGCTTTTGGAAACCAATTTGTCAAAGTTCCCTGAATAAATCTTGTTGATGATAAATTTTCTTGCGATTTTAAAAATTTATCCAAATATTTTGTACTGCGTGTGAATTCTTTTTGTGCCCCTTTAAATGAAGGTAATGTATTTTGATTAAATTGAGTATTATTGCTATTTATTGATTGAATCATTTTCTTTTCCTTTATATGTTAAAATTTCTCACTAAAAAAGGACCGCCTGAAAGGCGGTCCTTAAATTTGTTATCTTGAAATCTTAACACATTCGATTCGCATAACAATGACCGCCTGAATTTAGGCTTTGCATCATCATCATTTGCATCATCATAGTGTTGTTTTTCATTATTTTCCTTTTCCTTTTGAAATTATATTATTACAGTAAATAATAATTGTCAATTCTACAATATATAAAACCTGTAAAAATATTTTTTGCTATCCTTTTAAACTGCAGCCCCGACTTTTGCGAACTGTGATTCATAAAGATGTCTATAAACGCCGTTTTCAATATGTACAAGTTCGTTATGGTTACCGAGTTCAACAAGCTCACCGTTTTTAATAACTGCGATTCTGTCAGCATTTTGAACTGTTGTAAGTCTGTGCGCAATAACAAAAACTGTTCTATCTTTCATCAGGTTTTCAATTGCCTGTTGAACAATTTTTTCTGCTTCATTATCAAGAGCACTTGTTGCTTCATCAAGAATCAATATCGGAGCATTTTTTAAAAACGCACGGGCAATACCGATTCTTTGTTTTTGACCGCCGGACAGTAAAACACCGCGCTCACCGATATTTGTTTCCAATCCTTTTTCAAGACTGTTTACAAAATCTTCAAGATAAGAATCTTTTAACGCTTTCTTCAATTCTTCTTCTGTAGCATTTAAATTACCAAGCATAATATTTTCTCTGATTGTTCCGGAGAATAGGAAATTATCCTGAAATACTATAGAAATATTATCTCTTAATGATTCTAGAGTAATATTGCGTACATCAACCCCATCAATCATGACATTGCCGGATTTAATATCATAAAATCGCGGAATCAGGTTAACTATGGTACTTTTGCCGCCTCCTGAATTACCTACAAGAGCAAAAGTTTCACCTTTTTTAACAGTAAATGAAACATTTTTCAAAACAGGTTTATTTTTTCTGTATTCAAAATTAACATTTTTGAATTCAATCGAATCACTCATACCTGTTAGAGTTTTTGCATCCGCTTTTGTTTTAATAGCAGGTTGAGCTTCAAGTTGTTTTATTACACGTTCTAAAGCCAAAAGGGCATTTTGCATATTTTTTGCATTGTTTCCTAACAACTTGATAGGTGTGTAAAGCATAATCAACGCTGTAATAAATGATACGAAATTACCGCTTGTAATTGTTCCTTTAACAATCATATAGCTTCCCAAACCGATAACTGCAGCGATTCCGACAGATACAACAATATGCATCATAGGAGATAACCAGCCGGTTTTCTGAGTAATTTTCATTCCTAAGCCGAATACGCTATCTAAAACTTTATCAAAAATTTTATTTTGATGTTCGTATAAGTTATATGCTGTAACAACTTTATTACCGGCAAAAGCTTCGTTATATGCTGTAATAATTTTACCGCTTGCAGATTCTGATTTATCCGTAATAGATTTTATCAAAGCACGCATTTTTGTTAAAGGAACAACTGCACAAATTAAAACAACAATAGCAATAATCGCTAATTGCCAAGAGTTATAAAGCAATACGCAGATTAAAGACAAAGATGAAAATACTCTTGATATACCTGTTTTCAAATTATTCAATAAACTTCCACAGGCAGTATTAACGTCATTATTAAACCAGCGCATAATATCACCTGATGTTCGCATATCAAAAAATGACGAATCTTTGTGCATTAATTTGTTATACAAAGTCTTTTTAAAATCATTTGTAACCTTACCCCCAACCCAGGCATTCATATATGTAGAAAGATAATTTAACAACCCTTGAGTTGATGTAAATGCTATAATCAAAAACGGGATATACCACGGAGATTGTACGGTTTTGTCAACCATAACAATATCCATATAAGGTTTTAACGAAAGGGCAATAACTGCATCCAGTGAACCTATCGGAATTGCTAGCCCTAATGCCAGAGCAGTTCTAAACCAGTATTTTTTAAAATATGGCAGAACCTTAGCGTAATTTTTCATTACTCCGTCTTTGTCAAATAATTTTATTAATTCTTGAAATTTTTCCATAACTTCCTCTGTAATTTATTATAATGTTTTTTCCCAATTATAAGCTGATAAAATACTTTCTTCCAGTGACTTTTCAGGATTCCAGCCTAAAACTTCTTTAGCTTTTTTATTATCTGCTATTAGAATTGCCGGATCACCTTCGCGTCTTCCTTTTATATCAACAGGAATTTGTTTTCCAGTAATCTTTTCACAAGTTGTAAATACTTCTTTTACACTGTTACCTTCGTTTGTGCCAAGATTAAAAAAGCTTGTAACACCACCGTTTTCTAAATATTTTAGCGCAAGAACATGTGCATTTGCAAGGTCTTCTATATTAATATAATCTCTGACACACGTTCCGTCTTTTGTCGGATAATCAGTTCCGAACATTTGAAACGTTTTCCCTCCGCTAAAAGTTGATTTTAAAATATTAGGAATCAAATGTGTTTCAGGTTCATGCCATTCACCAACACGAATTTTACTATCAACACCTGCGACATTGAAATATCTTAAACGAACACTTTTTAAGCCGTAAGCTTTATCATAATCATCCATAATATTTTCTATCATTAATTTTGTTTTGCCATATGTATTTATCGGAACTTGCGGATGATTTTCATCAATCGGAACATAATCCGGCTCACCATATGTTGCAGCTGTAGATGAAAAGACAATTTTTTTAACATCAAAACTAAGCATTGCTTTCAGAAGATTTAAAGTTCCAAAAACATTATTAAAATAATATTTTTGCGGATTTTTTACAGACTCTGCCACTTGAGAATACGCTGCAAAATGTATAACCGAATCAATTTTATGTTTCTTAAAAACGTCACAAATTTCATTGTAATTTTGTAAATCACCTTTTATAAAATCAACAACTTTTCCTTTTGCATCAATCTTACGCAATGCTTCAACCGTTTCAATATGACCAAGCTCCAAGTTGTCAAATATTACAACATCATATCCTGATTCCATAAGAGTTATGACATTATGACTGCCAATATATCCGGCACCGCCAGTTACTAAAATCATTTTTCAATCTCCTCAAAAACTTCCAATGCACGTAATATTGCCTTATCCATATCATAATATTTGTAATCACCCAAACGTCCTAAGAAATAAACATTTTCAAGTTTTTCAGCTTCTGACAAATATTTTTGATAAAGTTCGTTATTTTCTTCTTTCGGAATCGGATAATATCTTTCGTTTTTGCCAGGTTCAAAAAACTCTGAATATTCTTTTGCAATTACTGTTTTTTCTGATTTGTCATCAAGATAATATTTATACTCATGAATCCTTGTAAAATCATAGTTGCAAGTATAATTTACACAAGCATTTGACTGGTAATATTCTTTATCATAAATTTCGAATTTAAAATTTACACTGCGATACGGTAGCTGACCGAATTTATAATCAAAAAATTCATCAATTGAACCGGTATAAAAAATCCTCTTGAAACTTTTCCCGCGATATTCGCTGAAATCAACACCTGTTTTAATTTTAATGTTTTTATTATCAAGCATTTTTTCAACAACTTTAGTGTACCCATCCAATGGAATACCCTGATATTTATCTTGGAAATATCTGTTATCTTTACTCAAATACACAGGAACACGAGCAGTTACAGCGCCATCAACTTCTTCCGGCGCACCCCCCCACTGCTTGGTTGTATAGTGTAAAAAGATTTTTTCATAAACATAATTTGCTAAAAATTTTAAATCGTCATCATCTTGTTTTTGAAACTCTAAAATAGGAACTTTTGTATTAATTTCAAATACATCAAGTAGTTTTTGTTCCAAACGTGCTGCAAAACTCTTCGGGAAAACATCATATAAAGTATTAAAATTAAACGGAATGTGTGTTTCAATACCGTCTAAAACTCCGATAACTTTGTGCATATAAGTATTAAAATCGGTAAATTGTTTTAAATATTTCCAAACTTTTTCGTTATTGGTATGAAAAATATGCGAACCATACTTATGAATCATAATCCCGTTTTCGTCACGAAAATCATAACAATTCCCTGCAATATGGTCTTTTTTATCAATAACCAGAACTTCTTCCCCAAGCTTATCGGCAATTAAGTTTGCAATTACTGCACCTGAAAATCCTGCACCGACCACAAGGTTAACATTATTATACTCCATATTGCTCCTTCCAATGCGGTCTTCTGATACCGAATTTTGTTAATACTTTGTAAATCTGTGTTCTGAACATAAACACATTATAACGTTTCAATCTTGTTTCACAATAGACAGTCGGGACTTCAAGATATTTAAAGCCTTGTTTTTTGCAATATTCAACATAAACAGTAAATAATCTCTCTGACAAGAATCCGTAAACTCTTTGCTGGAAAGTATCACGATTAAGGACTTCCGGTTGAATTTCAGTTTCCAAAGTTCCCAAAATATCAAAAAGCCATTCTGCATAATTATCTAAAAATTCTTTTGATGAAATAAAGATGTTATATAAATAAAGTTCATTAGAATTTTTCAAAACATCTACCGCAGTATCATAAATCTGTGGAGATTTTTCTTTTATAATTTCAAGAGTTCTATCCATATCAGAAATATAATGCCTTTTTCTGTAGTATTCATAAGCACTCGGAGCTTGTTGAATTACGCGTTTCATAGGTAAAATAATATCGTAATTTTGCATAAGCACATTAACTTTTTGTTTATTTAAGCCTAAAACATCAACAATATTTGACGGAAACTTATTATACCAGCGAATATTTCCGCTGTTTAAATCTAAAAGTCTTCTATAATGCATTAAGCCTTTAAAAGAGGCATTAGAGTTTTTCCACAAATGATAAAGTGCAGTTAGTTCACAATAATAAGGATTTTTATCAGAAATATTATCACCTGTATTATCTTTATCAATTCCTAATTCAACCTCTGATAATTCCGCACCTACATGAACCGGATGTGCCGCATCGCTTTGCACAATATCAAACTCTTTATGATAACAAACATCAATTTGAACATCTTTTCCTTGATTTATTTCAAATTTCGATTGCTGCGGAAACTCTTTTTCTAAAAATTCTTTCATTGCGGTTCTATCCTCATTATTGGTTTTTGAACTATCATTTAAACAAAATAAATATGGTTTATTTTTTCTTATTTGGGATAATTTATTCTTTTTCAAGACAAACATCATAGAATCTTGAGATTTTTTATGTATTAAATCAGAAATATTAGCAGCGAAGTTGTTAACAATTTTTGGTGATGCACAACCGCAGGCAACAGAATAATATCCAAAAATTGAACGCTGAATACAATGCTTTTCACGAAACTTTTGTTTTGCTGTTCTTTCAAATTCAGATTCAAAATCTTTATAACATTTTTCTATATCAGATTTTCGATACGCATCAATATTATGGTGTGGAAAATACGAAAAAGATTTTCCGAATTTTTCTTTAATCAGCTTATACATTTCCAAAATAGTGTGTCCGTATACATGCCTGTAAGTTTTATTTATAATTCTTCTTTTTGAAAACCTAAAAATTGGCAAACCTTCTTGATTAAAAAAGAATGATTTATCAACAGATTTTCCGAAAAACATATCATCATTTGCATACAAAAAGTGTTCGGATAAACCAGGAATTCTGTGTAAAGCTGTCTCTATTGCTATAGAATTAAATAACGGTAAAACACTTTCAGGTAAAATCTCTTTGTGGTCAATAATTTTAATTTTAGGATTTGTTGTATCAAGCCACTTAGGCACTTGACTATCTGTTACTATAAAAATATTATTTATCCATGGTGCATATTTTTCCAAAGAACGCAGAGAATATTTTAGTTCATCATTATCAATAAACCTGCAGTCTCCCGTGGAATCATTATCTGTAGCTTTGCCAAGTTTGCGTAACTCAGCATTTTTCTTAGTGCGCCATACATCATCAGATGAATCACACCACAAATATACAATATCAACAGGATAATTTTCCATAACTTAATTCTCTTAAATCCTCTACCAAATAATTATATATTATGAAATTCCTGCTTCAAGGTTATTATAATAAATATTACATAATGTTTTCAATATAATTCATTGCTTCGTTATGAATACCATGATTAACAAATTTTGCATATTGTTTTTGAGCATCTGAAGGGCCTTTTGCAAGCGCAATTTGTCTTGTTATTTTTGCCATAAAAGAAAACAACGGTAAAATCTCACGTTCATCAAGCATAATATCATAATCATTAATTTTGAAACTCGAATTCAAAACAGAAACTACATCATCTTTTACTCCAAAATATTTCATAAAAAGCTTAAACTGATTAGACTTTTCACGATTAATACAATTAACCTGATAACACGGTCTGCATTTTGACAGTGTTTCATGAAATTCGCTCAAATGATTACCCTGCGCATCATCAGATAAATCACACTTAATTAAAACGTCAGTGTAATCTTTGTTTCCACGCTTAATAATTCCGGTGCTGTCAACATATGAACCGAATTTTGAATATGTTTTCTTTCCTATATATAAATTATGAATACCTGTAAATGAAACTTCCATATTTAATATAAACCCTGTGAAAATATTTTTTGCTACTATTATTATTTTATGCTAAAAATTTATTATGACTACACAAATTCGTAAAAAAGGGAATCATATTAATACGCTTCCTGATGATTATACAGTTATAGATATTGAAACAACAGGTCTTTCAAGTTTAAAAAACGAAATTATAGAACTTTCGGCAATAAAAATTCGGAAAAATAAAATAAATGAAAAATTCACAACTCTTGTTAAACCTCAAGGCAAAATAAATTATTTTATCTCTAATTTAACAGGCATTACAAATAAAATGGTTGAAACAGCACAGCCAATAGATAATGTTCTTGATAAATATATTGAATTCATCGGACAAGATGTCGTAATTGGTCATAATGTTAATTTCGATATTAATTTTATTTATGATAATTATCAAAAATACTTCAATAAAGAATTTTCAAATGATTACATTGATACCTGCGCAATGTCACGAAAAATTTGCGATCTTAAGCACCACAAATTAAACCTTGTTGCAGATTATTACAAGATTGATTCCTCGGGTCATCACAGGGCAGAACAAGACTGCTACATGACATACAAAATTTATGATGCGATGAAAAATGAAGTTTCATCAAAAATCAGTTAATTTATTGTATACTGCGATTTTGTCAGGAATTTTATATCAATTTTCTTTGCAAATTTTTGCAATTCTTCGCTCATAATTTGATTTCTTTCATCAAATTCTTCGCCTTCTTTGCCGTTATTTACGAATTCATTGCTGATATAATTTTCGGTTGTTTTAGTATTAAATCCGTCAAGACCTGCAAAAGTAACTTTTTTTACACCAATTTTACCCAAAAGTTTTAATAGCATTAAAGCAGTGTTATCAAACATACGTGAATTATTCAAATATGATGAATAGTTAAGCAATTTTGCATTTTGCGGAATAGATTCAATGTTTGAAGTTACAACAAGCGGTTTATCATTGTTTTCTATTGATGAAAACCTTTTTAAATTAGTAATAAATACTAAATCTTGCGAATAATTTTCCGGATCAAAATTTAAAGAAATTATAAACGGATTCTCACTTTTGATATAATTATCAATTTTTTCCTGCTCCTGCATCAAAGTTTTACCCGGCGCAATAACAAGCAAATCTTTACCTTCAAGAGTTTCTTTCAAATATTTTACTGTGTCAGTATCATCAATTTTATGAGAAAAATTATCCAGATAAATCTGACGGATTAAATTTGTATCATAGAGTGATTTTTTATTATTCGGAACAAGTTTTAACAAATTATTTATCACTTCAACCGGAACAGTTTGTTTTTCAACCAAATATTTTGCATAATTCGGATGGCAGTGATTTTTTGCCGCAAGATAGTAAGGCACTGAATAGCCCCACGGAGTGTTTGCAAATATAGGGTTAATCTGTTCATCAATAATTTTTAAAATAGGAATAATATCATAATTACCATCATAATTATCGTTGATATATTCGGTTAAAAGCTCTGTACAAAGATTTCCTGCCCCTCTGCCCATGCCAAATATTGTTGAATCAATAATCAATTGGCGATTACGGTTAACCTTCATAAGACACTGAGCGTTAGAAAATGAAAGCTGAAGATTATTATGCGAGTGGAAACAAAGCGCAATATCTTCATCCAAATTATTATCAATAAGATAATACAACCTTTGCAGATTTCTTTCTTTCAAAACCCCGTTTGTATCAACAATAGAAAACCCGTAAGGTTTTAATTTATTTACTTTTTCAATTAAATCTAATAATTCACTGTCAGAATAAGTTTCAATGTTTGTAGGATTTACAAAAACCTCATATCCGCAGTCTTTAATTTTTTTGAAATAAGAAAACACATCTTTAATTTCATGTTTTTTAAAAGTTACACGAATTGAATCAAGTTTTATATCAGGTGTTTTAGGAACAAGTTTTGACTTGCTAAATTGCCCGAAAACAATCATAGCTACAGTTTTAGAATAAAGACTTTCTTCTGGCAGAATATTTTCAATCTCTTTTATTTCGTTAAAAACAGATTTTTCTTTATCGTATTCACAATCTTTCAAAAATCCTATTTCCGCATAATCTATTTTTGCGTTGTTAAGATTTTTCAAGATTTTCACGATACATTTAAACCCGAAATCCCATTTATTAACGTATCCGCCATCTCTTAAAGTACAATCTAAAACTTTTATATCATTCATCCTTAATTCACCATCCTGTATTTTTTATACATAAATTCTGCGAATTCGAAATCTATTTCATTATCAATATCTGTTGCTTCAACTGAATCGATTTTAAACAAATTAGGCTTGTACCCGATAATATCCATTTTTTCAATCATTAATTTACTTGGAATAATACTTATGGCATGATTTAAAGCTACAATATCAGGTAAATCCTGACTTTTTGGCTTGTTAGCCACATCATAATTTATCGGTTTGCTATCTTGCCACATGAACTGTTTAATTTCGTTAACTGTTGTAAGCGAATCATATTCATCAAGATTTTCAAAATATGTTTTGATACAATGTTCAATAGTTTCATCCTTGATTAAAGGATTTGTCGCATCCGCAAAAATTATTGTATCACAATCAGAATTTTCTGCCATATTTTTGTAAACCTCGTTCATACAAACAGTACTTGATGCGAAATATTCATCTCTTTTTACGGCTTCAGCACCCAGACTGGCTGCAAGTTCAAGCATTTCATCAGAATTTGAATTTACAATAACTCCATCAATACCTTTAATTCGTTTCATCTGTTCAATTTTCAAAGTAAGAAGATTACTACCTGCAAAAGGTTTGATGTTTTTGTTTTTAACTCTTACAGAGCCAGAGCGGACGGGAATTAACACTTTTATCATGCTGCAACCCTCCCGCTAAAACGCTCTGTATTAAAGCTATAAAGGGTTACCCCCCCCCGAAGTTTCAATTTTTTGAGAAGATTTTAAAATATTGCGGACTTTTTCGAGGTCTTTTTTTGTATCAACAGAAAATGATGAAGCATCTACCGGTATAAATTTCACTTTTTTACCGTGTTCTAAGAATCTGTATTCATCAATATCTTCGATACCTTCGATTTCACCGCGTTCTGTTACTCCGCAAAATTCAAGCGCAGACTTACTGAAACATTGAATTCCGACAAATTTTTTATATTCAAAATTTGAAGAACCCTTTGGATAAGGAATCGGTGTTCTTGCCATATAAAGCCCGTAACCGTCAACATCTGTAACAATTTTAATACGTGCATTATCAACAACTTCTACAGGATTTTTCACAAGGGTCATCGCATTTGCAAAATAAAACTCATCAGGTGAAACTCCGTTTGGTACAAGTTTTGCGATATTTTTCGGATCAATCAGCGGCTCATCTCCGTTAATGTTGATATAAAAATCTGCATCAATAATTTGAACAAATTCAGCTAATCTGTCTAGATGTGTTTTATGCGTATCTTTTGTCATTACAACTTTGATATCGTATTTTTCGCATTCTGTTTTAATACGCTCGTCATCTGTTGCAACATAAACTTCTGATAAGTTTTCAACTTTTTTTACCTGATTATAAACCCACCAAATCATAGGTTTACCGCAAATATCAGCAAGAGGCTTACCCGGAAATCTTGTTGATTGATAGCGGGCAGGTATTACTCCGACTATATTCATACATTCTCCTTTATTATTTTTAATACATCATCTTCACTCATTTTACCTTCCGGAGATTTCAAATATCCCCATGAAGTTAAACATGCTTTTAGATTCTTGATATTTGCACAACTGTTGATGTTATCTTCATTATCATCAATCAATATTGCTTCATCAATATCAGAATGAGAATCCAAATATCTTTTTATAAATTCACCTTTAGATAAATTTTCCAAATCCTTTTTATCAAAAATTAAATTCGGATCAAAATCAACACCCCAGAAATTAAATTTTTTAATAATTGCATCTTTATTTTTGGTTGAAAGTATTGCAAATGAAGATTCATCAGCCTGTGCAATAATATTTTTTAACTTTTGCAAAAAGTTTGTAGGAGTTTCTAAACTATTCCAAAACTCAAAATCCTGCTCCATAAGCTCTTTTCTTTTTGCAAGAAATTTTTTGTTAAACTCATCGCACTGCGCGGTTTTTCCATCAGCAGCAATATATCTGTAGCGGGTTTCAATAAAATCAGCATCCTGATATGAATAATTTTCCAAAACATCAGCCAAAATACAATACTGCCAACTGTTTGCAACAAGAAAGCGATAGTTTTGAAACATTTGATAATCCTGGTTATTTATCGGCTGCTTTACATCTATATTTTTATACGCAAAACGTGTAAGTAAATAAGCTTCTTTTACGCTGTCACAAAGCACACCGTCAAAATCCAAAAATATCAAAGTTTTAGACATTCATTACCTCTTTTGTTTGTAAAATTTCTATCTTATCGCCAAGTTCATCACGGATTTCAGGATGTTCAGCCAAATATGATTCCGTCCAAACATCTTTAAATATCCCACGCAAACCAACAGGATTCACCGAAATAATTTCCGTATCAGGATAATAACAAGCCGCAAAATCTTTCAACTGGCTCCAAAATAAAATTGAATTATCATCATTTTTCTGAGAATCTTCATTACGTTTTGATGTATCAAAAGATTTACCAGAAAAATGTCCGGCTTTTGTCATATTACAATCAATTCCTGCTATATAAACTCTTTTCGGATGTGTAAATAAAATAAACTGAATTGCTTGTAATGAAACAGTACAAAAATTACCCAGAGGTTCTGAATCAATATCCAGTGTAAAATCACTCGGATATAATTTAATACAAGTTTTATATCTTAGTGCTTTAGATTCTAATGCAACATATTCAGGAATTTGAAAAGCAGCACCTAAATTTTGGTCTCCGACAAATTTTATACATTCATCAGGTCTGTAATTGATAAAACCCTCATAATATTGTTCAATTCCGACTTTATCAATCGCAAAAAGATAATCCATTTTGATTTTATCAAAAATAAAGGTTCTGTTTAAACCAACATTAACTGCACCTTCAATAGGTTCAAGATGGTTCAAGCTTGGACCTGCTCCAACAAGTAACACATCCTTTCCTCTATTTATCCCCTTGAATCTTGAAAAAGTTTTTTGATGAAGAAGTGCAGTAGTTATTAATCGTTTATTCTGTTTAATTAAATCTCTTTGCATATCCCTCATTCGGTTTAAAATAACTGCCTGCTTATTTTTAAACTTTAACTTAATTCCAAAAATATTAATTACTTTGTAATTACCGGAATTGTAAACCCCGATTATATTTTCAAATTTCATTATTTATCCTTTCCCCATATCAAGCTTTTTAAACTGATTCTTATACCAAGAATATTTATAAAAAACTCTTTCTTTTTCTTTATAAAGTGAACATGAATAAGTTGTTTTCTTAAATCTGGATGAACTTCTTTATATTTCAAAATCTTTTTAACACTTGTTTTAGAACGTTCATAAGATAATCTGTATAAATCTGTATTTAAATCACTCATACCTAAAAGGTATTTAAAAGCCTGTAGTCTTGTAATTTTCGGTGCAACTTCTCTGCCTTCATGAGATCCGACATGAGCATAAACAATTGTACCCAAACCGTCAGCTGTTTCTTTGTCTATAGCAGTTTTAAGCCAATCCGAATATTCATTTGCAATAATAGGGAATTTACAATCAAGATTGTAATTTCTTGCAACCACATCAAAACCTTGGACAAAGGAAAGAACACCTTGTAAATAATTATCAAATCCCCAAGATTTAGTATCAACATCGTTTTTATCTAAAACTGGTTCATATCTGCCTTCTGAATTAAATTTATATCCTATTGTTTGACCGTGCGGAGCACGTGAGGTTAATTCCAACAGCGCACAAGCATCATTTCTTTGAATAAAATAAAATCTATTTACATTTCTTGATTCAACCTTAAAAATACCATTTCTAAAATAAAAAGAATTTATAGGTTTATTATAAAATGTATTTATAACTGATGCCAGACAATTCTGAGTTACACCGCTTCCGGATAAATCTACAAATGCAAAATTATCATCCGTAAAATCAATTTCTTGTTTTAAATATCCGATTAGATTTTCGCACTTTTCAACATTCTCAGATTGAAGTTTAGTAATATATTTCTTATTACTTTTTAATGCATCAAGAATTTCTTTTCTGTGCACTTTAGTATAATTCTTATTAAATTCACGCAAATGTTCAGGCAAAAGTTTTGTTAAACGTTTTTCACTAATCCCAAGAGCTTTGCTTAAAAATTCTTTATTTAATCCATATTGCAAAACAACAGGATCAAGATTATCCATACATACTGCAAGAGATGTTTTTTGCCACGCTGCACGCGAACCGTATATATATTTTGTCTCTATATCTAAATTACAGCTTTTTATAAGATAATCCGCAGCTTCTTTTAAAATAAATCCATCACGAGCTATGAAATATAATCTTTTAAAATTTTTCTTAACAGCTTCATCTAACAACCACAAAACATATGGAACTAAAATAGGAGCAGTTAAAGAAGCACCTAAATCAAATTTTGGGTCCTCAGACAATAATCTTACATTTTTAGCACAACCAACTAAAAGCTGCATTGTATGATTACTTACATATTTATTAATAACTCTTTTCTCATAAGGTTTTAAATGCGGATAAAGGAATTTTTCAGCATTTATACCAATAGCTGCAGCATCTTGAAAATCTGATACTGCATTATCACCATAATGGTGCCAATTTTCATATGAAACATTTTCAAGTTTTTGTACATATTTATATAATTCAGAACCGCGTTTTTTACATTTGCATTCACTTGAAACATAAATTTTAATATCTGCAAAAATATTATCAACCTTCATCAACCAACTTTTTATTATTTCAGTAGAATGATACATGTCAGAAATTAAAATTACTCTTCTCCCGTTTGAAAGCAAATCTTTTATTATATTAATATTGTTTGGAATTCCGATAATACTGTTATATTCGGTTCTTAATTCCAACTCTTTTAGCATTTGTACATCACAATCCGTAAGATTGTAATTTAATTTTAAGTTCTCATAAATCTCATCAAATGTACAATCCATAAAGTCATTCACACAATCATTATACGAATATAAATAATGCTCACTCATCCGTCTGTATTCAGCAAAATTCTGTCTGAAATACAAAGGCATATTTTCATATCTTTTATCAGATAATAATTCTTTCTGCATTAGAACAAAAATACCATATGGCGTTGCAGTAAGTCTTGTAATTAAAGTGTCAAATATATCAAATGAATATAATTGAAAACCACTTTTATTACTATTTTTCTTTTCTTTATTTTCTTTATTTTTTAATAATTGGCTCATATCTTAATCACTTTTCAAAATAAAATCTCTATCAACTTTAATAATTATCATGCAATACTAGCATTTATATGTCAAGCTTATAACCTTGTTTTAAAATAATAGCAAATTTTATTTTTACACGTATTATTATAATTATCATGATAATAAACAATAAACAAAAATACCAGCCATTTACAGGGCTTACAAAAATATATGCAATCACAGACTCTCACCAGGAAACAAGAAAAACACGAGCTTTTTTATCTAAAATCCTACACGAAACAACTAATGACAAAAATGTATTATTTTTGAACTGTGGAGATATGTTTAAAGGTATTTACCCACAAAACCTTGTCCTATAGGCAGCTTTTTAGCAGATAATATAAAAACAGATGCTAACGCTGATATTACATTTTTCTCAACTGGTTTCATAATGAAACCTATGGATTATCAACCGGACTCATTTATAACAAATTATCTTTTCAAAAAAACAATGAGTGCAGTAAATCCTATCAAAACAGTTGAACTGGATTCACAGCAAATATTTGAAGTTTTTAGCCACGCATTAAGAAACAACGAATATGGATTAAGTAATCCAAAATTCCTCCAATGTTCAAACAATATTAAAATTGAAATCGGTTATACTTTTCCTGAAATCAAAAGAACAACTTTAAGTATCGGTACGGGTTATAAATATACCGGCTGTGATAATGGTTTTGATTTTTCAGTAAACTTAGCATACAGAACAAAATCAGGTCGTACCATAAATATTAATTACCAATACAACCAAATGGGCGGATATATTATAAATAACATGTATCTTCCAATGAATTCACGCCACTCTATTAACTTAGTATTAAACGATGCTTTTGCAGTATTACCTTCAGGTTTAAAATCAGTAGGATTCAATGAGGATAACCGAGGATATGCTGAAGTCACAACTTATATAGACAAAAATAAAAATGGTAAATATGATAAAGGAGATATACCTGTAAAAAATGTTCCTGTGAGATTTAGCTGGGTAAACGACAAAATCTATACAAAAAGAAACGGTAAAGCTGTACCTATAGGAACAGAAGCTGGAATTTACAGCGTAAAAATAGATACCGACAAACTTAATGCCACACTGTCTCAAGATAAAAACAATGATATCGAAAAATTTATTAGAATTGCAAAAGGAAAAACCACAACAATTGAATTTCCTCTTAAAAGCTGTGTCGGAAATATTACAGGTACTTTGCAAATAAAAGATGATTTTAACAGAGAAAAACAAATAGATGAATTTATTGTAGTATTAAATGATGAGGAAGGAAAAGAAATAGCATATAGTACAGTTAATTCTAATGGAGATTTTACCTTTTCAGGAATAGAACCCGGCAAATATATAATCAAACTTGATGATAGTTTCATCAACTCGAATGCATTAGAAAATTATGAAGATAAAAGTATTTTAAAAATAAACATTCCATATACATATAAAAAATTTGTAGACATTACAAATTTAGAACTAATTTATAAAATGAATTAACATCATTAGTCTTTGCCGGTAAGGTTTTTAATTCCGACCCAGTATATTTATAAAAAGTAAACATCAGGCAACTTTTAAAATCAAATTATGTGTAAAGATGTGTTAAAATTTATTATGGTTTATTTTTGTATTTCACTACAATAGTTACCAAATATCTTATAGATAATGGAATGGAAGATATGTTCAAGGGACTTGAACTTCGAGAAACCAGTAGCCACAAGTCTTTTGATAAATAATTAAAACGTTATTATTAAATTAAATAAAAATAAAACCAGTAAAACTGTTGACTTTACTGGTTTTTATAATTGTTTTTATTAATAGTCATAATCTGGTGATGGCGGGAAAGCAATCGAACCCGCAAAGATATAAAATCAAAATATCGAACCCTCTAAAAACCTTTAAGTACAAGAATTTGATGGGTAAAAAATTAGTAAAATCCTATAAAATGGAGATGAAAATAGTAGAACTAATGTCCAAGATTTTCCCATTATGTATTTTTCTTATTTATAGTATTGCTCTATATTGCTATTATATCAAGCCTTTTCGGTATTAAGTTATCAATTAAACACAGTATTTGTTAAGTAAAAATTTTACAAATTTTTTGTAAATTTTATTGTTTTTGTTAACTAAATCAGGCGCAAACCATGGTGTGCCATGGCTTTTCATGTCAATTACTCTTTTGGATTACGTAAAAATACGGACTTGTGGGCGATTTTAATAATTTTTATAATGTGAATGTTTAAAAATTTACATTACAGGAGAAATATAAATGGCAAAATTAAAAGAAAAAATTTTACAAGCACTCCGAAATAACGAGCAATTAGAATTAACATTGGATAAAGTATCACAATCGCAAGAAAATCTGCTCAGAAATCATTCAAACCCAGTATTCAGTAATAAAGATAAAAATAAAATTTTGAAGGGATATACTGATTTACAAGATATTGCTAAATCCTTATATAGATATAATACTTTGCAAGAACATAATTATATAAATGACGCACAATAAGAAAAAGAAGATATTGAAAATGTTGTATTAAAAGGCGGAGTTAGTTACTACAAATATGTTTGGCATTCCGAAAACGGAGAACATACTTGCGAGAAATGTAAAGAATTAGATGGGCAGATTTTTGATTTTTATGATGAAGTCCCCGAACGACCTCACCCAAATTGTAAATGTACTGTAGAAGTGGTAGAAAATAATGAAGAAAAGTCTTCTCAAGAGTCAAATATGGATGAAGAATCTTGTGATTGTTGGGATAAAATAGAAATATTAGTTGAAAATGCAAATGTTTTACACGATGAAATTAAACAAATTTTTTCTGAACTAGATAATATTGAAGAAGAAGATTTAAAATTATTAAATGAAATAAAAAATTTAAAACAACAAGTTGAAATCGCTCAGCTAGAATTAGCAAATGTTGAACCTTGCAATGAGAATTGCGAGGCTTATTTGACAGGAATGGCAATAAATATCACAGATGATAAAAATTTAGAAGATATTATGGAAAAAATATCTAATGCAACAAAAGAATCTCGACAAGTATATCAAATATTTTTAGAACATAAACATGAGATGGAAGAGGCAAAAGATGGTATGGATAAATACTATCACGCAAAAGCTAATTGCACTGCGGCAGAATTAGGTTTTATTCAAATGTTGTGGGCTGGAGTATATAGCCTTTTAAAAGAAGCAAAAGATTTATACTATAAAGTTTTTAAATATCACATGGACTTTAAAACTGTTGCTATAGATTGTTCGCAAGATTTGTTAGCTGATTTATATGGTATTATAAAAGCAAAAGAACATGGATATTGTTCAGATAAAGTCAAAAATGTATATGAAGATGTATTTCATAAAAAATAATCATTATAAGACAAGAGCATAACCTATAATGCAAAATATCAGAAAACTAAAAAATAAGACTGTAATAAAGTTAAAAATGATGATTAACCAATCTTTTTTACATTTGTTTTTTGAAAATATTTTAATTATAAATGTTATAATTTGCGTAAATAGTAATATTGGTATTACAAGAGTATAATTTATAATAAATAAAACAAATAATATTCCAATAATGATGTCTGAAATATTTGGTATTTCAAAATTAAATTTAAAACTAAGGACAATTATGAGACTCATCAATACTATAGGTAATACTGAAGCTAAAATTAATGTTATTAAAGAAATCAAAAAACATTTGTCGGTTTTGTTTAACATATGAAAATTATAACATCAAATAAATTTTATAAAGTCTATTCGCTCGGGATATTAAAAGTCAAACAAATGTCCAATACGGTTCAAATGTATGCTATGACAGGATTACAAAAAGGACTCTTTTTATTTACCAAAAGAGAATTTTAGCGTAAGAGGGGTTAAATTCTCTGAAAATCGAACTGGATAAATTCTCTTGAATCGGCAAAACCCACTGTAAAGTAACACTCTAGATGATTATTTGTAACAGTTAAAATGAGTATTTAACAATTATAAAGTTCCAAATATTTTTTTACATTTTTTGAATCCTTATAAAATTCTTCGTATTCGTCTAAGCATACCTTGCTCATATTATTTATATTAAAATGTTTAATTGGTTGCATTAGACAAGTATAAAATTGTTTTATAAAATTATATTTACTTGTTATAAAGTCTTGGCAAATTTTGTAATTTTCAATAAATAAACCATCATCTTGTATTCTATTACTAATATGTATAAATCTAATTTTATCATTATCTAAATTTTGTACATAAAAATATGTTTCTGGCCCTTCTTCTTCACACCACAAATAACAATCATCCTTTGATATTACTAAGGCTTCTAAAAAATCCCAAAGAAAATTCATATTGTTAACAGCAAACCCATAATAACAATTGCTAATATTTCCGTTATTATTTATTACAAAATAATAATCAAGAAATCCTGAAAAATATTCATCATCAGCAGTTACTATCGCGTTAGTACCATCAACTGGGGTTGATTCAGATATTAATTCTTTGAATGTTTTTTCACCATCATCTAAATATTCCCTTGAGTCATAATAGTAATTCCAATCTCTTTTTGCTAAATCTTGCTGTTCTTGCCAAGTTGCTTTTTCAGACAAACACATATAATCTATGTCTGAAGCTATTTCTAACTGATAACCACCTTCAAAGATGAAAATTATTTCATCATACATTTTTTCACCAATTTCTCGATAATTGGATACATATTCACTTGGTTTTGGGGTGTATTTAATTTTTATATCCAACAAATTTTTGCCAATAATATTCTTGGTAAAATAATTACTAACATCTTGGTAATTAGAATTTTTCACATAATTTAATGTATTTATACCAATTTGTGCATTACTAAATTCACAATAATTTATTTCAAAACGAATATCACCAAAACATAATACCAACGGTTCATCTAAAGAAAGAGAAACTTTATGAGTTGGTAATGATTGGATTTGCTTTCCAATGTTGTTGTTTTCTATAAACCATTTATCTTCATCAGAATATTTAACACAATAATTTTCTTTATTATCATATCCAACACTTGTATAAATATGACCAATAACCATTATCCCGTCTATAGATTTACCAAGTAACATTGACTTTAACGGTTCAATAAAATCGTTAAGTTCAGTAGATGTATAAAAATTTTTTGCATTCCATGATAATTTATTATTTAGTAACTTTTTATTCATAGATTTATCCTTATTATATAATAGGTCATACTTCCGTAGTTTCTTGTTCATTAACTTGTAAACAAACTGTTCCGCTTTTTGTAATAATTGACATATTGTAAACATCTTTTGTAATATATTCAGGCAAAATAGTAGTTGCCATTCCAATAAATGCGCCAATCCAATCACCAATTAAAAACCCTAATAAACCACGTCCTACTGTTGATTTTGTGTTAGGAATTTCTGTTGTTTCTTCCATTGGATATAATTTTACTTCTTCAACTTCTTTATTTGGGAATTCTTTTAATAATATGAGTTTTGGTTCAATCAAATATATTGAAAGATTTTCTTTTCCTAGAAAAACCTTACAAGTTTTATAATTATTTTCACCAAAGCCACCAAGAGTTGTAGCAATAAATTCTCGCTTTGTATTTATTTCATCTATTATTTCTATGGCTCTGTTAATATTCATACAACCCGCTTTCTGTTATATATCTGCAATATCTTGTAAATTTATTAAGTCTATTGAGTTCTTTGAATTATTAAAAGGTAATGCTGTTACTATAGTTCCTGAATGAATATATACTAATTTGTAAAATTCCTTGTTGTATTTAACAATAACAGTAATTCCGGCTTTGTACATTTCTTTATAACTATGCATTTGAAAGTAATATCCTTTTTGTATTCCTTCAGAAATTTGTTTTAAATCGGTTTTTGTTAATTTAATTCCATATCGTTCCAGTATTCTTTTCTTGGCATGATTAGTCATATAATTTCACCTCTATGTGAATATTAAAATAATAATGCGACAAATATGGTCGTTTTCTTAAGGCCAACGTGGAACAAATTCTATTGTATTTTTATCTATAGTATATGGATTTACGTGATATTTTATTCCTTGTCCATTATTATCTCTAATGTAAATATTACTGTTTTTTAGACTTTCTCTTAGCCTTTCAGTTGCTGTCATATTTCGTTCAGCTTCTTCTTTGGCTTTTCTAGCTTCTTCAGGTGTCAGGTCGTAAGTCATTGCATATTTTTTAGGAGTGTTTTCTTCTCCCGGACAATAAACTGAACCGTCTTTGTATTGATTACAAGTAACAAAATCGTCATTAGTAAATATACCTTTTCGCATCTCTTCAATCTTGCCGTGAAGCTTGTATTTCCCTGTGTATTTTACATTAGTTGGTCTTTTAGTTATAACTGGCGCTTCACCTTTACATTGATAACCGCTATCAATATATTCGTCAAGTGTATAGTGTCTGCATATATTCTTATTTTCAGAGGAATTTTTATTTGTTACAAATATTCCTCGATGAGTAGTGGTTTTATATAATTTATTTATTACAGGTAAATTTCCCGGACAATAGTAACCATACTTTAATTCATGACAATTAAACATTCCATTTATCAGATTTTTAACATTTTTATCATAAGTAGATACGTAAGGTTCAAAATGTTTCCAAAAATCTTTAATATAAACAGGTTCTTCATTCGGACATTGATAACCCTGAAAATAACCTTTGCAATCTTTTGTTGTAATTTTCAATGGTAAAAATCCTAACCCGTTTTTAGCAAACGAAAAATTCCAAGGAATATTTCTTATAAAAATATTAAAATAATTCTGAGGTAATTCATCACAAGTATAACCGTTTTCTTCAGACTTACAAACTTGATTATTTATAAGAACTCCTTTTTTCTTTTTAAAAATTTTTGCAGTATAAATTAATTCATCATCTATTTTATAAACGTCACCAAAACCCAATAATTTTGCATAATTACTGGCACCAAGAAGTGTACTTTCGTGCAAATGTAATGGAATAAAAGAGTCCTCAAACCCTTCTACATAAACAGGTTCTTCACCATTACATTGATATCCGTCAGTGTATGCTTGGCAAGTTTTAACTTTATCATCAATAACTAGATTAAAATCAAATGCAAGTACAGGCATAGTTTGACAAATTAAAAATATTAACAACAAAAATTTTTTCATTCATAATTCTCCACTATATAAATATAACGAATTAGTTAATATATTGTTTATTTTTTTACGCAAAATTCATAAATACAAAATATTAATAAACAATATCGTAATCGACTAAATCATTAGAAATATATTTCTCAAATAAGTTCAATATTCCATAAACTTTTCCTTCTATAAATAATTTAACCAAATTAAAATCTCGTTTGTTAAAACAAATGGCTTCATCTTTACCATTCATAACCGTTATTTGCTTACAATTATTTATTTCCAAACTTTTTATTAAATTATAATCGATTAAATTATTTAAATTAATATCTTGCATTTTACCTAAATCAAAATCATAAATTCCAAAGTTTTCAGCACGAGCAAATATAGCCTTAAAACCGTATTCTAAACTATCCATAGCCCAATGAATAAATATTGGATTATTCAAACTTTTATAAAAATTTACGAAATCAACTAACAATTGTTGTTCACTTTCTATAAGTGATTTACCTTGAATAATATAATTATGAAGCGCAAATGTGTACACTTCTTTTGTTCTTAAATTTACTAAAGAAATTGCGCATATTGACGGAGCAATAGCTCCACCATAATAGAAACCACTGCAAGCGTAATGAATTGAATACGTGTTTTCTTCTCGTCCTTGAATTAGTAATTTGATTTTGTCCATACTTTGCCTCCTTAGTAATTCTTATTTATATTATTAAATACGGTTACGACAAATATGGACATATTGTGCTATAATAATTTCCAAAGGAGAGATTTATGCAAGATAAACCAAGGTATTCACGAGTTTCAGATATTTTAGATTTAGCAATTTTTATGTCATCAAAAATTCAAGGGGTGACAATTTCTGAAATTGCAGAACGCTATAATGTCTCACGCAGAACAGCAGAGCGTATGAGAGATAGTTTAACTTGTATATTTCCACAAATTGATGAAATTGAAACCGACGACACTCAAAAGCACTGGGGATTTATAAACTATTCAATTTCAAATTTTATTTCGTTTACGCCAAAAGAACTTGCAAATATTGAACAATGCCAGCGTAGAACCACAAACAAAGAAATGAAAGAGGAACTTTCCAAGACAGTTGAAAAAATTAAAGCGTTTAGCCGTAAAAATGTGAATTCTCTTGAAACAAATATCGAACTTTATATGCAAACAGAAGGCTATGCAATTCGTCAAATGCCACAATATAAAATTAGTTTAGAAACATTAGAGGTTATTAGAGATGCTGTTCAACATTCGAAAATGGTTGAGGGAATTTATCACAATAAAACACGATTGATTGAACCTCTCGGAATGATTTACGGTGAAAAGATTTATCTTGTGGCAAAAGAAAAAGTCAAAGGTGACGGGATATATACATATCTTTTACATAAATTTGAAGGACTTAAACTCATAAATAAAATCTTTGATAAAGGTGATTTTGACTTACAAGAATACACCAATCAATCTTTTGGGGTTTACCATGGGGAAACTCTTGAAGTTGAACTCTTGTTTTCACCGGAGCTTGCACCGGAAGCCGAAAAATACAATTTTCATCCGACCCAAGAGGGGAAATATAACGACAACGGAACATATACAGTAACCTTCAAAGCAAGTGGAAGCTTAGAAATTATCTGGCACGTATTCAAATGGGGCAGCGGTTGCAAAATCATTGCACCAAAATTGTTGCAAGATGAGTATAAAAAATATTTGGAAGATTGTTTAAAAAATTATTAATTACCTGCTTTGTTGTGTTTTTTACTAACAGAAGCGGAAATAGCACTAATGTCATATTTATTACAATATAAAAATGTTAAAGATTAAAATTTAAAATATTCATGATATAATTTCTCACAGAGGGAAGTATGTGTATTTCTACATCAGAAAATCCAAATAGTTATTTTGGGTATGTAATACAAACTCCTAGAGCATTACATCATCTTCTTGAAGGTGCAAAAATAGTTTCGATTGAGAATAAAGATGATATTTCCATTACGGGTTCTGATGATAAATTAACTATTGTAGAACAAATAAAAGATAAAGAAACTTCTTTTTCAAATTGTTCTGAAGATTTTTGGTGTACATTTGCAAATTGGATAAATAGATACAAAGAGAATTCAGATAAATTTACAAATAGAACCCAATTTATAATTTTTTCCAATAGAAAACAACAATTAAAAAAAGATAGTTTTATTGATATATGTAATAATGCTAATAATGATGCAGATAGTAAAAACTGTATTGAAATAATTAAAAATAAATTTTCATCTAGAAACCAAAAAATAAAAAAATGTTTTGATGTATTTAAAGACGAACAAAATGAAACTATTGTAATAAATATTATAAGGAATTTCTCATATCAAGTCCCGAATACCGGTCTTTTTGAAGATATTAAAGATAAAGTTTACGAACTTCATTCCGAGAATAGGGATATAGAAGAGTTAAGAATTAAAATGCTAGGTTGGATAAATGAAAAAATTTATGATAAAGAATTGGACAAAATAAGGAAATTTGATTTATTACAGACTGACTTTAGAAATTATTTAGATAATAATAAAAACCTAAAATTGGCACTCATTGATGATGTTTCAGAATTTGATATAGAGCAAGCTCATAGTCAATATTTTTATAATCAACTTGGTTTAATAGAAAGAGAAGAAGAATTAAAGCGACTTGACTGTAGAGATTATTATCGATGGTTGATAACTAGAGCAAAAGAGGAAGAAAAAGGGAAATTCTCGAAAAAAGAATTTGACGAAATGTATAGAACTGTTTATGAAAAATGGCTTGAAGACCGTGAATATTTATTTTCTATACATAGTTTGGAAAATGATATTAATAAAGGGAAACGATTATATAATTGTAGTATAGAAAATAAATGCGTAAAAGTAGGCAATACAATTTTTGATGATAACCCTCGTGAAGTTGCTAGAGGAGTATGCAATTTTTTAGCCAATAATAATCCTGAAACACAAAATTATAATATAGGTTGGCATCCCAATTATAAAAATTTATTAAATGAGGTAAATAATGACTGATATATATAGTAAATATTGCACAAGCATGCAGAATCACGGTTTAGGCTCGTTTTCAATAGTTGCCTTTATAAGTGGTTATCATTCTATTCACAAAGAGTATCCTAATTGGTTTGACATTTTTCTTGTCCTCCCAATGATTATGAATGAACAGGTAAGAGAACTAATTAAAAAATCTGTCGGACGTGGTGGTGCTACAACAATAGAAACTTTAATATCGAGCAAGATTTTGAATAAAAAGGAAAAATATGGCGCTTTCCACAATCTTATTGATTCATTTAAAGAATATACTATAACTTGCATAATATTTGGATTGAGGACAAAATTAATATCACGGATAAACTGTATTGAACTCAAAAGCAATATATCATTTGAAAAAGAAAAATTCAGTAACAATATATTTTTAGCATCTTATAAATTAGGAGAATTATATGCAAATGATAAAGATGCTTTTATGAAACTAATTAATTCAACAGGAGTAAATTTATAATGAATATACAACTGCAACAATTTGGAATATACTCAAGAGATTTAAAAGAACATAAATTTATCTCTTTTCAAAAAGGTAAATTAAATATCATACATGGTGCTTCTCAAACAGGAAAATCTGCAATTATTCCTATTATAGATTATTGTTTATGTTCTTCTCATAATAGAATTCCAAAGGGAATAATATCAAATAGTTGTGGTGCATATGCAATAAACTTGTCAATTGATGATAAAAATCTATTAATTAAACGATTTTCTGGTGAAAAGTATAAAATTATTCATTATGCATTAATATCAAAAAATCTTGATGAAATTGAAGATAGTGAATGGCAAATTACTGAGCTTGATAAATTTAAAATTTATCTCAATAACTTATTTGGAGTTTCTTTTTCTGAAATTGTTGATGATAATGAAAATAATAAAGGCAATCCTAGTTTTAGGGATTTAGTTGCATTTAATTTTCAGTCACAAAGCATTGTAGCAAATCCTAATTGTTTATTATATAAAATGGATCTTGCTGAATATCGTTTTTATTTAAAAAGGATTTTTGATTACGCTATTGGAGCAATGACTTCTGAACAATTATATGCTGGCTTAAAGAAGCAAGAACTTATGGAAAAATTAAAAGAATTTCAAAGATAAAAACACAGACATGAAACATACATACAAAGAAAAATAGAAACAGTTGAACCTTTGTTATATAAAGCTATGGAATATGGTTTAATACATCAAACAGAAATAAATATTACCGATACTGTGAATATAGAAATTTTATTGAAACAAATTTCTGAAAAAAATATTGGAGATATTAAATTTAGCGATGAAGCGAATGAAGTAATAGCAAATAAAATCCAAGATTTGATAAATCAATTGGATTCTTTACATTTTGAAGTTCGTGCACTTAAACAAGAAAGAAATAATATAGAAGAATTATTGGGTATAGAAGAACAAAACAGAAAACAATTAAATGAAAAATGTTCTCGCTTGGAAATAGCAGAATTTATAAGAGATTTTTGCAAAGCGAACTCTTCTGATACTATGATAATAGATGATGTTGAAAATTTATATAATAATCTAAAAATTGTACAAGATAAATTAATTGATACAAATATATTCGGGAAAGGAATATATGAAGCAAAACTAAATCGACTAAGGAAACGAATAAATGAAAAAACCGAAAAAATAAATATTTTATCAAAAAATAAAGACATTTTAGAGGGAAAAGTTGGCACTCAATCTCTTATCCAAGATTTATATGTAAAAATCATAGGTGGTGCTCAAAAAATAATTAATGAAATATCAGAAAAAAATGATATAAATCAACAAATTGAAGAATTAAATAGTGAAATTGCTAAATATGATTTTGACATAGATGAATTAAGGCAAAAACAATTAATATCTATAGTTAATAAATCAAACAGTTATGTGCCTGGTTTTGCAGAATTTGATGAAATAGCCTCTTTTTCAAAAGAAGATTTAACAGTTAAAGTAAAAAATAAGTATTCATCAGAATCCTATTTTTTATGGGAAACAGGAAGCGGTTCTAATTGGGTAGCTTATCATATCGCAACGATGTTAGGTCTTCATAAACATTTTATATACAAGAAAACTCCTGTTTTTAACTTTATTATCTTTGATCAGCCAAGCCAAGTATATTTTCCTAAAGTTAATTATCAACATACAAAAGATTTTGACTTTGATAAGGAGAAAAAATCTGACGACATTGATAAAGGATTTTCAGATCTAGAATGTGTTCGGGAAATGTTTAAAATTATGTGTAAAGCAATAAATGATAACAAATCTAAAAAGACTGTCACAAAAGTTGCTGCAAATGGTACAAGTTATCAAATGGAAGAAATATCTGATAGTAACTTGCAAATAATAGTTTTAGATCATGCAGGACCTGATGTATGGAAAAATCCAGAAAATATAAATGACATTAATCCTTTAGAAGAATGGACTTTAGAGAATAGACTTGTCCCTGATAGTTGGATTTCTGGGTGAAAACTTATATTAATATAAAATAATTTCTTTACATTCGATATATGCATATCTTTTTTATATTATAATTAACCCATGCAAAAGTTTTATGAAAAAGACGATATAACTTTATTTCAGGGTGATTGTATTGAAATTTTAAATAGGGCAACTCCTGAATCTATTGATATGATTTTTGCAGATCCACCATATATGCTTTCTAATGGAGGAATAACTTGTCAATCGGGAAAAGTTGTTTCTGTAAACAAAGGGAAATGGGATGAAAGCAAAGGTTTGGATGAGGATTTTGAATTTCATCAAAAATGGATTAATGCTTGCAAAAGAGTTTTAAAACCAAACGGTACAATTTGGATATCAGGAACTTATCATTCAATCTATGCTTGCGGTTTTGCTTTACAGAAAGCTGGTTTTAAAATTCTGAATGACATTTGTTGGTTTAAACCAAATGCTTCACCGAATATGAGTTGCAGATATTTTACGGCAAGCCATGAAACATTATTATGGGCAAGAAAAGACTCAAAAGGCAAGCATACGTTCAATTATGAAACAATGAAAAATGGTGATTGGGGCGATGATATTCTTAAAAAGCCAAATAAACAAATGCGCTCCGTTTGGCAAATAGATACTCCAAAGCCTTCAGAAAAAGAATTCGGTAAGCACCCGACTCAAAAACCTTTAGAATTGTTAAGACGCATAATCCTTGCATCAACTAACAAAGGCGATTTAATTTTAGATCCATTCACAGGAAGCTCAACAACTGGTATAATGGCATTAGAGTTAGATAGGAAATTTATTGGAATAGACTTAGAGAAAGAATACTTAGACCTTTCTGTTAAAAGGTTTGAGCAAGTATTTTTAAAGAAAGATAAAGCATGGCAGTAGTTTTAGAACAATTAAAAAGTGAAACATATCCGATTGTTAAATGGGTTGGTGGCAAACGCCAACTTATGTTTGAACTGCTTAAAAACATGCCAAAATCATGCAACCGTTATTTTGAACCATTTATTGGTGGCGGTGCTTTATTCTTTGAACTACAACCTGAAAATGCTTATATTTCCGATATGAATGAAGAATTAATAAACCTTTACTCAGTTGTTAGAGATAATGCATATGAACTTATTGAAGATTTGAGCAAACATGAAGTTTCAAAAGAATATTTTTTAGAAATTCGAAATATTGATAGAACTGAAAAATACTCAGAGTTATCAAATATTGAAAGAGCAAGCCGTTTTATTTATTTGAATAGAACTTGTTTTAACGGAATGTATAGAGTAAACTCTCAGGGGCAATTTAATGTTCCATTCGGTCATTATAAAAATCCTCGAATTATTGATGAAAACAATCTTTTGAATTGTTCTGAATTATTAAAAAAGACTGAAATTAAATGTTCGGACTTCTCAAAAATTTTAACTAAGGTTAAAAAAGGTGATTTTGTTTATTTTGATCCGCCTTATGTCCCATTGAATGAGACTTCAAGTTTCACATCATACACAAAAGATGGTTTTGATATTGATATGCAATTTAAACTGCGAGAGGTTTGCGATGAATTGGATTCAATGGGCGTTAAATTTATGCTTTCTAATTCAGATACTAAATTAGTAAATGAATTGTATGCAAACTATAAAATTAAGAAAGTTTTTGCTTCCCGTCAAATCAATGCAAATGCAGACGGCAGAGGTAAAATTACAGAAGTTTTAGTGAAAAATTATTAAGGTTTTGGGAGCCCAGACATGAACATTGCCCGACCAGAATAATTCCAATAGCGTATATCTTGTTCAATAAAGAACCATTTAGCAACCTTTAGTATCAAATCTACTGGATATCCAGTATCAAAACTTAAATCTATTTCTGAGATTTCTTCGCAATTATAAACATCTTCAATGAGTTTATATAATTTTGCATATTTCTCAGGCGATTCAGCTTTTTTAACTTGTAAGTCACTAAAAATATTATCATGCGATGGATTATACTTTATTCTATTTGTTGTTGAAAAATTTATATTTTCAACATTAATAAGAAAATCAAAACCATTATGTAAATTTGCGGGTCTTTCTAAATAAATTCTATTGCCATCATTTAACGTTTCAACATAATATAAATATTTGGATTGATTATCACCATTGCCTGTTCCCGGCATTTCTTTAATAAATTCTGCAATAATTCTTTCTCTAACTTCGTTTCTAGTACCAGAGTTTGAAAAGAATTTTTCTATTTTATTAGCTACAACCATACATTCCTTTTCTTAACAAATAACAATAAATTGCATGCTCATGCTATCATGAAAATATACAGGAGAATATACATGAAAAGAGAGTTTAAAGAATGGTTATCTACATTTAGACCTTGTATTGCAGATTATTGCTACTATGTAGATTTTGAGAAAGTAAATAAAAATGTTGATGATATTAAAGTTGAATTAAATATTTTAAATTCGCTAGTTGGCTCAAAAAATATTGAAAAAGAGTTTGAAGACATTATCACTAAATATCCCGAAACCCTAAAATGTATTCCTCTGCTTTTGGCGGTTCGCTCTAACGAAATTTCTGTTACGGATGCTGATGGAGAATATAATTTTTCATTTAAGGAACAAAACTACAGTATAGATGATTATAAAATGTTTATGAGAAAAACTAAATTGTTTGATTTGTTGGAGAATCATATTGTCAGTAATTTAGTTGACTATGCAACTGGTGTTGAAACGGGATTAGACAGTAATGGTCGTAAAAATCGTGGTGGACATTTAATGGAAAATCTCGTTGAAGAATATATTCAAAAAGCCGGATTTGTTAAAGGTCAAAACTATTTCAAAGAAATGTATATTCACGAAATTGAACAAAAGTGGAATGTAAATTTATCTGCAATTTCAAATCAAGGCAAAATGGAAAAACGGTTTGATTTTGTGATTAAAACTGATAATCAAATTTATGTAATCGAAACAAATTTCTATTCAAGCGGTGGCTCAAAACTTAATGAAACAGCAAGAAGCTATAAAACTTTAGCACAAGAAGTTGCAACAATAGACGGTGTAACATTTGTCTGGTTTACTGATGGCTGCGGTTGGAATAGTGCAAAAAATAATCTTGAAGAAACTTTTGATGTTTTGGATACGGTTTATAATATTCAAGATTTAGAAGATGAAATTTTAGGAGAATTATAACTTTGATAACAATAACAATAGGAACTTCTTCAATAGATTGGACAAAAATTGGAATAGAAATCCTTTGTGTATTTTTAGGTGCTATCTGTGCATTTAAATATAATGTATGTCTTGAAAAAATTAAACAAAAGCAAAATGTAATAAAAAAAATTGATGAATTATTTAACTGTCTTGATTTTTTATATAATGATTTGACAGATTTAAAATCAAATATCGAAAATAATATTTCAGGATTAAAAATTAATTGCATATTAGCTGATATTAATGCTTTTCAAGAAAAAGATTATTATTTTTTAGCAGGTTATAATCCATATTTAACAAGTTTATTGCATAAGCTAATTAATTCTTATAATGCTTTTATTAAAACACTGGAAGAATATAATATATTTATAGAAACTCAGTATAAAAATAAGATACCATCGGAGTCCGATACAGGAATTTTTGCAAATATAAAAAATAACCATTTGGAAGTAATAAAGAATTTAGCAATACCAGTAGTTATTTTACAAAAGAACTTGATAAAATACAAAATAGATGTATTAGGTATTTATTCTTCAAAGTTTCCTTTAAATTCAATCGAAGATAAATTAAGATTAACTTATCCTGAATATGCTAATGACAGAAGTTATAAGTTGTGGGATGAAGCAATTGGTAGTATTAAACATAATTCACCCAATATTTATTGTTGGCTTTGTATCAAGAAAGAACAACTTATAACCACTTTTTCTAAATTTTTTAATTGGTTTCATAAACCACAAAATTGTTCTAAAAAGAAAAATTAATCATTAAAAAACAAAAATAATTATTGTTAAATATAATTATGTCAGAATGTAACTTCTTTCTTATTTCAACTAGCTTTCCTTCCTCTTTGTCGATAATGTGTTGTGTGTCAAAAAGGAGGATAGATTATGAAAGAGGTTAACGGGTACAATATTAGCGAAAAGGAATTTAAGAAAATAAGCAAATGGGCGGAAGATGTATATAATATCACCGTCGTTATTGATTACTTTGTTAGTAATCAACCGGAACTTGAAGAATGTTACAATCTAGCTCCGGTTATTAAAAATTTACGAGCAGAAGCGGATTTATTGAATGCGTTTTTTATTGATGCTGCCGGAGAGGAAAATTAAAACCCACAAAATTATTCAAATGTTGTTCAAAAAGTGTTCAACAGGCGTTCTATTGAATTAAAAATACGAGGTGGTATATATTTTTTATCCAAATGATGAATTTTGGCTTAAAAATCAATTTCCCAGTCCTCATCGTCATCATTATATAAATCATCTTCAATATTATACTCTTTAAGTGCTATCTTTAATAATTCTTTTAAAGTTAATTCTTTAGATTTTGGTTTAAGCATTTCTTCGGTTAAGTTTATAAATTTATATAATCTTGAAGTATCAATTTGTTGGTTGTTTGTGACATCCTCATTAAAATCGTCAAGCATTTTCCGAACTAATTGGTACATATCATAATTAGTAAATTTTTGTTTAGTTAAATATTTTTTTCGCTTTTCACCCCAATTACCATCCGCTTTCCAACGGCGAACGGTTCTATCACTTATTCCAAGACGTTTTGCAACCCCAACTTCGGTTATGAATTGCTCAACATACATTTTTTCTGCTTTATCATAATATTTATCTCTTTTCATAAAACTCCAATATTCTTAGCAATTTGTTCTGTTCGTTCTTCTTTCAAGATTTTATCCGTTTCAAATAGGAACAATTCTCCTTCCGGTTCATCTAAATATTTTTCTGTATTCCAATAATAAAAGTTTTTATTTTCTTTCGGTAAAAATATTGATAAATCTTGCTTTCCAAATTGCTCCATTTCTTTATTCTTTTTAATTGCATCGTCCATTTTTGTGTTTGCTAATTTAGAAACCTTAACTGACTTTTTGTATTCTCTTTCGACACAAGCATAAGCGGCTTCATAATCTTTGTATTTTTCTTCTGCTGATATTTTATTATTTTGTTTAATATATGCTTTTGCAATTTTTAAATTACGTTTTTTAGTTGCCATTGCTTCTTCAAACTCTTCTTTTGAAACTTTTGGAGCATATAGTGCAGCAACTGATTTAATCGCGTGGGCTTTGCCGATAAATTCATCATTTCCGGTATTAAATATCCACGCTTCTTTATAATTTGCTATATCCCTGCGCATATATACTTTTGTGCCTTTTTTGTTAATCATCCAATCTGCCCAATAAGTTGTATTGATAGAGCTGTCTTTTATTCCGTTTCTTCCGATTATATAATCCTTAGATGTTCTTGCACAGAACAACTTTAGTGCATCTTTCGAGGTAACTATTTTTTCTTTAAATTCTTCATAAAATAATTCATCAGGGCATTTACCGTTTAAATTCTTTCCTCGTGATGGTTTTTTATTTAAAATGTTTGTTATTATTTTATTAAATAGTATTTTAAAATCTTCAAATTTCATAATCTTGTTTTCTTTTATTTCATTAGCAAGCTTTTCAGGTCTTTCAAGAACATTTCCACCTCTATATCCAACGCAATGTTTTGAGAGTAATTCTTTAATTTTAAGAAAATCTCTTTCGACAGGTTTGGTCTGTGCATTATAAGGTAAAGCAAAATGCACATTGACATTGAGTTCTTTCAACATTGCAGAAGTTTTGTTTTTATTTGTTTCAATTTTAAAATTCTTACGTCCACCGGCAAAGTCTTTTGCTCTGTAGTCTTTTCCGTTATCTATAATTACATCTTTAGGAAGTCCGAATTCACTTACAGCATAATAAAATGATTGAAAAATCAAATCAGAATTAGGATTCCCTGTTTGCAAAATCCACCCGAGCCATTTACCTGATTTATAATCTCGCCATACCGTAACCCAAGGAAAAACTACTTTATTATTTTCTGTATAACAAGCCACATCAATTTGTGCATGATCTGACACCCACACTTGATTACAAGTTATATTTGAATAATCTCGCTCTATAAAATTGTTGTACTTCCTATTCCAAGCTGTTTGACCATATCTTGCAAGGTAAATACTTTGTTCAGGAATTTCTTTATCTAATCTGCGTTTAAAAGCCATAAAACTTGGAAAAGTTTCCCTGTTTGCACCAAACTCTCTTACGGCATAACCCAAAGTCAAATCTCTACAACTTCTTAAAGACGGTGCTCCTTCAACTAAATATAGGGTTTTAAAATATTCAAAATAATCATCAGAAACACAAGAGCCGACTAAATGCTGTCCGTGCTTTGACAACAATCCAGCAACACCATATCTAAAATATCTTTTGCGCATTTTAATGATTGACGAGTAAGATGTTGTGTATTCTTCATTTTTATTATTATTCCAATCAATGACAAATTTTTCTAAATCTTTCCCCTTAAGTCCTTTAGAAGCTTCCAATATTCGAACATACTTTTCTGCTTGTTGTTTTGCCCAATTAGGGACTTCTGAATAATTCACGTCAAGTTCAGTTTCGCCAAGATATTTATTTTGTGCAAAGTCTGGCATTGATTTTAATAAAATAGAATAATTTGCTCGCTTTCCTTTTTTAACAATTTTATAAACAAACTTTCCTGCTCGGCATTGCTTTTTAAGAGTTTGTTCACTTAAACCTAAAAGTTCGGAAGCTTCATCTGTTTTTATCCATAAATTAGTGTTATCTTTAGTGTTTTTCATAAATATCTATTTTAATTCTTTGGTAATACGATTTAAACCCTGCTTTACATTCGTACATAAATTTGTGGACAATTTTTTTGAGTGAAACCCTGTAATAAAAAGAAAATCATTTTTCTCATTTTGCAAAATTATATACCTCTATCTCTTTATATAACTTGCTTTGAAACTCATTTGAAAAATTGTCCACAAATTTACGAAGAAATATTAAGCAATATTGACGAAAATTTTGTTTGTATATAATAGTGCTTTCAAATACATTTAAAATTATATTTATAACCGTTGTAAAAATAAATGCGTGCAATTTTATAAAGAGGGAAAATTCCCTGCGGAAACTCACTAAATACGTTTTTAAAAAAAATGCAATTTTATACTAAAACTCTTGTGTTATAAGTCTTTAAGACGGATTTTAAAAATGGGGAAAAGTTTATTACAAAAGATTACGAAACTTGTCTTTTAAGGTCGAGATATAATTCATCAAATTTTTTATTTCTGCGCCATAAAATTTCTGCAATTTTATATTCTAAATTATGCTTATTTTGGTTATGAGTTAGCTTTCTTGCCAGATAACAATAAATTTTTGAAAATTCTGCCTTGTTATTTGTATTCAAAGATTTATCATCCGGGCTTTGCAACAATGTTTCAGATACAAAAACCTGATGATTATAGATGTATAAATAAACTTCTTTTTCAAAAAACATTCTACGTCGTGCATTTTGGGGATTTTTAAAATAATTACTATCCAACAACTTTTTCTGTTGCTCATATATTATTTTTCTGAAAATAGTATAAATTTTTTGCACCTGATCCTCGCCCATTGATAATATATGAGAAGTTTTAGTGGTAGTAATTATTTCGCAAAAACACTTTAAAACTAAGTCAATAGTTGCTTTAGGATAATATTTTAAAATCGGGTATTTATCAGAAACGGTTTGTTTCTTTAAGTAAGAATAAACACCATTTTTATACAATAACTTATTTTCAGAAATAATTGTATTTAAAATCGGTAACAAACCATCTGCGCCTATTTCTGATATTATAATAATTTCATCAAGCGTAAATTTGTTTAGTCGTTTGCAAAGTTGTAATATTTTGTCTTTCATTTAACAAGTTCCTTAAAATTGTTTCATCTAATTTATCAATGCCATTCGTTTTGGCAAGCTTTTCAACCTTATTTATCAGTTTAACTATCTGTCTAAATTGATTATGTCTTGTCGCCAAATACTCAAGTCCGTCTGAACTTATGGGAATTTCTGTAAGTTCTGATATTATTTGTTTAATATCTTGGCTTTCATAACTTTGAAATTTAAAAGCTTTGTAAATCCTGTCTTTTAAATGAGGATAGCGGGATAATTTTTTATCAATATTTGCCATTCCAACTAAAACTAACGGACAATTTGTTCTATCATGCAAATCCCTCAAAATCTCAATTACGTTATTATTTATAAGATAATCAACTTCATCAATAATTATAGTTTTAGGCATTTGCCTTAATTTATTTTCAATCATATTAAAAGTTTCTTGGGAATGCCAATACGCTTCTTCTCCAAGTTCTTCTGATATTTCTGAGAGCAACCATCTAACTGACATCCCTTTCGTTGCTCTAACATAAATGCAATCATTTTTGAAAGTCCACCATTTTATCGTTTCAGATTTCCCAAGTCCATACTCACCATAAACTAGAGCAATTTTAGGAATGTTCGGCGGAAGTGATTTTAATTCTTCCATAAATCCTATAAATTCTTTTACGTTTTTTGTTTTCACAAATTTTTTGTTCATAATTCATTCCTCATATATATTTTGGTATTCTTTACTTCTGATATAATCAGCAAGCCACTTTCTTTGCTCGGGATAAGTGCAGCCATGTAGCATTAACCACTCGTATTTCTCGTAATTTGATGAAAATATTGGTATATTCATCTGTACTTCACGTTCAGTTAAATGCTGTTTTTGATGGATTTTATTTTGTTCAAATTTCTCAATTTCAATAATTGGCTCGTCTTTTTCTATTTCTAAAACCTCAGCATCTTCTGCCGGATAATATTTCAAAAACTCTTTTTTAGCCTTATTAAACTGTCGTTTTTGTTTTTGAATTTGATGTTTGTATTCTTCCATATCTTTGACGGTTCCAAAGTGATTTGCCATTGGGTGAACTTTTTCTACCTGACGAGCTACACACAAAAACTCGCCTTTCATCGAATAAACGTGAATTTTAGATAAATCAAATAAACTGTATCTGATAAACACCGATTCCCTTAAATCAAGTAAAATGTCGCTCCTGTAATGCAAACCTAAGAACGTTATTCCATGTTTATTAATTGTTCTTGTTTCTGTTCTCATCATCAGATCGTTCAAAATGTTTTTATCAATATCTTGTCTAGCTTGGTTGCCGGCGTTAAACGGGCTCACTTTCGCTCCAGCCCTCTGCCGGCAATCTGCTTGAACACCATTTAACATCTCTTGAATGCTCTTTGAACTATCATTAGGACAAGGTTTTGAGTTGTGATATTTAATCCAACAATCAATATATTTAATTACTTCCTGAACTGTCGGAATATAGTTTTTAGTTGTCTTTTGATGCATTTGTTTATGCAACTTTTCACCTCTTTTCAACCACGCCGGCTTATCTTCAATTGAAGTTCCAATGTATGAAATCATCATCTTTTCAAACTCTTCCTGAAATTCTAAGAAAAATCTCTCAATAACCTTTGCACTTGCATTGTATGGTTTAGCAAATACAGATTTAATTCCAAGATTTGAATAAACTCCATTAAACCCTGCCTCATCAAAATCTGTGTGTTGAAAATACTTTGCTTTAAATGCTTTTCCGTTATCTTGATATACAACCTTTGGAATCAAACCAAGATTTAAAATTGCATTTCTTAAAGCTGATGCAATACATTGAGTATTTTCTGTCATCATAATTTCATATCCGACAAGTGCCGTTGATTTCCAATCTAAAAAGCCAACGAGTGTTGCTCTCGTCGGCTTGCCTGTGAATGGATTTATTACTTGGAAATTAAGAACGTGTCCGTCTGCGATTAAAACATCGCCTACTTTCAGTTTTGAAATATCTCTCTCAATATATGCTTCCACTTTATCGTGGTATGCTTTTTCACCCTCTCTCATTAGTATCCATTTTGAATAATTTGTCTTTTTAAAATGTTCAGCGAATCTTCTAAATGTAAGGTTGCAAGGTATATTTTCATAACCTCGTTTTTCTAAAACGTGTCTTGTTAAATTAATTGCCTTACCAATGCTGAATTTATTCGGATGCAGAAGATATTTTAAAAATATTTGTTTCATCTCATTATTTAATATTGTATTATATTCGTTTTGTTGAGATGTTCTTCTTTGTGGTAAAAGCCCGTTTGTTCCATAATTTTCATAAGCCTTAACCCAACGATGTAATGTTCCGATTGAGATAGAGCCGACAAATTTATATATTTGAGGTAAATACATTCCGCTATTATACAAATCTAAAAATACCTCATCAGCTTCTTTCTTTGTTTGATATTTTGTCCGTAGATTAAATAATGCTGTTACGATATCTACTCTTGCCAATGCGTTTAACCTTGCGTTCTCTGAAATAAAATTCACTTTATTTTCTACATGAATTAGAGCTGTTGATTTAATCGTTTCATCTTCAAGTTTTTCTTGAATTTCAGACTCTAAACTTGAATACAAAATCTCATAAGAAGTTCCTCCATTAACTTTAACTTCCCGAGCTATGTATTTCCCTTTTTGAATAGCAATCCTAATCGAACGGGTACTTTTCAACCCTTTTATATCTGCTATTCGCTTTATATCTATATAGTGTTCGTTCATCGTACACACACATTAACTCGTTTTAGCTCCAATTGGAACACCATTTCCGAGTATTATGTCAAAATGTGTCAAGATATTTTTTATATAATTGCCCAAAATTGACGAGAATGATGAGGATCAAACTTGTAGTATATGATTTTATAACACATCGATTAAGAAATAAACTTAATTATTAATAATTCTAATTTATTTATAATATAATCATATAAAAAGGAGTATATGTGACTATTATTGTAATTGATACGTGTATCTTGGAAGACACAAAAGATTATTTCTTTCAAAAGCCAAAACTAAAGTTAATAAGAGATATAAATTTTAATACAAGAACTTTATATATACCAGAAATTGTAGTTGATGAAGTATGCTCACATTTGAGAGATACTTGTAAAAATCTAAATGAAACAATAGATAGTTGTAATCAAAAACTCAAAGATAAAATTAAGAATTTTTCTAATTATGGAATAAAAATTAATAACCCATCAATAGAAATTGATACAAATTTTATAGCCCATGAATATTCCAATTTTAAAGTAAAATATATGGAAAAATTAAAAAGTAACAATATAAATATTCAACCTATTCCTAAAACTTTAAATATACATGATGTTTTTAATAGAATTTATGAACGAAAATTTCCATTTAAAAAAGGGACAGACAAGGGCATAAAGGATTATGCTATATGGAATACATTGATAGATATTTTAAAAAATGCACAATATAGTAATAATCTAATTTTTATTACGAATAATATTAAAGATTTTATGGATATGAATAATTTACCTAATGATTATAAAGACGATTTAGAAAGAGAATCCATAAATCCAACAAATATTAGAATATTAACTTTGCAAGATTATTTAAATGAAAAAACCCAAATACCAGCAGATGAATTGTTTAAAACAATAGAAAACAACTTTATTCCTCAACTTCTAAAACAAAAATATAGTAACTATGGATATCCATTAAATTTCGAAGAATTTGTTTTAGAAGATATTAAATCAGGACTTATAATAGAGCAAACACCTATCTTCGGATATAATTATGATTATGATATTATTGAAGTTTATATAATCGAAACTGATTCAATCAAATGCTTAGATATTGATGACAATGATTTATATATAGAATTAAATGCAATCGGCAAATTTAATGTATATGTTGATGATTTTTGTGTCGGATATATTGAAGCAAAAATTCTTATTTCTTCTTGTTATGATATTGAAAACAATTATGTAACAGGTATTGAAGCAACTGAAATTGAGATATTGCAAGAAACTATTGATAACGATGCTGTTTATGAAGCTGAGTGTGAAGCTCATGCAAATTATGTCTCAATGAATGAGCGTTCTTAAAAAAGTGAAAAAGAACTGAAAGTTTCTACAATTGTTAAAATATTTCAAGAATTAGGTTATGAATTAGAAATTGCTTAACTCGATATTTAAACAATTGTCCCAAAGCAATAATTGTAATGCTTTTAGAAACTAAAATATCAAAAAGTTTTATTCCTTAGTAAGCGATAAGCCATGATTTTGTCAAAATATGCATATCCTACCTTTGCGTATAAATTACCGACCTTTTGTATTTTTAAAATAATTTAAAATAAACTTCAAAACGGACTTAAAAGTCCATATTTGTCAAATAATCATTTTACCCGTACAATTTAGTAAAATAGGGGGTAAACAAGTAGATACAAGTATTTTAAAGGTTTAAATTTGGAAATTTGAGCCCAATTTTGATACCCAAAAGCGACTTTTGAGCCATTTTGATAACGCATAAAATGATTATTTCCGACCAACAAAACTCAAACACCAAGCCAACTCTGCCGAATAATACTTTTATTCGTTCAGATAAAATGTCCTGTTAAAGTACACCCACACAGTGCGGGGAATTTGGCACTAAAAAAGAGGCTGTCGTAAGCCTCTGTATTTTAATGGTGGAGACGGTGGGAGTCGAACCCACGTCCAAAATGGATCAAAATAAACCTCTACGTGTGTAGATATTTATTCTCTCGACTAATTCAGGAAAATATCAAAACCCGATAAATTAATCCAAGGTTTTATTTAAAGGAAACTCTAAACCTTTGACAGTTATCTTAATGCAGCTACTGCCAATCACTGCACTGCAACTTGCATAATTGACCTATAAAACCGGCAAGCTGGGTTCTATAAGTAGCTAAATAGCGACTACGCTGCTAAAGCTGCTGCTCTAGAGAAGTCTGCTTTAATTACATTGTTAGCATTTAATTTGTTTTGCTCGTTGATAACCGTGAACAGCGCACGGACACGCAATCTATTTTCACCAAACATCCTGTCTAATCCAAAACGTCCCCATGAATGTTTTTAGTGTTGTTAATGTACTATAATCCATATTGTAACTGTATTCTTTTTATTTTTCAAGGGTTGATTTGGATTTTTTCATTTTTCTCACTATTGACATAATATGCGATTTCAATGTATGTTTACTGATTCCTAACTCCGCTGAAATTGCCGAATTTTCCAAGCCTTTGTTTAAATAAAACATAATTTCTTTTTCACGTTCTGTATACATTTTTTGCCTTTCTTTTTTCATACTAAATATATAAAACAATTAGTCAGAAATATTATTTAATAATAATTCCAGTTTGATAAAGTTACATTTCTTTACATAAAAACTTAAATTATTAAAGAAATACAGATATTAAGCCGTTTATAAAAGTAATAATACTAACAACGAAAGGGATCGAACAAATGGGAATGAGTGCATCTCAGGCGCGTTTTTTGTGCTTGACCGCGCGAAAAAACA
>CATLLN010000003.1 GCA_950022695.1 uncultured bacterium | reverse complement strand
TCAACTGATAAGCTTACTAGTGCAACCCCTGAGAAAAAAATAATAAAACAAATGACTAATGCTCAAAAAATAGCCATTACTAAACATTCTCAAAGTTCTACAAGAACAGTTTATGCAGGTGATTTTAAGCAGTTATAACTTTTATTAAGGGCGGAGCTGATAGCTCCGCCCTTTTTTCTTCTTTTTTATGGTAAAATTTTATTATAAATTCAGTATTATAAAAAGAAGGATTGAAAAAAGATGACTCAACAAGTAGAAAAAAATCAAGAATCAACATCTTCTCAAAACCAAATTCGTCAGGTTAGAATCCAAAAGATGAATAATTTGAGAGAACGCGGATTAAATCCGTATCCGTATGGTTATGACAAAGATATTATGGCGCAGGACTTGCAAGATAAGTATAAAGACCTGGCTGTAGGAGAAGAAGTTGAAGATTCATATCATGTAGCCGGAAGAGTTATGGCAAACCGTAATTCCGGTATGTTTATTGACCTTGTAGATGCTTCAGGAAAAATTCAAATTTTCTCTCATAAGGAAAACTTGTCTGAAGAAGATTTACAAACTTTAAAAACTATTGATATCGGTGATGTAGTAGGTTTTTACGGTTCAGTTAGAAGAACTCCGCGCGGAGAGTTAACTATTAAAGCTAAATCATTACAGATTTTGTCTAAATCTTTACTTCCGCTCCCTGAAAAATTCCACGGCTTGACTGATGTTGAAACTAAATATCGTCAAAGATATGTAGATATGATTGTAAATGAAGACGTTAAAAAGACTTTCCAACAAAGAAGTTTAATTATTCAAAAAGTTAGAGAATATTTAATTAATAAAGGCTTTATGGAAGTTGAAACTCCAATGCTTCATCCACAGGCAGGCGGCGCTAATGCAAGACCGTTTATTACTCACCATAACACCTTAGATATGGATATGTTTTTGAGAATTGCTCCTGAGCTTTACTTGAAACGTTTAATGGTTGGCGGTGTTAGCGAAAAAATCTTTGAAATTAATAGAAGTTTCAGAAATGAAGGTATTGATACTCGTCATAATCCGGAATTCACAATGATGGAATTGTATCAGGCTTATGTTGATTACAATGATATGATGGACTTAACTGAAAATCTTGTAGCTTTTGTAGCTCAAGAAGTTCTTGGTACTACAAAAATTCAATACGGCGAAAACGAAATTGATTTAACTCCGCCTTGGGATAGAAAAACTATGCTAGGTGCTGTTGAAGAAGCTACAGGTATTGATTTTAACAAAATTGAAACTGTTGAAGAAGCAAAAGAAAAAGCAAAATCAGTAAAAGTTGATGCTGATGATTGCGATAACTGGGGACAGGTTGTAGAAAGAGTGTTTGAAGAAAAAATTGAAGGTTCTTTGATTCAGCCTATTCATATTTATGATTACCCGAGAGATATTTCTCCACTTGCTAAAGTGCATAGAGATAATCCTAGACTTACAGAACGTTTTGAAACTCGTGTTAATGGATGGGAAATTTCTAACGCATTTTCTGAACTTACAGACCCGATAGACCAGAGAGCAAGATTTGAAGCTCAAATGGAAGCAAAAGCCGCAGGTGATGATGAAGCAATGCCGATTGATGAAGATTATATCTGCGCTTTAGAACACGGTGTACCTCCGATGGGCGGACTTGGTTTAGGTATTGACAGATTGATTATGCTTTTAACTAATTCTCCGTCAATTAGAGACGTAATTGCGTTCCCAACTTTAAAGAAAAGAGATTAGAGTGAATTTAATCAAAAGAATTATAGCATTTTATATGTTTCTGGTATTGAGTGTTGTTCCGTGTTTTGCGGGCAATATTCAATACGGATACAATCCTGACGGATCATATGTTCCGCAATCAGTTGGCGGGCAGAAGGTTCAATATGGTTATAATCCCGACGGTTCGTATGTTCCGCAATCAGTTGGCGGACAAAAGGTTCAATACGGATACAATCCCGACGGTTCGTATGTCCCGCAATCAGTTGGCGGACAGAAGGTTCAATACGGATATAATCCTAACGGATCATATGCTCCACAATCAGTTGGCGGACAAAGGATTCAGTACGGTTATACTCCTAATGGTTCTTATGCTCCACAATCAATTGGAGGTCAGCATATAGATTATGGCTACAACTATGATGGGTCATATCTTCCACAGTATATTGGATATTAGTTATAAAAAAAGATGAGATTTAAATCTCATCTTTTTTTTATTTGTTTATTACTTTAGTTATATATTTTTTTAGTTAAGTCAGATTTTCTAAGTCTGATATTTTCCGGTGTTATTTCTACAAGTTCTTCATCTCCGATGTATTCTAATGCTTCTTCCAGTGAAAGAGTTTTTGGCGCTTGTAAGGTAACCATTACATCTGCTGTTGAACTTCTCATATTAGTAAGTTTTTTAGTTTTACAAATGTTTACTACAATATCTTGCGGTCTGTTACATTCACCGATAATCATACCTCTGTAGACTTTTGTTTTAGGAGTGATAAAGAATACTCCACGGTCTTCATATTGTGCTAAAGCATATGGAATTGCTTCGCCTTGTTCGTGAGCAATGATTGAGCCGCTTCTTTGGCGAGGAATATCACCGGCAAATGGTCTGTAGTGAAGGAATGTATGGTACATAATACCTTCACCTCTGGTCATTCTTATAAATTCACTTCTAAAACCTATTAAACCGCGTGCCGGAATGTGGAATGTTAAATTTGTTCTGCCTTTTGAAGTTTGCATATCTTTCATTTCTGCTTTTCTGCCTGAAAGTCTTTCAATTGCAGAACCTGCATATTCTTCCGGAACATCGATTATTAGGTTTTCGTATGGTTCGCAATGCTCTCCGTTAATATTTTTAAAAATAACTTCCGGTTTTGATACTGCAAATTCATAACCTTCACGTCGCATTGTTTCGATTAAAATACTCAAATGCAATTCGCCTCTGCCTGAAACCTTAAAGCAATCAGTTGAATCAGTATCTTCAACACGTAAACTTACATTTTTTTCAAGTTCGTTATAAAGACGTTTTCTTATTTGTCTTGATGTTACAAATTTACCTTCAGTTCCTGCAAATGGGCTGTCGTTTACTGAAAAATTCATTTGTAATGTAGGTTCATCAACTTTAATTAGCGGTAATGCTTTTGGATTAGCCGGATCACAAATTGTTTCACCGATTTGAATGTCTGCAAAACCTGCAATACCTACAATATCACCGGCTGATGCTGATTCAATTTCAACTCTGCCTAAATCTTTAAATCCGAAAAGTTTTACTATTTTTCCGCGTTCTTGTGAACCATCAGTGTGAAGTACGCAAACTTGGTCTTGAGATTTTACTTTTCCGTGAGCGATACGTCCAACAACGATTCTGCCGACATATTCATTATAATCTAAGGTTGTAGCTCTGAATTGGAACGGTTCATTTTCATCACCAACAGGTGCTTGGATATTTTTTACAATACTTTCTAAAAGAGGAACCATATCTTTTCTTTCATCTTCTAAATCATTGATGGCAAAGCCGTTCAAGCTGCTTGTGAAAATAAAAGGAAAATCAATTAAATCTTCTCTGTCTGTTAACTCTGTAAACAAGTCAAATACTTTATCTAATGCTGTTAAAGGCTCAGCTGCAGGTTTATCTATTTTGTTAATTACAACAATAATTTTTAACCCTAATTCCAGAGCTTTTGATAGTACAAATCTTGTTTGAGGCATAGGTCCTTCAGCTGCATCGACAATAAGTAAAGCTCCGTCAACCATGCCAAGTACACGTTCGACTTCTCCGCCGAAATCTGCGTGACCGGGAGTATCTACAACGTTGATTTTTGTTCCGTTATAGTCGATTGAAATATTTTTTGAAAGAATTGTAATTCCTCTTTCTCTTTCCAAATCGTTACTATCTAAAACACGTTCTTCAATCTGCTGATTTTCTCTAAACGCGCCTGATTGTTTTAACAAACAGTCAACCAAAGTAGTTTTACCGTGGTCAACGTGTGCTATAATTGCTATATTTCTAATATTATCATTACAAGTCATACATATCCTGCCTATCATTATTTTTGTTTAGTGTATAATTTACACTTATATCATAAAACAGAAATTTTATTATTTCAATACTATATGTTTATTTCTTAAGTTCTGCTAACAGATTATTAATTTTTATATAAACATTTCCTTTGTCATATTTTTCTAGAATCTCTTTTGCTGCTAATAACTCTTCTATAGCTGCTGTTTTGTTTTCTTTTGCTAAAATTTTTGCAATTTCATATCTTATTGCTGCAAGTTTGAGTTCATAAGCTTCCACTGGACGCATTTTACGACTTAAGGTACGATATCTTTTTTGTACATTCTGGTAATTATTGCATATATCATTTAGTGCTCTTTTCTCTGTTTGCAGGCTTTTTAGGTGTTTTGCACTTCCCGGTTGGCTGATTCTGTAGATTTCTTTTAAGTCGTTTGCACGCGCCATTATGTGAACCGGGTCATTAAGACGTTTAGCTATTGCAAGAGCATTTGTAGCTACTTGTTCTACTACGGTTGTATGTTTCGGATTTAGACGAATCATAAGACTGTAAATAATTCCGGCAAGATTATTATCGCCAAGTTTTACCAGAGTCTCTGCTAATCTTTTTCCGTGTTTATTTAAACATTCAATTTCATTTCGGTTTACGAATGCATCTCCGATATCGTGTAATTCACTGGAAAAAGCTTTTATATTTATAGTTTCTTTCTTTAGCAAACTTTGTGTTACTTTTTCTTCAAGTTTGAGGAGAGCTTGTTTAGGATGTTTTATTACATTTTGACGATTGTGTACGATTTTCATTTAAAATTCCTTTTTTATCGTATATAAATCGTGTAAAAATATTTTTTGCTAGATTTCTTCTTTTTGCGGAGCGTATGCAATTAATGAACATAGCAGACAGATAACACCAAATAATATACCAAAACACATTGTTAAATGATAAGATTTTAAAAACGCATTTTGGTATAAAATTCCATCTTCAAGCATTGATGTTTTAAAACTGTCAAATAATGTAATTGTTATTGCAACGCCTAAAATATTACCTAAGTTTCTTGATAATGATAAAATCCCGCTTGCAATCCCAAGTTCATCTTTGTTAACACAAGTTATAATGGCATTATTAGAAGGTGATTGAAAACAGCCGTTTCCTATTCCCATAATGATTGATGCTAAAACAATTTCCCACATTGGAGTTGACGGGTTAAATGTTGTAAATATAATCAGTGCAATTATATATATTAACGGACCGACTATTGTTAATAATCTGCTTCCGTATTTTCCTGCATAGCTTCCTGCAAATGGGGCAACAGCAGAAGATGCAATTGAATATGGTAAGATTAATAAACCTGTTACAAGCGCATTGTATTTTACGATTTCTTGCAGAAAAAACGGCAGTAATACGCCGTTTGTGAACATGCACATATAAGATGTCATAACTGCAATATTGCCAAATGTAAAGGTTTTTATTTTAAACATTTTAAAATTTATTAATGGATAGTTGATTTTTTTATCTCTAAAATAGAATAATCCTCCAAAAACCAAAGTGATTATACCAAGTGTAATTATTTTAATTGATTTCCAACCCCATGTGTGTCCTTCAGAAATAGCGAGCAGCAAGGCAAGTAAACCTACTGTAAAATATAAAAAGCCTTTATAATCGAATTTGAAAGCTTTTTTCTTGTGATATGAAGGTATAAGTTTATATGAAAGAATTGCACCAACTACAGCTATTGGAACGGATGGTAAGAATATTGCATGCCAGTCAAAAGAATTGATTAAGAATCCGCCTACTGCAGGTCCACTCATTCCGCCAATTGCAACGAGACAAGCATTAATTCCCAATGCTTTTCCTCTATCTGATCCTTTAAATAATGTTGCAATTACAGCCATCCCATTTGCCATCATTATTGATGCGCCCAGGGCTTCTAAACACCTATACGCAACCAAAAGGTAAAAATTGTTTGCCGTAAAGTTCAAAAATGCACCTAATGCAAATATAGTGAATCCTGCACTGTAAATTTTATTTTTAGGAAAAATATCGCCTAACTTTCCAAAAAATGGTAAAAATATAGTTAATACTAGCATGTAAGCAATAATTATCCATTGAACTTCAGTTAGTGATACATTTAATCCTTTTGCTATAGGAAAAAGTGCAAGATTAACAGTGCTGGAATCTAACATACCCAGAAAGTTGCCGCAGATAATTAAAATACAAATTAACCATTTTAGTTTTCTTGAACTCATATAAAAATTTTATCATATCAAATTTGGCGGAATGTAAACTTTTGTAATGTATGAATTTTACGTGTTTAACTAATAATAAGTTTTTATATGATACATGAATCCCATATTGAAAAATTCTTCAAGACATGTTATAATATATATTATATAGTTATAGTATTTGGAGTTTGATGAGGATGAATTTAAATATATTTAAAAGGGCTTTCTCGCTTACAGAGTTATTAATTGTTCTGGTCATTGTAGCTGTATTATTTTCTGCAATGCTTCCAATTATGACTAAGCGAAAAGCTGGTTCTACATCGAGTAATGAACCGGTATGGATGTTTGTAAATGAAGATGATCAGAAAGATGCCTTTTATGACCCGGGTACACCAACCTGGACTTCTACTGCTTTTGTAGGTGTTGATCCTTTAAATATTGCTGACTTCAAGCCATATTCTAAAGTTGTTGTCAAAGCTAAAAAATATCAAGATATGATTCAATTCAGATATGGTAATAACGGAAATGGTACATTTGCCGGAGTTTTTGCTATTGATAACAAGGGAAATATTGTAACTTCAGGTAAACTTAATGGAAATAAGGATAATAACTATAACTCAATTTTAGATAGTGGTTCAAATAATACAATTGCTGGTATGACTGCTGCAGAAAAACTAAGTTCAACTTCCGGTAGTACTGCAATTGGTTCAAGGGCTATGATGGGTAAGCTAAATGCAACACCTTCAGCTACTACAGCAATAGGTCGAGATTCAGCTTTGTATGCTCGTTCAGAAAATTCATTGTTTGTCGGAGCTAATACCGGAAAAGCAGAAAATACAATGATTAATAACTCTATTGCCGTTGGTGCAGGTAATCTTGGGTTAGTAAGCTCATCTGGTACTGAAAATGTTTTATTAGGATATAATGCCGGGGCTGTTGGCTTCGAAGGTGCCGGTAATGAAAAAAATACAATTTTAAACTCCAGATATTATGGTGTATCTCCAATGAGCAACACTATTATCGGTTCCGGAGTATATGAAGGTGGTCACCCTAATGCTCGTAATCTTACAGCTGTCGGTGTTGGCGCTTGCGATAGCTTTAATACATCGCAAGGTTCGGGTAATGGTCGTAAAACTTGTATAGGGTATCGTGCAGGCTATAACTTTGGTACTAATAATGCTACTCAAAACTTGGGTTGGGGGCAAGATGATTATGATCATATTTTTATTGGTGGAAAACCTTATGGTGGTTTAGGTGGTCGTTCTATTCTTGAAGTCCATAATATTCCAAGAAAAGCTACTCTTGCAGCAAAACCTCAATTAGGTCCAACTGTTGTATTGAACTCAAATCTTGTAGTCCGTGGGAATTTATATATTCCAAGTGCATCTTCAGGAAATTTATATTCAGTACAGCCAATTTCTGCAGGTTATGAATTGGGATCTGAAAGTGGTAAAGATAGATGTGGCAGACGTTGTATTGGTGGTAGAAAAAAGTTTAGAGATTCAAAAGCTTGCAGTTGGCTGGCAAATATTGTTGGTGCATTAATTGTCGCTGTTGCTGCTGTTTCTGCAGTAGTTACAGGCGGAGCATCTATAGGTGTTATTGTTGGTGTTGCTGTTGGAGGACTTGGTATCGGTGGTGTTGGGGCTGCTACGATTTTTGGCGGAAAAGATTATAAGCGTAACAAAGATCCGTATTCAATGAGTTCTCTCGGAATTGTTTCTGATTTCGGAGCTTGCGGTGTTGGTAACTATCCTTCTACTACTAGTTGTCCAAACCTTGGTTTGTCTGATATTCGATTAAAGGAAAATATAACTGAAAATACTGATGCAATTAATAAAATACTATATGTAATGCCTTATAACTATACATTTAAATCTGATAAAGATTCAGTACCTCAAGTTGGTGTAATGGCACAGGATTTACAAAAATACTTCCCTGAATCAGTTTCAGAAGGTAAAGACGGTTATCTTGGTATTCGCTGGGATGAAATGTTCTTCGCTACAATCAATGCTGCAAAAGAACTTGATACTAAGGTTCAGGCAAATGCTAAAGAGATAGAATCACTTGAAAAAGATACTAAACTGATTGCAGATAATCAGAAATCTATTCAAAAACGTATTGCAGATATCGATAAAAGAATTAATAAGCTTGAAAAATAATGGAGTAAGATATGAAATATAATAAGTTTAGCGCTTTTACTTTAGCAGAGGTAATGATTTTACTTTTAACATTATCTATTTTAATCGCTGCATTTTCTCCGATATTTACAAGGAGATACAATAATATTACTTCTGATGAAGTTTGGTCATTTGTTGCAGGTGATTCTAATTATGATGCTTATAATGATACTGTAAATAAAAGTTTTACAGCTCAGTCATTTATTGGTTTGACTCCGGCTAATAAAGGTGCTGTTGTTGCAATGTCAACAAATAATGATTCACCTGCACAAACGATATATTCAAAGTTAATAATCGGAGCCTCAAATAAGACTAAAGTTAGTTTAATTGAACATAGACAGAATCAGATGCAGTTTAGATATGGCGATTCTGCTGCCGGTGATTTGGTCGGAGCCTTATTTGCAGGTAATGAAAATATTCTTTTAGGTGGTTTGTATAAGAATATTACAAATAATGCATTAAGAAATACTGCTTATGGCTCAGGTACTTTGAATGAAATTAAGTCCGCATCTGATAATACTGCTCTTGGGTATAAAGCATTAGAAGCATTAGAAAGCGGTTCTCGTAATACTGCTATTGGTTACCACACCGGTTCAAAAATAAAAGCTCAAAATGATAATACTTTTATCGGACATAGTGCAGGTATGAATGCTTCATCAAATTCAAGTACAATAATTGGTAATGGTTCCGGTTTAGATATATCAGGTTCACTAAATACTGCCGTTGGTAATAATACATTGACTAAAACATCAGGTTCACAAAATACTGCTATTGGTAATAACGCATTAAAAGAATTAGGATCTGGTAGTAGCAATACTGCTATTGGTTTTAATGCTCTTAAGAATCTTACAAGCGGCAATAATAATACTGCAATTGGTGATAATACAGGTTTAGTCAGTACATCAGCAAGTAATAAAACCTATATCGGTTCTTATTCAGGGTCTCAAATACCTGACACCAATACACGTTTATTTCAATCAAAACTTTTTACAGATGATGTAGAACGTGTATTTATAGGCACATATCCTAGAGAAGCTGTAAGTAATAACAATTATCCGGGTGCTGTTGTTGAAGTTCATCGTCCTACAACTACTAATACATCTGCTCAACCAATACCTGGTGTTGGTAATGAGTCGGTTGTTATTAATGGTAACTTAATTGTTCGTGGGCAAACATATTTAGAAACTCTTATCCAAAGAGAAAATAGTATTAATGCCAGTGGTGGTGATAGAGCAAAAATGCCTAAAGCTCTCGTTTTGTATGGAACAAAACAAGCTTTAAAAAATGATGACAAAAAAGTATTATATGGTTTTATGGCATTTGATGGTACTGATAGAACACGTAATAGTATTGCAAATTGTCGTGGTAAAAAAAGACATGCTTTTAATGATGTAAGACCAAATTGTATTTGTACTGGTGTTGCCGGAAGGGGGCAAGGTACTAATACCTCATTCCAATATGCAAGTTCTGCCGGAGTAAGTCGTTCTTATGACTGGTTTACAAAGGCTAATGGTTCTAACTGTATTGACCGTTGGGATAATGGTAATTGTTGTGAGGAATCTGGATGTGCTGATAGAGCTGCCAGTTATACGGATAAGTCTTTTAATACAGGAGTTGCTCTTGAACATAGAGATGAAGGATATTCGTATGGTCAAAAAGGTAATGATCAGCCTTTAGCCCACCTTATAACAGATGATATGGGAGGTATGACAGCTAATGAATCTTGCTGTCCAGTATTAACATCTGATATTAGGTTGAAAAATGTTGGTAATGCGTTTACTGGCGGTTTAGACGAAATTAGAAAAATTAATATTTATAATTTTACATTCAAAAATGATGTTAATAAATTGCCGCATGTTGGTGTTATAGCTCAAGATCTAAAATTGATTTTCCCTAATGCTGTATCAAAAGATAATAAGGGTTATTACAGAATACGTTGGGATGAAATGCTTTATGCGGCTATAAATTCTATAAAAACTTTAAATTCTAAAGTTGAAAAATTAGCTTCTAAAATTGTTTCAGATAAAAACAGAGTGGCTGTATTGAAAAAAGATAATGCTGAATTAAATGCGAAACTTGATAAGTTAGCAGATGAATTAACAGTATTGGAAGCTAAAAAGCGTAAATAATAATTTATTAGTATATAAAAAATCCCTGAGTATTACTCAGGGATTTTATTTTGTTTCTTTTTTATTTTAAACACATCCACAACCGCAAGAGCAAGCTTCTGATTTTAAAGCTTCCGCTTTATCAATGTGCTCCCAAGGAACGTCAATATCAGTACGTCCCATATGACCGTATGCAGCTAATAATTGATAGAATTTACCACCATTTTTAGCTGGTAAGTTTCTTAAATCAAATTGTTTTATAATTGCTGCCGGTCTAAGGTCAAAGTTTTTGTAAACAAGTTTAGAAATTTCATCATCTGAAATTTTACCTGTTCCAAATGTATCAACCATAATTGATACAGGTTCAGCAACGCCGATCGCATAAGCAAGTTCGATTTCGCATTTTTCAGCTAATCCTGAAGCTACAATGTTTTTCGCTACATAACGTGAAGCGTAAGCAGCTGATCTGTCAACTTTTGTTGGATCTTTACCAGAGAATGCTCCGCCGCCGTGTCTAGAATATCCGCCATATGTATCAACAATGATTTTTCTGCCTGTTAAACCTGAATCTCCTTGAGGTCCGCCAATTACGAATCTTCCTGATGGATTGATTAAGATAATAGTTCTTTCGTCAGGTTTGATTTCTTCAGATTCAAAAATAGAATCAATAACTAATTTTTTTAAGTCATTTTTAATGATTTCTTGAACTTTTTGATTATCAGAAATTCCATTTATACTTGGATTATGTTGAGTAGATAATAAAACAGTATGAATTCTTGAAGGTTTTCCATCTACATATTCAACAGTTACTTGTGATTTACCATCAGGTCTTAAGTAATCAACTAAACCAAGTTTTCTAACCTGTGATAATCTAAATGATAGTTTATGTGCTAAGCTGATAGGAAGGGGCATAAGTTCAGGTGTTTCGTTACAAGCATAACCAAACATAATACCCTGATCGCCTGCACCTAATTCTTCTGTTTCTACAGTTGAAGTTGCGGCATTGTTTTCTCTTGATTCAAAAGCTTTATTAACGCCATTTCCGATATCAGTTGATTGTTCATCAATACTTGTTAATACCGCACAAGTGTCAGCATCAAAACCGCCGGCATTTGAACCAATATAACCGATGTTTTTAATAGTATTTCTTACAACTTGAGGAATATCAACATAGCAGTCTGCTGTGATTTCACCGCAAACAAGAGCCATACCTGTAGTTACAGTTGTTTCTGCAGCTACTCTTGATTGTTTGTCTTTTGTCAAAAATTCGTCCAAAATCGCATCAGATATTTGGTCGCATACTTTGTCGGGGTGTCCTTCTGTTACAGATTCAGAAGTGAACAAAAAATTTTTTGGTGTCATTTCTTTTTCTCCTTAATTTATTTTCACCGCCGGTAAGTTTTTTAATTCCAACCCGGCACTCCATTTTCTGATAGTGTAATGTAAACACTTACAGAAATCAAATTTTGTAATATTTTCTGATAATAAAAGTTAATAAAAAAAAGAACATCTTATAAAGATGTTCTTTTTTTATTATTGAGCTTTTAATTTATTAATTCTTAGTGTTAAATTATCAACCTGTGATTTTAATAATATATTTTCTTTTTCCAGTTTAGAAATTTGTGTTTCAACTGTAGTTGTTCGTTTTACGAGAGCAATAATTTTTCTGTCCAGTTCTTTTATTGCATTAATTGTTGCATAGAACATTTCATCCCATTTAATTCTTAAAAAGCCATCATTACCTTTGAATACAGAATTAGGGAATACTTTTAATAAATCTTGTGCCATAACTCCGACATGCGGTAATTTTTTATCATCATTCTTGAATGTGTAATTATAAATTTTTAATTTATTAATTTCTTCTAAACCAGCATTATTTCTTGAGCTGATATTTTTTAATCTTCTATCGGAGTATCCTGTACCAGTATTTAAACTTTGGCATTTACTGTTAAAATTATAACTGGTGACATCTGAACTACAAGAAGCAAATTTACTATCTGTAGTTGAAGAATATCCGTACAAATAAGTTGAACCATTATTTTTAATTTTGTAATCATCATGAAAATGTTGTAACATTTTACCTGTAGTAAAATATGGTCTACCACGAACAATTAAGTTGCCATTAATAACAGTCGTTGTATTTGATAGTGTAACACCTGAACCGCCAAAGCCTCTAGATACACCGACACCTATACCTTTATTGCCAGTATTAGGGTTATGCAGTTCAAGTACGGCATCTCCGCCATAATTTGTTGGTTGACCGCCAATATAAACTCTTTCTGTAGTGTCTGTAGTTGTTCCCAGAAAAGCAGCTGAAGAATTTGTACGAGGACCGGAGTTAGCTCCAATACAAGTTTTATAACTTCCTGTTGTAACTTCGGAACAAGCGTTAGCACCTATAGCTACGTTATAATCCCCTGTAGTTAATTTACTTAAAGCATTATAACCAATAGCAGTATTATATTTACCTGATGTAATTGCTGCTAAGGAATTATATCCGACAGCAGTATTATGTTGAGCGCCACTAGAATCTTTTCCGGCATTTGCACCGATATACAGGTTTTTTATACCTTCTCCTGTTCCGTTTGAAGCGGCATTACTTCCGATAATTACAGATTCTCTATCACCTACGGACTTACCGGCATTATATCCTACAAATACGTTGTTGTTATTGTTAGTTCTAGAGCCGGCAGATGAACCTACTGCAACGTTATTTTTTGCAGTTGAAACATTTTTAAGTGCATTATACCCGACAGCAGTATTACCAGCTCCATTGAGTGATGAATTTGTAGGATTACCGCTTAATGAATCCAATGCATTAAATCCTATAGCTACGTTATCTATAATGCTGTTGAAAGCTTCAGGATTTAAAGCTCCATAGCTTCCACCAAGAAGAGTATTACGTCTGTTCATAAACCAAGAACCGGCAAATTTACCTGCATCAGTGGAATTATTTCTTCCGTATCTGAACTGTATTTGACGTTGAGGAATTTTTTGTGAAGTAACTTCGCCGGAACGAATTACAATTTTAGCAAGAGGAAGTAAGTCTGATTGGATTGAAGCTTCACTTTCAGGAGTTAAACCGAAAAATAATTGTCCGGTAAAAGATGGGTCTCCCGGGTTATAGAAAGCGTCATATGTTGTTCTGTCAGCATAATCCCATACATTATATTTACCAGTGTATTGTGTAATTTTTCTTTTGGTAAATATAGGAGCAAATGCAGCAAACACAATGGTTAAAATAAGTATTACAAGCATTATTTCAGCTAATGTATATCCTCGTTTTTTATCCTCAAATTTCATACTCAAACTCCATTAATATAAATATATCTTATTCTTTAATTATATCATATTTCTATATGTTTTTCAATACAATACAAGTTTTGTTACATAACTGAATATTACGAAAATTTTATGCTATTCTATAGATACATATAGTTTAAATTTAAAAGAGGATAGATATTATGCCGGCAACAAAAATTGAAGATTTACCTACCGTTTATAATGCAAAAGAAACGGAAGAAAGTATTTACAAATTCTGGGAAGATAACGGATTTTTCAAAGCGGATGCAAAAAGTCCTAAAAAACCTTATTCGATAGTTATCCCACCGCCAAATGTAACAGGTGTATTACATATGGGGCATGCTTTGGACGAAACTTTGCAGGATATTTTGGTAAGATATCATCGTATGAGCGGTTATGAAACATTATGGGTTCCTGGTACAGATCATGCCGGTTTAGCTACTCAAAATGTTGTGGAAAAACAGATTGCAAAAGAAGGTCTTACACGTCATGATTTAGGTCGTGAAAAGTTTCTTGAAAGAACTTGGGAATGGACCAATAAACATAAAGGTGCAATTTTAGACCAGATGAAGCGTTTAGGTGCTTCATTTGATCGTACGAGAGAAAGATTTACTTTTGATGAGGGATGTTCTGAAGCTGTAAAAGAAGTTTTTGTAACTTTATATAATAAAGGCTTAATTTATAAAGGTGCTTATATTGTAAACTGGTGTCCTCGTTGTCAATCTGCTATTTCAGATGTTGAAACAGAATATGAAACAGAACAGGGACATATGTGGGAAATTTCATATCCTGTAAAAGGTGAAAGCGGTGCTATTATTGTTGCAACAACACGTCCTGAAACAATTTTCGGTGATGTTGCTATTGCCGTGCACCCATCTGATCATAAGTATTCGGAGCTTATAGGTAAAACTGTTGTAATTCCGTTAACAGGCAGAGAAATTCCTATTATTGCAGATGAATATGTAGATAAGTCTTTTGGTACAGGCGCTGTAAAAATTACACCGGCACACGATCCTAATGATTTTGAAGTTGGTAAACGACATAATCTGAAACCTATTTGGGTTATTGACGAAAAAGGCTGCATGAAAGCTTGCGGTGAAGTGCCGTCAAATCTTCACGGTCTTGAACGTTATGAAGCTCGTAAACAAATTGTTAAAATGCTTGAAGATAACCATTCTTTGTTAAGAATCAGAGAACACGAACATAATGTTGGTAAATGTCAACGATGCGGAACAACAATTGAGCCGTTACTTTCTGAACAATGGTTTGTAAAAATGGAACCGTTGGCAAAAGAGGCTATTGCAGCTGTTAAAGATGGCAGAATCAAGTTTATTCCTGAACGTTGGGAAAAAAATTATCTTGGCTGGATGGAAAATATTCGTGACTGGTGTATTTCCCGTCAAATTTGGTGGGGGCATCAGATTCCGGCGTATTACCATAAAGTAACAGGAGAAATGATTGTTGCTAAAGAAAATCCGGATCCTGAAAATTACGTACAGGAAACAGATTGTCTTGATACCTGGTTCTCATCAGGCTTATGGCCATTCTCAACTATGGGATTCCCTAATGCAGAAACTGATGATTATAAAAAATTCTACCCGACAACAACTCTTGTAACAGGTTTTGATATTATTTTCTTCTGGGTTGCAAGGATGATTACAATGGGCTTGGAATTTACAGGTAAAGCTCCGTTTTCAACTGTTTATATTCACGGGCTTATCCGTGATGAAAAAGGACAAAAAATGTCTAAATCTAAAGGTAACACAATAGATCCGGTTGTTATTATTGATAAATACGGATGTGATGCTTTAAGATTCACAATGACATCACTTTGTACATACGGTGGTCAGGATATTAAAATTTCTGATGAACGTTTTGAATATGGCAGAAACTTTGCCAATAAAATCTGGAATGCTTCAAGATTTGTGATGATGAACCTTGAAGGTGTAGATAACAATTCTATTGATTTTGATAAACTAACAATTGCAGATAAGTGGATTCTAGACAAATTAAATAATACAGCAAAAGAGGTTAATTCAAATATTGAAAATTACAGAATCGGAGAAACAGCTCATATTCTTTATGATTTCTTCTGGAATTCATATTGTGATTGGTATGTTGAAATCGCAAAAGTTCAATTACAGGATGAAGCCTTAAAATTAAACACACAAAGAGTTTTAAGATACGTTCTTGATATGTCATTGAGGCTTTTACACCCGATAATGCCGCATATTACGGAACAAGTATGGCAGTTAATTCCAAAACAAACCGAATTTAAAGCAATAATGCTTGCGGATTATCCGGTTTATGAAGAAAAACTAGCATTTCCAACAGAAGCTCGCGAAATGGAACTTGTATTTGAGACAATCAAGTCGTTACGAAATGTTAGACAAAGTTTCAATATTCCAATGGGCTTGAATTTTAATATCGAAATTCAAGCTGCAGCAGATGAAAAACCTGTATTTGAAGCTATTGAAAGTTACATTAGAAGAATGGCAAAAGTTGAAAATATTTCGTATGCCGAAGTCTCAGCTCCTGTTGCAAAAAAATCAGCCACAGCTGTTGTTTCAGCTTCAAAAATTGTTATTCCGCTTGAAAACTTAATCGATTTTAATGCTGAAATTGCCCGACAAGAAAAGAAACTTGGCAAGCTTCAAACAGAAAGAAAATCATTAGAAGGCAGGGTTAATAATCCTAAATTTGCGGCTAACGCTCCTGCTGAATTGATTAAACAAACTAAAGATAGAATTGAAGAAATTCTTGTTCAAGAGAATGCAATTAATGAATTAGTGGAATCACTAAAATCGTAATTGAGATTATACAGAAAAATGAGATTCTTAACAAAAGTTAAGAATCGCATTTTTTTATTTTATAAGATAATGAATAATATTTCGGGTCTAAAGACAGATAAATGTTTGTTAAAATTATAATTAAATTATTAAGTAAAATTTACAAACCTTTACATATTTTGTAATATCTGTTAGTATATACACAGGTTTAATATTGTAGTGTCTATATTGACAATGGAGTTAATTATGGTAACAAAAAAGGAAACAGAATTAGATTTTGAAGCTTTGCTTGATAAGTATGATTATAAGTTTCAAAAAGGCGATCTTGTAAAAGGAATAGTATGCGGCTTTGATGGTCAAGGTGTAATGGTAGATATTGGTGCGAAAACTACTGCTGTTATTCCTACTTATGAGGCTGTAGATAAAGGCGAAAATATTGAAGAAAAATTTCAACGCGGACAGGAAGGTGAATTCTTAATTATTCGCGAAGAAGATGAAGAAGGTAAGTTTCTTTTATCTAAGAAAAAAGTTGATTTTGCTTATGCTTGGAAAGAACTTGAAAAGGCAAAAGCTGCTGATGAAACTATTCTTGGTACTGTTGTTAATGTTGTTAAAGGCGGTATTCTGGTTGAAGTTTCTGGTGTTAGAGGGTTTATTCCTTCTTCACAATTGCGTGCAAGAGAATCAGAAGTTGAAGTCGGTTCTAAATTAGAACTTAAGATTTTAACTCTTGATGTACAGCAAAATAACTTTATTCTTTCTAATAAAAAGGTTTATGAAGATACAGCAGAAGAAGCAAGAAAAAATATTTTCTCTCAAATTGAGGCAGGTCAGGTTGTAAAAGGTGAAGTCGTGAGAATTACTGATTTCGGCGCATTTATTGATCTTGGCGGACTTGATGGATTGTTGCCATTATCTCAACTTTCTTGGAGATGGATTGATCATCCGACAGATATTTTAAAAGTTGGTGATAAAATTGATGTAGAAGTTATTGCTGTTGATCACGATAAGCAGCGTGTTTCATTGAGTTTAAAAAACTTAGAACCAGATCCATGGATTGAAGCTGCTGATAAAATTAAAGAAGGTGATAAAGTTGAAGGTGTTGTAACACGTCTTAAACACTTTGGAGCATTTATAGAGGTATTCCCTGGTGTAGAAGCTTTATTACCGCACAATGAAGTTGTAGACTATCAAAACGAAAATAAAACAATTGTTAAAGTTGGTGATAAAATCAGCACTTATATTTTAAAATTTAATCCGGCTGATAAACGAATCGCATTATCTGTTCAAGAACAGTCAGAAGCTTCAGCAGAAGAATAATAAAAATAATATAATTAATCGGGCGGAATCAAAAATGACTCCACCCGATTTTTGTTATGTTGACTTTTAAAAACTTATCATTAAATCAATCTCATACGTTTAGATGTTTATTACTCTTTAAAAGTAAGACATAATAAACCTAAGAAAGAGTAGTTAACATGCCATTTCGCTATAGATTGCAGAAGGTTTTAGATTTTAGAATAAATCAAAAAGAAGAGCAGAGAATAAAGGTTCAGAAAGCTCAAGCCGCGGTCTATCAAGCAGAACAAGATATCCGCAAGAATGAACAGGATATTTTGGATACAAAAGATGGTATGAGAAACGCAGATCCTATGATGTACGAATCATACGATAACTTTCTAAGACATCTTTGGGCTAAAGCCGAGCAATTGGAGATTCGGCGACAGGAGCTTCAAGCAAAGTTAGATGAGGAAATCACAAAACTCGTTAAATGTGAACAAGCAGTGAAGGTTCTTGAAAAGCACAAAGAAAAAAATAAAGAAATATATCTTGCAGAAGAAAAAGCAGCAGAGCTTAAGCAATTTTCTGAATTAGGTGTAACCAGATTTTTTAAGCAAAGTCAGGAACGCATTATGGAAGAAGAACAAGATATACTAAAGCAACTTAAAGAAATAGAAGGTAATTAAAATGAGTATTAACGCAACAGCTTCAACATCAGTAAGTTCATCAAGTCAAATTTCAGGTTCATCAAGTGCTGAAAGTACTAAAAAATCAGGATCTTCATCATTTAAGGATGAAATGGAGAAAGTTTCTTCTGAAAATTCTAAAGATAAAGCTTCTGATAAAAAGTCAGAGGATGTCTCTGAAAAGAAAAACAATGATGATAATTCAATAAAAGATAATATCGAAGTTGAAGATGAAAATAAGAATTTATCTTTAAATGGACAAGTTGAATATGATAAATCTGCACCTATTTCTTTGTTAGATGCAAATTCAATGTTGACTAATGATATTCGTCAGGTTCTTAATAGCTCAACTCTACATGTTACTTCTGAAATAATGGCAATGGATGAAATACAAAGTATATCAAGTATGATGAGTCTAGATTTTTCGTCAAGTATTTCAATGAGTCAATCTGATGCAGAGTTTTTTGTTAATTTAACACAAAATAACGATGTTTCAATGCAAAATATTACAGTGCAGGCTCAGAATTTATTAAACCAAGGAGCAGATGTTCGTGAAGTTCAGAAAAATGTAAAAATTTCAGAAACTTTATTGAATGCTCTGAATACTGCAAAAGAAAATAATCAACCTTTAAGAATTGATTTTGATCAAAATATAGCAGTTATTTTAAGAGTAGGTAAAGACGGAGCTTTAGCTGCAAATTTTATCCCCGGTGATAAAGCTGTTGAACAGTATTTGAGAAATAATATTGAATCTTTGAAAAATACTTTCACAGAAAATGATTTGCCATATAGTGATTTATCATACTCAAATCGCGGCAGCAAGCAGCAAAAAGAGAATAGAAGAAATAAACAATAAGGAGTTTATTTATGAATGATGCTTTTATAACAGCAATAAATACTCAATATGCAACAATTAACTGGATGGATGTTATCGCAGATAACATGACTAATATTTATACTCCGGGCTTTAAGGAAAAGCAGGTGAATTTTAAAACTTTTCTTGGCGGGGCTATAAATGATGATTACAGCAAAAAAATGAGTCAGGGTAAATCTACCCCTGGTACTTCTAATGATAACGTATTTTTAGAAGGTAAAGGTTTCTTCTTGACAAAAACTGCGGAAGGACGAAGTGTTTACACTCGTTTGGGAGAATTTACATTTGACGGTGAAGGTGTTTATCGTGCAAAAAACGGTAATACTGTTCAAGGTTATATATTAAACGATAAAGGCGAAATTATGCAAGGTACAAAACCCATAAGTGCTGATTTGTACCAGGAAACTGCGTTAAAAGGCGGTGCTCTTGATATTCCGACTACAAATATAAAAATGTGGATTGATCCGAATAACGGTAAGTACCTTGGAAAATATGATGAATATGAAATAAAAAAAGACGGTACAATTGTTGGTAAAGCTGAAAATGGCAAAAAAGTTGTTCCGTTATATAGAATTACTACAAGAAACTTCCACAATGCCGCAGGACTTTATGAATACAGAGACGGCTTATTTTTAGAAACTGAAGAATCCGGTAAACCGGTTCTTGGATGTGGTGAAATCCGTTCAGGCTTGCTGGAACTTTCAAACGCAGACTTTAAAGGTAATATTTCATACTATCAGATGGCAAAAGTTCAGATGGAAGTTGTTAATAAATTGATTTCATCTAATAAAGACTTATTGCAACAGGCAATGCAAATGGTAAGTAGTTCATAGTCCTCGGCCGGATTTGGTAATATGTTACATATTATTTCCAAGTCATTTCAACATCTCAGCTCCGCAAGGTACCTCGTGCAGCATTGCAGAACAAAATTTTGTTAAACTCCATTTAATTACAAGAGGCGTCATTTCTGCCTCTTTTTATTTTGACTTTTTTTGAAATAAATAGTACAATAGATTTACCAAAAATTTGTTTATAGCTTGTATAAGGAGTTTTTTATGGAACATTTAAAAGTTGCAATCGGTTCAGATCACGGTGGTTTTCGTTACAAAGAAAGTATTATTGATTATTTGAAGTATAGAAGTATCGAATTTGTTGATGTTGGTACTCATACTCCAGAATCCTGTGATTATCCGGAAATTGCAAGAAAAGTTGCAGAAAAAGTTATATCAGGCGAAGTCGACAGAGGTATTTTGGTTTGCGGAACAGGTATTGGTATGTCAATTGCAGCAAATAAAGTTCACGGAATTCGTGCGGCGCTTTGTGCAGATACTTATTCTGCAAGAGTTTCAAGAGCTCACAATAATTCAAATGTTCTTTGTCTTGGCGAACGTGTTATTGGTGAACACTTAGCACTTGATATTGTAGATGTTTGGTTAAAAACAGGGTTTGAAGGCGGTCGTCATAAGCGCCGTGTAGACATTATTGAATAAGAAAGGCTATATTTTTATGGAATTAGATTCTCATAAGTTTGCGTGTATTGTTGCACAATTTTTAGATGATAAGCTGGCAAAAGATATTACAATTTTAAATATAAGTAATGTATCATCACTTGCTGATTATTTTGTAATTGTAACCGGAGATTCAACTCCTCAGGTTAAAGCTTTGATGGAAACTGTTAAAGATAAGGTTAAGACAGAATTTTCAAGACTTCCTTTGCGGCAAGAAAACGATATGAAAAACCGTTGGAATTTAATTGATTACGGTGATGTTGTTGTTCATATTCTGCATAAAGAAGAACGCGAAGCTTATGCGATAGAAAAATTCTGGAATCATGCATATAGTATTTTGGAAAACGAATGGCGCGAAGTTGCAAAAGAATACAGTGAATATAATAAATAAGTAATAAATAAAAAGAGGCGGGAATCATCGATTCCCGCCTCTTTTTTGTTAGTATCTTTCAAGATATTTATCAAGTTCCCATTGAGAAACGTATGTTCTGAATGAATCCCATTCTTTCTTTTTAGATGTCATAAATTCTTTAAATATGTGTTCACCTAAAGCTGCTTGTGCAACAAGTGATTTATCCATATAATCTAGAGCTTCAGCAAGACTTCCAGGTAAAGAATCAATTCTTTGTTTTTTGCGTTCTTTGGAAGTTAATTTATAAATATTTGATTCAACCGGAGCTGGCGGATCAATTTTATTTCTGATGCCGTCAAGACAAGCTTCTAAGATGGCTGCAAATGCTAAATACGGGTTACAAGCCGGATCAGGTGAACGAAGTTCCACTCTTGTTGACACTCCGCGTTTTGCCGGTACTCTTAAAAGAGCACTTCTGTTTGCAAGTGACCATGCCAGATAAACCGGTGCTTCATATCCCGGAACTAAACGTTTATAACTGTTTACTACAGGGTTTGTAATAGCTGTAATACTTTTTACGTGTTTTAGCATACCGCCAATTGCGTATTTTGCTTCATCTGAAAGCTGGTATTCTGCTTTTTCATCATAAAACGCGTTTTTACCGTCTTTAAACAACGAAACATTGCAGTGCATACCTGAACCGTTTATGCCGAAAATTGGTTTTGGCATAAATGTAGCATGAAGATCGTGTTTTGCGGCGATTGCTTTAACTGCAATTCTAAATGTCGCAACGTTATCAGCAGCAGTTAAAATATCAGCATATCTGAAATCTACTTCGTGCTGTCCGTCTGCTACTTCATGGTGAGATGCTTCTATGTCAAATCCCATTTCCTGAAGGGTTAAAACGATATCTGAGCGGACATCTTCTCCCAAATCTTCCGGACCTACATCGTAGTATCCTGCGCGGTCTTGAGTTTCTGTTGTTACATTGCCGTTTTTATCTTTTGCAAATAAGAAAAACTCAGCTTCCGGTCCGATATTCATTGAAAATCCCATTTTCTGGGCTGCTTCCATAACTCTTTTTAAGTTACATCTCGGGCAGCCTTCGAATGGTGTTCCGTCTGCATTATAAATATCACAGATTAAGCGTGCAACATTAATTCCGTTATGTTCTCTCCAAGGTAAGATTTGAAAACTGTTGATGTCCGGATGGAAGAACATATCTGATGTTTCAATACTTCTAAACCCTTTTATTGATGAACCGTCAAGCATAATTTCATTGTCCAGAACCTTATCAATATGCTCTGACGGAATAGACATATTCTTAACCTGACCATTGATATCAACGAATTGAAGCTTTATAAACTTGATATTATATTCTTTTATTAAGCTCTTAACTTCGTCTCTTGTAAAATTCCTGCCGTCCAATCTTTTGTGTTTGAACTCTGTCATACTAACCTCTTTTCCTGTGTTTTCAAATCTATTCTTTTTAAAAAAGATTACTTATTAAGTTTAGAGAGTTTTTGCCAAAAGGTCAAGTAAAGATTATATAAAGGCTTAATTATTTAGTTTCTACAATTTTGTTATCATCGTCGACTATAACAACAGTAGGTTTGAAGTCTTTAAGTTCTTTTTCTTCAAACTGTCCGTAAGTTACGATAATGACTTTGTCTCCAGGTTGAACTTTTCTTGCAGCTGCACCGTTAAGACATATGTCTCCGGAACCGGCTTTTCCTTTTATAATATAAGTTTGGAATCTTTCACCATTATTCACGTCAAGAATTTCAACTTTCTGCCATTCTTTCATATTTGCAGCATTTAATAATTCTTCATCTATTGTAATTGAGCCGACATAATTAAGATTAGCATCAGTTACTGTCGCTCTGTGTATTTTTGAATATAAAAACTCTAATAACATTTTTTCATCCTATTTGATTTTTTGAACTTCTTCAATAATATTTTTGACAGCTTCTTCCGGTTTTACAGTTATTTTGTCGCCTGTTGCACGAACAACAAATTCAACATTACCTTCGGTGATTGTTTTACCAACTGTAATTCTATATGGGAAGCCGATAAGATCAGCATCTTTGAATTTTACACCCGGTCTTTCGTCACGATCATCAAGTACAGCTTCAACGCCTGCAGCTAATAATTCTTCATACATTTTAGTTGCAACGCTCATTTGAAGCTCATCTTTTGTACTGACAGGAACGATTACAACGTGATACGGTGCAATTGCTAAAGGCCATTTAATACCCCAATCATCGTGATGTGCTTCAACAGCAGCAGCAGCAGTTCTTGAAATTCCGATACCGTAACAGCCCATAATATATGGTTTTGCTTTACCATCAGCATCAAGATAAACAGCGTTCATAGGTTTTGAATATTTTGTACCAAGCTGGAAGATGTTTCCGACTTCAATACCACGTGTAACTTTTAGCGGCTTACCGCATTGTGGGCAAAGTTCGCCGGCTTCAACAAGTCTTATATCTTCAAATTTAACATCTGCTAGTGCTAAATCATCAAAGTTTGCCCCAACCATATGTTTATCGTTTTGATTTACACCAACAACGAAGTTTTTTAATTCTTTAACGGTGTTATCAGCGATTATTGTTAGATCTTTAAAGCCTTTTGGACCGATAAATCCCGGTATCGCATTAAATCCATTGTTTTGCATTAACTCTTCAATTTCACCGGATGTTGCGATTCGGATTTCCATTCCTTCAACTGCATTTAAAAGTTTTGTTTCTTCAATCTGTTTGTCGCCTCTAATTAGTGCTAAAACAGGTTTTTTATCAATAATATAAACCAGTGTTTTTAAAATTATTGTTGCAGGAATATTTAAATATTCACAAAGCTCTTCAATTGAATGAGTATTTGGTGTGTCTACGATTTCTGTTTTTTCAAAATTCCCTTCAACAATGGTTTGAGGAAGTTTTGAAACCGCATGATTTGAGTTTGCAGCATAATCGCAATCGTCACAATAAAATACATCGTTTTCGCCTGCATCTGTATCTGTAATTACCATAAATTCGTGAGAAACGCTTCCGCCAATAGCGCCGGAATCTGATTGAACAGCTTTTGTTGCAAGCCCGCAGCGATTAAATATGTTTGTATAAGCCTGCCACATGTTTGCATATTCTTTATCAAGTTCTTCTTGACTGGTCGCAAAGCTGTACGCATCTTTCATAATAAATTCACGTCCTCTTAACAAACCGAATCTTGGACGAACTTCATCTCTGAATTTTGATTGAATTTGATATAAATTTGTTGGTAATTGTTTGTATGATTTTAAAACATCACGGGCAATTGATGTGATAATTTCTTCGTGAGTCGGTCCAAGACACATTTCACGGTTATGACGGTCTTTCAATCTCATCAATTCTTTTCCGTAAGCTTCCCATCTGCCTGATTCAATCCAAAGCTCTTTTGGCTGAACAAACGGCATTAAAAGCTCTTGAGCTCCTGCTTTATCCATTTCATCACGAACTATGTTTTCAACTTTTTTCAAAACTCTCCACATTAATGGTAAAAAGTTATATACACCTGATGTAAGTTTTCTGATATAACCTGCACGAGCCAGCATTTTATGAGATATAACCTCAGCATCAGAAGGGAACTCTCTCAGGGTTTGTACAAATAATTTTGACATTTTCATAATAAAATTATCCTCATTAAATATTCTTAATGATTATATTTTAACACAAGCGAATTAAAGCGGTTCATTTTATTTTAATTTATTAAGCTCGGATTTTACTTTTTGTACAGATAAAGATAGTGTTTGATAATTTTTAATTGCTTTTTCAAAATAAATAATTGCGTTTTCAATGTCACCTGCGGATTCATATGTCAAAGCCGCCAGATAATCAATATCACCTGTTTCTTCACATTCAGAAAGAGCAATTTCAACAGTTTCTACAGCTCCCGCGTAATCCTGCTCTTTTAAAAGTAGTCTTATTAATAACTTATAAGCTTCAATATCATAAGGGTTCATTTCAATAGTTTTTTGAAGGTTTTCGATTGCCATTTGCGCCTGATTTTCTTCATTATAGATTGCGGCAAGGTTAAAATATGCCCAGCTGTAGTTTGGAGAAAGCTCAATTACTTTTTCAAATTTTTCTTTAGCGGCTTCAAGATCGCCAAATTCTTTTAAGATGTTTCCGATATAAAAATGAGCGTATAAGTCTTCATCGTTTATGTCAATAGTTTTTTGAAAATTTTCAATTGCCAGAATAAGATTGTTCTTTTTGAAATATACAAGCCCCAGATTGAAATATGAATTAGAATCTTCAGGATCGTTTTCTAAGATATTATTAAAACATTCGATTGCAAAGTCATATTCTCTTAATTCCGTATAAACAAGTCCAAGATTATAAATTGCATCCTGGTATTCCGGTTCAAGTTCAAGAGCTTTAAGATATGCTTCTTTTGCTTTTGGAAAATTTTTCATCTTTTCATAAACAATACCTAAATTATAAAAAATTCCTTCATCATAGCTGAAAGCTTTTGATAAATGTAAAAGATGTCCGAGGGATTCTTCATTAAATCCGCAATCCATTAGAAGAACCGCTAACTGACGTCTGGCATCAAGATTAGCGGAATCTTCTTTGATAATTCTTTGTAATTCTTCTATTTTATCAAACTTTGACATATAAAAGCCTAGATAACAGGGACATCAATCGGGTCAACAAGGATTACGTGAAGCACTTCATCTTTAGGAATATTTACGTGTTTACCTTTTTTAATCATATCAGCGATACTGCCGTAAACAAAGTAACCTGCAGTTCCAATAACTCCGCCGGCTGCTGAAAATGGTACTACAACATATTTCCAACCTGTGTCAGTTACGCTTTCGCCCCATTTAATAGAGTTTTTAGTAATTTGTTTTGATTTAGTACAAGTTTGCTTCCAAGCGTCATAATAACCTCTTGTGGTAGTGATTCCGCCATCCATAGTTAAATCTGTACGACCTGTAACATTTAGTGATAACGGTAATTGTCTGCCGTTTGGAGTAACAACGTGGTCAAAGTTTAAGTATAACACAGCACCTTTAGACATTCTTTTAGGTTCTGCGATGCCTTTAACATCTCCTCTAATAATTGAGCCTGATGGTAATATTACATCATCATCTGCAATCTGGTCAGTTAATAATATTGCAGAAAAACCTGTTCCAGCTGCGTTTATAGATGTATCTATTGTATTAAGCATTTTTAAATCAAGTGTAGTTCCTGCAGGAATTCTTTTTGTTTTTGCTTTTGCGTTAAATGGTGCAGCAAGTGTGACTTGAGCTGCTAACAATAATGTTAATATTACTCCTAAAACTTTTTTCATCATAATTTATCCCTCTTTTCTTGTAAATTTTATCTTAGCACATGTTTCGGATTTTGTACAGATGTTATTTTCTCCGACCGAGAACCCTGCGGAGCTGAATTACTGATATGACTTGGAAACAATGTGTAGCATATTGCCCAGTCCGGCCGAGGACAAAGAAAAGAGTCTCATAAGAGACTCGTTTGAATTAAGAATAGCTGGAAGTATGAAAAAGATTAATTATATTAAATAAAATACATATGAGTTTTGAAATTAGATAGGCGGGTAATCTTGTATTACCTGTTTGTGCTAATGCTTTTGTAAACAAAAGTATAATTGATTGAAAATTTGGTTTTATTATTGTAGAATAACTTTATTGATTAGATGGATAAGGAGAATAGATTATGGAAATTTTAGATAAAGCGGATATTGGCGTATTTGGCGGTTCAGGCTTTTACAGCTTTTTAGAAAATATTGAAGAAGTAAAAGTTGATACACCTTATGGAAAAACAAGTGACAGTGTATTTATTGGTAAAATCGGCAACTATAGAGTAGCGTTTATGCCTCGTCATGGCAGAGACCATTCAATTCCCCCTCATTTGGTAAATTTCAGAGCAAATGTTTGGGCAATGAAACATTTAGGCTGCAAAAGAGTAATTTCACCTTGCGCTGCAGGAAGCTTACAAAAAGAAGTTAAACCTGGTGATTTTGTAATTTGTGATCAGTTTGTTGATTGGACAGACGGCAGAAAAACAACTTTCTATGAAGGACCTGTAGTACAGCATCCGTCACCGGCTGATCCGTATTGTTCAGAATTGAGAGCTCTTGCAATTAAAACCGGTAAGGATTTAGGAATTACTGTTCACGAATCAGGTACTGTTGTTGTAATTAATGGACCTAGATTTTCTACAAAAGCTGAATCAGCATTCTTTACAAAACAAGGATGGCAGGTTATTAATATGACTGCTTTCCCTGAAGCTTATTTAGTAAAAGAACTTAATATGTGTCCGTTAAATATTTCACTTATTACAGATTATGATGCAGGGCTTGTAGGGGATGTTCCTCCGGTTTCTCACGAAGCGGTTATGGAAGTGTTTAATAATAATGTGGCTAATTTAAAATCTTTATTATTTACTATGATAGAAAATATTCCGCCGGTTTGCGAAAATTGTGATTGTTCAAAATCTGCAAAACTAGATATTTAGGGGTAAATTTAAGGTAATTATGGGTAAATTCATATTATTTTTAGATAGATTAGTAATTTTATATATGTATTTTATTCTCGGAGCCTGCGTGTTATCGTGGGTTCCGAATATAAATCCTGACTACCCGCTTTTTTATTATATATTTAAATTTTCAGGAGCGTATATTTTACCGCCAGTAATCGGATTTGCGTTTGGACCTGCCTTATTAATGATTATATGTGCATTAATTTCTATGGGGTTGAAAAAAATTTATGATAAATTTTACGCAGAAAAAGAGCCTAAGGTTGTTGTTCTTACTCCAGAAGAATTTATAGAAAAACTTAACAAACAAAAAGAGGAAAATAAAAAAGATGATTGCGATTAAAATAATATATGCTATTGCAAAATGTTTTGAAATTTATATGTATATGATTCTTGTAAGATGTTTGCTTACATGGTTTCCTGGTGTAAATTGGGAAAACCCTATAATGAAGGCTTTACGTTCATCTGTGGATTTGTATTTAGACTTATTTAGAAAGTTTATACCGCCAATTGGTTTTATTGATATTTCGCCGATTGTTGCAATGCTTGTTTTGGGCTTTTTAAGTAAAGGTATTATATATGGTGCAATTTATCTTATGAGTACATTAGGATTGTTAGGATAATTTGGTATGAAAATAATAATATATGGAGCAACCGAAATAGGCTGTTTGCTGGCAACAGAGTTTTTTGAAGATCATGATATCACTGTGATTGATAAAGAAGAAAACAGAACAGACGATTTTGATAAGTTAGATATTAGCTTTATTCAGGGTAATGCGACTGATATGAATGTATTAAAATCTGCAGATATAATTAATGCGGATGTCTTTATTGCTTGTACTGCATTAGATGAAGCTAATATTGTTGCTTGTCTTTCTGTTAAAAAACTAAGCGGAATCAGAACAATTTGTTTTGTATCAAAAAGCGAATACCAAAATGCTATGGCGCTAGATAAAAACGGTGATTATCTTGGGGATTTCTTTATTGATTATGTAATTTGGCCTGAGGCTCTTTTGACACAGGAACTTTTTAGAATTGTAACTGTTGCGCATGCGCTGGATGTAGAAAATTTTGCGGATGGAAAAGCAAGATTACTTGAATACAGAGTAAAGCCCGGCTCTTCGATTGTCGGTAAAATGGTTAAGGATTGTGGATTTACTAAGGACACTATTATTGTAGGGATAAAACGTGATAGTCTTTTGTTTATTCCAAACGGTTTAACTGAAATTAATGAAGATGACAAGCTGATTTTTATGGGAACTTCTCATTCTCTTGACATTTTGGCGGGTACTTTTTTCCACGAAAAGGAACAGGTAAAATCTGTTGCTGTAATTGGAGGGGGAAATGTTGGATACATGCTTGCTCAAAGTCTTGAGGATATGAAGATTAAAGTAAAAATTATTGAAAAAGACTACGAGCGATGTGAGTATCTTGCGCAGGAATTATCTAAAACTCTTGTAATAAATGGGGATGGGACTAATTTAAAGCTTCTTGATGAAGAGGAAATCGGCTCATGCGACGTTGCAATTGCGGTTACAAATAACGATGAAAGAAACCTTTTATGTTCACTGCTTGCAAAACAATTGGGTGTCAAACGTGTTATTTCAAGAGTTTCTAAGGTCTTAAATATCCCGCTTTTTGAAAAAGTCGGAATTGATATTGCCGTTTCACCTAAGACATCTGCAATAAATGAAGTTCGTAATGATATAGATGAAACAAATGTTGATATTCTTGCTACTGTTGAACAGGGTGAAGCTGAAGTTCTTGAAATTCCTATTTGCGAAGAGTTTAACGGAAAACTTATTAAAGATTTGAGATTTCCTGCGCCTGCTATTGTCGGTATTATTCAGCGCAGAGCAAATGTAATTATTCCAAAAGGCGATACTCAAATTAAATCTTGTGATATTTTGATAATATTTACAAAAGCAGATAGCGTGGATGCAGTAAAAGATTATTTTAAGGTAGTGTAAGGTATGCGGTTAAATTATATAGCGAGTGCATTAAGTTTGATTTTAAAAGATATAGGTCTTGTAGCCTTTATCCCGCTTATTACTGCTATATATTATCATGATGTGAATTCTTTTTTACCGTTTATTGCAACAGGGTTTATTGCATTATTTGCAGGCATGCTTATCAGAAAATTCTGTAAAGTATCAACTGCGGCAGATACTTTAAACGATATTAAACGATCTGAAGCTTTGTTTATTGTAACTTTATCCTGGGTTTCATTCGGATTTATAGCAGCGATTCCTTATCTTTTTTATGGTTTTTCGCCGATAAATTCTTTATTTGAAGCAGTTTCTGGGATAACAACAACAGGTGCTACTATATTTACCACATATGATTATCCAAAACCTTTAATGTTTTGGCGCTCATTTACACAGTGGTTAGGCGGCATGGGAATTATTGTATTATTTGTGGCAATTCTTCCTCAGTTTGCTGTTGCAGGCAGACAGATGTTTTTTGCTGAAACTCCCGGTCCGACTGAAGATAAGTTTACACCAAGAATTAAAAATACCGCATCTGCTTTGTGGATAATTTATGCTGGTCTAACTGCTGCATGTATATTTGCTTTGTGGCTTGCAGGCATGAATCCGTTTGATGCAGTTTGTAATGCTTTCTCAACACTTTCAGCCGGTGGTTTTTCACCTCATTCGGAAAGTATTGGCGGATATGGCTCTAATGCTATAAACTGGATTATTATTGTGTTTATGTTTATCTCCGGTACAAGTTTTGTGCTTCAATCAAGAGTATTGACAAGAAGAAAATTATCTCTGTTTTGGAAAAGTGAAGAATTTAAATGTTATCTTTTTGTGATATTAATATTATCTTTGATTGTCGGAAGTATTTTATTTCTTCAGATGCATTATTCAGTTTTTGAATCAATTACGGCTTCTGTCTTTCAGGTTCTTGCGTTGTCCACATCTACAGGAAGTGCAAGCGAAGATTTTCAAAGGTGGTGTTTAGATGCAAAAATTATGTTATTTATTACCATGTTTGCAAGTTCTTGTTCCGGGTCTGCAGGTGGCGGCTTGAAAATGACAAGATGGATTTTGATTTTTAAGTATATAAAAAACGAATTGTACAAAATCCTTCACCCAAAAGCTGTTTTGACGGTTAAAATTGATGATAAAGTTGTTGCACCTGATGTTTTACGCCAGACAATATTTTTTGCTCTTTGTTTCTTTGGATTATGGGCAATGACAGCAATTGTTCTGGCTGTTATTGAACAAAATTTTGCACTTGCACTTACAGCATCAATTTCAGCTATAGGTGATATAGGCCCGGGGTTAGGTGATGTTGTAGGTCCAATGGGAAATTATTCAACATTAAAACCTTTATCAAAAATAATCTTTATTTTTGATATGTTTATCGGCCGTTTGGAAATAATTCCGTTTCTGGTATTGTTCCATAAGGATTTTTGGAAACTTAAGAAATAAATTGTTTTTTCTTAATTATTGCAACGTTTTCAATGTGGAATGTGTGGCAGAACATATCAAACGGTTGAATTGATATGACATCACAACCTTTTTCTGCAAGGATTTTTAAATCTCTTGCAAGTGTTGCAGGGTTACAGCTTACATAAATTATTGTATCTTTAGATAACTTAAACGCTTCGTCAAGAGATTCTTTTGAACATCCTTTTCTTGGCGGGTCAAGAATTATGACATCAAATTTACGCTTTTCTTTAGCAAAAAATACTGAAGCATCCATATTGTGAATTTCAACATTTTGAACATTGTTTTCTTGTGCTGTTTGTCTTGCAAGTTCGGTTGATTCTTTATTTTCTTCGACACTTACTACTTTTTTACAAACATCAGCGATACAAATCCCGAAGGATGTAATACCTGCATAAGCATCTAATACAATAGGATCTTTGAAATTTTTAGCAATATAATCTTTTACGTATTTAAAAATATTTTCAGCGCTTTTAGGGTTAATTTGGAAAAATGTATTAGCTCCTATTTTAAATGTTTTATCAATAAGTTTTTCTTTAACAAATTCTTTGCCGTATAAACATTCTGATTTAGTACCTAAAATAACATTAGTTTTTTTAGAATTATAATTTACACAAACACCTGTGACATCTTCAAATTCATCATATATTGATTTAGCGAAATCCTTTAATCTGTCAAATGTTTTTGTGGCATTAACTACAAGTACAACAAGGTTTTTACCAGTTAATGCTGAATTCCTGATAACGACGTGACGTAAATCTCCAGTATGTTTTTTTTCATTAAATCCTTGAATACCAAAGTCAAATGCTTTTTCTCTGATAAATTCAATGATACTATCACAAATTTCCGGTTGAATCGGACAATATTTAATATTTACAATTTCGTGAGTTTTTGGCTTAAAATATCCGGCAAGAATTCGTCCTGAATTTTTTGTTTGAAATATCGGGTATTGAATTTTTCGACGATAATTCTTTATTTCAGGGCTTGAGATAGTTTTTTGAATTTCGATGTCAAGTCCTGATATACTTCGAATTGTTTCTTCCGTAATCTTTTGTTTTAATTCCAGCTGATAATCATAATCTATAAACTGCAGTTGGCATGCTCCACAAGCATTGTACATTGGACAAAACGGCTTAATTCTGTGAGGAGATGGTGTAATTATTTCTGAAATTTTTCCATTTGCGAAATTTTTGTTTACTTTTGTAATTTTAATTTTTACGATATCACCGGGGCAAGTATTTTCAACAAAAACAACAAAACCATCTATTTTAGCTATTCCTGCACCTAAGTTTGTTACTTTTTCAATCTCAGCTGTATATTCTTCATTTACTTTCATATGATTATTATACCTTAAATATTCTTTATAATTTAACATATTCTCGAAAATATGATATTATGATTTTAGCATGACTATAGGGAGAGTACATTTTATGAAAAAATTTTTAATATCATTGGCATTGCTTGTTCCGTTTTTGACAGGATGCGCAAATATTGATACTAATGTTACTATAAATGATGATAAATCAGGGCAGGTTGTAACCTCTTTGACATACAGAGGTGATTTATCAGATGGTGATAATTTATTATCAACCAAGATTACAGAAGGGTTTCAAAGCTTTTTGGATCCAAAGTATAAAGTTGAAAAAGCATTTGGAGCTAATTTATCAACAATTACTGCTTCAAAATCAGTTAAAAACCTTTCAAATGAAGATTTAGACCTATCTTCATTAGGTTTTGTTTCACAACTTCCAGATAAAAAATTTATTCAAATAAAAAAAACATTTTTACTAACATCATTTAATGTTGATTGTGTATATGATAATTCTTCAAAGTCAGAACAGTTTAAAGTTATTGATCAACCGGTAGAGGTTTTAAAAGTTGAAAATGAACCTCCTTCTGGCTCTGAATATTACCATAAATACGGAGATGCTTCTGAGTTGGAGTCATCATTTGACAGTGAGGAAGAATTTGCGAAAAATCTAGATGAGGATACAAAACGAGCAATTACAGATTCTGTAACAGAAGATAAAAATGAACAACAAGCTCCAAAATCTAAAGATGCTAAATTTAGTAATACTTTTAGTATAAAAGTTCCGTCAATTGCATCTTATAATAATGCAGATTCAATCAGCGGTAATGTTTATACTTGGAATTTAAAAGATGATGAACCTACAGAAATTAAACTTCAATATGTTCAGTATAGCGGCTTTGCTATTGCATTCATGATTCTGCTTGGTGTACTGCTTCTTGTTGTGCTTGCAGGAAGAATCTTAAAACGCGATTCTCAAAAACGCATTGATAATGTTGATAATATTGTTTAAGGAAATATTTCATAAAAAAGAGCTGTTTTAAATAACAGCTCTTTTTTTATATAAATTTTATCTTTTAGGAGGCGGTGAGTCGCATCTTGTGGATAAAGCCCAGCCAAGTCTGCTTCCTGCCTGACATTTTCTGTATTCCATATTTTTGTTTTTTAGCGCCCATGCTGTGCAGGCTAACCCGTTATATTTGTCAGCATTAGGTTTTTCCATTAGGCAATTGTGTTCAAAGTTAAAATCATCGCCGTAAAAACCCATTGGTAAAAGTGTATTACCTGACAGGTAGAAGCCAAATACATCAACTCCTAGCATGTTAGGAATTGCAGGACCGTTTACATCAACATAAATAACTCCGCAAAAAGGTCTTTCAAGCGGATCCGTAGATGGAATACGTCCGTTACAATATGTTGAAGCGGTTTTTAATACAACTGAGCCGCCGTCAAGTAATGTTATGAATGTTGAAGCGACTTCAGGTTCTGCTTTTGTATATGTTAACGGTACTTTTTGTTCAACAGTATCTCCGAATTCATCAGTAACTTCTTGAGTTTGGGTTACAATATAATCTTCCGGATCTAAGGTTAATCTGAATGGTTCCATAGGATCATTTAAAACTTTTGTCGGAACTCCGTTTAGCGTTCTGTATTCACCGGATGCGAAGCAACCTTTAGGAGATGTACCGCAATATGACATTACTGATAATTTTTTTGCAACTTCTTTAATTATTGCTTCTGATTTATTTTCGCTATTTCTAACACTTTCCCAGTCTTGCGGATTTAAGTTGTTATTTGCTTTTGCTGTAATGTCAAATGCTTCCTGAAGCTTTGATTGTGCGGTTTTTAAAGATTCAATATTTTTTTGTGATCCTTGTTTTTGCACAAGATGCGGTATCATTAATGTAAACAAGAAACCGATAAGTGCCATAACAATCAGTACTTCAGCTATAGTAAAACCTCTATTCTTCATTTTAACCTCATAAATATGTACTTTTTTAGTTTAACATTTTTTTTTGGATATTTCAATGATTTACTGAAACAAGTTCAGCATGACAAAAAATATGTTTTCCAACAATCCGGTTTAGGATATAGTCCCTAAATTCAAAAATACTAATAAAAAAACGACCCTTCGGTCGTTTAAATAAATGGTGGGTGTTGAGGGACTTGAACCCCCGACCCTCTCCTTGTAAGGGAGACGCTCTACCAACTGAGCTAAACACCCAATTTACTATTTAATATTTCTTGCTAGTGTTTATTGCTTTCCGCAAGATTTATCTTATCAAGAACAAAATTTAATGTCAAGGCTTTTGATGAAACTTTTTTAAAATTTTTTCGTCTTTATGAGTGTAGGATTTATTAATTAGTAGTTGGAGGTTATTGTGGGAGTAAATCTGGAAAGTTTGGATAGTTATAAATTCAATAATATTCATACAGAAGAAGACGAAAATGAAGTTAAAACCTTTAGCGCAATTGCGCATGAAGATGATATATTGCAATCTTATTTGAAGGAAATAGGTAAAATTAAACTTCTTAAATCAGAAGATGAAAAGGAATTAGGCAGATTAATAAAAGAACAAAATTCAGATATTGCAAAACGTAAGCTTATTCAGGCAAATTTACGTCTTGTTGTAAGTATTGCAAAAAAATATGTTGGACAGGGTGTTTTGTTTATGGATCTTGTTCAGGAGGGTTCTATCGGGCTTATTAAGGCAGCTGAGAAGTTTGATTATTCAAAGAACTTTAAATTTTCGACTTATGCTACCTGGTGGGTAAAGCAATCTATAATTCGTGCGATTGCAAATAATTCAAAATCAATAAGGATTCCTGTGCATATGGCAGATAAAATTCGCAAGTATAAAAAAGCTTTTCTTAATTTGTCAAATGAACTTGGCAGAGAACCGACAGAAAATGAACTTGCGCTGAATTTGGATATATCTATAAATAAGTTGAGAAAGATTAAACAATCAATATTATTAGAGCCGATAAGCCTTGAAACTGCTGTAACTGATGATTTATGTATTGGTGATTACATTGAGGATAAAAGTTGTAATTCTCCGGAAAACGAAGCTAAAAATGAGTTTTTAAAAATAGGTATACCTCAATTATTAGAAGAACTTACAGATAGGGAAAGGAAGGTTTTAATAAACAGATTTGGTATTGATTCTAATTCTCCAAAAACACTTGCTCAATTGGGAGAGCTTCTCGGTTATTCAAAAGAACGTATCAGGCAGATTGAGGATTGTGCAATTTCAAAGCTAAGGCACAATAGTAAATATAAACACTTTAAGGATTATATAGAAAATTAACTAAATAGTACCTCGTAGTAATTTAATTCATCATCTTACTTCTCCGGTATCGAACTTGAGCTTGCTTTCGGTACCGGTATTTATTTGAGGCTAAATGTAAGCGAAAAAAAGGGGCGGAGCCTTTGGCTCCGCCCCTTTTTTATTAATGCAAATTATTTTTAATAACCGGTTGTGCTTCTTTGTTACTGCATAGTGTAACAAGAAGATTATTTACCATTTTTGCTTTCTCAAGCTCATCAAGCTGAACGATATTATTTGCGCTTAATCTGTTTAGTGCCATTTCAACCATACCTACAGCTCCTTCAACGATTGCTTTTTTAGCATCAATTACGGCAGCTGCTTGTTGCCTTTGAAGCATTGCAATAGCAATTTCAGGAGCGTAAGCTAAGTGCGTGATTTTGGCATCAACTACATTTATACCTGCAACTCTTACGTTTCTTTGAATTTCAGCTTTTAATTTAGCCGAAATTTCTGCACTGTCGCCTCTTAGTGAAGATTTTCCTGATTCTTCAGGAGCATCATAAGGGTACATTCTTACAATATTTCTTAGTGCCGAATCACTTTGAGCTGAAATAAATGTTTTATAATCATCTACATTGAAAATTGCTTTTGCTGTGTCTGCAACTTCCCAGATTACGATGATTCCGACTTCTATCGGGTTGCCCAATTCATCGTTAATCTTTTGTTTGCCGTTATCAAGTGTCATTGCTTTTAGTGATATTGTTGTCATTGGGGTTACGCTCATTGCAAACGGGTTAACCCAGTGGAAGCCTGCTCCGCGAAGTGTTCCTACGTAATTCCCGAAAATTGTCAGCGCAAGGGCTTCCTGCGGTTTTAAAATTTTAAAACCTTTTGCCATAAATACTACTACCGGAACTAAAAACGGTACAATAAACGGTGCAATAAGACATAATGGTAAAGCCGCAAGTATTACTAATAACAGAATCCCTAAAATTACAAACCCGTTAATAGAAAATGCAGGTATTTCATGCTCTTTACTTTGAATCTCAAGTTCCTGAAATTCTTGTTTTAAATCTTTATTTGTTTTGTGAATGCAATATTTTGTTATAAATGTTTTATTATCAGTTATTTCAGGAGTATTTTTCATAAATAATTTGAAATATTTTGATAATTCTCCGTTATCAAACCATGTGCTGTTACAAGCTGAACACTTATCAACAATAATTCCGTTAAAATAAACTTTATCCATTGTTTTTGTGCAGCTAGGGCAGGTGCGCGGAGCTTCTTTTACGTTAATATTTTCCATTTCTGCTGGGTTGATAAGTTCACTTTTTAACTCAAGCATTTCGCCCATTTTCTTAAGTGTGGCATATTTTATCCACATTCCGCCGCAGTCTTTGCAGTACTGTACAGTTAGGTCGTTTATATTCAGAATCTCAAGTTCTGAATTACATTTTGGACATTTCATATATACTCCTTTCTTTCTTAATTAAATTTCTAAAAGTGATTTTGCAAATTCTATAGATTGTTCATTAATTGTACCGCCGGCAAGCTCGGCTATTGCCTTAATTTTATTATCGCCTGTAAGTACGTAAACTTCAACTTTTGTCTGGTCTTCCTGAGATTTTCTTACATAGAAATGTTTGTTTGATTTTGAAGCTATAATTGCCTGGTGGGTAATTACAATAATCTGGTGAGATTTACTTAATTCAACCATTTCATCGGCAACAGATTGTGTGGCTTTGCCGGAAATTCCTGTGTCAATTTCATCAAAAATTACGGTATCAATATCATCGTTTTGCGCGAAAATTGATTTAATAGCAAGCATTACACGAGAAATCTCACCGCCTGATGCGACTTTTGCAAGCGGTTTTAAATCCTCTGATACGTTTGTTGATATCATAAATTCCACGTTATCAATTCCGTTAGGTGAAATATCTTTTGGGGTGATTTTTATTTCAAAACGGGCTTTTGGAAGCTCTAAAACTGCAAGTTTATCTTGAATTAGTACTGATAGTACCTGTGCGTAATTTGTTCGGTGTTCGCTGATTTCTGTGCCGAGGTTTTGAAGTTCCTGTTTAATATTTTTTATTTCCTGTTCAAGTTTTTCAACATTTTGGGTCGAAAATTCAATTGTGGAAAGTTCGTTATTGAAATCATCAAAATTTTTCAACACGGATTCTAATGTCCCGCCGTATTTTCGTTTAAGCTTATCAAAGATGAATAGTCTTTCCTGAATTTCATCAAGTCTTTGTGTATCATTATCAAGGTTTTGACTGTAATCTCGAAGTGATGAAGATACATCTTTAAGGTTTTCTATAACATCCAAAAACTGAGCCGAAATATCTTCCAGTTTGTTATCATAATCTGCAGCTTTTGAAATATTAATTTTAATTTTTGCAAGGGCTTCTAAAATCGAACCGTCATCACCGTTTATTGCCCAGTATGAACTTCCTGTTAATTCTTTTAATTTTTCGGCATTTTCAAGAACTTCAAGTTCTTGTGTCAGTTCTTCGTCTTCGTTTACACACTGAATATTTGCTTCTGCAATTTCATTTATCTGGAATTTTAAAAATTCGATTTGAGATTCTGTTGCGTTGGCGCTGTTTTTGGCATTATCAAGAAGTGAATTTAACTCTAAATACTTTTCGTATTTACCCCTATAGGTTTCAAGAATTTGCCCGTAATCGTCTTTGCCGTAAGAATCCAGAAGATTTATATGATATTGTGGCTGTAAAAATGTATATGTCTGGTGCTGGGAGTGAATATCAACAAAAAGAGTTCGAAGATTTTTTAGAAGCTCTTGATTTACAAGAGTACCGTTTATTCTTGAACGAACAGCGTTTTGTGTGATTTCTTTGGTTATGATAATTTCACTGCCCCAGTTGTCTATACCGTTTTTGTCAAACAGTTTTGACAGGTCATGTTTTGTGTTTTCAAGAGTTATTTCAATAACAGCTTTATCACAGCCCGTTTTTATAACGTCTTTTGAAACACGTGAAGAAAAAACTAAATCAATTGCATTTAAGATAATACTTTTCCCTGCGCCGGTTTCACCGGTAATTATGTTTAGCCGGTTATCAAAATTAGCGCATAATTCATCTATTAATATATAATTTTTTAGTTTTATCTGTTTAATCATATGATTTTAATTATACGGCAGTGCCACAGCATTTTTTGTATTTTTTACCACTGCCGCAAGGACAAGGGTCATTTCTGCCGATTTTTTGTGTAGTGTCAATTTCAGGTTTGTTTTCGTTATCTTCAATTATACCAAGTGTTCTTGAAAATGCATTAGAACGATAAAGTACTGTTGTTGAAGATATAATTTTGTTATTTACGTATCTGCGTTTGTATTTTTTCAATAATTCTTCAAGAGTATAATTTTTTGCAAGTACAGCGTTAACGATTTCCATAAAGTTTTTGTGTTTATTTGCAACCATACGGATAAGGTTTGCGGAATACTTGTCGTTTTGAAGGAAATATTTAATACAAGCATCGTAGTTTGTAACTTTTGTATAATCTTTAACTTCAAAGATTTTGTTAAATGTACCGTAGAAAGGAATAGCGTATAAACCTAATTCCTCATCATAAATAATACCAACATCATAAGTTTCTTTGTGTGAAGAAAATCCGCCAAGAGAATTTTCAAGGAAGTTATCGTAAGAATTGTTGAATTCGCTTACGTTAAAGAACTGATATTCTTCCGGTTCTGCGATAAGTTCTTTATATTCTGCTTTAGTACCTTCTTCTGCGTAATCATTAAAGATTCCAATCAAATCATCTGCGAACTTGTTTGTTGTGATAATTTCATTTGTGCCAAAGAATTCAAGAAATTTTTTGTTGATTTCGGCAACATCTTCTTCGATTTCTTTTTGTTTTTCAGGGTTGTCAAGGTATACAAGCTCCGGATTCTGGATGATTTTTGCAACTGCAAAACGGTAAGCATCATCTTTTCTTGTGGCAGGAAGCACGCCTGAAATTTCAAGAAGATAATAATCTCCATTTATATCAACAATTCGTGCAATAATATAATCACCTGAGCCAAGACCGCGGAATGCTGTCATTTTCATTAGTGATGTAATCATATATTTGCGTTCATTAACTATATTTAGTAATTCAAAGCCTGTTTTTGTGACTTTTTTAATTTCAAAAACTGATGAAATTGATTCATCAATAGCTTCTACGATATTTTTTGTATCTTTATCGAGTCCTTTTGTGTTTTCAAGATAAAGCTGTGGGATACTTTTTAAATCTTCACCAAGATTTCGTTCTAAAATATAACTAAAACACGCAGTTTGAAGTGGTACACCGTTTGGGGTTGTTGCACCGATTGTTTGCAGGTATTCATTAAAGTCCTGTTTAATATCATCATTATTTTGAATAAATTCTGCTATATTTTTGATTACGTCGTTAATGCTATCCATGCGTTCTTGAATATTCATGTTTTCTCCCCTTATTAGTATAATATATTCTTTTCTAGGATATAATATTTTTTTGTAAAACTCAATATATTAAGATTTTACGGATAAAAGTAAATATTTTTCAACTAGTCAGTAAGTTTAAAATCACCGTTTTTTTTAATATGTTCAACGAGCCCACCATCTTCCAATAGTTTAATCATTACTGGCGGAAGCGGTTCTATTTGGATTATAGAGCCGTTTGTAAGGTTTGTAATTACACCTTTTTCGATATCCAGTTCAAGTTCATCACCGTCATCAATTGAATCTGTATCGCATTCAATTGCTAAAAGTCCGATATTAATAGCGTTTCGGTAGAAAATTCTGGCAAAAGATTTTGCTAAAACTGCTCCTACTCCTGCTATTTTCATAATTAAAGGAGCATGTTCTCGAGAAGAACCTAAACCGAAATTAGAACCGGCAACAACAAAATCACCTTTTTTCATGCGGGATGCAAAAGTTTCATCCGCATCTTCCAATACGTGTTTTGCAAATTCCGGAAGGTTAGAACGTAAGTGATATAATCTTCCAGGTGCGATGTGGTCTGTTGAAATGTCATCTCCGAATTTAAAAGCTTTTCCCTTCATGAGTTTCTCCTTTTCTTTTATACTACCGCAAAAACAAAAAGTATGCTATAATATTAAAAAGGCGGTGTTATGTATTTCCACAGAAAATGTAAAATAACTTTTGTTTGCCACGGTGCAACGATATATTCAGAAGAAGGCAGATTTTCTGATGCAGAAAATTATCCGCCGCTGTCTGAACTTGGTGTTGAAGAAGTTGAAGCTTTAACTAAATATTTTAAAGCCCGCGGGGTAAAAAATGATGTAATTTATACATCTCCTTCTATTCGTACTATTCAATCAGCAATGATGATTGCAAAATTATTTAAGCAGGAATACGAGGTTGTTGATGAACTGAAAACCAGAGCCTGTGGTAAGTGGAATGGGATGACATATACTCAGATTATGGAAAAATATCCTGATGGATTTACAAAAATTTTAACAGAACCGGATAGGACAACTGTTGCAGAAGCTGAAAGTTCTGTAGAATTCATTTCACGTGTTAAAAAAGTTATAGATGAACTTGTTGCTAAAAATATCGGCAATAGAATTATTATTGTTACACATCCTGAAGTTATTCAGGCTGCAATTTGTGCGGCACTTGAAATTCCTGCTGATAAATTGCCAAAAATATTTATCAGAACAGGAAGCGCAACTCAAATTAGTTATTTTGATGAGTGGGCAAGTTTGGTTTACTCGGATTATGTACCCCTGTAAGGTTTATACATTCTGATGTTAAAAACTCTTTTCCCGGACGGATTTGAATAAAATCCCACGGAAGTTTTTTGTCGTACGAATAATTTTCTATAGCGTAATAATCTGTGTTTATACCAAGATTTTTTGCGGCTTTTTTGAATGCACCGAGCTTTCCGCCCTGTTTATATACTTCAATTAAATAATCTGTTAAATTACTGTCGCCGCGTGAAAGCAGTGCCTGATAATAGTCCCATTTAGCACTAGATACGCTAATTTGTATCCCTAGTTTATGTAATTCTTTTTTTAGATAATTTGTTTTTTGTTCAAGTGATTTCTCATCTTCCCTGCCAAACCATTGGAACGGGGTGTTTGCTTTTGGAACAAATGTCGAAAACCCGAATGAAAAATCAAACTCTTTGAAATTTTCTTTAAGTTTTTTTGAAAGATTTACGATTTCTTCTATATCTTCTTGGGTTTCAGTTGGAAGTCCAATCATTCCATAAAATTTTAATCCTTTTAGCCCGCAATCTTTTGCAGTTTTTACTGCAGTAAAAATTTGTTCTTCAGTAAGGTTTTTATTTATAACTCTGCGAAGTCTTTCGCTTCCAGCTTCAATTGCAAGAGTTAGATTCTTTTGTCCGGCTTTTGTTAATGTGTTTACAATCTCAGGTATAAAAGAATCGACACGTAATGATGATACGCTCATTTCAATATTTTCGCCATTATCAATTTTGTTTTCGATGTATTTACATATATCTTTAAATCGCGGATGCGCGGTAATTTGAGCGCCAAGAAGTGCAATTTTATTTGTATGTTTTAACCCGAGTTCAATTGATTCAATTATTTCTTCGTATTCAACAAAACGGATTGGCAGATTCATGTATGAAGCAAGGCAAAATCCACATCTGTTTGCACATCCTCTTTCTACTTCCAAAATAAATGTTTCAGGGAAAAATGCTTTATCGCTGAGGATTGGTGTGTAAATGCATTCAGTAAGTTTTTTGGTCAGTTTTTTTACTGAACTCTGTCCTAATGACGGAACGTAAACCCCTTCAAGCTTTGATAATTCTTTTAGTATTTCAGATTTTTGTTTATCTTTCATAATTTTGCAGGTATTTACGACTTCTATGTTTACCTCTTCGCCATCGCCAATGATAAAAAAATCAAATATTTCTTTGTATGGTTCAGGGTTTGCAGTAACAACAGGTCCGCCTGCAAAAATTAACGGCTCCGAGTCTTTTCTGTCTTTAGCTTTAAACTCGTATTTATTCCATTCAAGAAATTTTAAAATATGTAAAAAGTCCATATCAAAAGTGAATGATGAGCCAATGACATTGATTCTATCACGCATTAGGCGGGTAGTTTTTGTATCTGAGTAAATTCTTTCAATATCAATGTCTTCTGTTAAATCTAAAGCCCTGTATAGCCATAAATATCCTAAAGATGACATTGCAAAAGATTCAGGTCCGGGAAAAAAGAACCACATATTAAAATCACAGTCTTTTTTTATTTGTCTGTTATATAAATATGTTTCAATTCTTTCGTTACTCAATATTTGTTCCTGTTTCTTTTTCGTTGATAGGTGTAAGATACAATTCATCAATCAATACACAAATAGTTGCTGCAATTGCAGGAGAAAGTATTACGCCCCATACACCTAAAAATTCTTCAGCTACAAATAATGCTACCATAATGTTTATAGGGTGTAATTGCATGAATTTTCCAAATAAGAATGGGCGTATCATATAATTTGAAATTTGTTGTATTGCAAGGAATAATATAATTGCAAGTACAATTTTTACCCATCCGAGCGGGAATGCAATTGCAACGATTACTGCTATAGCAATTGTTGGTCCAAGTATTGGAATAATATCGCAAATACCGGCAATCAAGCCTAAAAGTACAGGATATTCAATTCCCAAAATCGCAACTTCAATTGTAACCATAACGCCAACGGTTATCATTGACAGAACCTGAGCTCTGACATAATTCCCAACTTTTGAAGTTATGTTATATAATATAGAACCTGCTTTTTCTTTTAAATTTGGCGGGAAAAATTCTAAAAATTTATTTCGTAAATATTTTTTATCCACTAATATGTAATATATAAACATTGTTAACGCTAGTGTAATGAATACTGTTTGCGCTGCTGCCATAGTAATATTAATAGATTGATTAAAAACATTTTGTGCAATATTAGTTGATGCGTTTGCGAGATTTTCAAATGGAATCATCTCAGATATTGTTTTTCCGTAAAGTTTTGTATGTGTAATAAAGTTATAAAGATTAGCTGCTTTTTGCGGCATAATAGATATAAATAATTCGATTTCCTTGTAACACATAACAATTATTGGCAAAATAAGTGCAAATAATGCTGTAATTGATGTTAAAACAACAATAGATGATGCCGCTGAGCGATTTTTGATATATTTTTGAAGTTTATTTACAAACGGATTAAGAGCTGCCGCAAGTACAAACGATGCAAATAATATCATTAACAGTCCCAGTAATTTAGGAAGCAATAATAAAAGTATTATTATTAGTATGGTAAAAATTAGAATTTTCGGGTTAAAAAGCTTTTTAAGCATGATATATCCTGTGTTTTGTTACAAAAATCTTATTTGATGATACAAAAAACATCAAAATTTTTCAACTGCCGAAATTAGCGTAAATACTTGATTATATACATATTTATATAAATTAGTATATAAAGACTTTGCAGATTTTGTAACATAACTTAACATGATTTACTTAAAAAAGCAATTATCAAATAAACAAATACTTTATATAAATACGAGGACACTAACACAAGGATTTTAGAAAAATGGGTTTCTTATTAGGCGCATTCGGAAAAATGGCTGCGGGCAGGAGGGTCAGAGATCTCCAAGCTCGAATGATGCGCGTCCAGTCTAGAATGAGACGGGCGACACGCCAGATTGAAACTGTTTCAAAAATGCTTGAAACTCAGAAAAAAGCTGAGTTGAACGGTCTTCAAGCAATGGGGACAATGGCAAATGCTTCTATGGGTGGTGCAATCTTTAACTTCTTAAAACAAGGCGGCATGAACATTGACCAAAATAAATTTATGCAAATGCAAAGTGGTATGCAGTTTAATACTGCTGGTATGACTGATGACGATAGAGCTGTATATGGGGCATTCCAAAATGCACAAACACAAATGAAAGCAAACAACGAATTGCTGATGACTCAAATGAAGCAGCAAATCGAAGAAAAATACGAAAATTTAAACGATGCATTATTAGAGCCATTAAAAATGGAAGAAGATTCACTTCAAACAGAAAAAGACTCACTCGAATCTCAAATCCAAATCGCACAACAAGATTACGAAGCTTGCAAGAAAATGGAATCATCAGATGCGAAAAACTTGGCTCCAAACTACACAGGGCAAGGTTAAGAATAATAAAAGATATCATCAATCAGGGCTCGCGGAATTCTCCGCGAGCCTTTCTGTTTTAAATTATTAACGAATTTACAAATTCCGAATTATAAGTTACAATAAAAGCATGGAAAATATGAGTTTAAATGAGAAGATTAACGAACTTGTCGTTAAAATGGCGAAAGAGCCTAATGTAATAGAAAATTATCATGCTCTGTCTGAGCTTTATTTGCAGCAGCAAGATTATGATAAAGTTATGTCGGTATTGGACAGTTTACTTGCAATTTGTCCTGATGATGTTCAGGCACTTGTCGGTATGGGAACAATGTGGTTTTATGAGAGAGACTTTAGAAAGTCGCTTTCTTACTATAATAAAGCTCTTGAAGTTAATCCGAAAAACTTTTTGATTTACTATAACATCGGTAATGTTTTTGCAGAATGGAAGAACTTCTCAAAAGCTCTGTTCTATTATAATAGAGCAATTGATTTAAATTCGTCTAACCCTGAAATCTATAATGCAATTGCGCTTTTATATCAAGATATTGAGGATTATGTTGAAGCTAAAGCATATTATGAAAAAGCTTTGTCACTCGATCCTGAAAACATTAATGCGTTAATTGATTTAGGTAATGTTTGTTTCAAACTTTTTGACTATGAAACAGCTTTAAAATTATTTAAAAAGGTTTTTGTTCTAAATCCCGATAACGAGCTTATTGCAGTTTGTATTGCAAATGCTTTAACTCTTATGAAAGATGAAAAGCAGGCATTTGCTTATTATGAAAAAGCTTTATCAATGACAGAAGAGAAATATAAAATTTATATTTGTTATGCGATTTCATTGACAGAATTTAAAGAATTTGATGCTGCTATAAAAATGTTTAAAAAAGCCATCGAATTTGATGCTAAACAATCAAACGCGTATGTACTTTTGGCTAACCTTTATTCAAGTTTAGTGCGCATAAAAGAAGCTGTAGAACTTTACAGAAAAGCTCTTCAGGTAGAACCAAATAATCCTGAAACATACATGCTTTTAGGAAATGCTCATTATCTTGATAAAGATATTGAACAGGCAATTTCATCATATCGTGCATCAATTAGTATTGCTCCTGAAAATGATGAATACAGATTGATATACTCTCAAGTTATGGATGATTACGTAAAATCTGTTCGTGGAGAAGTCTAATGCGTAATAATTCTGTCGGAATTTTCGATAGATTGGTTTCCTTTCTTTCATATGTTACTGCCGGTTGGGGCGGTATGATTGTTATGATAATTCTTTACATTAGGAAGAAAAATCCGTCCAGATTCTTAAGATATAATGCTTTTCAATCAATTTTTATTTCATTGATGTTTTTTATAATTTCTTACGGGCTTGAATTGATTCTGAAAATTTTATCTTATGTGCCGTTTTTGAATTATATTGTGGCATTTATATCTTTACAATTTACAAAACCTGTGTTTTTTCAATACTCGTTAGGTCAGATGTTTATAATTGGATTAACTCTTTATATGGCGATTTATGCACTATTAGGTAAATATCCGAGAGTATATTGGGTTTCTTCTAAAATTATTGACAGGCAGATGCGTTAGTCATTGCCGGCTTGACATTTGTTAACAATAAATTCGCTACTGAGCTCAACTATTGAGATGACTTGGAAATACTTGTAATAGATTTACCCCCTTGACATTTGGTGTTGGTTGATGTTTGATATAAGTGGATACTAGCCGAAATTTTCGTGCTGGATTTGACGGTTAGTACAATGTGATAAGCAGGGATGTGACGCCCAAGCTCCCATAAACGCTTTAGTATAGGGCAAATTTGGTAAAATTAAAAGGAGAAATTATGCCAACTATTAACCAGCTAGTACGTTCTGAACGTAAAAAGCTTCAAGACAAAACAAAATCTCCGGCTTTGATGAATTGTCCTCAAAGACGCGGTGTTTGTACAAGGGTTTACACTACAACCCCTAAAAAACCAAACTCAGCACTTAGAAAAGTTGCTAGGGTAAGATTAACTAACGGATTTGAAGTAACTTCATATATCCCTGGTATTGGTCACAACCTTCAAGAACACAGTGTTGTTCTAATCAGAGGCGGCCGTGTTAAGGATTTACCTGGTGTACGTTATCACATCGTTCGTGGTACTTTAGATACTGCAGGTGTTGCTAACCGTGCTCAAAGCAGATCAAAATATGGTGCTAAAAAGAATGCAAAGGGAGGTAAGAAGTAATGTCAAGACGTTCTAAACCTGCAAGAAGAATACCTTTAGCAGATCCAGTATATAACAGCGTTGATGTTTCTAAATTTATTAACAGAATTATGAGACGCGGTAAAAAATCTTTAGCTGAAAAGATTTTCTACGGTACAATGGAAAGAATTAAAGAAAGAACTAACGAAGATCCAATCGAAATTTTCCAAAAAGCTATGACTAATGCTACTCCATTATTGGAAGTAAAAGCACGTCGTATCGGTGGTTCTACTTATCAAGTACCTATCGAAGTTAAAGCTGACAGAGGTTTTGCTTTATCTTCTTCTTGGTTGATTGAATCAGCTAAGAAAAGAGGCGGTAAATCATTCATCGATAAATTAACTAATGAATTGATTGATGCTTCAAACGGTCAAGGTGCAGCTTGCAAAAAACGTGAAGATACTCACAAAATGGCTGAAGCTAACAAAGCTTTTGCTCACTACAGATATTAATTTGTTAATATATATAGCAAAAAGACACTTCATTACGGAGTGTCTTTTTGTTTTCTTATTAGATTTAAATCATTTTCGGGATTTGTGGTTGTTTTTATTGAATATGTATTGCTAAATGTCTCAAAAACAGATGGATTAATTATTGTAGGCTGACATTTTGCCATATGTATATTTTTAGCATCTTTATTTTTAAGTATAATGATATTTGAGATTGTCATAACATCGCAGGTTGTAAATAAAAATACTATTTTATTACTTGAAAGCGGATATTTATCAAAAAGTTTTTTGAGTATTGCGCTTGCAAGCGGAATGTAATTTCCTATATTTATCGTTAAGACATTGTCTTTTTTACTTTCATATGAAAAACTTATCGCAAATTCTTTAGGTTTTAATTTTGTCAGAAACTCTTTAAAGTATTCTTTTTGTATTTGTGAATGTGGATCTATACCAATAATATAGAGCTTTTCAATACTACCGTTATTAAGTTTTTCGATAATAGTATTAATTTGAGTTTCAATTTCTTGTTCGTTGAATCCAAGTATAGTATTTTCTTTTGTTTTCCCTTTAGAAAATCCTTTGGCATTTTCTGAGGCTTCGATAAGCTCATCATAATTATCGTTTTCAATTTTTATTACACCGTTCGGTACAATGTAATCATTTGAAAATAATCTTCCGCGGTATAGATATTCGGTGTTATTTTTTGAGTTTTTAGTTAGAAGTATCGAACCCGGGAAGGTTGCAAAATCAAGTATACAATTTTCTGTATTATCTCCATAATGACCTTTTAGGTTTTTAAATTGATGGAACTTGTTAAGCGCATGTGTTATAAGCAAGTTTGAATGTGTATAGATATCAATATCTTTATCTTTTGTTTCTTCTAAAATTTTTAATAAATCAAAAAAATTGTTTCCGGAAACAAGTATAGCCTTACCTTTAGTTGTGGAATGAGAGACTTCAACTTTTGAAATTCCGTCAAAAGTTTTTAACAGCAATTCACTTATTTTTAATTGAAGTTTATAATCAAACATTGCAAGTTTTGAAATATTTTCCATCACTTGTTTATTTTGCAATTTTTTATCATTAAATATATCTAATGTTTTTAAAATTTCATGATAAATTTCACTGTCAAACTCGTTAAAATCGTTTAATTTTATAAGATTTAGGCTGACACTTTTAATTATAATCATTAAAATTTCAATAAGATTTTTTTGTTCAGTTGAAATTTTATTATATTTTTCAAGAAATAATTTTTCACCAAGAGCTATTGTTTGAGCTACACTAGTTGAAGCGTTAAACTTTGAGATACGTTTTATATCTTGCGGCACAATGTTTTTTTCTTTGCAAAGCTGGTTGTAGGTTTTCTTCACTTCTTCAAGCATGAAATATTCATTAACGATTATTGTATGAAGTTGTTTTTCACTAAATTCGTTTAGTGAAATTAAGCTTGCAAGTGTTGTAATTATTTCCAGTCGAATTTTATCATTGCTGGCGCCAAAGTTTTCAAGTTTCAAAATATAATAAGCAAGCTGTTGCAAAAAAAGCATTGCAACTTCTTCCATTGAAGCAATACTAGGTGATACGGAACAAGCTCCGCGTGAAGTACATTCATTTGTATCTAAGTAATTTATTTTATATTCTCTATTACTATTTTGCATAATTAATCCTGTTCATAATTTGTCAAATATTTAATTATTTCATCTGACTCGTATATTTTTTCATTTGTGTCTTCGTTATATAAAAATGGGACTTGATCTTTCCCGCCTAGAGAAAGTAATCTAAGAACATTATCGTTTATCATGGTATCGAATTTATGATATTTAATGTTTTTTTCTTTCAAGAAATTCATAACCTTTTGACAGTACGGACAGGTTTCCAGTATAAATAAGTCAAACATATAATTCTCCCTTCTTTGGGTATATAATAAAAATCAATATGATAGAAGTGAATTAGCCGCCAGAATATAATTTGAAGTAATTAAGTTTAATTGCAAATTTATAATTTTTATACTAAACTACAGCTATGAATAAGAAGAATATACTATTTGTTTTTGGAACACGTCCGGAAGTTATAAAACTAGCTCCTGTGATATTAGAATTAAAAAAATACCCACAAGAATACAGAGTAATAATTTGTAATACAGAACAGCAGAAAGAGCTTTCTAATCAAACTCTTGCTTATTTTGGGCTTCAAGCAGATATAAACCTTGATTGTATGCGTGAAAATCAAACACTGGTTGAGGTTCAGTCAAGAATTTTGACATCTCTGGATAAGGTTTTTGAAGATAACAAAATTGATGCAACTATTGTTCAAGGTGATACAATGACAGTTTTGTGCGGGGCTTTGACAAGTTTTTACCGTAAAATACCTGTGTTTCATGTTGAGGCAGGGCTTCGCTCCTATGATATTTATGAGCCGTTTCCTGAAGAAGTTATGCGTCAGATGACATCTCGTGTCGCAAGTTTACATTTTGCACCAACAGAAAAAAATAAAAAGGCTTTATTAAAAGAAGATATTGCAGAAAATAAAATTTATGTCACCGGAAATACAGTTATAGATGCTCTTTTTTGTCTTTCTAACAGAACAATGGAGCAAGCAGAAATCTTTTTTAAAGAGCAAGATATTGAAGTTGATGATAAACTTGTACTTATAACTGCTCATCGTAGAGAAAATCATGGTGAAAGAATTGACAGAATTTTGGATTCAATAGAAACACTTGTGAAATCTTATTCTGACCATAAGTTTGTAATTCCGGTTCATCCGAACCCGAATGTAAAGTGTAAGATTTATTCAAGACTTGGTGAATATGAAAATGTTTATTTATTGAAGCCGCTTGATTATCCTTATTTAGTTTATTTAATGAAAAATGCAAAACTTATTTTGACAGATTCTGGAGGAATACAAGAAGAAGCACCGTCATTTGGCTGTCCGACTCTTGTAATGCGTTATGAAACAGAACGCCAGGAAGGAATTGATGCAGGAGTTTCAGTTCTTGTTGGCGCAGAATATGATAAAATTGTGTCATATAGTTCAGAGATTCTTTCAAAGACAAGAGAAGAAACTCGTTTGAAAACACTTAATCCATATGGTAAAGGTGATTCTTCTGAAACAATAGAACGAATAATAAGAGAGTATTTTACAAAGGAGATGGTATAACCCATCTCCTTTGTAAATTTCTACTGTAAATATCCAAATATCACGATTCTTTTGTATTTGTATTTAACTTTTTTTATATTTATACTAATATCACTTTATGAAAGTTAAAAATATTTTATTAAGTTTATATTTTCTGTTTCAGTGTTTTACTTGTGTTTTTTCTCTTTTTTTATTGATTTTTTCTATATATCTTTATTGTGTTTTAGTTATCTTATTTTTATCAGAGAGTCAAGGTGAACCATTAAGCTTATCAAATTATATGGTTTTGGTTGAAGCATTGATTATATTACTGTTTTTTATTATATATATAATTGCGATATTACTATCAGCAATTTCAACATTTAAGATAATTCAGCACAAGCCACTTACAAAACTTCAAAAGTTTTCTACTATAATATTTCCAATTATTACAGTTCCATTGTATTTATATTTAATTTTTAAGTTTGCTATTTAATTCGGGTATAAATCTTTTTACATAATTCCTCGCTTTCTTCTGAAAAACTTTATATAATAAAGTTTTTCTTCATGAAACTTCATGATTTATATAATTATAAATAAAAAGGGCAAGTTGTTAAACTTGCCAGACATAAAATGTTTTAGGGATATATTTAAGTTTTTGAGGTTTAAACTTTATTTAACAACAGATGTTAGTCTTTCATCTATTTTTCTGTCAATTTTTTTAAGCATTTTTCTCATTCTTAAGTCTGTATGAGAATCTATACCTGTATTAATTGACATTTCACTTCTGTATTTTCTGTATAACTGAATTTCTCTGTCTTTGATATCTTTTTTAATCAGAATTTTATCGTCTTCTTCTGAAATATCTTTTGAAATTTTAAAAATTACTGCAAATAACGCAAATACAAAGGTTACCCACAGGACTTTGTCTAGAGGAACACTTTCGCCGACAATTGTTGTTTCACCGTTTAGCGGTTCAATCATTACTGTTGATTCTTTTATGTTTTCTGCTGTAATATAAACTTTTAATTTATTTGGTGCAGAGTTTTCGATAACAAGTCTGTCAATGTTGTTTGTACCTTTATATAAAGCATTAACTGTTTCAGACGAAGTGATACCTGTTAGTTCCATAATAAGTTCGTTTTCTGATGGTGTTTTCTTAATTACTTTTGCAACCTTATCAGAACCGAGTATGATATTATATCCGGAATTGTTTTTTTCTAATGTAATTGTGTGTAAACTATTCTCTGCAGCTTGTGCTGTCATATTTGAGATAGCAAATGTAATTAAGAATGTGAATATTAAAAATAATCTCTTCAATTCTTTTACCTCCCTAATCTACACATCTATAGTACAACTCTTTTTTGACATGTACATCAACCATTGGGTTTAGATGTCTAAACCTTAAGCTTTAAATTCTTATTAAGAATTGTAACGAAAAAAATACATGCTGAAATCGGTTATTTTAAAAATCCTTTATATAGATGTAAAGAATACGAGATATTAGGAGAGACAAATGATATTACTATTCGGAAAACAAGCATCAAAAAGTTCAGCTTCAAATAAGACTAATAATGTTAAAAATAATCCGGTAGAAAATGCAGGTGTTTTAGCAATGGGTTTAAGTGAAGCAAAAAGTTTGTTAACTGTTGGAGAGTATGATACATATATTTCTTCTAATCCTTCTGTTATTGATTATTCAATGTATTCAGATTGTGATTTTACAGATTCTGAAGGTACAGGATTTATGGGTGAATTCGCCGCAGCTGTTGCAGTTCTTGGGGATTGCGGATTTGGTGGCGGAGATTTTGGCGGAGCATCTTCTTTTTCCGGAGCATCTTGCTCATCATTCTGTTCTGTAGGATAAGATTTTTATAATGATGGATGAATAATATAAGGTCAGAAAATATTTTCTGACCTTTCTTTTTGCTTATTTTTTATGTAACAAATTCTTAACAATTATGCTCAAAATATTAAAGTTTCAGGGAAAAATGCCGATTTATATAATAAGAAAAGTTTTAAGGAAACGAAAGGATAAAGCTTACAATGGGAATGGCAGCATCACAAGCTAGATTATTAACTATCACAGCTCGTTTGGCTGATAATGAGTTAAGATCTCAAACTATTAATAATGCTAAAATGCGTTTGGCTACTCAAAGTTCACAAGCAAGCCAAAATTATATTAATGCTTTGAATAATGCTACATTGAAATTTAGCAATTATGATTCTGCTGGTAATGCTCAAATTCAAGATTTATCTTATAATGCGTTAACTGCATATAGTTCATATAATACTCAATATGGTCTTATAAATTCTGCTGGTCAAATTTTGGTAAGCGAAGATGAAGCTGCTATTTTTGCGAGTGCAGAAGGCAATTTGGATGCATATTTGAAAAAACATGGTCTTGAATATACAACAACTTATTTTGATCAATTAGGTGCTTTTGAAAATCCTACTTATCCGGAACCTTTCAAAAACATTAGTGTTGAAGATATGAAAAAATACTATGAAGGATATGGAAGTTATCAGAATTCAAAAGAAGTTGAAGATTATGAAAAATCTTATAAAGATTATGTTATAAGTTCAAATAACTTAATAAAAGCTACTGAAACTTCTTTTGAAAGCTATTTGAAATATTCAGGAAATACGCCAAAAATACAATATAATGCACAAAAAGAATTTGAAATCAGTTCTATTACTGAGGCAAACTCTCTTTCAGATGCATTAAAGGCTTTCCAAAATGCTTTTTTAGATGAAAATGGAACAAATACATTTAATGTTAAAAAATTAATTAATAAAAATTTGCTTCCAGATACTGTTGAAACAGCAGTAGCAGCAAGATTGAATCAATTCTCTGTAGTAACAAATGCAATTGGGGAAGAGATGATTAAATATACAGCGAATACTACTTTAACTAAAACTGAGTTAGATGGTGGCGGTTATGAATATGTTACTGATGACGGTATTAAAATAACTGTTGATAAAGATGGCAATGTTACCGGTTATAATTGTGAAGAAGCACAAGATTATGCTAAAGATGTTGAACTTCTTAATGGTATAAAAATAGAAGACAAAGTACCATTTGAGACGTTTATGAATAACTTTGCTTATAAACCAATTAAGGATAATGGTACTGTTCAATATTTTTATTATAATTATTCGGAAGAAACAGGGCTTACTACAACTACATATTCATCTGACTTGAATGAGGTTAAAGCTCAGTTAAATTCTATTGCAGAAGATATTGTGTATTTAATTAATAAATCTGCAAATTTCGAAAACTTTTCTGAACTTTTACTTAGTAAAGATTTCAAGCCGGAACAATATGGTATTGATGTTACAAGTGAAATACCTGGACTAAACAAGACTCTTGAAACAGTATTAAAAGAATACAATGATTCAAAATCTACGTTTATGAATAATATTTTTAGTTCAGATTCTATAAAACAGGTGGATCAACATATTAAAGAAAATTTTACATTTGAGACTGGAGAGCTTGATGAAGATGGAAAACCTATTAAATATGTTGTTACTGTTGAAAACTTAACTGATGTAGATTTTGTATTGAAATATTTAGATGCAGTAGAAAAACTTCCTGAAGATCTTGAAAAACCTAAAATTAAAATAAAGCAATCAGAAAGCTTCAATACCGTAATTAAAGAATATTTAATTGATAACATGATTGAAGTTTACGGTGAGCCAAAATATGCTTGGGTTGATGAAAATGATACATCAAACAAAGGTAATGCTGATGCCAAAGCTCAATGGTATACAAACTTGTTTAACAGAATGAAACAAGGTTATAAAGCTATTGAAAATGGTTTAGCATCATCTTCTGAATGGCTTACATATGCTTTAGAAAATGGTATTGTGTCATTAGAACAAGTTGATAAATCATTCAAATGGAATGGTTTAAGTTACAAAACTTGTACAAAAATTACAGAAGAAACAGATACAGAAGCAACTACAAAAGCTGAAGCTGAATATAATCGTGCAATGAATGATATTAAAGCAAAAGATAATATCTATGATATGCAGCTTAAAAATATTGATACAGAACACTCTTCATTACTTGCAGAATACGATGTAATCAAAGGTGTTATTGATAAGAACGTACAAAGAACATTCAAGTTCAATCAAAGCGCGTAATTTTGCTTTGTTTTATTAGTACACAAATTTGCGGAGCTGAATATTATCACTTGCTTGAGGTTACGATCAATAGCAATAATGCCCCCGTATCTCCGCTTCGGCCGAGGCCCACTGCAGAGCTCAACTGCTGTGATGACTTGGAAACAATATTTGTAGAATATTTACCCCACTTGAAATTTGAACTTGATTATATAGAATAAGTATATAATCAGGTATAATAAGAAGGGATATTTGGGATTCAATGATTAAGTTTGACTGCAAAAATGCAGATATGAAAGTTATCGGACAAGAAAACGGGTTAAATCTTGAACACGAATTTTGTGAGTATAAAGATAAGATTACAGAGATTATTGCAGATTTAAACAAACACAAAGATAAACCGGGACAGTGGCTTCAATGGATGAATCTCGGGTATAACGAAGAAACTTTGTGGTATGTAAAAGAATATGCTTCACTTGTAAGAGGACGTTTTGAAAACATCCTTGTACTTGGAATCGGCGGTTCTGCGTTGGGTGGGATTGCTGTAACCGAGGCTCTGTTAAAACCTTACTGGAATCTTTTGACACCTGAACAAAGAAATAATTTTCCTAGAATATTCTTTTTAGATAATATTGACCCTGATAATATGAACGGGCTTTTAGATATATTGGATTTGAAGAAAACATTGGTAAATGTGATTACAAAATCCGGTTCGACAGCCGAAACTATGTCGCAGTTTATGATTCTAAAAGATCGTCTTGAAAAAGCTCTTGGTGAAGATGAATACAGAAAAAATGTTGTTGCAACAACTGATAAGCAAACAGGAGTCTTAAGACAGATTGCAGAACAAGAAGGTTATAAAACCTTTGTAGTTCCGGATGATGTCGGCGGAAGATTTTCGGTATTTTCAGCAGTGGGGCTTTTACCTTTTGCTCTTGTCGGAATTGATATTGATGAAATCGTTAACGGTATTAAAGATATGGATTTAGCTTTGAAAAATACCGATGTTTATGAAAATATTGCAGCTCAAAATGCTCTTATTCAATATCTGATGGATGTAAAAAAAGGTAAAAACTTATCAGTTATGATGCCATATTCAAGCCGTTTAAAATATGTTTCGGATTGGTATGCGCAACTTTGGGCAGAATCTTTGGGTAAGAATGAAGACTTGCAGGGAAATCATGTTCATGTCGGACAAACCCCTATAAAAGCACTTGGTGCAACAGATCAGCATTCACAAATTCAGCTTTATAATGAAGGACCTAATGATAAAATTATTAACTTTATCAGGGTTGAAGAATTTGATACAACGCTTGAAATCCCAAATATATTTGCTTATACGGGAATCGGTTATCTCGGAGGTAAAACTATTAATCAATTACTAAATGCAGAAGCAGATTCTACAAAAGTTTCATTATCAGACTATGCACGTCCGACAGTAACTATAACTTTACCAAAGGTTGACGGATATCATATCGGACAGCTATTGTATATGCTGGAAGTTCAAACAGCGATTGCAGGTGCTCTGTATAATATTAATGCTTTTAATCAACCGGGTGTAGAACAAGCAAAAAATTATACATACGCGTTAATGGGTAGAGCAGGGTATGAAGATTCTGCAAAAACTCTTCAAACAAAAATGGCATCTATAGCCGAGGTGTAAAGATAAATGTATTATAAAAATATTCTTAAATGTTTTTTTCTGTGTCTTAGTTTTTGCTGTTTTATTCATAGCCCGGCTCAAAGTGTTTTACTAAAAGGTTATGTGGAAGAAGTTCCGCCTGCATTCTATGGAACATGGCGCGTAGTTTCAAAAAGAATTGATACTAATTCTCCTGTAACATTTAAAGAAAAAGGACTTGATATATGGAACTTATCGCAGGAAAATAACGTCATATATTTAAGAAATACCTTTTCTGGGGCATCAGCACAAATTATGCTTAAGGAGGTTAAGGGGAATACTGTTACTTTTACAAAAACCGGTAAATATGATAACAAAATTTTGACTGATAAAGTTACACTATCAATTAAAGGAGATAATTTTACAGGCGAAAATCTGTTAAAGATGGATACTATATCAGATATTGACGGAAGCGTAAGAAAAACAGAAACCGCAAAATATTTTATAAAAGGCGATAAAATCGCAGGTGATAGTGTAATAGGAGATTGAGGATAAATGCAGATAAAGGAATTTGATACCGTAATTTTAGGCGGCGGCCCTGCGGGGTTTGCAGCAGGAATGTATGCCGCACGTGGAGCAGTTTCAACAGCTATTGTAGATATAAGTATGCTTGGAGGTCAGCCTTCAAATTATCTTGAGTTGGAAAATTATCCCGGTTTTTCTTGTATCGGTGGATTTGAACTTATGGAAAAGTTTGAAGAGCATGCTGATAAATTTGGAATAGAGAAGTTTTCAATGCAAGAAATAGAATCAATTGATTTAGTATCAAGTCCAAAAGTTATTAAAACAAAAGAATTTCAATTTAATGCAAAAACTGTGATAATTGCTACAGGCGCAAAGCCAATGAAGCTTGGAGTGCCGGGAGAAGCAGAATTTGTCGGGCGCGGGGTAAGCTATTGCGCGGTATGTGACGGCGCTTTTTATAAAGATAAAGTTGTAGCAGTTGTCGGTGGCGGTAATTCAGCAGTTGAAGAAGCTATGTATTTAACAAAATTTGCTTCTAAAGTTTATTTAATACATAGAAGAAATGAACTTCGTGCAGATAAAATTGTTCAAGAACGCGCATCTAAGTGTGAAAAATTAGAATTTGTATGGGATTCTGTTGTTAAAGAAATTAAAGGCTCAGATTTGGTAAATACTATTGTTTTGGAAAATGTTAAATCAAATGAAAAATCTGAACTTTCGGTTAACGGAATTTTTCCATATATTGGTATAACTCCAAATGTAGAAGGATTTAGCGGACAAGTTGCACAGGATTCACGAGGTTTTATCTTAACAGATGAAACTATGAAAACATCAATTGACGGTGTTTTTGCAGTTGGAGATGTAAGAGTTACTCCATTACGCCAGGTAGTTACAGCAGCTTCAGATGGCGCAGTTGGTGCCGTTTACGCAGTTAAATATGTCGAAGCATTAAAAGAAGTAACTGTCTAGATGTAAAGAAGATATTAATATTGTATTCAGGATATAAAGATTATGTAAGGAAATCTAATTTTGCATATTTTTTAAATTATAATAATAATGTAAATAAGATTTATATGGAGATAAGAAATATGCAATCATTAAATGAAATTCTTTCAGAACTTGAAAATGCTGATAATAATACAAAAAATAAATTAGAAAATGAACTTGTTAGTATTGGTGATTCTGTTGTACCTCAATTAGTTGACCAATTACAAGTCGTAAGAGGTGTAAAAAGAGGTGTTGTTGCAATGACTCTTATCCGCCTTGGCGATGTTTCTGTTAAATACTTGAAACAAGCAGCTCAAGATAATAAAGATTTTGAATGGGTTGCTCAATACCTTATTAGAGAAATTAAAGGTTTAGCAGCATAGGTTTTATAATTTTAAAGCAAAAGGAAGGGTTGATTAAGGTAATATCAATCCTTCTTTTTTTCTGATAGAATGGTTTTTATGAGAGAGCACAGCAATTTTAAATACACATGTTTATTTGGCGGTGGAGCAATACGAGGTGCGGCGCATGCTGGGGTTTTGAATGCATTAAATGATTTAGGTATAGAATTAACAACACTTGCGGGCTCATCTGTCGGTGCTATGGTAGCTTCTTTATATGCGGTTGGCTATACTCCGCAAGAATTATCAGAAGTGTTCTTATCAGTGAATTTTGAGCTTTTTAGAGATATTTCACTAGGATTTAATCAAAAATTCGCTTTAAGTAAAGGTGAAATTTTCTTGGAATGGCTTAGAGAACTTATTGAAAGAAAATATTACGGAAAAAACTATCAGAAGGGACAGTGTAATCCTGTTACTTTTAAAGATTTGAATAAGGATTTAATAATTATAACAACAAATATGAAGGATTTTTCGTGTAAAGAATTTTCTAATTTCGAAACTCCCGATTTTGAAGTTGCAATGGCTGTTAGAATTTCTTGCTGCATGCCGGGATTGATGCGTGCAGTGACTTTAGAAGACGATTTGCTTGTTGATGGAGATTTAATGAAGGGAAAACCTATGTGGTCGCTTTCTAAAAATATTCATAATTCTCCGGATAGAATTCTTGAAGTTCGTTTGGAAGGATCTTTTTCAGGTTCAGATCAAAGTCCTATTGAATATGTTAATGGCATGTACACATGTATGACATCCTCAGAAACTTCATTTATTAGTAAGCTTTATGGTCAGCGTGACAGATATGATTATCTTATAATTGATACAGGTAATGTTGTTGTTGTCGATTTTAACTATCCCGGAGAAAAACGACAAGCAATTATTGATGATGGTTATAAACAAACTTTATCCTATTTTAAAGAAAAAATTTTGCCTAAAAAAAATGAAATTTTTAAGATATATTCTAAAATTCGAGATAAATTAAAACAAATTCAAAGATTTATGATAAGGAAAAAGTTTTTTGCTGTAAAAACTTCAGTAGCAGAGCTTTTTATTTATCTTTCAACCGTAAAAGATGTTATTGATTCGGATTTATTTGATGTGATATATCTGTTTCAAAAGCTTGTATATAATAATGTAAAATCAGGGTTATTAGGACGAGCTTCTTGTTCAAACAGTGAAAATATAGAGACTTCACTTAATGCAATAACTTCTGATGTGGAATTAAGAGTTATTGAAATAGAGAAGTATATTAATAAATTTTCTGTTTGACAATAAGAAATGTTTGTTATAATATAAAAAGGTAGCCGAACACTTGCTCCAGTGGCGGAATCGGTAGACGCGTTGGACTTAAAATCCAATTGGGCGTATAACCCAGTGCCAGTTCAAGTCTGGCCTGGAGCATATTTAAAAAGACTCATGTAAGTGGGTCTTTTTTTATGGCTATCTTTCTAGTTCACCTCGTCGCTTTACGCCTGCTTATATTCAGGAGAGTTATATTATATATGAAAATTCCGGCTCATAGGCCGGAATCTCACTTAGTTTATTTATAATAAATTCCTGCGTACTTTTTTCGCAATTCATTGTAGTTCATGCGAAAGTTATTCATAACACGGCTTATATATTGTTTATTTTCGACAATTATCTCTGTAAAATTCTTATTAAACATGTTATTTATTGATGTAAAATCAAACATATTTTCTTCAAATGTTTTATTAGGATTTAAATTTGCACAGCGTGAAATTTCTTCAATCTGCTCATCTTCTGTAATAGTTATGAATCTCATTGATTCAGGATATATAACAACCTGATTTTGCGCACCCATTATCGTGATTATGTCAGTAAAACCGGAACGCAGTGTTATATTGGAATAACATAATGTGGCAAAATAACATTGCTCAATTAATGGTAAAAATACAGATTCAAAATCTTCATAATCAGGACTTTTACTGTTAAAAACTACTTTATAACCTTCTTGTTCGAGCTGTTTTGCTATTGTAATCCAGAATTGATAACTTATTTCTCTCTCATCATATGAATGAGCATGAGGTGTAATCATTATTACTTCTTTGCCTTCTGAAACTTCATCAAAAATATCTTCAACTTTACTTTTCATTTTTCTGGTTAAATTTAGCTTTGAAAATTGTGGTACTGCAAGTTGAAGCATTTTTATGTATACTTCATAGAAGTTTCTTGATTTGTCGTTTTCAGCTTCTTTAAATACGTGGTGTGATAATTCATAAATATGACCTTTTTTAAGACCGGCTTTATTGTGTTTGCAGTATGGTCTGTCTGTTGTGCAAAGACTGTAGTAAATATCTAAAGGAATTGGCAGAATTTCATCTGCAAAATCAAATGCTTTAATAAATTCAAGCTGACTTTTGTTTGCGTAAAAAATTAAAATATTTCCGCCTTTTTCTCTTTTGAATTGTTCAAGCATTGCACATGCCATCATAAAATCGCCCCAAGGCCAAAATGGTACAAAAATCCAATAATCTTGATATTCTTCTTCAATTATTTGTTTGAAGTTTTCTATAGCTGGCGGGATAAAAATATCATCAAGAAAATGTTTTACCCATGATCTTGCCGGTCTATATGGAATTAGTGCAGCTATTGTTTTTTTGATAATTTTATTTGCAAGTAAAAGTATTTGATAGTTTTCCACCTAAACACCCTCATATACATAATTGATTGATTTTATCGCGTCTTTGAATGTTGTATCTTTTCTAAACAGAGTTGCTGTCCCAAGGATGAATCCTTTAACTCCGCGTGGATTCCAAAATTGAATTCTTTCTTTGGTTACAGCTCCATCTAGAAAAATTTCAAAATTATATCTGTTTTTTAGCATTAATAATCTTTGAATTTTATCGTCCACATAGGGAAGATATTTCCTACCCGCATGGCCAGGGTTGACTCCTAAAACCAGTACTCTGTCTACTGTATTTAATAACTCTTCTATGCTGGAAAGTGATGTGCCCGGGTTGATTGCAATACCGGCTATTGCTCCTGCATTATGTATTTTTTCTATAGTTGTTGCAGGATCCGGATCAACTTCAGGGTGGATATAAATAATATCAATTCCAAGCCTGAAAAGGATATCAAGATAATTGTAAGGTTTTCTTACCATAAGATGAGCATCGACGGTTTTGTTTGTAAGTTGTTTAATAAATGCCATATCTTGATATCCCATGCCGAAATTATCAACAAAACTTCCGTCCATAATATCTATATGAAAAGAATCAATTCCGGCATTTTCAAGCTCTGTTACTTCTTTTTCTAAGTTTGCATAATTTGCACACATCATTGATGCAGATAATTCTATATTCATTCGTTATTTTCTCCTGTAATTGGTCTTGCTGTAATAAATGTCACTCTATTATTGAAATTAGTTTCTTCTTCCGGTTCAAGTATAATAGTTGTACCTGTTTTTACAGATAAACCTTCAAGCAGACTTTCGCCCATAAGTATGGTTACGCATTCAAGTGTTTTTGAATTATTTTTATATGTAGTTTTATTTTCAAACAATTTTGTAGAATAAAGTCTTTCTTTTATTTCTTCATTATTGTATTTGCGAACTTTTGATTTTAATTTTGGATTTATTGCTTTTAATGCTTTTTCAATATGCAGTTCTCTTGAATTGCCGTTTTTATCTTTTCGGTCAAAATCATAAAATCTGTATGTAAGATTACAGTTTTCTTCAATTTCATAGAATAGTGCCCCGTGGGTTGCTGCATGCATTGTGCCTTGTTCTACAAAAACATAATCACCTTTTTCAACTTGCAGATGGTCTATAACATCTTCTTCTATTCGTTTTTCTTTAATTTTTTCTTCAATTTCTGCTGTTGAATTTACTTTACAACCGTTGTACAGCCATCTATTTGTCGGCGGTTCAATGAAATACCAGGATTCATTTTTTCCGAACTCTCTGTTTTCAATATCCAGTGCACATTTATCATCAGGATGTACTTGAATACTTAAATCATCTTTTGGGTCAACAAGTGCTATTACGAATGGAAATTGTTTGAATTTATCCATGCCGAATTTAGATTTGTTGTTGTCAAAATATTCTTTAAAAGTCTTTCCTTTATATTCTCCGTTTAATATACGGCTTTCAAATTCTTCGTTAGAAACAAGAGAATACAGGTGACCGAGTTTTGAATGTTTTTCAGGAGCGAAAGGAATTAATTTTTCTCCACCCCAGATTGTTTCATGTGATACGGGTTCAAGTATTAACATATTTACTCCTATAAATTTTCATCTAATTCAATATTTATATTGTTAAAACCTTCGTTACGGTTTGGGCATAAGGCATATGCACATTTAAGTCCGGACGGTTTGTTATCATTGATTAAAATTCTTTCTCCCATCGGCATTTCGAAAAGAATTCTGTCGTATCTGATATTATTTTCTTTTAGAAACTTCTCTGTTTTTTCTTTTGCTGCAGCTTCTCTTGCTGTCATTATAATTATAAAGTCGTCTTTAGGAATTGATTGAAGAAATTCTTTTGCACCGTCAAGAAATTTATCTTCGCCGGTTTTATAGCCGTTATGAACAACTAAAGTCCCGTCAAAATCAAAAATCCAGGTTTTATTAAGCGTTGATAGTTTCAAAATATTCTCTTTTAAAAGCATTTTTTTCTCCTTCTATGCATTCATAAAGCAGATAAATTCCGTTATAGAAAGCAAGACACATAGAGTCATAATCTTCCCAGCAGTGACTTGCAAGAGATATCCAAATTATTGCGTGTATTAGTTTTAACTGGTCAAGTTTTACTTCAGGAATTTTTGCAAGGAAGTAATCTGTTAATTCATCCCATCCGCCGGAATTTATTTCATATTTAACATCGTATTCGGAAATTTTTAATTTGAAGTTTTTAATATTGAACTGATCAAAATTACCTGCAATAGAATAGTAAAGTTTAGCCCAATCGTATCTGATATCTCCGAGGACTTTTTCTGAACCGAAATATCCTCTTGCATCTATAAAATAAATATTATTTTCTTTATCGAGCATTGTATTGGTAAGTGTACAGTCTCCGTGAATAGGACAATAAATCGTATCCATCAGATTTTCTTCTACGATTTTTTTTAATGCATAAGTGTCAGTTAAAATATTTCTGCATTTTTTACCATTGATTGTAATATATTCATTATTTGCAAATGGTATTGATGGTGCGATACTTCGGATTCGTTTTATTGTTTTTGTATAGTATTCTTGCTCTATATCTAATCTGTTACTGTTTTTTGTTTCAAAAGAATGCATTTTATTAACAGAATCAATAAGATTATCTATTACTTTTTTCTTATCTTCTATTGACAAATTTGCGTTAAAAATATTTGTTCCTTCAATTTTTTCCATAGTTAAAGGATTTAAAGAGTGGATTTTTGGTATTGAATTAAAACCGTAGTCTGTCATTTTTTTGTACCAAACGATTTCCCTGTCAATAAGTTTTTGTCCTTCTTCTGTTAAGCCTGTTTTAATAACTTTATTTTTTGTAAATTCCATTTTGTTATAAGGTCGACAGCGGTTTTTTGTTGAAGATATTTTGTTTATGGCATCAATTGTTCCTGTTTCAACTGAATCTTCTATTGAAAAAGGTGTTAATTTTATTCCGGAATTAGCAAGCCAGCTTGTGAAAGAACCGGTTTGCGGTATGTTTTGAAGCTCATTTTTATTATTAAAAATATAGCACCCTGCAACTCCATTGTCTGTTGACGGCACTTTTTTTAGTTCTCCGTTTTTAAAGCTCCAGCTGCATTTGAAACTTTGTGATAAACCTATATAACATTTCGATTTATCAAGTTTTTCAAGGTCAAATTTATCACCTAGTATAAGGTCTGACCAGATAAGCATAAATTGCTCATTTTTATTGACAAAATTTAATGCTTCTTTGATTCCACAGATGTTACCTTCTCCGTGCGCTTTGATAAGTACAAATTTAGCATTGCTGAATGTTTCAAGATATTTTTCAAGTACTTCAAATTTGTAATCCCCAATAATTATAAATTCCGCTTGTGGATATTTTTTAAACATGTGGAATATAATTGGTAAATTGTTAACAGGTACAATACATTTTGGACGGTTGAGGGTTAAATCACCTAATCTTGTACCTTTTCCCCCCGCTTGGATAATGATTTTCATTTCGTTTTTTCCTTCTTATGCAATAATGTTTCAGTAATGTTTTCTATTATTTTATTTTTTAAGTTATCAGAATATTCAATTTCAATAATTTTGTTAGCTGCGGGGGTAACTGTTTTTATTGAATATCCGGTTATGATTTTATCTTTAGTGATCTCTTTAAACCGGAAACGATTTATAAAATCAGTGTAAAGTATAATTTGTGGTGTTCCAGATTCTGATAAAATTTCAGAAAAACCGCTTCTCAAACTGATAATTGCTTCAGCTTTCGATGCTAAATAGAATGCTTCGTCAAGAGGCATATTCTCATTATTTGTTATTATTTTTTTATTAAGTGCTTTTTCTAATTCTTGCCAAAATTCGTTTGGAATTGAGGTACATGTTTTTGCATTTTTGACTAGGAAAATAAACTTATTAATATTATTTTTATTTAGATATTCTTCAATTTTTTCTGATATATTTTTATTTATGTGTAATTTATTTTCAGTAGCAGTATTTGATTGAGAAATCCCAAAATATTTGTACATTTCAGATAAATAAACCGCATTATCTGTATGAATTTTTGATTCTGTTTCAATATAAAATTTCATTGGGAAAGCAATGTAATATGTTTGTTTCTCAAGTTGGAACGTGTTTACTCCAACTTCTGGGAGTGATTTTGGAAGTATAATTGCAGGAATTTTTGGTAGTAACATATTGGCAAGTTTTAAATGTGATTTTTTAGTACCTGCAATAAGTATATTGTCATCTTTTTCTATAAGGTTATTGATTATATATTTTAGAAAAATATATGCTTCACCAAGATTTGATTTTAAAATGAATATTTTATTGTATTTTGTATCTATTCTTTTATTCAGGTATTTTTTTAGAACTGATAATTTATTAACATATTTTTTGTGAAATATACTTTTTGAATAAATGAAATTGTCAGTTTCTGTCTGCTCAAAAAATGTACAATTGAAAATTTTGAACTTCTTTACCTCAGCAGTATTTGAGTATTTTCGAATTTTAAAAAATATATTAAAAAAATTTTCATATTTTATTCTATGATTAAGAATTGCAGAATATATAGGAATTCCAATGACCTTAAATTTAATTTTTTTATCTGTTATAAATTTCATCTGGCCCCTACCAATTCTTCCTGATTTCTAAACTGTGCATTATATAAGCTTTTATAAGCTCCGTTTTCAATATTTAAAAGTTCATCGTGTTTTCCAGATTCAACTATTTGACCATCATTTATGACAATAATATTATCTGCGTTTTTGATAGTTGAAAGCCTGTGAGCAATTACAAATACTGTTTTATCTTTCATAAGATTATCTATAGCTTTTTGTACAATAACTTCGGCTTTATTATCCAGTGCGCTTGTAGCTTCGTCTAATATAATAACAGGTGCATTTTTGATAAATGCACGAGCAATAGCTATTCTTTGCTTTTGTCCACCAGAAAGTCTTATTCCGCGCTCTCCGATTTCTGTTTCCAGACCAAATTCAAGACTGCTTATAAACTCATCAAGACACGCCATTTTAACAGCTATTCTGATGTCTTCTTCTGTTGCAGACGGGTTTCCAAGAATAATATTTTCTTTTATAGTGCCAGAAAATAGAAAATTATCCTGAAAAACCACTGCAATATTTTCTCTAAGAGATTTAACAGAGTATTGATTAATGTTTTTACCATCTATAATAATTTCTCCGCCTGTAATATTGTAAAATCTAGGTAATAAATTTACTATTGTTGTTTTTCCGCCACCGGAATTTCCGACAAATGCTGTTGTTGTACCCGCATAGGCTTTGAACGTTATATTATTTAAAACTTGCGGTAATCTTTCGCCATAAGAAAATGAGACATTGTTGTATTCAATGTAATCCGTAATGTCAGAAAGTGCTGCGGCATTATTGTTGTCTTTTATAAGTGTATCCTGATCAAATAATTCAAATATTCTATCAATAGCCATAAATGAGAACTGAACCTGATTTAAGTTGTTCCCCAGGTTTTTGATTGGAGTATAAAGCATAATCAGTGCTGTAATAAATGATACAAAATTACCGCTTGTGATTTCTTTGGTAATTATAAGGTGACTTCCATAACCTATTGCAGCACCTATCCCGATTGAAACTATAACGTGCATCATTGGAGATAACCACGAGGTGCGCTGAGTGATTTTTATACTGAAATTAAATATGTTATTTAAAATATCATCAAATTTTTTTACTTGAATATTTTCAAGATTATAAGCAAAAATGGTTTTGTTTCCAGAAAATGTTTCATTAAAAATAGTAATAATATGAGCTCCTGCTGCAACTGATTTATTCATAACATCTTTAATGCGTTCTCTTAGTTTTGCAAGTGGTAAAAATGCACAAATAAGTATTGCGATTGCAATAATTGCAAGCTGCCAGGAATTATAAATTAATACACCTATTAAAGAAATTGATGAAAAAAGACGTGATGTGAAACTTTTGAGATTGTTCAATAAGCCTGCACAAGCACAATCCGCATCATTGTTAAATCTGAAAACAATATCTCCAGAGTTTCTGCAATCAAAGAAGCCTGTTTCAAATGTTAGCAGTTTTTTATATAAATCATGTTTTAGTGCATTTGTAATTTTGCCGCCAACCCAAGTGTTAAGATATACTGCCATGTAGTTTAAAAATCCTTGCAAGCAAGTAAATAAAACAATTCCAAGTGGAATATACCACGGTGATTGAATGGATTTTTCAACCATAACGATATCCATGTATGGCTTCAAAGATAATGCAATAACTGCATCCAGTGAACCAATGGGAATACAAATTAGTAGAGCCACAAGTGCCCGAAAACTATATGGCTTAATATATGGCCACATTCTTTTATAATTTTTTACAAAATCAATATTTCCAAATTTACCCTTAATACTCATTAACTTTCCCAAATATGAATTCTCTAAAGTTAATTTTAATATGGTAAATTTTGAATAGACCGTTGTAACTGTTAAATTTAGCCCGAATGGCTAATATTTTTGTAATATATATTTACACATTGTTATTTAATATCTTTTCAAAACCACTCCAGTTGAAATTTTTTGAATTGATTTTTGATTTAATTTCTTCTAAATTTTGTTGTTTTAATTCCGAAAATTGTTTTTTAAATGGTTTTTGCATATTTAATAACGGTAGGTTAAATTCTGATGAAATTTTTTCAATTTTTATATCGTAGTTTATACCAAGAGTTTTAACACCTGCAAGAAGCCCGATAATTATGGCATGAAACCTCATTGCGATTAAAAACTCTGCTTTAGCTAAGTTTTGTATAATCTGTGCATCTGTCAAGTTTGCATAAATTTCTGTTTGAATTTCCGGATTTAACATGTTTAATGCTTTTTCAAATTTTTTGCAGACTTCAAGATCTATAGAATCCTGAAATGAATATATTTTTATTTGTTTATCTGAAAATTCTTGTGAGATTTTTTGAGCTAATCTATCAATGAAATCTTCATTTAAAGACTTACAATTACGTAATTGAACGGCAACTGTATTATTTTTTTCTACAGCAGGAACTTCAGTGGAAAAAATGGGGTCACATAACAGATCTGAATCAATCCCCCAGCTTTTTAGAAGCTCATGGCTTTTAATGTCTCTTACACTAATATAAGAGCAATGTTTTAGTATATTTTTTGTTAAAACTATGCCAATAGGGTTAGAAATAGGACCGATTCCTTGTGCAAAGATTATAACTTTTTTTCTTAAAATCAGTGCAATAAATATAATAAAAAGGTAGTAAATCAAGCTTTTTAGACTTGTTATGTCTTGTAACAGGCTTCCTCCGCCTGAGATTAAAAAATCAGACTTGAAGATTACGCTTATAATATCAGGAATCTTAAATGTGTGAACACTTCTTATATGTTTGAATTTACCTGTTGTGTATTGAGGATCTGAAGATATTACAGTGATACGTTTGTTAAGCTGTTTGAGTTTATCTACAAGAACAGATAAAATTGCTTCGTCACCGAAGTTTTTAAACCCGAAATATCCTGATAGAACAACTCTTTTTTTCATATTATTCCTCTGTTTTAAATATATTATAAACTTCATCTCTGAAAGGTGTTGATTTTATTGCTCCTATTCCTTGAGCTTGAAGCCCCGCATCTATAGAAGCAATTTTAGCAGCTTCTTGCGGAGTGAATGAATTAGCCAGAGCATGCAAAAAAGCTCCATTAAAGGCATCACCTGAAGATGTAGTATCAACTATATTTTCGGTATAGAAAGGAATAAACGATGTGCTCCTTCCGTCATTTAAGAAATAACCTTTATCTTCACTGGATTTTATGACAATTGTTTGAACTCCCGTATCAGATATGATTTTCATAATATTTTCTAATGACTCAATTTCGTAAATACTTTTAGTATCATATTTAGAGCTCATAAATAAGATATCAGTAAGCGGTAAAATTTCGTCAAAATATTCTTTTGCATCTTCTCTTGTTGATATCATAGTTGAAAAATTCGGATCATATGCTGTTAAAATTCCATTTTCTTTTGCGATTGTGAAAGCTTTTTTTACAGCTTCACGTGATGCAATAGAAAGTGATTGAGTGATGCCTGAAGCGTATATTATTTTGGAACTTTTAATATATTCTTCGTCTATATCATCAATTGAAAGTTTAGCCGGAGCAATTTTTTTTCGGTAATAAATAAATTCTTTTTCTTCTTCCGGTGCGCGTGAAACCATATAAAGCCCGTTTTTCTCATCAACAATTTTTACATGTTTTAAGTCGAGTCCTTCTTTTTCCCAGCTTGAGAGCATGTAGTCTTTAAATGCATCATTTCCAAGGCATGTGATAAAGCCCACATTAGAACCTAATCTTTTGGCTGCAACAGCAACAACAAGCGAATCTCCGCCGTAATATTTGTGTAAACATTCTGCATCTTTAAGTTTTTGGTTTGTAGAAAACTCAATTAAACTTTCGCCGATAGTTATAATATCAAATGTTTTTGTCATGGATTATTTCAATTGCTCCAGTAAATTTTTTGTACGTTTGGTTATATCTTTGTAAGAGTTTCCTCCGGTTAAATGTCTTCCGACACCTACAGCGATAGCTCCTGCTTTGATATAAGATTTTACCTCATTTAGTTGGACATTACCTTGAGGAATTACATTCAAAAACGGCATTGGTCTTAAAAGGTTTTCAATATATTCTATGCCGCCCATTGCAGTAATAGGATATATTTTAACAACAGGAATTCTTGATTTCCAAGCATTGTAAGCCTCATTTGCTGTTGATGTTCCTGCAATAAACGGTAGTCGTTTATCTTTTGAAATTTTTAATAAATTTGATTGAAAAATCGGTGAAGAAATAATTTTTGCACCTGAATCAATTGCAGCTTGTGCTTGAATTGATGTTATAATACCGCCGGCACAGATTGTTGCATCGTTTGAAACTGCTTTTATTGCATTAAATATATTCGGAGTTTCAACATTAACTTCCATTACGTCGAGTCCTCCGTCAAGCAAAGCTTTGACTTTATTGATTACATCTTGCGGGTCTGTGCTTCTGATAATAGGAAGTACTTTATTTTCTTTTAATTTTTCTATTAAGTTTATGTTCATAATTTGTCCTTTTCTTCAAATTTATTATATCATAACATTAATAATGGGAGCATATTATGAAAAAGTTTAAATTTCGTTGGTTTTATTTTAATTCATTTGTATTATATTTAGTTTTAATTATTATTTTTTCAATATTAACTTTAATGTTTTTAGAGCAGCCGGCATATAATTTCATTATATCTAATTTTGTGGCTAATAAAACCGGTTCCAGAGATATTATAGAGATAATTGTTGATGATGCTTCGACTCAGCAAGCCGATTATAAATGGCCTTGGGCTAAAGATAAATATGCGGATATTTTAGATTATTTTAAAACATATGCTTCTCCAAAAGTAATAGGGATGGATATGAATGTTGTTACTTTTGATGAGAAGAATTCTGATGATAATAAGTTTTTAAAAATTGTTTCTCAAATGGATAATCTGGTTTTTGGTTTCGTTCCAGAGGTTGTAAATGATGATTCTGATGTTGAGTTGTTGAAATATTTTAAAAATAATCAGGCGCTTGATATTAAATCGCACCTTAATTATGGTATTGAAAATTACTATAACGGAATTATAAATTCGTCTGAAAAGCTTTGTAAGTCGACTAAAAATTATGGTTCTGTGCTTATTAATGCGTCTGATGTTGGTACAATTTCTTCTTCTTTGAATATTGTTAAAATTGATGACTCATACTATCCTTCACTTGCTTTGAAGATGTATTTACTGGTAAATAATACTAATAAAGTTGAGCTTAGTGATGAATATATGTTCATTCCTTCTTCCGGGCTTAAAATCCCTTATTATATAAACAGGTATAAAGGACTATTTAGGACAAATATTCGATTTTATAAGAATATACCGAATTCTGATTATTCTCATTCGGCTTATTCAGCTTATTCGGTTTTAGAAACTTATGCTGCGCTAAAAAGCGGTGTAACCCCTGATAATAATCCAAATTTATTTGATTTTTCTAAAGGGGGAAAACTTCTTAATCCTGAAATGTTTAAGGATAAAGTTGTGATTATAGGAGCTAATGTATCCGGTCCATCTGCCGACGTTCATGTTACTCCTATGGCTAAACGTCATCCTGGTACTGATATACAAGCTTCTGCTTATGACAACTTTCAAAATTCATATTTCTTAAAACGAAGCGGAATTGGTACAATGCTTTTATCTTTTATAATTTTATCTTTACTGGCATTTATTTTCATTATGAAAACTCGTTTTATAAACGGGCTTGTTGCGATATTTTTAATGGATGTAATCTATGTAGCAATTGTATGTACTGCTGCCTATAACGGGAACATAATGAATTATTCTGTTCCTTTGATTTGTCAGTTTGTTACGGTAATTTTCGGATATTCATTTAAGTTTATAACTGAAAATCGTAATAAAGAAAAAATTAAACAGGCAATGGGAAAATACTTGTCGCAGGATATTATGAAAAATGTCGTAAATAATATTGATGATTTAAAGCTAGGCGGTAAACGTGCTGTAGTTACAGTTTTATTTTCTGATATAAGAGGTTTTACGAGTCTTAGTGAAAGAATGACTGCAGAAGAAGTTTCAATGATTTTGAATGAATATTTTGCAGAAATGGAACCAATAATTACAAAATATAATGGTGTTATTAATAAATTTATCGGGGATGCTGTAATGGCAATCTTTGGCGAGCCGATTCAGGATATAAATCATCCTCAGAATGCTGTAAAATGTGCCTATGAGATGCTTAAAAAAGTTGAGTATCTGCAGGATAAATGGCTTTATGAGGGTAAGCCAAAAATTGAAATTGGGGTAGGGATAAATACCGGAGAAGTCTTTATTGGCAATATAGGTACAGAAACTCGTATGGAATATACGGTTATCGGTGATACAGTAAACCTTGCATCCCGTATTGAAAGCTATAATAAAGTTTATAAGACTAATCTTTTAGTAAGTTCGTCGACTTACGAGTCTATTACTGATATTGCAGATGTTATTAAAATCAGCGAAGTTCAAATTCGCGGTAAAGCAAAGAAAATGAATATATATGAAGTCTTGAGAATAGACAGAAACAGTTAATAAAAAATCCCGCATAACACGGGAATTTTTTTATCTGTAATTTGTGAATTGAAGCGGATAATTATATTTGTCTTCGTTTTGTCGAAGGGCTTGGATTACTGCTTGCAAGTCATCTTTATCTTTTCCAGATACTCTTACTTGCTCGCCTTGAATTGAAGCCTGAACTTTTAATTTAGTTGCTTTAATATCTGCTACAATAGTTTTAGCAAGTTCTTGAGTTAAACCTTTTTTAAGTTCAAAAACCTGTCTTACATTACCGCCAAGAGCGTTTTCAATTGGTTTCGGGTCTAAAATTTTGATACTTAGATTTCTTTTTACAAGTTTAGATTGAAGAATATCAATAATATTTTTTAGTTTCATTTCATCATTTGTAGTAATTGTAACAGCTTTATCAGCTTCTAAATTTACATCTGAGTTAGAATTTTTAAGGTCAAATCTTGAAGTTAATTCTCTTTTAACCTGATCAATTGCGTTAACAAGTTCTTGTTTGTCGTATTCAGATACGATATCAAAACTGCAGTCTTTTGCCATAACATACACTCCTTTTCTTTTTTTATTTTTTCAATATAACATAAAAAAGCAGGATTTACTAATCCTGCCTACACACACTATTTCTTTTCTATTACGGGGATATCTTATTATGGTTTTTTGAATAAGTTTTTAATTTTTTGAGGTAATGTTTTAATACCGTTCCAAACTTTTATTAAACCTTTTTTACCGTATTTCCAGCAGAGAACTCCGCCTACGGTAACTGCAGCTATTTTAAAAACAGTTTTCCAGGTCTTTTTATCTTTTTCTTTTTGTGATTCAATTTCTACTTTATCTCCAAGAAGGCTTCCTCTCATTGTAACTCCGTCCATAGAACCTGTTACGCCCGGAATAAATCCCATACTTCCGCCAAAAGTTGAAGGTGCCATCGGGAGCATTCTGTTAAGGTTAGCATAACCAATATCTTCAGTTAATGCCGGATGACTTAAATTATATTGAGAACTGTCAAACATAATAACTAACCTATAACCTTACCTACATCTATATAAAGTATTTTTTTGTAAAATAATTTACTTTTTTGTGAAAATTTGGTTTAATATTCTTAACAAAATGAGGGTTAAGATATGAACATGTTTAAAAGATGGTATGATGCTGATGCGGCTGTAAGCCGAGCAATCAAAGAACTTGAGCAGTCATCGGAAGATATTCAGGTAAGATGTGCGGATTTTATTATTGATTTATTAAAAGATGTAGAATTGGAAAAGTTAAGTCTTGAAGATCAATATAATTACATTATGCGCAGATGGTATGATAAAAATGTTAAAGTATCTCATGCCATTGAGTATTTGAGATTATCTCCTAAAGACGTTAGGCGTGAAACTGCATTAAAAGTTTTGAATTTTCTTAAAGAATTGTCAAAAAATTAAGCTTAACATTTAGACATTTTATTTATTCTGTTGTTTAATAGATATATGGAGAGGTATTGTGTCTGAAGATAGATGTAAAAAGGTTATAAACTTATTTTCTAATCATAATAATAACTGTATTACGCCCGAAGTACAGGAAAGGGTAAAGTTTTATGCAGGATTTAATTATGTCAAACTCAAAAAAGACACAAACGGTAACAGATTTAATAAGGAAAATTTGTTAAATTATTCATCGAAATGCCACTATATGGTTACTGTAATGAGAGAACTCGATGGAGAGGTAATTTTATACAGCTATGATGTTCCGAATTCTGATTTATTTAAGTTTATGAAATCGTTTGAAGAAAATACGCTGGATGGTACAATTATTGAAATTGACAAATATTTTCCGGATGATTTAGCTTAAAAGAGAAAAGGAAAATGTGTTTTTTTGAAAAATATCACGAAAGTTTATTTAAATGTACAAAGCCTTATCAGTATGTAGGCGGAGAGTATTTATCCCACAATAAAGATTTTGACAGCGCACGGGTAAGGTTTGCACTTGCTTTTCCGGATAAGTATGAAATCGGGATTTCTAATTTAGGTGTTCGTGTTTTGTATGAACTTATTAATCGTGAAGACGGTTTTATGTGTGACAGAGTTTATGCTCCGGAACCTGATTTTAAACCTGAAACTTTGTATGGTGTTGAGTCTAAGAAAGCGTTAAAAGATTTTGATGCAGTCGGATTTTCACTTCAATATGAAATGGCATATCCTACAGTTTTAAAAATGCTTGAAATGTCAGGAATTCCTTATAAAAATACTAGTCGTTCTGATGATGATCCGATAATTATTGCAGGCGGACCTTGTGCATATAATCCTTTGCCTTTATCTGAATTTATTGATGTTTTTATGATAGGTGACGGGGAAGATTCTATTATTGAGGTTTGTCAAATATTAGAAAAAACTAAAGGGTTACCTCGTGCTGAACGTATTAAAGCGCTTTGCGAAGGTGAAAATTCCGGTCGCTGGGGAGTAAGTGTTGGCGGCAGCGTAAAAAAACGTATTGCTCAGCTAAAATATGAAACCGCTCCAAAATCATACCCGATACCGTTTTCTTCATCAATTCAGGATAGAGCAGTTGTTGAAATTCGCCGCGGATGCGGAAGGATGTGCAGATTTTGCCAGCCGGGTCATGTTACATTACCTATTCGCGAACGAAGTGCTGAAGATATTATAAAAATATCAAAAGAGCTTGTTGACAATACCGGGTATGACGAGTATTCATTGCTTTCTTTATCTTCAAACGATTATGCTAATATCAATGAAGTTATCAAAGAACTTGCGGTTGATTTTAATGATAGAAAAATATCTGTATCTCTTCCAAGTCAAAGAATTGACGGTTTTAATTTAGAGCTTGCGAATTTAGTTCAAAGTGTTCGCAAGTCAACAATGACACTTGCGCCTGAAGCAGGCAGTCAGCGTTTGCGTGATGTAATTAAGAAAAATATTACAGAAGAACAGATTTTGAATGCTGTTTTAACTCTTTATGAAAATGGCTGGTCACGGGTTAAATTTTACTTTATTTGCGGACTTCCTACCGAAACGATTGAAGATATGGAGGAAATGGCAGAATTATTTAGAAGAATTCGTTACCGCTCAAGACTTTTGAAAAAAGAAAAAGGTTTGAAACATTCGCTTGATTTGACTTGTACATTGTCTATTTTTGTACCGAAGCCTTTTACCCCGTTCCAATGGTGTCCTCAGATGGATTTAGATAAGGTTACAGAACATATTCATTATTTAATGGAACAGGTTAAACATATCAAAGGTGTTAAAGTTAATTATCATGAAAAGTTTGTATCAATCCTAGAGGCTGTTTTAACCCGCGGAGACGCTTCTTTATGCAGATATATTGAAGCTTTGTATAAAAAAGGCTGTTATCTTGATGCATGGGGCGAATACTTTGATAAGAATGTCTGGTTTGAAACTGCAAAAGAACTAGGTATTGATTTAGATGCTTTGGCACAAAGACAGTATTCGCTTGATGAGGCTTTACCTTGGGAATTTATTGATATCGGAATAAATAAAGACTGGTTTAAAAGTGAGTATAATAAAGCTTTTGCGGTTGATGAAAACTCACCTCACGTTGTATCGACCTGTCAGCAGCACTGTGTAGGATGCGGTGTTTGTCAAAATTTCGGGGTGCAAAAAATTATGGATGAACCGTTTAAAGCATCTGAAACTGCTCAAATTAAAGCAGTTGAAATTCAGGAACCGGTTGACCCGTCTCTTTGTCCGAAAAATGTTAAAGAAACCTTCAGATACCGTGTAAAACTTACAAAAACAGGTACTTTAAAGTATTTTTCACATCTTGATTGGCAAAATACTTTCTTTAAATCAATTTCGCGCTCTGAACTTAAAGTTGCATTTTCATACGGTTATAATCCTACGATGAAGATTTCAATGGGAATAGCTTTGCCGTTATTTTGTGAAAGTATGACAGAGCTTGTGGATATTGAATTCCAGGAAAATTATGACACCGAATTTATAAAATCAGAACTTTCAAGAGTGCTGCCAAAAGAATCGCAGGTTCTTGAGGTTAAACAAATTGCAAAATCTGATCCGTCAATTGATCAAACCGCCTGCTGGGCTGAATATAAGATTAAAGTATTTACCTCTAAAGCTTGTGGAGCGGGGAATGACTTACCCCTTTACTCATTTGATGATTTAGTATATAATACAGAAAAAGTTTTATCTTCTGATGAAATTGTTATCGAGAAGAAAAACAAAAAAGGTTTAGTTAAAAAAACAGATATTAAAAAATCTATAGGAGCATACCGCTTTGAAGATGGTTATCTGTTCATAGTATTAAAGACCGGTCAGGGAACAGATGTTCCGCCGCTAAGAGCTGATGTCCTTATGGATGTAATTGCGCCCGGTGTAGTGTTTGATATTTCACGCGTGAAGTTTCTAACCGAGTCTTTGCATGAGTTATAGAAAAGGAATTTGTATGAACGAAAGAAATCGAAATTCAAATCAAACTATTGAGAAAAAAATTGTTATTGCAGAACGTGATAATATCGCGGCTGTTCTTGAAAATAAAAAAGTAACAGACTTTTTTATTCACCGCGGAGAAGTTTTGCTAGGTGATGTTTACCTTGCAACAGTTGATAATATTTTACCAAGTATTGATGCTGCATTTGTCAATGTCGGAACAGATAAAATGGGCTTTTTACACGCACAGGATGTTATGGGTAAAGGTACTTTAAAAGAAAAACTTTCACCAAAACAAAAACTTGTGGTTCAGGTTGTAAAAGAACCGACAGGACACAAAGGTCCACGTGTTACTACAGAAATCAGTCTTCCTGGACGTTTTCTTGTCTTGATGCCAAATGAACCGGGTGTTAGTGTAAGTAAAAAAATCGAAAATTCCAAAGAACGCGCAAGATTAAAATCAATTGTGAATTTAATCAAGCCTGTTGGAGTCGGCGTTATTATCAGAACAGAAGCTGAAGGACAATCAGAATCTGATATTCAAGAAGATTTAGAAATATTGTTGGAAAAATGGAACAATATTATAACTTCAGCAGAATCTCTAACACCTCCGAATTTAATTTACAGAGATCAAGACTTGCTTTATAGAGTTATCCGTGAAGCTTGTACTGATGATGTTAAAGAAATTATTGTTGATACTCCGTTTGCGCTTAACAGAGTTCAGAATATATTACAAAACTGGCATATGGCAAAAGGTATTCAGGTAACTTTATACAAAGGCACTGAACCGCTATTAATTGCTATGGATATTCATAAAGAAATAAAAGCCGCACTTAATGTTAAAGTTAATATGCCATCAGGCGGATACTTATTTATCCAACAAACGGAAGCTTTAACCGTAATTGATGTAAACAGCGGTAAATTTATCAGTTCTGCCACTCAAGATGAAACAATTTTAAAAACAAATATTGAAGCAGTTCATGAAATTGCACGCCAATTAAGACTTCGCAATATCGGCGGTATGATTATTGTCGACTTTATTGATATGATGTCCAGAGCTGATAAGCTTGCTATGATGGAAGAACTTGAAATCGCTCTTGAACCTGATAAAGCAAAACCGCAAGTCGGTCAATTGTCAGATTTAGGACTTGTAGAGTTAACACGTCACCGTCAAGGACAGTCATTATCTGAAATCTTTACTAAAAAATGTCCTCACTGTCAGGGCAGCGGTTATTTTATGAATGAGTTTAACTTTGCAACACCAACTGCAGAAGGTGAATATCGTGCAAAAGCTGCAAAAATTAAAATGCCGACAGGTAACTTTAAGAAAAATAATAAGTTTAATAATAAAAATAATAACCAACAGGTTCAAGCCGAACCGGTACAAGAACAACCGCAAAAAATCGCGATTGAAACCGAACCGTCTGCCGTTGTTGCAGAAGAGGTTGTTAAAAAAGAAAACAACAGACGTAAAAACAACCGCAGAGGGGTAAATAAAGGTGGCAATAAGGAAGTAAACAGAGAAAATGATTCGATTACTTCACAGGTTGAAGAAATTACACCGGTAGTTGAAGCACCTGTTGTAGTTGAAGTTGTAGAAGAAATTACTCCGGTTGAAGAACCGAAAATTAAAGGTAAATCTAGAAAAAGAAAATCAACAGCAAAAAAAGCCGCTGAACCTGTAGTAGAAGAAACTCCTCAAACTCCTGCATCAGAAGCTCAGGTTGAACAAGCTGTTGAGGCTGCGGTTGCAGAAGAACCGAAAAAGAAAACAAGACGTCCTAATCGCGGATCTTCTAAAACTAAAACAACAAGAAAATCTAAAAAAACAGAGGAAACAAGTGAAGAATAAAATTATTCATAAACTTATGTATGCAATTTCAGTAGTGATTTTATTCACTGCTGACTTTGCGTATTCTGCACCATCAGCCAAAGCTGCTATAAAAACTCTAATTACAAAATATTCTCTTGCTATGTTTGGAGTTGCGTTTTTCACAATTCTTATATATGTTGGATTAGCTGTTTATAACAGATTTTTTGTATCTTCTCAGATTAAGGATTTTAAATTAAGTCAGGATTCTCTTAGAACTCCGTCTGATAAAGATGAAGCCGTTATGATGTTTATAACAAAAAATCGTTTGAAGTAAGAGGTTGTGATGAGAAAAGCTTTTGGTGCTGTTGAACTTTTATTAGTAATAGTTGTGATTACAATTTTGTATTTTACATGTTTCCGCTCTAATTACGGACGTTCAAACCCGTTTGATGATAATGCTAAGATAAATTCACAGCAGGAAATAATAGATGATAAAATACAACAAATTGAAGATACAAAAGCTTTGCGTAAAAGAATTGAAGAAAATTTAAATAAGGGATACTAAATGAAAAAATCAACATTATTTGATATAATTTCGCCTGTGATGGTTGGTCCATCAAGTTCTCATACTGCAGGAGCAGTAAGATTAGGACTTTTAGCTAGAAATATCTATAAAAATAAGCCTGAGAAAGTTATTTTTAAGCTTTATAATTCCTATGCGCATACAGGAAAAGGGCACGGTACAGAAAAAGGACTTCTTGCCGGAGTTCTGGGGCTTAGTGTAGATGATAGACGGATAAAAGATATTTTTAACTCTGATATTGCAAAAGAAATTGAGTATGAGTTTGAATACTGTGACAATTTTAAATATCATCCAAATGCTGTTGATATGACATTTATCGGTGAAAACAATATGTTTATCTCAGGAGAATCTGTCGGAGCAGGTGAAATCGCTGTTAGAAAAATCAATGATTTTACTGTTAAACTTACCGGAAAATATAATACAGTTCTAATTGTTTATAAGGACATGCCTGGAATGATATCACAGGTTTCATCTGTTTTACAGTATCACAATATAAATATTGCATCTTTGTTTTGCGATAGAAACGCAAAAGGAAAAGAAGCTTCAATGGTTATAAGTGTGGATGGTAATATTAGTTCTGATATTGTTGACATTATTGAAGAAATTCCTGAAGTTTATTTTGTTAGTTATATAGAAAAATTGGAACATTAATTATGGAAATGAATATTAATACTTTTGAACAACTCCACTGCGAATGTATTTCAAAAAATAAAGCGATTTATGAGGTCGCACAGGAGAATATGGCATCTTCTGCTGATATTTCTGTAGATGAGGTAAGAGCTTTTACAAATAGAAGTTTGTTTGCAATGAAAGAAGCAATACAAACAGGTATGTTAAGCAGGGAACTTTCAATGAGCGGAATGTGCGGTCAGGATTGCCATAGGGTTCAAAAAAGGTTTGAAGCTGAGCCGGCTATTTTTGGAAAAACATTTGAAAAAATTATTGAATACGCACTTGCAACAAGTGAAGAAAATATAAGAATGGGTAAAATTGTAGCATGTCCGACAGCGGGTTCTTGCGGAATACTTCCTGCTACATTAACTGCTATTTGTGAAGACTTTAATTATTCTGAGCGCGAACAAATTAATGCTTTAATTACGGCAGGAGAAATTGGCAGAATAATTTCTGTCAAAGTTGCTTTAGCAGGAGCAGTTGCAGGGTGTCAGGCTGAATGCGGCACAGCTTCAGCTATGAGTGCGGCGGCGATTTGTCAGCTTAGAGGCGGTAATGTTTCTCAAATTCTTAATGCTTCAGCACTTGCGTTAAAAAATCTTTTAGGTTTAACCTGTGATCCTGTAGCTGGGCTTGTTGAAGTTCCGTGTGTAAAGCGTAATCCGTTTTTGGCTATTCATTCTATTACAGCGGTTGAACTTGCTCTATCAGGTGTAGAATCAAAAATTCCGATTGATGAAGTTATTGATGCAATGGAACAAACAGGTGCTTTGATGTCGCCAACTTTAAAAGAAAGTTCTCAGGCAGGGCTGGCAACAACAAAAACAGCGCTAGAAGTTCAGAAACGTGTATTTGGATAAAATAGAAAATCCTTCCGGTGAGAGAAGGGTTTTTTAGTATGTCATAGTAGTTATACTAAAGAAGAAGATAAAGAGTTGCATATTACATATGTAGTAGAATATACTTTTCTTTCGATTTTGTCAAATATTTATTAAGTAATGTTAATTGACATAGAATAATATACCCTTTATACTAAATTTATGGTTAAAGTTTCGTTGGTTGTACCGGTTTATAATGTTGAGAATTATCTGGCAAGGTGTTTGGATTATTGTATAAATCAATCCTATGTTGATATTGAGATAATTTGTATAAACGATGGTTCTACTGACGGTTCGCTTAATATTTTAAATCATTACCAAAAACTAGATAGCAGAATTAAAATTATAAATAAAGAAAACGGAGGATTGTCTTCTGCAAGAAATGCAGGTATTGCTGCAGCTTCTGGTAAATATGTATTATTTGTGGATTCAGACGATTTTATATCAACTATTGCAGTTGAAAAATTAGTTGAAAATGCTGAAAAGTATAATTCGGATATGGTTGTTTTTGATTATATTAATCATAATGGTCATGAGTATATTCAGCATACAATTGATGAGCCATCAATAACTTCTGATAAGTGTTTTAATATTGATACTTTAGGTGGCATAATGTATAACAGAATTCCTGTTGCTACTTGTTTTAAATTGTATAACTTAAGCTTTATCAAAGAAAATGAAATTTTATTTGATGAAGGGTTAATTTATGAAGATGTAGCATATTATGCGAAAGTTTTCACCAAAGCAAAAAGAATTACTTATCTTTCTGAACCTTTGTATTCGTATACTATATTTCGTGATGGCAGGATTTTAGAAAGATGTGATGAAAAGTTATTAGATATTTTTAGTGTGTATGAAATTGCAGAAAAAAACTTACGAGAATCGGGTTATTATGAAAAATACAAGCTTGCTTTTGAATCTTCGATGATTTCTGATATTATGTGGAAGTTTAGTGTTATAAATAATGAATTGAAGCCGATATTTTTTGAAAGATTTCATAATTTAGAAAAATTTATCAATTTGGAATCATATAAGGATATCTTTTTGCCTGAATTTATGAAAAATTCTTTAATTGTATATCAGTATGTGAAAAAAGCAAATACTTATGATGAGTTTCTAGATATTTTAAGGAGGGAAGGTAATGGTTATTAATCCAAAAGTTTCTGTTATTGTTCCTGTTTATAATAGTGAAAAATATTTATTAAAGTGTTTGGACACGCTTATTTTTCAAACTTATACGAATCTGGAAATAATATGTATTGATGACGGTTCAACTGATATGAGCCTGGAAATATTAAATAAATATGCATCTAAGGATTCGCGTATAAAAGTTTTAACTCAGGTAAATGGTGGTGCAAGTTTGGCACGTAACGCCGGAATGAAGATTGCTACAGGTGATTATATCTCGTTTATTGATTCAGATGACTGGGTTTATTTAACTTTATATCAAACTTTTGCAGATGCAGTTAAATCTGAAGAAGATATTGATATATGGATGTTTAATATAGCATCATATGCTGAAGGTAAAAATGATATTGTTCCAAAGTTGTTTTTCGAATCCTCGGATTGGAAAAACCATACTTCAAATGAAGTGAAACATGTATTTGATGATTGCAGACGTCCATTTTCTCGAAATCTTTCTGCTGCGAATAAAATATATCGCAGCGAGTTTTTAAAGAGCATTGATTTGCAATTTCCTGTCGGGTTAAAATTTGAAGATCAATATTTTTCAATAAAGGCATTTTTGAATGCAAAAACTATCAAGTTTACGGAAGATGTATTTTACAGATACCGTAATTATCATGAGTCTTCAATTTCAAGTGTTGTCTCAGGACGAGCTTTTGATATTTTTCAGATTATGGATTTAATAGAGCAGGAAATTAATAGATTAAAGGTATATGAATCCTATAAATATGCGTTTTTTCAATATAAATATATAAATTTTGCGCAGCGGTATATGTTTTGTCCGGAGTTTTTGAAAGACAATTTTTATAGAGAGATGCAAAAAAGATTGTTAAATGCATATGCTAACAATTTAGACCCTCAAGTTGCGGTTAAACTTTCAATGTATAAAATATTTGAAGCGGTTCAAAATGAAGATAGAAAAGAGTTTGAAAAGATATTTAGCGCCTAAACACTTGAATTGTTATAAAAACATTGTTATAATATAAATATCATATGGATGGATGATAATAAATTACCCTATAACATCTAATATAGACATGTAATTGATGCACCAAAATATTCAAAATGGTGTGGCAATATTTCTCAAGAAAATGAAAGCTGTATTAAATATGAGGTTATATTATGAAAAAGAGTAGAATTATTAGGAATAATCAACCGAGTGCTAAACTTTTATCGGCTGCAGCTCTAACCGGATTATTTGCATTTGGGGCACCTGCAAGTGCTGTAGAACTCGTAAATGTTGATTTATCTCAAAAACCTAATAATGTTCCAACTCTTGAGTATTATAAAAATATTAATCCTGAAATTCCAAAAATGTTGCCTTTAGGAGCGCCAAATATTGGTGTTACAACTTATATTTTTAAAGATAATGATGGTAATGTTGTAAAAACGTTTTATCAAATCAGGGATGAGAAAATTTATAAGAACTTGACTCTTGAACAGTATAATGAATTATTGAAATCCGGCGATTTATATCGATATGCTGAATATTCAACAAATATTTATAAGCCTTCGGATTGGGGATATGAAACAGTTGAAGAATTAATAGAAAATAACTTTAAGGATTATGTATTTACTGATGTTAATCCAAAACCTGCATATGATAAATATTTTGAATCTTTAGAAAACTTAAATAAAGAGTTTTTTAGCTCTGTATCAACTGGATATACTCTTACACCTGTTTCAGAAAAAACTAATAATACTATTACAACTTATTCTGTAAATAAAGATACTTTTGAGTTAACTTCGCAAGAGTATCGTATTGATTTGGAAAAACTTGATTATGGTAATCAAAATGGTGATACTACCAAATACTTCGAATGGTCAAAAAATCAATATGGTAATATTGAATTGGGAGAAGTTGCAACTCCAACAGATGGTAAAGTAACAATATCTTATTCATATAATAATATCCCGGAAACTCCTGTTAGTTATGATAACGGAACAATTACAAATGACGTTGTTGGTAATTTTATAGATAATAAAGGTTATGCTGTTTCTAATTCAAATGGTACAATAACCGGTAATATAATCGGGAGTTTTGTAAATAATACTACTGGAATTTATGGGGGCACATGTAATGGTGATATTATTGCTGATTTTATAAATAATGATACGGCTATTTATTGGGTTGATACTAATAATATAAAAGGTGATTTTATAGGTAACAAGACTGCATTACATGGTGTTAGTGTTAATGGTAATGTATCGGGTAATTTTATTGGTAATGAATATGCTGTACGTAATTCAAGAATTGATACAATAACAGGTAATTTTGTTGGTAATCGTATTGCTATATCTGAAGGTTCAGCTAATATTATTGCTGCTAATTTTATCAATAATACTCATATTGCTATAAGTAATGGTAGGTTTGGTTATGTCTTTGGAGATTTTTATAAAAATGGTGGAATTGTAGGAAATCGTTCAAATATCAAATATTTGGCTGGTAATTTTATTGAAAATACTGGTGGAATTTATAGTACTACTATTGATTCATTGAATGGTAATTTTATTGGAAATACAAATTTTTCTATTAACAGTAGTGATATAAATAGTATTAATGCAAATTTTTATAAAAACTCTGGATATGAGCTTATAACAGCTTATACTTTAGGTGATATCAAAGGTGATTTTATAGAAAATGAAGCTGCTACAAGTATTATTTCAGCACATGAATATGTTGCGTATACTGGTTCTATTGGTAACATTAATAGTATAAGTGGTAATTTTGTTAATAATAAAATTATTGGTGAAAATTCTTTGGCACATAGTATAGGAGTTGTTGTAGATGAGGGTATTTTAAATAATGTATCCGGAAGATTTATTGGAAATGAAATAACTTTAAAAGATGGTGATGTTGGTGCCGCTATTTATTCTAATAGAGATTTAAATATCACAGCAGATAATGATATATCTGAATTTACAAATAATATTGTTAAGAGTGCTAATGGCGAAGAAGAATATATTGGGGTGTTTATTGCTCCAAATTCTCAACCTAATACAATAGCTTACAGGCCAGCTTCCCATGAAGTAAAAGCAGGTGATTTAAATTTAACAGCTAAAAATAACGGTAGAATTGTTTTTAATGATAAAATTAAAGGCAATTCTAATGTTCATAAAATTAAATATGAAGAAAGCATGGCTAATGATTATACCTATACTTATTATGATAGTGAAGGAAATATAGTCAAGATTGTTGGTTATGGTGATAAACAGCCGGATATGGAAGAAATTGCTACCTGGGGATATGATTTAGATAATTACAGAATAAATATTGATGGAGATTCAACAGGGATTGTCCAAATAAATAACAATGTTGAAGCTGTATCCGATATAAAAGATGTACCGGCTCAAGCTGATATCACTTTGTCTAATACTCAATTACATCTTGGTGTTCGAGATAATGTTTTAGATGGTAATAATTTAACTCTAAATAGCGGCACGTTTAATATGATAAACGGTCAAGCCGGTGTATCTGCAATTAATAATCTGACTATTAAAGGCAATACAAACTTTGTTGCTGATGTCGATCTTGAAAAATCTGAAATGGATAGATTCACAGCTGCTGAATACGGAAAACACTCCGGTAATCTTAATGTTGTAGGTTTTAATCTGGTTTCTGATGCTCCGGCTGATAGAGATGTTACAACAATTATGTTTGCAGAAAAAGGATTGAAAGATAATGTAACTCATTCTCCAATGAATCTTCCGGATTCAAAAGTTCAACAAATTTTTACTCCAATATATAAATATAACTCAGTTTATAAAAATACTGATGATGGCGGTTATTTTGTTTTTGCAAAAGGACATGTCTTACTTGATCCTGATAATCTGCAAAATCCAATACCGGGTGGTACTACAGGTAATAAATCTGATGCATTTAACCCTGCAGTGCTTGTCTCACCTGTTACTACTCAAGCCGCAGGTCAATCTGCTATGAATGAAGCCTTCAGATATGTTTTTGAACACGCAGATGCGTTTACTCAATTACCTTCGGTGGATAGATTTGCAGCAATTAACGAAAATAAATATGCCATTGCAAGTACTGATTATAATCAAAACTTGTCTTACAGCTCAACTGATCTTCATAATAAAGGTTCTTGGGTTCGTCCTTATACAAGTTTTGAAAGTATAAATTTATCAAATGGACCAAAAGTTAATGCTATAAATTATGGTACATTAGTTGGGTTCGATAGTGACTTTAAAAAGCTTAAGAATGGTTGGACAAATGTTGCTACAGGATATATGGGTTATAATGGTTCACAAATCAGATACAACGGCAATGACACAACTATGAATGGCGGTTTGTTAGGCTTGACAGAAACTTTCTATAAAGGAAACTTCTGGACAGCGTTAACTGCTACAGCAGGTGCAGGTGTTGCTGAATCCAGAACAATGTATGGTAAAGAAGATTCAACAATGTTAATGGCTGGTTTAGGTTCTAAAACCGGTTATAATTTCGAATTTAAAGAAGGCAAATATATCCTACAGCCAATTATGTTTTTGTCATATACATTTGTAAATACTTTTGATTATACTAACGCTGCAGGGGTTAGAATAAATTCTGATCCTATGCATACAATACAACTCAATCCAAGCTTGAGATTTATTACAAATACTAAAAACGGATGGCAGCCGTATGCAAGCGTTGGTATGGTTTGGAATCTTATGAACGAAACCAGTGCAACAGCAAATGGTGTTAAATTACCTGAAATGCATACAAAACCTTACGTTGAATATGGTGTTGGTATTCAAAAACGTATGAAAGATAAATTTACTGCATTCGGGCAGGCTATGATTAGAAATGGCGGTAGAAACGGTATTGCTTTAACTGCAGGGTTTAGATGGGCTCTTGGTAGAGAAGGTGCTCCAATTAATAAACAAGAAAAAGTTAATGCTCCAAGTTCAAATAAAATATCAAGTGTGTCAACTGATAAAAAAATCCTAAAACAATTGACACCTGCACAAAAAACAATATTAGCTTCTAAATCCAAAAATTCTTCCCGAACAAATAATATTGCTCTATATAAACAATTATAAGCTTAAGAGACGGAGTAATATCCGTCTTTTTTAAATTTTGTAAAGTTTATAAACAAATTATTAAAGTTAATATAATTTTTACCGATATTATCTGAAGAGTAGAATATTATGGAGGCCGCTGTGCAGATAGATGGTAAAAATTATCATTTTGGTAATCCTCAAAATGATATTGGCATAAATGAAATTACAAGAAATAACCAAAATCTAAAAAGTATTTTTGAGTATTTTGACAAAAATGGTGATAATAAGTTATCTACCGAAGAAATTAAGCAGGCGTTTAGTGTTTTCACTAAGCTTGATCAAGCTAATGGTAAAAAAGACGGCAAGCTAACTGATAAAGAAATTGAAAACGGGTTAAAATTATTTTCTAAAAATTCAAAAATTACGACTGCTGATTATAAAAATTTTATTAGAAGTTTAGCATCAACAAATGATGGGAAAAAACTTGCAAATGATTTATTGACTCAAATATCAGGCCCTAGTTTGAATGATAATACACTGGCTTTACTTAGTAAAATAGATGAGACTAATGTCCTTGAAGTTATCAAACAATATAATAAGATTAGTCCAAAAGAATCATTGGCAAGTGCAGTTGATAATGAATGGGGACTTGAGATTAAAGATGTTAAGTCTAAAATATGCTCTCCATTGGTGGCAAGAGCAAAAATTCTAAATATTAAAAACGTATCTCACGAACAATATCAAGATATTAAAAATATTAGTGATTTAAACAAATTTATAAATAGTACTGTTAAAAGAATTGAAACAGTTGAAAGTAAGATTGCACAAACAGATTCTATTGAACCGATAAAACGTAATCGGCAATATAAACCAGTAAGCAATGTTGTTACTATGCAGCTTATAAAAAGATTCCCAAATGGCAAAGGCGGATTTTATACTGATATATCTCAAATGCCGAAAAATGAGCAGGCAAAGTATTTAGAAAAAGCAGAAAATATTACAAAAATGGTAATAGAAAAATGTCAAAAATATGATATCGAAGAGATTGCACCTGTAATAGCAGACGTTCTTGGGAATGAATCCGGAGGCTATAATTTCTGTAAAAAATCCATGGAAAATCCCGGAGGATTGTATAAGGGTGTAATGCAAGTTGATTTTAAAACTTGTCAGTGCATATATTCTGAAGGTGGTAAAATTAATGAGGCTTGGCATAAAGCTCATTTTAGTCAGGATGATGCACGTATAGATGAAATGAAAAAGAAATATCCGACAGCAAAAGATTTATTTCAAGCTATTCAGAAGGATGTAGAGCTTGGACTTGAAGTTGGAATTATAGCATTAAAAGCCAAAATCCATGAAGCAAAGAATTCTGTTTCAGGTGGAATAAGTAAGTATTGCGGCGGAAATTATAGCTGTAATCTTCTAAATGTTCCAAGCACTATTAACTTTATATAATTTGGCTGTTTATGGATTGTAGGTTCTACACAATAAAAAAGACTCCTTACGGAGTCTTTTTTATTTACGCTCGGAGGGATTCGAACCCCCGACCTTTTGGTTCGTAGCCAAACGCTCTATCCAGCTGAGCTACGAGCGCATATCTGTTTACCTGTTCATCATATTAGAAACATAATTAAATTTCAAGCTCTAAATTTAAATTCCTCAAAATGGAATTATTATTAATTTGGTGATATAATCATGCAATATAATAAAAACGTATTGTTAAGGAGAATAATATGAGATTATCACAAAGAGAAATGGAGATTTGTAAGTACCTTGCTGAAGGTAAAAAAAATATCGAAATTGCAAAAAAATTGTATTTAAGTGAGCATACAATTAAATCACATGTCAGTGATATTATCGCTAATCTGGGAGCAGTAAACAGAACACAGGTTGCTTATATTTTGGGAAAAGAAAATATTATAAAGATTTAACAATTTTGCTATTTCAAATAATCGGTATATAATCTTTATAGGAAAAGGTTATGAAGAATATTTGTTTAAAATTGTTGTGTATATTAGCATTTATCCTGTGCTTCGCCGGAAGTGTTTTTTCTGCTGATTTTAACATAACTTCTGTAATATATGATAATTCTTCTTCTTTTTTATCTATAAATACTTATGATAATGAAGAGGTGAAATTTACCGTATCACCTAAATTGTATATTATACCGGATGAGAATAAAGCATATTTTGATATCAATTCTGCCATATTGAAATGCCCTGCTCAAGATTTAGTTGTTAATTCTCCGGGAATAAATCAAATTGCAGTTAAGCAATTTTCTGTGACTCCTGATATTGTAAGGGTTTTAATCCGTTATAATGAAGGCTATAACCCTAAAAATATTCAGCTTAGAAAATTAAATAATACATTATTTGTCTGGTTTAGGCAGCCACAAGTTCAAAATTATTATTTTCAGCAAGTTTATGGTGATATCTTGTCTGAAATTTCACGTTTTTATGAGTCAATATCAATCCAGATTCCTGTAATAGCTAATCAAAATAATATTATGAATCAAATAAATTCAGCATTTAATATTACAACAAATTCTGAACCGGAATATGTGTTGACCAAAAAAGATATTATATTGCCAACAAAATATTATCTTGATAATGTTAATGTCAAAAACGGGTCTGTTCATGTTACCGGAAGCGGCGCTGTTACTTTCTCAAAGCCGTTCACTTTATCTAATCCTTCAAGAATTGTTTATGATATTCCAAACGCTTTAGTTAATTCGGTTTTAAGAAATAAAGATATTTCAATAAATAATGATGAATCTATTAAAGTCGGACAATTTAATCGGGATACAGCAAGAATTGTTATAACCAGCCCTAATGCGGATAAATATATTCCGGTAATTTATGGAGATGGGCAAAGAGTTGCATTTATAAATAAATCTGCAAATACTCAAAATTCTTTATTTGGTACAAAGGCTATTTTGACATCTGTTAATGACGAAATTAATGATGCCAATTCTCATTCAATTAAGCTTATGTTTAGCAAACCTGTGATTTATGCCCTTGACAGGACAGCAAATTCTATGGATTTATTGTTATATAATGTTGAAAAATCTCAAAATTTAAATATTAATTCTAAAACTTTGTTTGAAGGGGCTGCTGTTACAGCGTTAAAATCAGGCGGTTTAAAATTATCAATACCTATTTCATCTGATGACAATTTGGATATACATGCCGGAAGTGATGCTAAGACCTTAAGAATAAAAGTAAAATCAGATAAGATGCAATTACCTGTTAAAACGGAAGAACCTGTTATTACAACTATGCCGGCAAGAAATTCAAATAAAAAATATATTGTAATTGATCCGGGTCATGGCGGTTCTGATCATGGTGCGATACGTAATAATATTTCAGAGAAAAATATTACTCTTGATATTTCAAAACGAGTACAAAAGCTACTTGAAAAGAAAGGGTATGAAGTTTATATGACACGTGAAATTGATGAAACAGTCTCACTTCAGGAAAGAGTTGAAATTAGTGAAAATATTTGTCCTGATATATTTGTAAGTATTCACGTAAATTCTAGTAACAGTGAGTCTCCAAACGGATTAGAAACTCATTATTATAAGGACAATAGTTTGCAGCTTGCTAAAACCTTACATGCTTCGCTTTTAAACCATATAACTGCAAATAATCGCGGGTTGTTTAAATCTAAATTTTATGTTATAAATCATACGACAGCTCCTGCAATACTTGTTGAAATCGGATTCTTATCCAATCCGTCAGAGAGGGCGCAACTTGTGACTGAAAGCCGTAAGCAGGCAACTGCTAAGGCTATAGCTGAGGGTATAAATGACTACTTCAAATAAATTAAACAGCGATTCACCTATCGCGTTTTTTGATTCGGGAATCGGCGGGCTTACTGTTTTGAATAAGGTTAAAAAAGTTTTACCGAATGAAAGTTTTATTTATTACGGTGACACTGTTCATATGCCTTATGGAGAAAAAACAAAAGAGCAGCTTTTAGAATATTCTGATAATATATTCCGCTTTTTTGAAGAAAAGGGGTGTAAGGCTGTTGTAATGGCTTGTAATACGACTTCATCCGTTATATATAATGATGTAAAAGGTAAATATAACTTTAAATTATATCCAATAGTACAATCTGTTGCTGAAATTTTATCTAAGCTTAATATTAGTAGGCTTGGAGTATTTGCAACCCGTGCAACTATTGAATCTAAGGCTTATAGTAAAAATATTGCACGTTATAACCAAAATATTGAGGTATTTGGACAATTTTGTCCTGATTGGGTGCATTTTGTAGAAGAAAACAGCATGGATAAGCCTGAAAATATTAAAATTATCAAAGCGGATTTGTATAAAATGCTTACAAATAATCCTGATAAGATAGTTTTAGGATGTACTCATTATCCGTTTTTACTGAATGTATTGTCTCAATTTGTACCAAGAGATATGTTTATAGATCCGGCTTTGGATTTTGCGGATTATATTAAAAATGATTTAACTGCAAATAACTTGATAACGCAAGCGGATAACCGATTTGAGGAGTTTTATGTAAGCTCATCTCCTGAGCTTTTCAAGTCATCTTCAAAAATGTTCTATAATGTGGAAAAAATGCCTGAACTTTTAACTTTTTAATATAGTTTCAAGAGCTTTTTCATAAGTTTCAATTTCAATAATATTAGAATTTTTGAAAAGCTTATTTTTAGTAATCTCAAGTTCTGTTGAATTTTCTTTTATTGCATATATAGGAATATTTTGTTTAATTGCTTCGAAAACAGGCGTTGAGCCAAGAGAATTGTATGGCATTACAAGGAAATCCAAATCTGAAATATTTAATCCTATATTTAATTCTTTTGTGATTTTTGGTGCTTGTGAAAGTCCCAAAAGAATACAAGGTAAAAATGTCGGTGTAATATATTCAGAAGCTGATTTCGCATTGACTATATCAGGATATATCTTGTAATCTCTAAATGCCGGCGAATGTGCACAGGGCACTTTAAAATATTTAGATATGTAATGTGATATTATTGCTTCGACTCCTCCTACAGGGTCTGCACCTTCTCCATTTGCGTAATTTGGATTATCATTTTCTGGTTCTTCAAACAGGCACACAACAGCTATTGCTTCACAACCACGGTTTAGAAGTTCCAGACAGGCTTTCCCGATTGTTTCCATATTTTTAACAGTACCGACAGAAATATTATCTTCTGTCATGTAAAATTCAACCCCTGCTTCTTCATCTGTGATAATATATTCTGCCACATCTATACCATAAACACATTTTACGGCATTATGAGTGTTTATATGAATATTTAAAACATCTTCCGGTATTGCCTTATCATATATAATCCCGATTTTATTTTGTGTTGATGGGATTAGATTGATTTCACCTTTAAAAAATGAATCTAAGGTGTAGCCTTCAGTGTAAAGCATAGATTCTGTTATAGCAGAAAATCCGCCAGCGTTTACGACATTTGGATTCACAATAAGATTTGTTTCTTTAGCAAATTTTCTTGCATAACTTCCCGCATCTCCTGCGTAACCGCCGATTGATGCGCCTATTCCTGTAGGTACAATAAATGCTCCTGTTTTTTTATTATTGAACTTCATTAAAATAATTCTCCAATCCGTGTAATATAGCATCAGCTGCTTTTTCCTGAAAATCACAATCAATTAGTTTTGCATTATCTTCAGGGTTAATCATATATCCAAGCTCAATTAAAACAGCCGGAGATTCGGTATTTCTGATAACAGCAAAGCTTTCTTGTCTGACTTTATCGTTATTCATACATAATTCACAGGTTAAAGTATCCAGAATTCTGTCAGCAAGTTCTTTTGACTGTGGATAAAAATAATATACACTTGAACCGTTTCTGTTAGATTTTGCGGCAGAATCAGGCAGAGCATTGTTGTGAATACTTATAAAAACATCAGCTTTATTGTTTTGTGAAATTTCTACGCGCTTAGTTAAAGAAACTGCTGTGTCATCCATTCTTGTCATAACAACTTTTGCGCCTGCATTTTCTAATTTTTCTTTTAGTTTTTGCGAAATTGAAAGGTTAACGTCTTTTTCTTTGTCTCCCAAACAACCAATAGCTCCGAACTCATTTCCTCCATGTCCGGGATCAATTGTAATTTTTATATTACTAAGCGATTTTTCGGAATCAATTTTTGGGAAATTTTTGACTTCAATAACAAGTTCTGATTCATTTTTATAGTAAGTATTATACCCAAATGCTTTTCCTGTACGGTTAATATGAAATTCAAACTTATTTTCTGGAAAACCACTAACATTGTATACAACTAAATCCAAACCATTTACGATTGGTTCAAGTTTAGTGAAGTTATATTTTTGAATATATGAGCGGGTTTCACTTAAAATGTATGGTACTTTTTTATTAAGTTTAAGAGTATATATTCTTTTTTTAGAGGTTTCATCATAAGTATAGCTTGCAATTTCTGCCGGTGTTATATTTTCTTCTGTCGGAATTACATGACTTTTACTAATCCATGCATAATCATCACGTGCTAACTGAACTTTGTAAAAACTTCCGCATTCACCTATGATACTTAGCGGAATATTTTTTTCTAAGTGCTGTAAACGATTTATTCCGCCGTCATATGGTGTAGCTCTTAGAGGAACATTTTTTTCTTTTGTTAAATAAGTATTTGGCTGTTCATAAGAAATTTGAGCAGTACTTACAATTGGATGGCTTTGAATAACTTTTCTTGTAATCTTGTATGTTTTTGTATCAGTGCCATTTGAGATGTTGAAAATATTTTCTCCGATATTTAAATCAACAGGCTGAAAAAATCCGCCTGACGAATGAATATTAACTTTTTCCGAGTTTATAAAAAGTTCTTTGTTCGGATTTTCATTACCGACAAAAAAAGTTACCGGTGAATTTATATTTACATTGCCAGATTTAGGATAAATTATTTCTGCCGAGTTTACAGATAGCCCTAAAACTAAAGTAAGTAAAAGTATTGTAAGTTTTATTTTCATATTAACAATATACTATAAAATTTCGTAAATTTATTTAATAATTATGAAAATCTCATCACATTGTGCTAAAATTGGATTGTTAAGGGATAGAAGATGAGAAAAGAAAACTCCGGAAAAAATAATAAACTTTCTAACGGTAAATATTGTAATAAAGTTGCAAATGTTTTGGATATTGCTTATATAGCAATAGTTGTAATACTTATAATACACCTTTTTGTACTTCAAATATTTGATCCCAGAAAATACAGAGAGCGCGGAAAAATGCAGCGTTCAAGTCATGATTTTGCTGTGCGTGGTGATATTTATGACAGGCACGGTATAAAACTTGCAACAGATAGAATTTATTATAATATCTATGCAAGACCTGTTGATTATTCAAAAACAGAGACTCCGAGGAAAATAGCACATCTTTTTGCACCTGTTTTGGGTATTCCGGAGGCTAAATTATATCAAACTCTATCTAATTCTAAATTACAGGTGATTGCTGTTAAAAAAGATGTTGATAGAGATACAGCTAAGAAAATTATGAAAATTATCAGCGAAAACAGTTTCCGCTCGATAAGTCTTGATAAGAAAAACACAAGAGAATATCCGCAAGGGGTTTTTGCATCTCATGTTCTTGGTTTTTATAACTTTGATGCCGGAGTTTCAAATGGTGTAGAATTAACTGCAAAAGATAAATTAGAACACGCAGTGCGCGCAACTTATGAAAAAACACGTGATGGGAAAATTATATATAGAATTCCGACTGACCCTGTTTTACCGACTAAAAATCCAAAAGGACAGGATATAACACTTACTATTGATGCGGCAATCCAGCACGTTTGTGAAAAAGAGCTTCAAAAAATGATTCAGGAGAAAGAAGCCTTACGCGGTGCTGTAATTGTTATGAACCCTAAAAACGGTGAGATTTTAGCATATGCGGTTTATCCGACATATGATCCTAATCAGTTCCAAAAAGCGACAAATACTCAGATTAAAAACTGGACGCTTACTGATGTTTACCCGCCGGGGTCTACATTTAAAACTATTACTGTTACAAGCGCTATGGAACTTGGAAAAATCAATGAAAATTCTATAATTGAAGATTCCGGACGTATGAAATTTGGCGGATACACTATCGAAAACTATGATTACCGTGAAAAAGGCGCTCCGGGCAGAATTAATTTGGTATATCTGTTTGAACACTCAAGTAATATCGGTTCAGTAAATGTTGGATTTTTGATGACTCATAAAGAGTTTTACGACATGCTGCGTAAATTCGGTTTCGGAGAAAAATCAGGAATTGATTTACCGGGTGAATCTTCAGGGCTTTTGGCTTCGCCTAAATTCTGGGACAGAGGTTTGCATATGACAATGGCATACGGATATGGAACATCGGTTTCAATTATGCAAATGGTGTCAGCTGTATCAGCTCTTGCAAATAATGGTGTAAGAGTAACCCCGCACATAATAAAATATTCACCTGAGGAAGAAGCCGAAAAAATTAAACGAATTCCTACAGTTAATCCTGAAACTGCAAGAACAATTACAAAACTTCTTGCTATGAGTGTCAACAACGGAAAATCATGCATAAAAATGGATAAATATAATGTTGCGGCAAAAACAGGAACATCGCGTAAGCCTTTAGAAAACGGCAGAGGATATTCCGGTGCGATGTATACTTCTACTATCGGTTACTTACCGGCATCAGATCCGCAAGTGTTAATTTATGTTGTAGTTGACAGCGCCCAAAAAGGACCTGTCTGGGGTAATACGGTTGCAGGACCAGTGTTCCACGAAGTAGCAGAGCAAACTGCAAGAATTTTAGACTTAAAACCGGATAAAATTCCTGCAAAACAAAAAAATTAGTACAGGAGATAATATATTATGAAATTAGATGAATTAATTGAATATTTAAAATACGAAGACCTGATTAACTTTAAAAATGTTGAAATTTCCGGCATATCATATAATTCAAAAACAACTAAAAACGGTGATATTTTTATTTGTTTAACAGGTGAACATGCAGATGGGCACGAGTATGCCCAAATGGCAATCGAAAACGGTGCAGCTGCTCTGCTTGTAGAACATAAAGTTGAAGGTGTTAAAGTTCCGCAGGTTCAGGTAGATTCTACAAGACACAAAATTGCAGATATCGCTGATAGGTTTTATTCAAGTCCTTCTAAAGGTATTAATTTAATAGGTATTACCGGAACTAATGGTAAAACAACAGTTACTCACCTAATACAAAAGATTTTTGAAGAAAATAACGAAAAATGTGCACTTATCGGTACTTTAGGATATAAATTATCCTCAAACGGTGAATATCGTGATGCAAAACATACAACACCGCAAGCACCTGAACTTCAGGCAACTTTGCGTATGATTAAAGATGTAGAAAAAATCGATAATGTTGTAATGGAAGTGAGCTCACATGCACTTGAACAGAATCGTGTAGGCGGATGTCGCTTTAATGGAGCTGTACTTACTAATCTTACTCAAGATCATTTGGATTACCATATTACAATGGATAATTATTTTGAGGCAAAAGCATTATTATTCAGCCGTTTAGAAGAAAACGATTTTGCTGTTATCAATAGCGATGATGAGTACGGCACTAAGTTTTTGGCTTGTGTTCCTGAGGGGGTAAGAAAATATACTTATGGTGTGAAAAATAATGCTGATATTATGGCACGTGATATTCATTTTTCACTAAACGGGGCTGAATTTAAGCTTTGTGTAAACGGAGAAGAATACAGCGTAAATCTGCATATGAACGGAATGTTCAGTGTTTATAACGTACTTGCGGCATTAACTGCTGCACTTGCTCTTAATATTGATATTAAAGTTGCTCTAAAAGCGCTTCAAAATGTTCATGGTGTTGCGGGAAGATTTGAAGTTGTTAATAAAAAACCGCTTGTAATAGTTGATTACGCTCATACTCCTGACGGGTTGGAAAATGTTTTAAAATCCGCAAGAGAAATTACACCGGCAGATGGTAAACTTATCTGTCTATTTGGCTGCGGTGGGGACAGAGATGCTACAAAACGTCCAAAAATGGGTGCTATAGCACAAAAACTTTCTGATAAAATTGTAATAACAAGCGATAATCCGCGCTCAGAAGATCCACAGCAAATTATTACAGATATTATTGCAGGTTTGCAGTCCGTAAATCCTGAAATTGTTACAGTTGAACCTGATAGAGGCGAAGCTATTGCTCTTTTAAAAACTATTTCTGATAACAATGATGTTGTTGTTATTGCAGGTAAAGGACACGAAGATTATCAGATTCTGAAAGATAAAACAATTCATTTTGACGATAGAGAGCAGGCAAGAAAAGTTTTTGCAGGAAGTGTGATATAGAAAAATGAAAACACCACTTTTTATAGAACAGCATTTTCACGGATGTTACGGTATTGATTTTAATACTGCAACGGTTGATGATGTGCTTGAATTGTCTAATAAGATTTTAAATGAAGGTATTGGATATATTTTTCCGACACTTGTTACTGATTCAGTGGAAAATATTAAGCGCCAGATCCAGGTTATAAAAAATGCTGCAAATAGGCAAACTTCTGATATGGCAAGAATTTGTGGTGTTCATTTGGAAGGTATTTTTCTTAATCCTGAGAAAAAAGGGATTCATGATGAAAAATATTTCATGTCGCCAACTGTTGAAAATTATAAATTGCTTGAAGATGATTTTATAAAAATAGTCACACTTGCACCTGAATTAGCTGACAAAGAACTTTTATCATATTTACATTCAAAAGGAATAAAAGTGCAGGCAGGACATTGTACCGGCGGGGATTTATCTGGTTGTGACGGAGTAACGCATATGTTTAATGCTATGAGCGGGGTTACTCATCGCGGTGAATCTACTGCATTAAGCGCGCTTATTCAAGATAATATATTTACTGAAGTTATAGCAGATGATGTTCATGTATCTGACGATGCTTTGAGATTGGTTTTTAAAACAAAACAAATGACACAGATATTGCTTATTTCTGATTGTTTGCCTTGTACTCATAGTAATGTTAAAGAGTTTGATTTTGCAGGCTCTAAAATCTATTTTGACGGAGAAAAAGCAACCTCAGCACAAGGTACACTGGCAGGAAGTACAAAACTTTTACCCGACATTGTAAAAATTATGGGTAAAAAGGAATTGTTTAACAGGCAGTATGTTTCTAATTCATATGCTTATCACGGACTTACGCCATATGGCGAAATAGAATGGGATGAAGATTTTAATATTATAAAGGTATATGCTAATGCGAAGTGATAATATAAAAAACGGAATTGCACGTACTCCTCATAGAGGGCTTTTGATGGCAACAGGTGTCAGCAAAAAGAATATGAAAGTGCCTTTTATAGGGATTGCAAGCTCTTTTTCAGATTTAGTTCCCGGACATATTGGAATGCGGGATTTAGAGCGTCAAATTGAAAAAGGAATACATTCAGCAGGTGGTCAAGCTTTTATTTTTGGTATTCCTGCCGTGTGTGACGGAATTTCTATGGGGCATTGCGGAATGAGATATTCTCTGCCATCTAGAGATTTAATTGCAGACTGTGTCGAAACCGTTGCTGAGGCTCATCAATTAGACGGGCTTGTATTATTATCAAATTGCGATAAAATTACTCCGGGTATGCTTATAGCTGCTCTTAGAATAAATATTCCTACAATTATTGTAACTGCCGGTCCAATGCTTGATGGTGAAAGCAGATGTGAAAAACTTACGATGATAAAAGGTTCTTTTGAAGCTGTCGGAAGATTCAGAAGCGGTGAAATTGATGAAAAAAGACTTCTGGAGCTGGAAGAAGAATCTTGTCCTACTGCAGGGTCTTGTCAGGGAATGTATACTGCAAATACTATGGCTTGTCTTGCCGAATGTATGGGGATGAGTTTACCATATTGTGCGACAGCTTCTGCTGTTTCTTCTAAAAAACGCAGAATAGCATTTGAATCAGGTATGCAAATTATTGATTTAGTCAAAAATAATATCTGCCCGCAAGATATAATAGATAAAAATACTCTGAGAAATGCTATAATTTGTGATTTAGCAATGGGCGGTTCGACAAATTCATTTCTGCATATCTTAGCTCTTGCAAGTGCAGGTGGAATTGATGTTACTTTGAAGGATTTTGAAGAATTAAGTCATAAAATTCATCAGGTAGTAAAACTTGATCCTGCAGCAGTTCCTACAATGAGTGATTTCCATAAAGCAGGCGGAGTTCCGGCATTATTAAAAACTTTAATTGATGCAAATGTTGGGATTAAAGATAAGCTTACAACAAGCGGTTTAAATATCTCACAAATTGCAAATGAGACTTATGTTGATACTAATTTAATTCATCTTTATAATGAACCGTTTACTACAAAGCCCGGGCTTGGTATTTTATATGGAAATCTTGCACCTGACGGCTGTGTAACTAAAATTTCAGGTATTGATGAATCTTGTTACGAATTTGAAGGGATTGCAAAGTGTTTTGATTCTGAAGAAGATGCGATGAAGGCTTTGGAAGATGATAAAATAAAAGCCGGCGATATTGTAATCATCCGTTATGAAGGTCCAAAAGGCGGACCGGGGATGCGCGAAATGCTTGCGCCAACTTCACTTCTTGTCGGTAAAGGACTTGGAACATCCTGTGCGCTTATAACAGATGGAAGATTCTCGGGCGGTACACGCGGGGTTTGTATCGGTCATGTTTGCCCTGAAGCTGCAAACGGTGGAACTATAGCACTTATAAAAGATGGTGATAAAATAAAAATTGATATAAATACAAGACAAATTAATCTTCTTGTTTCAGATGACGAACTTGAACTGCGCCGTAAAGAATTAATGCCGTTTGAACTGAAATGTAAGTCAGGTTACCTTGCAAAGTATGCAAAAAATGTTCAAGATGCTTCGCACGGGGCTATTGTGGAGTAAATTATGGAAACTGAAATTAAAAATATAATAAAAGATACTGATTTAAAGCATATTGCTATCATAATGGACGGTAACAGGCGCTGGGCAAAAGAAAAGAATTTACCATCAGCTCTTGGGCACAAAAAGGGCGTTGAAGCTTTAAAGACGACTCTTCGTGCCTGTAATGATTTTGGAGTAAAATATCTTACTGTTTATGCTTTTTCAACTGAAAACTGGAATCGTAAAAAAGAAGAAGTCGACTTTTTGATGAATCTTGTTGCTGTAACTTTGACAAACGAGCTTGATGAAATGCATAAAGAAAATGTTCAAATTCATTTTATCGGGGATTTAACAAAATTGTCAGACGGGTTACAAAAAATTCTTGCTAATGCCGTTGAAACTACAAAAAATAATACAGGAGTGATTTTACAAATTGCACTAAATTACGGCTCTCGTGATGAAATTGTAAATGCAGTTAAAAAGGTTGTCTCCTCTGGTGTTAATGTAAATGATATCACTGAAAAGATTATTTCTGATAATTTATACACTTCAAATGTACCGGATCCGGATATTTTAGTTCGAACAGGTGGAGAACAGAGAATTTCAAATTATCTTTTATGGCAGATTGCATATTCTGAAATTATTATCCGCAACGAATTTTGGCCGGAATTTGACAAAAATCTTCTTGCCGAGTGTATACAAGAGTTTGGAAAAAGGCAAAGACGCTATGGAAAATAAAACAATAAAAATTGTATTTGCAACAGGAAATCCGCATAAATTACAGGAGATTAATGAGATTTCAAAAGGTTCGGGAATTGAATTCATTCTTCCGTCTGATAATTTTGATCCTGATGAAACAGGAATAACTTTTGAAGAAAATTCATACATAAAAGCAAAAGAAGCTGCAATTTTATCTAAAAATATTTCATTAGCGGATGATTCAGGGTTATGTGTAGAGGCTTTAGACGGAGCTCCAGGAATTCATTCTGCAAGGTATGCTCCTACTGCTGAAGAAAGAATTGGTAAACTTTTAACAAATCTTACCCACGCGTCTAATAGAAAGGCAAAATTTGTTTGTGCTATGACTTTAGTTGATGAAAACGGTAATGTTCTCGATAAAGAAATTGGTGAATGTTATGGTGAAATCGCAAAGTCACAGTCAGGAATCAATGGTTTTGGCTATGATCCGATATTTGTAGTTGATGGATATGGTGTAACTATGGCTGATATGAGCGAAGACTTGAAAAATAAAATTTCACATCGCAGTAAAGCTTTAGAAAAAATTATCTCTTATGTCCGGTCAGAGTTAATGTAATTAGAAAGAGTTTAATGAAAAAAAAGATATTTATAATTGTTATAATTGTCTTGCTTGCTATAATTGGCAGGTATCTGTATTCTATATTCGGTACATATATGAAGATGCAGGTTGTAAAAAAACGCCCGGCTCCTGCTGTTGTGGTTGAAACAATCAAAGATGAAAATGTTATCCAAAATTTTGAAGCACCAGGACGTGTCGTTTCAAAATATCAAGTAAGTATTATGGCAAGAATTTCAGGTTATCTTCAAAAAAGTTTCTTTAAAGAAGGTGATTATGTTAAAGCCGGTGATACTTTGTTTCTTATTGAACCGGTTGAATATCAAAATGCATCCAGTGTTGCAGGTGCAAATATTCAAAATATCAAAGCTCAACTTGCTTATGCAAATAAGCAGTTAGCAAGAGCTGATGAACTTGTTAAACAAGACTATATTGCAAAATCAAGATATGATGAAATTCTGGCAAACAGAGATGCTCTTCAAGCTCAATTAAATGCAGCCCAATCTAATTTTGAAGATACAAACAGAAATTTAAGTTACACTCAGGTAAAAGCACCGGTTAATGGCAGAATTGGTATTATTGATGTAACTGTTGGTAACTACGTAACTCCTTCTTCAGGTTCTCTAACAACAATTAATAGTACAAACCCGATTTATGTAACTTTTCCTTTGTCATCTGAAGATTATGCTGCTCTGTCATCTATTGATAAAAAAGCTGATGAAAAACGCCGCGTAGAATTATTTTTTCAAAATGGTGTAGAGTACAACTATGAAGGTGTTCAGGACTTTTTAGATAATAAAGTTGATCAGTCTACAGGTACTGTGACAATGAGAGCAACATTCCAAAATCCTGATAATAAGCTTTTGCACGGCGAATTTGTAAATGTTAAACTTTATGCTAACCATCCTGTTAGAGTTCCTGTTGTGCCCGTTGTAGCAGTTCAGGAAAATCAAGAAGGTAAGTATGTATATATAATTGATAATGAAGGGCTTCCAAAGCTTACATATATAAAAGTTCAAGGACAATCCGGCGATAATTGGATTGTTAGAAGCGGTGTAAAAGCCGGAGATAAAGTAATTGTTGACGGTATATTGAAAGTGACCCCCGGAGTTCCTGTAAAAATTGTCTCTAAAGAAGAAATGGTAAAACTTAATTCTGCCCCTACTGAAACCAAAAATAAAAAATAATCACAAATAATAAGGATATAAATAGCAATGTCTGATGGTAATTTATTTATTAAACGACCAAAACTTGCGATTGTAATTTCACTTGCAATATTACTCGCAGGAATACTAATGTTAAAAACTCTTCCTTTAGAAGAATACCCTTCAATTACACCGCCGCAGGTTGTTGTAAGTGCAACTTATGCTGGTGCCAGTTCAGATGTAATCGAGTCAACTATAGCTGCACCTGTTGAAGCGCAATTAAACGGTGTTGAAGATATGATTTATATGACATCAACTTCACAAAATGGTACATATAAGCTTACATTGTATTTTGAAGTAGGTTCAGATCCTGATATGGCAGTAATTAATGTTCAAAATCAACTTCAACTTGTAACCCCTCGTTTGCCTGAAGAAGTAAGACGTTATGGTTTGTCAGTAAAAAAATCAACTGGTGGTCCCGGACTTCTAATGATTTCGATTACTTCTCCTCATAATTCATATAATAATCTGTTTATTTCAAATTATGCAGATATTTTTATAAAAGATGAACTTGCTCGTATAAAAGGTGTTGGATCTGTTAGTGTTTTTGGTTCTTCAAGTTATTCAATGAGAATATGGCTTGATGCAGATAAAATGGCAAGTTATGGTCTTTCCACAACAGATATAACAAATGCAATTCAATCTCAAAATATTCAATCTCCTGCCGGTGATTTGGGTGTAGAACCAATGAAGGATAAGCAGTTAATAAAACTTACAATGAGAACAAAAGGTAGGTTAAAGGATGCTTCTGAATTTGAAGATATTATTATTAAATCTTTACCAAATGCCGCACAAGTAAGATTAAAAGATGTTGCAAGAGTTGAACTTGGTGCAGAAAGTTATTCTAACTTTTCAAGAATCAGTGGGCAAAATGCTGCAATTATTCCGGTTAGCCAGCTTCCGGAAGCAAATGCTATTGATTTATCAAATAAAATTAGAAATAAAATGGAAGAATTAAGTAAAACTTTTCCAAAAGATATAGAATATAAAATTCAGCACGATGAAACTGAATTTGTACGTGAGTCAATTCATGAAGTTGTGGATGCAGTTATTTTAGCAGTCTTATTAGTTTCTATTGTAACGTATTTGTTTTTAGGTACAGCAAGAGCTGCCTTTATTCCGTTTGCGGCGATTCCTGTCTCACTTATCGGTGTTTTTATATTTATGAAGTTTTTCGGATTTTCAATAAATTTGCTTATCCTTTTCGGGCTTGTATTAGCGGTTGGACTTGTTGTTGATGATGCAATTGTTGTTCTGGAAAATACGCAAAGGCATATACAAGAAGGAAAATCTCCGAAAGAAGCCACTGAAATTACAATGAAAGAAGTATTTGGAGCGGTTTTGGCAACTTCACTTGTTTTAATGGCAGTATTTGTACCTGTATCATTTATGGGCGGCATCACAGGACAGATGTTTAGACAATTTGCACTTTGTATTGCTTCCTCAATCGGACTTTCAACACTTGTTGCACTAACTCTTGCTCCCGCATTATGTTCAATAATACTTAAACAGGGAGAAGAAAAAGCTGATTTTAAATTTATTCAAAAGTTTGATGATTGGTTCAATAATATTAGAGATAAATACCTTGAATATACAAAATCATTTATAAATTCAAGTGCTCTGACATTTGGGGTTTTAGGTATTATTATACTATTTACGCTTGGAATGTTTATGATTATTCCTCATGGATTTTTACCCGTAGAAGATAGAGGTGCTGTTTATACTCAAGTTCAGTTACCTGACGGTTCATCCGCATCACGTACAGATGAAGTAGCTATGGATGTAGAAAATAAACTTATTAAAGTTCCGGGGGTAAAAGATGTTATATCACTTGTTGGTATGAATGGTGAAAATACAGCATTTATTGTGTCAGATTTTTTACCTTGGTCAAAACGTAAGAAAAAAGAAGAATCTCTTAACGGTATTCTTCAAAATATAAATAAGCAATTTTTGCATTATCCTTCAGCAACCGTTGCGACGTTTTCACCACCTGCTATTTCAGGGCTTGGTATGTTTGGCGGATTTGAATATCAGCTTTTAGATAAAGGTGATAGAGATGCGGGTGAGGTTTATAAACAAGCTCAAAAACTTATTGCTGAAGCTATGCAAAATCCTGATTTTGCGATGATTTATACATCATATAGTGCTAATTTACCACAATTGCTTATAGATGTTGATGTTGATAAAGCAATGGCACAGGGAGTTCCTGTTACTGAAATTTATAATGCAATTGCTGCTTATTTTGCAAAATCATATGTTAATGATTTTAATAAGTACGGCAGGGTTTATCGTGTATATTTGCAGGCAGATTCACAATTTAGGGCTAAACTTTCTGATTTAAGTAAAATTTATGTGAAAAATAATACCGGCAAAATGGTTCCGCTTATTTCTGTAATAAAAACAAAAAATATTGTAGGACCATATAGTAGAACAAGATTTAATATGTATCCGGCAATTACTATTAACGGAAGCGCGCGTCCTGGCGTAAGTTCAGGTAAGGCAATGGATATGATGGAAGAAATATCAAATAAAGTTTTACCTCCTGACATGGGGTTTGCTTGGTCCGGTTCATCTTTGCAGGAAAAAGAATCAAGCGGGCAAATTGTACCAATTCTTATTATGTCGCTTGTATTTATTTTCTTATTTCTTGTTGGCTTATATGAAAGCTGGTTTTTACCAATCAGTGTACTATTAGTTACTCCTGTTGCTATCGTTGGAGCATTAATTTTTCAATATGTATCAGGGTATTCACTTGATATTTATTCTCAAATCGGACTTGTTATGTTAATCGGGTTAAGTACAAAACAGGCAATTTTGATTATTGAATTTGCAAAAGATGCGCACGAAAATGGTATGTCTATTAAAGACTCTGCAATTCATGCAGCTAAATTACGATTTAGAGCTGTAATGATGACAAATATAGCGTTTATATTAGGGCTGCTGCCTCTTGTATTCGCATCAGGTGCGGGTGCTGCTTCACGTCATTCTGTTGGGTTAACTGTACTTGGCGGAATGGTTGCTGTAGCTTTTATTGGTACTTTTTTGGTACCGGCATTCTATGTTATGGTAGAAGAATTTAAAATAAATTTTTCGGAAAAAATAAGTAAATACACAGAAAGTAAGAAAAATGCTTAAAAAAATTGTTTCAGTTTTTATTATAATTTTAACATTTACACAATTTTGTTATTCAAAAGAACTTGGTAACAAAATAAATCCTGACGAATTTCCTACAAGTGACGATGTTTTACCTGGATTTAATATAAATTCTGATTTTGTAATTTCGGGTTCAATAGAAAAAAATGTTGATATGTCACTGGATAATTGTATTAAACTTGCACTTGGTAATAATCCCAAAATTAATGCTGCATTTCAGGATATTTTAGCATCTGATGCTCGTGTTAAACAGGTTTGGTCAAATTATTTTCCTACGATTTCCTGGCAAACCGGTTACACGCGTTTAAGACAACTTCAATTATCTGATGCGTTAGGTGAAAATCTTGAATTTAATTATTATTTGCTTGGACAGGCATCATTACAGCAAATGCTTTATGACTTTGGTGTAACACAGAATCAGGCAACTATTCGTAAACTTGACTATGAAGGATACAAAAAAACATTTGAAGCGGTTGTTAATGATGTTATTTATCAAACAAAAGATGCCTATTATAATGTTTTATATGCGTATGAGAATAAACGTATTGCGTATGATACAGTTAAAAAATATCAGTTATTTTATAATCAGGCAAAAGCATACTATTCTACCGGAATGAATCCTAAGGTAGATGTTACTATTGCTGAAACACATTTAAGTAATGCAAAATTAAAACTTATAGAAGCTGACAACGCTATAAATTTGGCAATAGCAAAACTTAATAATGTAATGGGAGTACCTTATATTGAAAAATATAAGATTGTAGACAGGCTTCAATACAAACCGGTAAAAATAAGTTTTGAAGAAGCAATTGATATTGCAAGAGAAGCTCGTCCTGAATTAAAACATGCAGAAATTAGAGTTGAAGGAGTAAATCAAACTATTAAACTTACCAAAAAATCATTTTTACCAACTTTATCTGTTGAAGGGCAATTCCAACGAGGCGGAAAATCCTGGACTTCCAATTACGGTTTTAACCTAGGTGGTTATTTAACTTTTCCTGCAATAAATATTATGCTTTTGAGAAACGAAATAAAAGAAGCAAGGTATTTATATGACAGAGAACTTGCTAATGCCCGTGATATGCAAAATAATATATATTTGGAGATACAAACAGCTTATATTAAAGTTGAAGAAAAACGTAATCAGCTTCCTGTGGCAATATTACAGGTAAAACAGGCAAAAGAAAATTATGAATTATCATTTGGACGCTATAGAGTAGGCGAGGGCTCTCCAACTGAACTTAAGGATTCTGAAAACACATACGAGCAAGCACAACTTACTTATTATACTGCTTTATACGAATATAATTCAGCACGAGCTCAGCTTGAAAAAGCTATAGGTAAAAACCTTTTGACAGATGATGAAGTTGTTGAACTTATTAATTAGAATTGTTAACTTTTGTTAATATAACTCTTTTTAAAAAGGCAATTTTTTTAAATGTATTTACTTTATATATATGTAAGATATAAATAAGAGAGAGAAAAAAGTTATGTTAGCAACATCAGGTCAAGCATTTGGCACAATGACAAATAAAGCTTCAAGAAAAAGAAATAAATCAGTTGAAGATTTTTGTTATTTAGCTAATAAAGATAAAAGAATGAGATTTAATAATTCACAAGATCCGATATATTACGTTTTTGACTGTATCGAAAACAGACCGGTCGGAGTATTAGCAAAGGAATTCGTTAAAGATTCACTTTTTGAAGTTGTGAATTTCGTATCAAAAGTTGTTGGATAATCAATAGGAAATAAGAGAAAAGAATTAAGGAAAAAGGATAGGAAACAAATAAAACGGTCAAATAAATGACCGTTTTTTATTATCTAAAATAAAATTGTTTGCGGATAAACTTCTTCAACATAATTTGCCCATTCTTTTACAGGGAAAAAGCCTATCGAGAACTCTGCTGTGTTTTCTCCAAGTTGCTGCAATCCCGGAACTTCAATCGGCGGACCTGCAGGTGTTGTTCTGGAAGAGTTTTTAGGATTAGAAATGACTCCTGTACTTCTTAAAAGTGTTATCATTAAAGCGTTTTTAGAAACTTCGTATTCGGTTAAACCTTTTGTTATAACACCAAAGCCGTTTGTCCAGGCAAGTCTTTGGAATGGGGCAGTATTTGTTTTTGCTTCAAGCCCTTTTTCTGTTGGCAGATTTTGGCGGATGTCGTATTCAGGGTCAAATTTTCTTGATATCATAAGATTCATATCTTCTGATTGAACTTCTTTAACCGCTTTTTTTAGATTAAATCTAACCTGCCATAATTTATTTGATGACAGATTCAGCCATTTTATTTTGAAATTTAATAATTTTGAGCGTTTATTTAAATAAACATCTACATTAAAGAATGTTGTAGTAATTCTTATTGCAGCTCTTAATGGACCATCCATCAATATTCTGGCTGATTTAATCTGTGCTGTTTCATAAATATCGTCTTTTATAGGACCGAAATTATATGCGTCTCCATTATCTTTACAGCGCACAAATTCAATAAAATTTTCATAACATTCAGACTTATTATAAACATTTAATTTGCCGTTTTCAATTGCTATTCGAATATTTGAATTAAAAAGATTTGTATTGTCAACAACAATGTCAGAACATTTATGATCAGCATTAAACTCCTTAAGAAGTGTATAAACCGTTGTATAATCTTCTGTTACAGGAATTTTATCTGTATTGTGAAGTAATCTTGTCGGAAAACCTTTGCGCTGTGCAATAACCTGTGAATTTTCATCAATTTCAGTTCTTTCAACTTCTAGCAGTTTATATTTATCCAGATATTTGAAGGTTATAGACATATTTTCAGGTTGTGTAAGCTTAATTTCTTCAATTATAGTGTTAGCTATTTGAAGAATTTTTTTGTAGCGTATAATGTTTTCTTCATGAACATCGTCGGTAGAACAGCCGCAAATACTATCGTGTGCTTGATTTTGAAGCAGTAATTTGTATGCATATTCAATTATATTGTCATAGCAGCTTCCAAAATTGTATTGTAATTTATCTGCTAAATCTAATTTATAAGAACATTCTGTATTAAGCTGCTTTAATTTAATTCTGGAGGAATATGTGCCAGGCAAAATGAATGTTTTACTGTTATCTCTTAATTCTTCATTGTGAGTTTTTTTGAATTTTACAGAATCAAAATATTCGAACGGAGAGCCAAGTCTTATTTCATAATTTTCAAGATATTTATTGACCTCTTCAATTTGTTCTGCGATATCTTCCGGAATTCCTAAATGATCGGCACCGATTGGAAGTAAAAGTGTTTTACCTGATTTTTCAGCAATCATATCAAGGTTTTTCTTTAAAAATTCAGCCTTTTCCTCAATTGATTTTTCTGATGAAAAAATATCCATAAAATAACCGCGTACAAGATTTACAGTATTAATTCCGCCAAATTTAAATTCTGCCGGCAAATCTCCGCATCCGCGCCATACTATAGCTTTATCAATTTCATATTCTTTTAAAATCTCGGGAATATTTTTGCTATGTCCGAAAGTATCTGCTAAATATGCAATATAATCATTACATCCAAATTCTTTTGCGATTTTAATACCGATTTCAAGGTTTTTTCTAAAGCATATACCATCTGTTAAAAATTCGTCAACCAGACAGTAAAACGGACCTATAAATAACTTTTTTTCATAGATTAAACGTCTTATTTGTTCTTCACGTTCCGGTCTGATTTCAAGATAATCCAAAAGCGCTGAAACCTGACCATCAAAATAAAAAGATGGAATTTTGTTTTCTTCAAGCATATCCAGAACATTATCAAAAACTCTTAATAGTCTTAATCTAAAGACTTCAAATTCTCTATACCATTCTCTATCCCAATGAGTGTGCAAATATGCAATAACTTCTTTTTTATTTTTATTTAAATCAAACATGGTATTATAATAGCATTATTTTTTCTTTTTGGCTAATTGTTAAGATTAGACAACAGTTGAATGTAAATATTGAAAGTAGTTTTTAATATAAGTTTATCAGAAGAGGTGCTTATGAAAAAATTATTAGCAATTGGATTTACATTATTTTTATTAGGAACAATGTGTACAGTAGCAAATGCAACAACTGTTAAAACTTATAGTGTTGGAGAATCTCCGGATTATAGTATGTTGAATAGAACTAATAATAATACAAATTCTATATATAACAATGATTTAGCCAGAATTGAAGATTATTTATTTGGTACAACATACAGAAGAGAAACTCCTGCATCCAGATTAAATCGTATTGAAAGACGGTTATTTAATCGTAACTATGCAAATATGAATATTGCGCAACGTATGAATAATATTTTGGCAAATTATCGTCAAGATGATTACTACAATAGAAATTATCTGGCAGATTATAACAGAAGAACACCTGCACAACGTATTATGAACAGATTTATAGGTCAGCCTACAGGTTTTACGCCTTCTATAATTGACACACCGTTTGGCGGAAGTTTTTCACCTACGTTTAGTAGAGGATACACGTCAAACAGAGGATATGGATATAATAATACCATTCCGGCTATGTCAAGAGCAGGAATTAGAATTTTAGACTAATGTAAAAAATTTATTAAGGTATAAAAAACTTGCTATTTTAATGATACTATATATATTGTAAATATTAAAAGGGAGATAATACAATATGTGCGGTATTGTTGGATATATAGGTGAAAAACCGGTTGTTGATATATTATTAGACGGACTTGAACAGCTAGAATACAGAGGATATGATTCTTCTGGTATTGCAGTTAAATGTTCCGATAAAATAAATGTTTACAAAGCTGAAGGCAAGTTAAAGAATCTAAGAGAAGAACTTATTCCACATGCTTATGATATTTCAAAAGCGACAAGCGGTATCGGACATATCAGATGGGCAACACACGGTGCTCCGACAGTTGTTAATGCACACCCGCATACGTGTACTTGCGGAAATCTTGTACTAGTTCATAACGGTATTATCGAAAACTATAAAGAATTAAAAGAAGAACTGGAAGCAAAGGGCTGTAAATTTAAATCACAAACAGATACCGAAACTGTAGCACATCTTGTGGCTTCAATCTATGGTGAAGTGAAAGATTTAACAAAAGCTGTTGAACTTGCAGTAAAGAAAATCGAAGGTGCTTATGCTCTATGTATAATGCACAATGATGAACCGGAAAAACTAGTTGTAACTAAAAGAAACGCGCCATTAATTGTTGGTATCGGTGAAAATGAATTTTATGTTGCTTCAGATGTTCCAGCATTTATCAAGCATACAAAACAAGCTGTATACTTAACTGATAATCAAATTGCTGTTTTAACTTCTGATTCTATGAAGCTTATATCAGAAAATGGAGAAGAAATTTCACCAAAGGTTGAACTGTTGCCTTGGGAACCAATTGCTCTTAGTAAAATGGGATACAAGCATTTTATGCTCAAAGAAATTCACGAACAGCCTGATGTTATCAGAAATATTTTAGTCGGAAAACTTCATACATCTGATTCTCCAATTGTGTTAGATGAAGTTAAACTTAATCGTGAAACACTTAAAAACCTTAACAGAATTCAGATTATTGCCTGTGGAACATCTCTTCATGCTGCAATGATTGGTAAATATATTATTGAAAATTTCTGTGAAATTCCTGTTGATGTTGAAGCTTCAAGTGAATATATTTACAGAAAAACAGTTACAGATGAACATACTCTTGTTATCGGAGTTTCACAATCTGGCGAAACTGCTGATACTTTGACCGCAATTAAGCAATCAAAAGCTCGCGGTTCACATATTTTAATTATTACAAACCGCCCGGACAGTGCGATGGCACGTGAAGCCGACAGTTTAATACCTGTAAGTGCGGGTATTGAAGTTTCAGTTGCTGCGACTAAATCATATATTGCACAGCTAACTTCATTCTATCTTTTAGCACTTTATATGGCTGAAATTAAAGGTACAATGGCAGAATCTGATTTGACAAATTTAAAAGCAGAAATGCTTTTACTGCCGCAAAAAATTGAACAAATTTTAGCACATAAAGAAGAAATTCAATCTTGTGCTAGAAAGTATTCAAACACTCGTGATTTTATTTATATTGCCCGCGGAATCAATTATCCGACAGCTTTAGAAGGTGCATTAAAACTGAAAGAAATCAGTTATATTAATGCAACAGGCTATCCTGCCGGTGAATTGAAACACGGTCCAATTGCAATGCTAGATGAAACAATGCCTGTTTTATCAATACTTATGAAGGGTTCTGTTTACGAAAAACTTCTTTCTAACAGTGAAGAAGCCAAAGCTCGCAATGCTAGAATGATTGTGTTGACAAATTCTACCGATAAAAAATTAGATGATTTATTTGATTTTATTATAAGAGTGCCAGATGTTATTGAATTATTATCTCCGATAATTTCAATGATTCCGCTTCAATTGATTGCATATTATATTGCAGAATTCTTAGGAAAAGATGTTGACCAGCCAAGAAACCTTGCAAAATCTGTAACTGTCGAGTAGTCCTCGGTGAGACGGGGCATTTTGTTACTAATGATTTTGGAAAATGAGCAGATTTCGCGCTCCGCGGTGAAAGGAAATGTAAATTGATTTTATCTGAAATTATATGGATAACTCCTGAAAATATTTCAAATAGAGAAGAAATTGAAGCAATTCTTACCAAACAGTACGGAGGTTTGATAAGATGGGCAATTGTTGATGTTAATGAAAATAACCTTAAAATAAGTGTTACATATGAAAAAGGGGCATAATTATATACCCCTTTTTATTATACTTAATCTAAAATTATATTTTTGGTATTTTCAAGTTTAGCGGCATCAGCGTATTTTTGATCAATTTGACCTGAATTATAGCTATGCTCACACAATTTATTTATAACCCATAAACCGCCGGCTGCAGCTAAGCCAATAGCCCCTGTTTTACCAGGATTCTTAAGAACTTTATTCAATAAGCCTGTCCCAAAGCCTTTCTTGACTACTTTTTCTGCCAGGAATTTACCGACTTTACCAACCAGATTACCTGTCACTTTTGCTAATTTTTTAATATAATCCGGCTTTTTATATCCTACTAAACCAACAGCACCGCCAACAAGTCCTAATTGAGTAAAAGTTTTTACATCATTTTTTAAATGTTCAGCAGCACAGTTTACTTTATTATTTACACTGCCTTTAGTTGTAACTAATTTCTGTGTTGCATGGGTTGTAACACCAACACCTGATACCATAATTTACCTACCTTCCATAACGCAATAAATTTAACCTACTCTTTTATAAAGTTTTTTTATAGATAAAAATTGCTTAGTAAATAAATTAAGGTTTAATAAATCTTAACAATCTTCGATTTCAATAGCATTAACAGGACAGGTTATTGCAGCATCAATACATAAATCTTCCGTTTCATCCACTTTTTCAGGATTAACATTAGCTTTATTTCCATTCATTTCAAAAACTTCGGGATTAATAATTGCGCATGCTCCGCATCCAACACAAGAATCTAAAACTGTAACGTACATAAAAATTCCTCCATTTAACCAAGATAAGCTATTATGAAGGAATTTTATAAAAATTTAATCAGTACAATTGGTAATATTACATATCATCATTTGATATAATCTGAGCACCGCTATTTTCAACAGACAGAGTTCTTATATCACATTTTATATTTTGATCTGTCCAAGTATCTTTAACAACAGCTCTGATTTTATCAATATTATTTTTTTCAGAAATAATAAGAATAGATGAACCAGCACCGCTCAGAACGCATCCAAGAACATTATCAAAGTGTTTTAACTTATCAATAATTTTATCTAATCCAGGCACAAGTTTCATTCTGTATGGCTGGTGAAGTCTGTCTTGAAGCGCAAGTTTCATTAATTCTGAATCTTTTGTATGCACTGCTTGTACAAACATTGCAAGTCTTTGAGCGTTAAAGATAGCATCTTTCATTGGTACTTCTTTAGGTAAAACAGAACGTGCAATATCAGTTGATAATTCAAAATCAGGAATACAAACTGTAACTGCCCATTCTTCAGGCCATTTTAATTTTCTGTAAACTACGCTTCCATCATCTTCTTGAGATGAAATTACAAGCCCGCCGACAATTGCAGGTGTAATATTATCCGGATGACCTTCTATTTCACAAGCAATTGATAACAAAGCAACTTCATCTGCAGGACGACCTAAAAGCTCATTTGCAGCTATTAAAGCACCTACAATTACAGAAGAGCTGCTGCCTAAACCTCTTGCTACAGGAATATTAGAGTGTACATTTATTTTTAATTCACTTGGGGTTTGTCCAATTAAATTATATAAAAGCTCAACAGCTTTATAAATAATACTGTTTTCATCCATTGGTATATGCTCAAGTGACATTTGATCAACAGCATCACTTTCTGCTATAACATTTATTTCAACACCGGTTCCGGGCAATACGGTTTCTTCAATAGTAATTGTATTATAAATTGGTAATGCCATACCCAGACAATCAAAACCCGGGCCTATATTAGCAGTTGTTGCCGGAACTTTTACACTTACTTTCATAATTATTTCTACCTTTCTAAATTATTATACCAAAAACAGGTGTAAATGTAGTAAATTTCATAATATTAAAAAGTTGCATTATTAATATTCGATGCCGTAAAATTAAGATTATGTTTGAATTTCACCCATATTTTACAAATGATGGTTCTGTAGGCTTATACAGTCCGGAGTTTAAGGATATTTATCACAGTACAACAGGTGCTTTAACTGAAGCATATGAAAAATTTATAATGCCTGTTGATATAGAAAATTTATTGGCAAAAGATTCAATAAAAGTTTTGGATATTTGTTATGGAATCGGATATAACTCAAAAAGTTTTTTGAATTTAATTTTAGAAAATTATTTTTTAAAAATTTCTCAAAAAAATAATAAGCATGCAAAACAGTATATCGAAACGATATGTACCAATAACAATTCTGAGAAAAATAATAATGAGTCTGTTAGTAATTATAGTATGTGTACCGAAACGATAGATACTCATAATATTTTTGATAAGATTTATATAAAATCTGTAGATATTGATAAAAATTTATTTTTTCTTTCACCTTTTGTAAAAACCGGTGTAAAAAATTTTAAGAATAATAATTTTGATTTTGAGTATAAAAATATAGATAAATATCTTGAAAAAGAAAAAATTAAAAATCCTAAAAAAATTCATAAATTAATAAATTTTGTAATTTTTGAAAAAATCATTAAAAAATACCCCGAAATTCTCCAAAATGAGGATATAATAGCGATATTAGATTCTAAGAGGTATAATTCATATTTTGATTCAAATTTGAAGGGAATATACGAATTTTATCGTTCTGAGAGGTGTAAATGCACTCTCTTAAAGAAAATAAGTACCAGCTTACATAATATATATTATCAACATGTATCTAATTGTTATAAAAACGACCTAAAAAGATATAATTTACGTGATTTTAGTTTTGACCCTCAAATTGGAGATGCAAGGGATATAATCAAAAACGATAATAATTTATATAATTTGATATTTTTAGATGCTTTTACACCTGCAAAATGTCCTTGTTTGTGGTCCTATGAATTTTTTAAGTTACTTTTTGAACATCTTGAACAAGATGGGATGATTTTAACATATTCAACATCAGCTGCAATAAGATCAGCTATGAAAGAAGCAGGATTTTTTATCGGAAATATCTACAACGAGCGCTTGAATAAATACACAGGAACAATTGCAGTAAAGGATTCAGCAAAAATTATTCATTCCCTCTCAGAATTCGATTTAGGGCTTTTAAATACAACGGCAGGTATATTTTATAGGGATGAAAATTTAACAAGCCAAAATGAGGCAATTATAGAACGTCGAAATCAGGAAGTTAAAAATTCTGATAGGTTATCAACTTCAAAATATAAGAAAAATTTCAACAAAATTTTATAAGTATATATCGCTTCGATACGATAATTTAATTATCATTATTTTTTTCAATTTTTCTTAATACAATTTCATAGCCTAAAAGTTTTGCAAAATATTCGACATCATTAAAATCCAACGAGCCTTTTCTCATTTTGTGTGAAAGCCCATCCATTGTATATTTCTTATCACTATTTTCTGTTGCCAATTTTGCAAGCTGGGTAAGTGTCATACATTCTTTAGCTAATAGTATCTTTACAAACTCTCTAACAGACATTTTGCTCCTCAAAATAGAACTATATATCTTATTATTGATTATATTGACAATAATGAGCAAATACTTTATAATAATCGTATTATAGGTCTATATATCATGTTATAAATCTATAATTGCTTAATATAGGAGGAGAGATGGAAAAAGGTTTTACTCTTGCAGAAATTTTGATTACATTAGGAATTATAGGTGTTGTTTCAGCTATGACAATTCCGATATTATTGCAAAATTATACTGAAAAACGTACAGTTTCAATTTTACGTAAAACCCAATCGATAATTGCTCAATCTATGAAGATGGCAGAAGAAGAATATGGCGATATGGAAGGCTGGTTTACCGAACCAACCAGAGCTGCGAGAACCCTAAAAATCGGTGAAAATCTTAAGCCTTTTCTAAAATTAGCTCTTGACTGTGGAATGACAGATACTGATGGTAAATGTATTGTTAATGCCTACTACTTGCAAAAAAATGGCAGCCCCCGTCTCAACTATGCACAATATGATGCCTATAAAGTCGTATTATTAAATGGAGCAGCCGTTTGGTGGATATATGAGCCTAGTGAAGGTATTACACATTTTTACATTGATACAAATGGTAAATATTCACCTAACACCTGGGGTAAAGATTTATTTATGTTTGAATATTCGAACAATTCATTAAGACCAATGGGTGCACCTGATTCTATTTTCCCGTATGAAACGAACTGCAAAACAAAAAATTCTACAGGTGTAGGCTGTGCATATTATGTTTTAACACAACAAAATATGAACTATTTGCACTAAATTTAATATATTTTTATAATTATAGAATGAAGAAATATGATATTATTGTAATCGGTGGAGGAACTGCAGGGTGTGCTGCAGCATATATTGCAGGCAAATCCGGCCTAAAAACACTTTTAATAGAGCGTTCAATTCATTTAGGAGGAACTATTACATCGGGACTTGTTGTGCCGGTAATGAAGTCAGGCGAAAACCAAATTAATACTGACTTTTATAATGATTTAATATCAGAATTGAAAAAAGTAGGTGGACAGGTTACTTATCAGGATAATCGCGGCTGGTTCAATCCTGAGCTTCTTAAAATAGTACTAGATAAGATAATGAAAGATGCTCATGTTGACGTATTATTTAATACATATGTAAAAAATGCAAAAATTATCTCAAATTACATCAAATCTATAGAAATCAACAAACTAATATTATCATCATATAACGTTACGATACATACAAATAATATTTTGCAAGATTCTAATTGTAAATTATCGGAATATATCGAAGCGAAGTATTATATTGACACAACAGGAAATTGTGAATTTTCTAAATTAATTAATTGCGAATTTTTAGAAAATAATAATGAATTTCAGCCAATGAGTTTAAGGTTTATTATGAGCGGTATTAACCTTGAAACCTTTGGAGATTGGCTTTTAGAGATAGATTCAGACAGAAATGTTACAACTGTAGAATGTATAGAAGGTTTAACACATTTATCAACGGCATACACCTGGGATAGCGATAGACAGTGGGCTTTAGCACCTTATTTTGATAAAGCAGTATCGCAAGGAGACCTAAAAGATAGTGATAGAAACTATTTCCAGGTGTTTAGTATTGCCGGAATGCCTGATTCATTAGCTTTTAACTGTCCGAGAATAGTTGAGAACCTTAACCCAAATATTACAGAAGATGTGTCAAAAGCTTTAATTCAAGCCAGAGAAGCTATTTTACGGCTTTCAAATTTCTGTAAAAAATATTTTCCGGGGTTTGAAAACGCTTTTATCTCAAATATCGCAGATTCAATTGGAGTAAGGGTTTCCAATAGAATTTGCGGAAAATATATTTATACAATTGATGATTTAAAAAGTGGCAAAAGGTTTGATAATCCTGCAGTTATTTCAAATTATCCGGTTGATGTTCATTCTAAGGATAAAGATTCTTCAACATTACAGGTGACAGGTGAGTATCAGCTTCCGATTGAAGCTTTAATGTCTAAAGATTACGACAATTTATTTGTTGCAGGGCGTTGTTTGTCTGCTGATTATATGGCGCAAGGTGCCCTAAGAGTACAGGGTAGTTGTTTTTCCATGGGCGAAGCTGTTGCAAAACATATATCAGCAGTGATTAGAAACTCTGCTGCACAAGATATTCATAACATCTAAAAGCGGATCGATTGTTGTAGAATATGGCGGAGAGTAAGTTAAATCATTATTTCTAAAATCGCTTACTGTCATATGAGCAAGAAGTGCTGTTGCAAGACTGTTTATACGCTTATCCGCACCGAGAGAACCTATTGCTTGCCCGCCTAATAGTAGTCCTGTTGTTTTATCTGCAATAACTTTTAAGGTTATATCACCTACATCCGGCATATATGGAACTATATCAGGCTTTGATACTATTGCACATACAGGATTAAAACCTGATTCTATGGCTTCTTTTTCTGTCAGTCCAGTCATTGACATTGTTGTATTTAAACATCTTGAAACCGCAGACCCAAGTACACCTTCAAACGGGGTATAAATTCCTGCTGCATTTAGAGCTGCAACACGTCCTTCCTTATTAGCTGTAGAACCAAGCGGTACCCAGACTGATTTTCCGCTTATCAAATGGGGTTCTTCACAGCAATCACCACAGGCATATATATTTGGAACAGATGTTTGCATTAGTTTATTAACTTTAATAGCACCGGATTCTCCTGTTGTAATTCCTGCATCTTTGGCAAGTTCAGAATTTGGTACAACACCGGAACTTAAAACAATCATATCTGTTTCAATTATTTTTCCTGATATTGTTTTTATCGCAGTTGCTGTTTTATTTTCACCAATAATTTCAGACACAATTTCATTAGTATAGAACTTGAAATTGCGATTTTCTATACTTTCAAGTCGTTTCAAAATTAGTTCTGAAATATCAGTATCAAATGCCGCCATAATACGGTTACTTTTTTCTATTACACTAACTTCAAGCCCGTTTTTAACAAATGCTTCAAGAAGTTCTAAACCTATAAAGCCGCTGCCTACAATTACAACACGCTTTGATTGAAGCATTTTTTCTCTTATAGCAATACCATCTTCTATTTTTCGAACTGTATAAACATTATCAAAATTATTAACATTGATGATATTAGGAATAAGTGGTCGTGCACCTGTCGCAATAATTAGTCTGTCATATTTTTCAAGACGAGCATCCGTATTTGAACAGACCAATACTTGTTGTTGTGGAATTAGTATTTTTTCTACTTTTGACTGCAAATAAACATTTATACCTGCAGCATTAAATTCTTCTACAGAACGAACAAGAAGCGCTCTATAATCAGTAAAATTACCTTCTATATAATACGGAAGACCGCATGATGAATATGATACATGCGTATCATCAGTATAAATTGATACATTTGCATCCGGAAGTAAACGTTTTATTTTAGCTGCGGCTTTTGCTCCTGCGGCTACACCGCCGATTATAACTATATTCATAGTCATAATCTACTAAGTTTTTATAGAAAAAACATTACTCAAACGGCTAATTAGTACTGTAGGTATTTAGAATCATACCTTTCATAAATTCACAATAAGTATCTTTATCTTCCTCAATAGTTTCAGCTTTCTTAATCAAATTTTTTAATTCTACAATAATCTGCTTTCTTAGTAAGTCTTCGTACATTTTAATACACACCCCGTGTTATCTATTCACATATACATATACGGAAACTTTTTTTAAAACTTTAATATTGTTAAAGATTTGTAAACTTAATCTATTTCATTGTACACAATTTTTTTGCGAAAATGCCACTGGATAAGCGTTAAAACAAGTATTATTACAAATAAAACGTAAGCAATTGCACTTGCTTTACCTATATTAAAATATTCAAACGCATTTTTATAAATCGAATAAACAAGAACATTTGTACTATCAAAAGGTCCCCCCTGTGTCATTAAATAAATTAAGTCAAAAACCTGAAAAGAAGATATTGCAGTAATTATGACTACAAAAAATATAGTCGATGATAAAAGCGGAATTGTTACATTTTTAAAGGTTTGATAAGCATTTGCACCATCTATTTTTGCGGCTTCAAACAAGCTTTGTGAAACAGAAGAGAAAGCAGAAAGAAAAATTATCATATTATACCCGATAAGTTTCCAAACAGATACTATAATAAGTGCAGGCATTGCAAATTTTGAATCGTAAAGCCAGTTTATATGAATATTCAAAACCTGATTTAAAAACCCAATATTTGGATCAAATATCCATGCCCAAACGATTCCAACAACAACCATAGGTGTAATAAACGGTAAAAAATATGCTGTTTTATAAAATTCACTTCCTCTAATTTTGGAATTCAAAATTGCAGCTAAAATCAAGGGAATAATTACACCTAAAATTGAAGTTGAAAGTGCAAATACAATAGTATTCAGCAAAATTTTATAAAACAATCCGTCTTTTAAAAGTAATTTATAATTTTCGAATCCGACAAAATTTATAGGATTCAACATATCCCACGATGTAAAACTTAAACCAAATGAACAGATTACAGGAATTAAAATAAATATAAAAGTCCCGAGTATTGCAGGCGCTATGAAAATCCATGCCGCAAAATTTTGGTTATTTGTAAGTTTTTCATACAGGTTTTTCATGATATGATTCTATTATATTCGAAAGATTAGGAGATGTGAATTATGCAAAAATATGAACACGCATTTGGTAAAAATGATATTAGAGGAATTTATAATGACGATATTACAGAAGAATTATTCTATAATATCGGATTAGGATATATTGACTGGTTAAAAGATCAAAGCGGGAAATCAGAAAAAGATTTAAGAATCAGTGTTTGTATGGATGCAAGATTACATTCACCTTCTCTTAAAAATGCCTTAATAAACGGTTTAAAGGATGCTGAAACTGGTTATATTGAGGATTTAGGATTAGCACCAACACCTATCGGTTACTATTCGGAAGTTGCGCATAATCTTGATGGTGCAATGATTATTACTGCAAGTCACAATCCGAGTGAATACAATGGTTTAAAAATGACTTATAACAGACAAACACTTAACGAAAAACAAATTAAAGAAGTTAGAGATATTGTTTTTGAAAATTGGAAATCTTATAGCGAGATTTCGAATCAAGTTCAGAATGACACGACACCAATTATTCCTGAATATATAGCTGAAATGAAAGAAAAATTCGGTAATATCGGAGAAGGTATTAAGATTGTTGTAGACAGCGCTAACGCTACAGGTGGAATTGTTGGTCCTCAGTTATATAAAGAGCTTGGCTGTGAAGTTATTGAGTTATATTCAGAACCTGACGGAACATTCCCTAACCATCATCCAAATCCGAGTGCTTTATCAACTCTTAAAGACTTATCTAAAACTGTCGTTGAAAACAATGCAGATTTTGGTATAGCATATGACGGCGATAGCGACAGAATCGGGGTTGTAGATTCAAAAGGCACACCGCTGACAGGCGACAAACTGCTTTTAATCTATGCTATGGATATGATTGACTGTAACCCTGTTGTAGTATCTGAAGTTAAATGTTCACAAGTATTATACGACACAATAAATAATGCAGGTGGAACTGCTGTAATGTGTAAAACCGGTCACGGCTACATTAAAGATAAAATGAAAGAAACAAATGCTATTCTTGGGGGCGAAATGAGCGGTCATACATTCTTCAAAGATAGATATTACGGGTTTGATGATGCTGTTTACGCAGGCTGCCGCATGATAGAAATTGTAGCAAAACACAAAAAAGCTGATAAAAACTTTAAACTTGAACAAATGCTTGAACCGTTTAATAAAGTTTTCACAAGTGATGAAGTTCGTTTTCCTTGCCCTAACCATTTGAAAAAAGAGGTTTTGGAATCTATGAAATCTGAAGTTCAAAACAACCCTGACATGTTTGGATCAGAAATTAAAGAAATAGTTACATTAGACGGTATGAGAATCGTTTTTAACGGCGGTTTTGCATTAATCAGACAAAGTAATACAGAACCGGTATTTACTCTTCGTTTTGAGTCAAATAACGAGGCTCAATGTGAAAGATTTAAAAACACTATGGTAAATTACCTCGATTCTTGCGTTTCTGCAAAATGTAAATAATTAGTAAGGCGGGCGAAACTTATGTTTCGCCCGCAATTTTTAGTCTATAAATTTTCCGTCAAACAATTCCATAACCATATTTACATTATCGGAATGGAAAGATGAATCTGATGATTTTCTTTTAACTGTCTGTGAAGGTTCACCAACATCATCTTGTGAATCAATTTCCTCTTTGGCTTCAACAGCTTCAACAATTTCTTCCTTTTTTACCTCAGGTTTAGGCTGCGGAACCGACTTTGGAACAGGGGCAGGCTTATCATCCTCATCACCTGCTGTTTGTTCTTTTCGTATAGCTTCATCCCCTGATTCCGGTGCACGTACTATAATTTTCTTAACGGCACTACCAAACAGTGAGTTAGAAGCATCCACAATAAATGAATGTTTCGAACCTTCCGGTCCAAACTGTTTAAGCCAATTTGAATTTTTTATGGTTATTATAACTTCATTCTGTGTAATTTTAACCGGTACAGCCTGCTGTTTTAAAATAGCACGAGAAGGGAAACTTGAAACATTTTCAAGTAAATTAGCCCATAAAGCTTTTAGTGAATTCGGATTTGCAGGTTTTGACATCGGTACAGGTTCTGCTAAAACTTCTTCTTCCGTTACTGTTGGTTTACTTACCTGCGCAGGCTGAGGTTTAGGCACTGATTTAGGAGCTTCTGGTTTCATTATTTCAGGCTTTTTAACAGGTGCGGGAGGAGTATTGTATGGTGAAGTATTTACCATAATTTTTGGAGCTTCTCCGGATTCTAATGCCGAAATACGTTTTTGAAGTTCTTCTAATTTAGTATTTTGAGTTAAATTAGACATATCCAAAATCGCTACATCAAGCCATAATTTTGGATTAGAAGTTAATTTAAGCTCTTTAATATATTCTGCACACTTATCAATCAGAGATACAAGCTGATGTGCTTCGATTGTATTTAGCTTATCTTTTAAAGTCGCTGATTGCTCTTTATTAAGCTGAACCACAGTGTTATCGACATCCCCGACAGATTTTAAAATAAGAGCATTTCTTAAATACTCAAGCAAATTAGATAAAATTTGAGCCGGTTCATTTCCCTGATTATAAATATCATTTAGAACAGAAAGTGCGTTATTTTGATTTGATTCTGCAATTGCCGAAAATAAATCTGTTAGAGCGCCAAATGACAATCTTCCAAGTAAATTATTAATATCATCAACACCTATAGCATTATCTGTTGAATTTAACACGGACAATTGATCTAAAAGTGCAATACTGTCACGCATTCCGCCTGCAGAATTTTGCGCGATGTAAGCAAGTGCTTCATCTGTAATATTAATCTTTTCACTATCTGAAATATATCTCAGGTGTTTTGTAATATCATCTGTTGTAATTCTTTTAAAATCAAACCTTTGACAGCGGCTTTTAATAGTATCAAGAACCTTATGAACTTCTGTTGTAGCCAGAATAAATATAACATTTTTCGGCGGTTCTTCAAGCGTTTTCAAAAGCGCGTTAAATGCCTGGTTTGTAAGCATATGAACTTCGTCAATTATATAAATTTTATACCGGCTTTGAACAGGTGCTAATGCAACTTTTTGTATAATCTCATCAGCATCGTTAACAGAACGGTTACTTGCCGCGTCTATTTCAATTACGTCAATCGGAATTGAACTTGTAATATTTTTACAGTTTTCGCATTCGTTACAAGGTGAAATTGATGCGCCTTTTTCACAGTTCAAAGACTTTGCAAAAATTCTTGCTGTAGAAGTCTTTCCCGTTCCTCTTGGACCTGTAAAAAGATAAGCATGCGAAATTCTATCCATTTGAATAGCATTTGCCAAAGCTTTTTTAATATGTTCTTGTCCAACTATCTGTTCAATCGCCTGTGGTCTGTATTTGCGATATAAAGGTATATAATTATTATTCATGATAAAGTAATTATAACAGATAATAAGTGAAATAGGATAATATATGAACTTAATTAAACCAAATAAATTACAAATCGGTGACACAATTGGAATAATTGCACCTGCAGGTGTTGTTGATATGGAAAAAATTTATAAAGCTAAAAATTATTTTGAAAGCTATGGTTATAAGGTTAAGTTAGGTTCAAATATTGATAAATGCCAAAATTATCTTGCAGGAACAGATGAAGAAAGAGTATACGATTTAAATTGCGCTTTTGCAGATTCTGAAATCAAAGCTATAATATGTGCCCGCGGCGGTTACGGTTCAATAAGGCTTTTAGATAAAATCGATTTTGATCTTATAAAAAAGAATCCTAAAATTTTATGCGGATACTCTGATATTACTGCACTAAGTGCAATTATACTAAAAAATACCGGTCTTATAACATTTTCAGGTGCAATGGCACAAAGTGATTTTGCATTCCATGAAATAGACACATTTACATCAGGTAGCTTTTTTAATACTTTAAGCGGTAAAGAAATTAATCTGAGACCGCAAAATTCTGTTGGATACTTGTCAGGAAACGCTAAAGGAATTCTTTTTGGAGGAAACCTTTCAACACTCACAAGCCTTTGCGGTATAGATTTTATTCCGGATGAAGATTTTATACTCTTTGCGGAAGACTTAAATGAACCTGTTTATAAAATTGACAGATATTTTAGTCAGCTTTTAAATATCAAACAATTTAAACAAAATATTAAAGCAATTATCTTAGGTGATTTTTTAGATATTGATAATAAAGACTACTTTGATGATTTCTTTAATAATCTTGCAAAAGAATTAAGTATTCCAATAATAAGCGGATTTCCTATATCGCATGGTATTAAAAAAGTGACAGTTCCGTACGGAGCAACTGCCACTTTAGAAAATTCTTTATTAAGAATAGATAATTTTATGGTCTAACTATCATAACATCTGATTTTGCACTCTCTAAAATTCTCTTACTTACAGAATTTAAAAGGAATTTAGAAAGATGTTTTCTATCACGTATACCGCAAACCACCAGATCAATATCTTCTTTAGTTATAAATTTAATAATCTCGTGAGCAGGATTACCGCTTAAAACTATTTTATTCTTTACATTTAACCCTTTTTCCGTAAATTTTTGTTCATAATCGTTCAATAAAATCATTGAAGCAGTTTCTTGTTTCTTCTCTACCTCAAGAATCCAATTAGAATCAATATTTCCCTCTAAAAATAAATAATCAGGAATTTCATATACAGTAGAAAGATAAATTTCTTTATCCTGCAAATTAAGTGTTTCAAGACTTTTATTTATTACTACAGGGCTAATTTCTGATGAATCAACAGTAAATAAAACTTTTTGACGGTAATTTTTCTCTTTTGAAATATATGTCGAAATTTTTGAAACAGATGCTATTTCCTGAGAAACCGACCCTAACCATTTTTGAATACCTTTTTTACCATGCGAACCAAGCACAACATAATCATATTCCTTTTTATCACATGCTTCTAAAATACAATCGACTGTAGAACCACACATTTTTATTTTTTCTTCAATATTTAATCCAAATTCTTTTAAAAATTTCTCACTGTAATCAAGAATTGAATCTGCAGAATTTGTACAATATATTGCAAAATCACTATCTTCTACAGCAACAGTATCAGGCATAAAACTCCAATCTATTGCACATAAAATATCTACAGTAAAATCTTTCATCCAGTGATAAAAATTTTGAATAGCGTGATAACTGATTTTTGAACCGTCTGTACAAAATAAAACTCTCATTATTTCTCCTTTTTTATAGAAAATAAAATATGTTAATAAAAATTACATTAGCTAGCCATATACAATTTTTTCTGATATGATTAGGTTGTAAAGATAATAAATTTTGTTCATTAGGATTAGTTATAGTAATGTCAGCTGAAGAAAATATAAAACTAAGAGAATACAAAGATTTAATTGAAATTATTGCAAAGGTTGAGTATCAAAAATTTTCACGCTCACATCTTATTGAACTGCCTGAGCTAATAAATATTGGAACACATACGCTGTATATTTTATTTAAAAACCGTGACCCGCAAACATATAACAGCACATATCTTTCCACTGCTATAAAGTGGGCTATAAGAAACGAAGTCAGAAGAAGATATAAATGGTATACGCTAAAAAATAAACAAAGTATTGTAATGTCTGACATTGATATTGAAACCGAAAATGCAGAATTTAGAGCTGATGTTTATAAAAATATTTTATCAATAGACGAACTTCAAGATGCGGAAGTTCCAACACAGTTTAAATCAAATGAAAAAAATCCTGAAGAAAGTATTGAATTTGCAGAACTTAAAGATGGTATTCTTGAATCAATGAAAAAACTTCCGCCAAGAGAAAGAGAACTTATTGAATATAAGTTTTTTAAAGAAAAAAAATTGAGAGAAATCGCAGAAGAATTTAACATTTCACAGTCTAGAATATCGAGAATTATACAAACTGGACTAGATAGAATAAAAAAAGACTTGGCAAAACAGGGGATAATCTAAAATATGAAAACAATTTTTGAAAAAAGCAGCGGTGTAGACGGAATTAATCTGACAGATAAAACAACAGACGTAAATTTTATACCGCAAAATTTGCTGCGAGAAGGCTCTATAGGACTTCCTCAGCTTAGTGAACTTGAAACAATGCGCCATTATAAAGAATTGTCAGATTTAAATTTCTGTATAGAAAAAGGATTTTATCCTCTTGGTTCCTGTACTATGAAATATAATCCTAAAGTTAATGAATTTCTTTCATCTCTTGAAGGATTTAATATACACCCAAACAGTGACGATAATCTAGCTCAAGGATCATTAAAGTTGATGTACAACCTTCAAAAAGCACTTTTGGAAGTTACAGGAATGGATGCTATTACACTTCAACCATCAGCAGGTGCGCACGGTGAAATGACCGGCATGATGATTATAAAAAAATACTTTGATTCTATTGGTGAAAATAGAACAAAAGTTATCATTCCTGATTCTGCTCACGGAACAAACCCTGCAAGTGCAAAAATGGCAGGATTTGATGTTGTTGAGATAAAATCAAACAGCAAAGGTCAGGTTGACATTGAAGCTTTAAAAGCAGTACTAGATAAAGACGTTGCTGCAATTATGATGACTAATCCTAACACTCTGGGTATTTTTGAAGAAGGTGTTAAAGAAATCTCTGATTTAATGCACGCAAACGGTTCTCTATTATATTATGACGGAGCTAACTTTAACGCTATTATGGGATGGACTAACCCTAAGCTTATGGGATTTGATGTTGTCCACTTAAATCTTCATAAAACCTTTTCAACACCTCACGGCGGCGGCGGGCCTGGAGCCGGTCCTGTTGCAGTTGTGGAAAGATTAAAAGATTATCTTCCAACTCCGGTTGTTGAATTTGACGGCGAAAAATATTACAGAAATTATAATTTACAACACACAATTGGCAGTGTGAAAGATTTTTACGGCAATTTCTCAGTACTTGTAAGAGCATACACTTACATCCTAATGATGGGAAAAAATTTAAAAAATGCTTCTGAAAATGCTGTACTTAATGCTAATTATCTTAAAGAAAAACTAAAAAAATATTATGACTTACCGTACGATGAGCCTTGTATGCACGAATTTGTACTAACAGGCGAAAGACAAAAACACGAAAACGGTGTTTCTACTCTTAACATTGCAAAAGCACTTATGGATGGGAATACACACCCGCCTACAGTATATTTTCCTTTAATCGTACATGAAGCTATAATGATAGAACCAACAGAATCAGAATCTAAAGAAAAGTTAGATGAATTTGTTGAAACAATGATTCAAATTGCAGAAGAATCAAAAACTAACCCTGAAAAAATTCTTTCAGCGCCTCACACAACACCTGTTAAAAAGATTGATGAGGTTACTGCTGCAAGAAAACCGGACTTAAAATACATTAATTAGGAAATATAAATATGAGTAATAAAACTGAACAAATTAAAAGAAAAGTATCATTCCCACATATGGGAACAATAAGCTATGCTTGGTCTGCAGCTCTTAGAATTATCGGCTGTGAACCATACGTTGAACCATATACAAGTAAAAAAGCTTTATCACTTGGTACAAAACATTCACCTGAAGCTATTTGTCTGCCTTATAAACTGATTTTAGGCAACTTTATTGAAGCAATTGAAGGTGGAACTGATTATGTTGCAATGATTTCATCTCCTGGCTGCTGCCGTCTTGGTGAATACGGAAAATGTATTGAAAATGCCCTTAGAGATTTAGGATATGAAGCAAAATACGTTGAAATGCAATTATATGACGGAATTCAAGGAATGTATAACTTCCTTAAGACTGTAAGCGGTAAAAATAACCCGCTCCTTTTTGGCAGAGCTATTATGATTGCAATTCTTAAAGTATTTTTACTTGATAAACTTGAAACCAAACTTTCATATTATAGAGCACGTGAAATAAAATTCAGTGATGCTGAAAAACGTTACAACAAAGCTCTTAAAATAATTGATGAAAACGATACATTATCAGGACTTAAAAAAGCTGAAAAACTTATTAATGAAGAAATGAAAAAAGTTGAAATCAATCCTGATAAAGAAGTTCTAAATGTTGACATTACAGGTGAAATTTATGTTGTAAATGATGAGTTTTCCAATCAAAGTATAGAAAAAGAACTTGGCAGAATGGGTGTTCAGGTAAGAAGAAGCCTTACTGTCAGCAGTTTCTTAAAAGACGCAATTATACCTAAAATGTTTAGAAAAGGTGAAACTCACCTTCAAAGAGCCGATAGACTTGCAAAACCTTATCTTATGAGAGATATCGGTGGTGATGCTCTAGAATGCGTTTCTGACGTTGCATATGCTAATGAACGCGGTATTGATGGTATTATCCATATAAGTCCGTTTACTTGTATGCCGGAAATTATGTCACAAAATATTTTCCCAGCTATGCGTGAAAATTGTGAAATACCAATTTTACCTCTTATTATGGATGAACAAACAGGCAGAGCAGGTTATATTACAAGAATTGAGGCGTTTGTTGATTTGATGCGCAGACGTAAAAGAAAACGCGCAATGCAAGCAAAAGAAGAAAAACAAACAGCCAACGTATAAATTACAGGACTTAGTTATGTTGAAATTATTTAAAAACAGTTTCAAAACAACCAACGATTGTATAATACTTGCAACACCTTTAATTATTTTCTTATCAGTATTAGGGTGGTATTATAATTACGCTGCTGATTCAATAGATAATGTGCCAAAATTTATATTGGCAGGAGTTACAATGCTTGTGATGTCCAGCGGTTTTCTTGCCGCATGGCTTTATATGGCTAAAAAAACTATTGCATTATCTAAAAAAATATTTGTCTTTGATAAAGACAGGGTCAAAGCTTTGGCGACACTTGCATTATCTTTACCTAACGGAATAGGAAGACTCTTTTTACCAATTATAGGGGTGGTTTCAATTTATATACTTATTTATCTGCTTTTGTTTGCAGGAATAAATTATTTGATTTCCCATTTTATTGGTGTAATTGATTTTGATGCAGCAGATTGGCAAACATTAATGTTATTAAGTGAAAATTTATCCGAAGAAATTAGTAAACTTTCTGAACATGAATTATTGGCATTGGATTGCTGGAGTTTGTCATCATTTCTTGGAATCCTGTTTGTTTCTTTTATAACTATGCTTTGGATACCGGAAATTGTATATAATGAGAAAAATTCTTTTAAAGCGCTATATAACTCTGTTGTAAAATTATTTATTAATTTTAAAAAATCAATAATTTTATTTACTTACATTGCATTTTTAGTAATTTTTATTACTATATTAAATACACTTTTGATGTTTAAACCGTTCTTATACTTTTTTGTCTTAATGTTTTATTATTATTTGTTAGTTTACATAGTTGTGTTATTATTTACATACTATGAAGAAACATTTATCAAAACCTAAAGTAATTGCAATAGTTGGAGCAACTGCAAGCGGGAAAACAGCTTATGCCATTGAACTTGCACAAAAAGTTAATGGAGAAATCATCTCTGCAGATTCTCGACTTGTATATAAAGGCTTTGATATAGGAACAGCAAAACCTACAAAAACTGAACAGGATGGAATTCCTCATCATATGATTGATATTGTAGAACCGGAATTCGAATTTTCTGCAGGTTTATATAAAACTCAAGCAAAAAAAATTATAGAAGATATATTGTCACGTGGTAAAACACCAATAATTGCAGGCGGAACAGGATTATATATAGACATTTTACTTAAGAATTATACTTTACCCCAAATAGAAGCTAATCACGAGCTTCGTAATGAGCTTAAAAAGCTTAGTAAAGAGGATTTATATGAAACATTACTAAAGCTTGACCCTCAAGCCGGTGAAAGCATAGATATAAATGATGGGAAAAAAGTAATTAGGGCCATAGAAATTATAAAAACAAGCGGGAAAACTCTAAAAGAAGCCCGCGGAATTGCTGATTCAGAATATGATATTAAATGGCTTGGCAGAAACTTTGATAGAGAAACTCTTTATTCAAGAATTAATAAACGTGTAGATATAATGCTTGAAAGCGGTCTGATAGATGAAACTAAAGCTCTTTTATCCAAACACGGCAGAATTCCAAACCTCGTAAATACAATCGGCTATAGAGAAATCATTGGTTTTCTTGATAATAATTATTCACTGGATGAAGCACTTGAATTATTGAAAAAGAATACCAGAAATTATGCCAAACGACAGCTTACCTGGTTTAGAAAAAATGAAAATATAACCTGGAATATTTATCCCGAATTATTAAAAAAATAATTAAACTTTTATTTTAAACACTGCTTTTTTAACACATTGCGGCAAATTATTGTACGAAATCTGCGGTGCATGAGCTTCATGCGGATATATCATTACAAAATTTGAACCATTTAAAGTTACAAAATCCGAACCGGAAATATCATTGACATAAAATGTTATATCTTTTTCCAAATTATAAGGATTCTCCTCCTTTAAACCTTCGCGTGTATCAATATATATCCTTTCCTGACCTGATAATAAAAGTTGAATATCAATATAATTATCATGAGTCTCAAATTTACCTTCTGATATAAGTTTTGTTGAGTATGTTTCTATGTTTACATAATCAGTTTCAGACAAATTATACCTGCCACAAAGTGTATCCTCAGATAAGGTTTTTAAAAATTCGCAAACGGAATCAGGAATTTGTGAATAAAGCGAAATATTTTCTAATTTATCAATAATCATAATTTTCTCCATGTAAAAGAGGACCGATATAATATCAGTCCTCAAATTATTTAAACCCTAGAAAGACTTTAATTTTTGTCTTACGGAAACAAAACAATTATATATATCACAAGGGTTTTTAGATGTTGCCGAATCATCATCTTGAATATATGCAGAACCTTTTAAATCAGGTGTTCCGCCGTTGAATTTTTCACCTAAATTCATACAGTAAGGTGTAAATTTACTTAATTTACGTGCTGAACATACAGCTCTGGCATAAGAAACTCCGGCAAAAGCTAATTTTCTTTCACGGCTTTCTTCTGTAGAGTTATAGTAATATACATCAGTTGGTAATTGTTTTTCACTGTTACCACCCAAATATAATGAAGAGGCAACATTTTCACCTTTAGGAGCATCAAGCGGATATCCAGGATAAACTGTACCATTTGCACCAACAAAGAATGGATAAACATCATCCCATAATGTGCCATCACCTTTATCACCATTTATATCTACAAAGATTGTAAAACCACCAACAGCATATGCAGTCGGATCTTCTTTCCAATCTTTACCTACCCCCGCTGCTGCTAATTGAACATCTGACATATCCATAGCTCCACAACAATTACGAGCATCACGTAATACAGATTTACTGTTGTTATCCATTGTTAAACATACATTTTCAGATTTACAAAAATAACCGTTAGCATTATAACAACCAATTGCCGTATGAATATTTTCTAATCTGCGGCACATATTTTGTGACTCACTTACAGGATTAGAAGCGTACGGATTCGGATAATACGATAAACCTGGAATTGATGCAGCTTTATCTCCTAATATCCACATTTTTAAACCGTTTGCAAATACTATATTTGGAGTAATATTTTTAAACGCAGATTTTTGTGAATTTATAGATAAGTATTTTCCGCCTCCAGCGCCCATGGCTGCATTATAAACTGCGGAATTATATTTAGTATCATTACTTGTTGAAAATCCTCCACAACTAGAATTACTAATATTCCAATGTTTAGTAATCTGGTTACAGAAATTTTCAGCTTTAATAATAGGCGGATTTACAACACAAACATCATCTTTTTTTGTTGAACCTGGCGGGCATTTATCTAATACGCAAGAACCGCCAACTTCTTTGTACAATGAAATACATTTACATTTCTTTTCTGTTTCACTGTAAGTTGAATTTTTTGGACAACATTTTTGGTGTTCCGAATCGTAATCTGTACTACAGCATACTCGTCCATTAGTTTTATTTGCATAAGGAACTTCATCCTTTGCTGAACAAGGTTGGAAACAAGCTTTCTCATTATTATAAGAAGGTATAAATCCAGAGTTGCATTCGCAACTAATAGTTTCTGTTGCACCGGTATTGGTCATATTAACATAGCCATTAAGTGTACACCAGTTCTCTGCAAATTCAGGTCTTGCTGAAACATTTTGATCCGGATCTTCATCTGCAAAATCTATAGTATAAGTCGCACTCATACGACAGTAACCAGAATTTGGTGAACTTGGAGGTCCAACCTGTCCTTCTACTTCTGTTGCTTCATCAGATTCATCTTTGTCTTCATCTAAATCGTCATCAACATCTGATTCAACATCTTCGTCAAAAACAATTATAACATTTTTATTAACACCATCAATTACCTTATTACCAGAGCCTTTTGTATGATAGTACTCAAGACAAAAAGCTTTAGCATTTGGTTCTGATTGATTTAACATAAAAGTTGCAGTTTCAGCAGAGTAAGCTGTTTCACTACCTCGAAATACTGGGAATTCAAAGAAAACAGATAAAATATTTTCATGCTTTTTAATCCCATCTATGATATCACCATCTTTTGTGTAGCCTTCACAATTATTAAAATCTGATTTAGTATAATATTCGTCTATCATAGTTGTAGAAGTTGTTCCATCAGCATTCTCAACAGTTTTTTCTTTTTTTGATTTAACAATATTTTCGCCATTACATACATGATATGCAAGCCATAATTGGTCATAATCTTCAGTTGTCCAATCACCTATACTGCCTTTCATTTCAACAGTTAATGCTAATGTCTTTGGCATAAAGTGTTTTAAGATATAAGTTTCAGTATGAACAAACCGCTGTTGTAAAGATGCAAGATAAATTTTTATACCGTTAAGATTTATAAATCTTGCTAATTTTTCTCCAAACGGTTCTTTTTTTTCTGCAATTTTTGTATCATTTATATTCAAAGCAACTTCGTCGGGGTCACCCATAGCTACAATCTGTCCTGCCATTTTTTCAACAGTTCTGTACGCTAAGTAATATGAATATTCTTCTGATTTTTCCATTTGCTTATTAATAATTGGAACTGAAACCATTGCAATAATGGCTACAATAAAAATTGCTATTAAGATTTCCATTAAAGAAAATCCCATCTTTTTTATCCGATTCTTAAAACCCATCATACCTCCAAATTTATAAACTTAACTCAGCTATTGCTTTTTCAAAATCGTCTTTACCAGGTGCTGTACCGTGCCAACCTGCATTATTTTCCATAAAACTCACGCCTTTACCTTTTACAGTATTTGCAACAATAGCAACAGGCGCATCAAGCGATTTGGCTTTTTGAATTGCACTATATATTTGTTCAAAATCATGCCCATCTATTTCTATGACTTCCCAGCCAAAAGCTTTAAGTTTTTCTGACAAATTACCCAGAGCTTTTACGCATTCGGTAGATCCGTCTATTTGTAAACCATTTCTATCAATAATTGCAGTCAAGTTATTTAACTTACGGTGAGAAGCTTGCATAAAAGCTTCCCAGGTATTACCTTCCTGCAGTTCACCATCACCAAGCAGTACAAAAACATTAGCGGGATTTTTATCTAATTTTAGAGACATAGAAATACCACAAGCCATAGATAGCCCTTGTCCCAAAGATCCTGTAGCTATTTCTACACCTGGACACATTAAAGAAGGATGTCCTTGAAGTCTGGAACCAAGTTTTCTAAAAGTTTTTAATTCTGATTTTTCAAAAAAACCTAATTGTGCCATTACAGAATAATAAATAGGAGATACATGACCTTTAGATAACACAAACCTGTCTCTTTGATTATAATCTTCAGAACATTTACCTTTTATGGAATGTTTCATACATTTATGAAATAAAACAGTCATAATATCGCATGCTGAAAGTGACCCTCCAATATGCCCTGACTTTGCTTCATATACCATTTTTATAATATTTTTTCTATTTTCTAAAGATAAATCCTGTAATTCCTTTATATCTGCTGATGTTAACATTTACTTACTATAAACCCTTTCTTTACAAACTTTCAATACAAACAACGGTAAGGTTGGGAAAATCCTTTTAAACCTTTTAGGCTCTTTTACAGTTCTATACAGCCATTCCATGCCCAGATTTTGATAAAATTTTGGAGCTCTTTCAACAGCACCCGCCCAAACATCAAAACTACCACCTAATCCGATCATAGTTGAATTTGGCAGATGTGTTTTTAATGAATTAATAAAAAATTCTTGTTTTGGAGAACCTAAAGCAACCAAAACTAAATCAGGAGAAGCTTCAATTATTTTTGAAATAACTTCTTCATCATTATCAAAATAACCATCTTTTGAGTATACAATATTTAATCCCGGAAATTCAGCTTTAAGATTACTTGCAGCAGCTTGAACGACTTCGGGTTTTGCACCAATTAATGCAACAGATTTATTATTTTGGGCAAATTTTTCAACAAGAGCCTTTCCAAGTTCAATACCGGGAATTCGACGGACCTTATGTCCTAAGATTTTCAATCCAATTTCAACTCCAATACCATCAGGTACAACAAGTTCTGCAGAAGATATAATATTTGCAAAATCTTCATTTTTTTGAGCAGCTGCAATCATTTCCGGATTTATTGTTACAATTTGTCCAGGATGTGAAACAGCATAATTCACTGCTTCATCAAATGTAAAACTGTCAACTCCAAAGCTCAAAATTTTAACCAAGTCTCTATCCATAAGTCTATTATACCACATTATCAAAAATTATGCTATAATCTTTATATGAAAAAGATGGCTTTTAAAATTATATTTACAATATTTTTATTACTATATGCTCCAATAAAGACTTATGCCGTAGAATTTAATGTTTTAGTTCTTCCTACAGACATTTTTAATATATGCGATAATTATTTTTGCTTTCCGGAGCCATCCGAAATTAATGCAAATTATATAATACAAGAACTTAACAGCTACAAAAGAATAAATACGGTTGATTTAGCAACTGTCAGAACAAAACTTTATGAAAACTCTGAATTAAAACAAGCTACACAATTTATGCTTAAAACATTCGAACAAACCGAAAAAATAGATTTTTCTGTCCTAAAAGAACTATCAAAAGAATTCGGAGTAAAATCAATTCTAATAATTTCCAGTTATAGTATTACTGACCGCTCTTCAACCCGCAGAAATTTATGGGAAATCTTAGAAGTTTCCAGTGCATTTAATATAAATTATCCGTTTAGCGTAACAACAATTGCAGTACTTACCGATACTGTAAACAATGTTGTTATGTGGAGCGGCAAATATAATAAAACTATAGCTGATTCAAACGGTTATTTTATAGCAAAAAATCAGGCACAGGCAGCTTCACATCTTGAAAAAATTAAACAATATTACAAAAATAATGTTTCAAAAAATATCAGCCAAAATGTTCGATTAAGATTTTTTCCAAAAGGTATTAGAACAATTGAACTAAAAAAACAAAATGTAAATGAAGAAGACAAGCCTATTTTTAAACCAAATGCGCTTGAGCATCTTATTAAACAGCCATTTGTCGACCAGATGCAAGAAGAATCGGAAGAAGATTTAATCTTTACATTCTAAGGTTTTTTATAAGACATATCAACTTCTGTTTTTATATCGGAATCAAGTTTTATCATCTGTGAGATGATTTTATCAAAATGCTTAAAACTGTCTACTAAATCTATATATGCAATAGTCATTATTATCGAAACTATTAGTAATATGTATCGTTTTTTCATATAGATATAATAAATCGTAATTTAAAAAATATATTCGCCAAAATAATGAACTTTTATATTAAGCTTAGTTAATAAAATAACAAAATTTTCTATTTTAAAGTTTTAAAAACAATATGATTAAACCAATTAAAATTATAAACGGAATTACGAACATAGCATCAAAAACTGCTTCCAAAACTGCAATTTAGTATTTTCATAAAATAAAAAAGACTTCGTTTGAAGTCTTTTTTATGGTGCCGATGGCCGGGGTCGAACCGGCACGAGGTTGCCCTCACAAGATTTTGAGTCTAGCACGTCTACCAATTCCATCACATCGGCTTATTTAATTGTCATAAGTTTATTCTATCCCAAAAATAATATTTTTCAAGAACTTTTTAAAATAATATCAGTATATTTTCCTTGTCCATATGTGGAATAGCTAAAATCGATAAAATTTAAGATAAAATTTGTATGAAAAAACTTATTTATCTTTTAACATTTATCAGTTTAATATTTACACCTGCTATGGCAACAACATTCACCGGCGGAGTATCAAAAGTCGGTCAGCAGGAAAGCAATCAGGTAATTGATGCAACAACAGGTCAAGGGGTCGAATTTGCAAGGGTCACAATTCCGCAAAAGAATTTTAGAACCTACACAGATGCTAACGGGAACTTTGAAATCGAACATGTTCAAATTACCCAGCCAACAATTATGAATATTGAAAAAGAAGGTTATAGACCATTCTCACTGACAATTAATAATGGTGAGAGTCTTAATAATCCTATGAAAATTGAAATTGCAAAAAGTGAAGCAGCAGATATCGCGCTTGATAGTCAAATCTTACACCTCGGGGATGATACATTTTCAAAAAATTCAGCAAATGCAGGTGAATTTCGTTTAAAATCAATCGGACCATACTACTCGAAAGACTTTATAATGACAGATAATGCAAAACGCAGTACTAATTATCTTGTCATCGGCTCTATTGTCGGACTGGACACAAAACTTGCCAAGTCAATGGGGCAGAATAGAATTAGAACCGCATATTCAAGTCCTGCAGAAGTCTATTTTAACGGTAAAATGATAGGTCAATTACATGTTAACGGAGACGGACAACGTATAAAGATTCCGAGTTCTTTGATTAACGCAAACGGAAAGAATCAAATAACTATTAAGACCGGACAAAACTTAATGCCAAGCGATCATATTGACTATGATGATATAGAAATTATGAATTTATCAATTCTAAGCGAATAAATAAAGGACGAAGTTAATGTTATCTACTTCGTCCTAAAATCTATTATAACATTTACCCTTATCTTTTTAAGAAATCAGGGATTTCAATATTAGTAAAGTTATTGTTTGATAAAACTGATTTTGTTTGAGTATTAAATGCACCTGAGAAGAAATCTGCCGCATTCATTTGAGACTTATCTTCAGATGAAGTTGACCCAAACATTGATACTTGTGAGTTATTTTTCAATTCAAAACCTGTAGCGATAACAGTAATTTGAATTTCACCTTGAATTGATTCATTAACTGCAGTACCGATAATAACAGTAGCATCATCAAGAACAGCATCGTGAATAATTGAAGCTGCATCACTGATTTCGTGGATACCCATATCAGGACCGCCTGTAATATTAACGATAACACCTGAAGCTCCATTGATGGAAGATTCAAGAAGCTGAGAGTTAATAGCTTGTTGAGCGGCTTTAACAGCTCTGCCTTCACCTTGAGCTCTGCCGATACCCATCAACGCTGAGCCTGAAGCCTGCATTACAGTCTTAACGTCGGCAAAGTCAACGTTAATAATACCAGGTACTGTAATGATATCAGAAATACCTTGTACACCTCTTAAAAGAACTTCATCAACAATAATGAAAGATTCATTCAAAGATACTTGTCTATCAACAACTTGAAGCAATTTATCATTTGGTACAACAATAACAGCATCAACAGATTCTTTTAATTTTTCAAGCCCTGTATTTGCTTGATTTTGTCTTTTCTTACCTTCCCAAGAGAAAGGCTTTGTAACAACCGCAATAGTTAAAATACCAAGTTGTTTTGCAATTTTAGCAACAACAGGAGCAGCTCCGGTACCAGTACCACCGCCTAAGCCTGCTGTAACAAACACCATATCAGCACCTTCTAAAGCTTGAGTAATTTCTTGAGTTGCCTCTTCAGCTGCTTTTTCACCGACAGACGGATCAGCGCCGGCACCCAAACCTTGAGTTGTTGATGAACCCAATTGAATTCTATTATTTGTTTTACCGTTATGTAAAACCTGTAAATCTGTATTCATTAACCAGAATTCAACACCTGATAATCCTGATTGAATCATTCGATTGACAGCATTTCCGCCGCCGCCGCCAACACCTACGACTTTGATATTTGTAGGATTAGCGCCTAACCTTTGATTCTGGCCATTTGATGATTCATCTTTTCTAGCAAAGATATCTGAAACGATATTTTCCACGTTATTTACCTCTTAAACTATTTACTTGTTTCCTAAAACTAATACTTTCCGTATAATTTTATAACAACATAGTATTTTAAATAGAAAAAAAGTACAATAATTTTACAAAAATTATGAACAAAAGTTAATATAATCAATATAATTTAGATTTTCGCCGGTGATATACCCCAATGAAGCTTATTACGAAGTACAGAATAAAAATCATTTTCATTAAGAAGAGCAAGATTGGCTTTTTTATCTGATTTAAAAATCTCAAATCCGCCTTGAAGAGGAAAAATAATTTGTCCATCGGCTGAAACTATATACTCATTATTTTTACAAGGACAAATTTTTATAATATCATCTCCCGACACAACAATAGGACGAGCTGAAAATGTATGAGGACAAATTGGAACTATAACAATCGCATCTGTATCAGGTGCTAATACCGGACCTCCTGCAGCCATACCATAAGCAGTAGAACCGGTTGGTGTAGAAATAATAATTCCATCTGCTAAATATTCACAAACAAATTTGCCATTTATTTCAAGTGTAAAACGTGATGTCCTGCCTGTCAAACCGCCTTTTATAACAAAATCATTTAATGCTGTGTAATTATTTGCTTTTAACATCATACGTTTTTCAAGCTTATAATCTTCCAAAAGAATTTTTTTTACTGCGATTTCAAGATTTTCTCCGCAGGCTTGTGATAAAAAACCTAAACGTCCCAGATTAATACCAAAAATAGGAGTTTCGTATTCTGAATAAAACCTTGCAGCTTTTAAAATAGTTCCATCACCGCCAATTACAAAAACAAAATCAAATCCATCTTTTAAATTATTTATATCAAGAACTTCATAAGAAACATCTGCAGAAATTAACAAAGACAATAATTTACTCAATAGTTCTTTAGAATTTTCCATTTCAGAATTGTACAAAATAGCATATTTCTTATTCATACGTTTAGTTTATACCAAATATATAAAATTATGCAATAATTGTTTTATGGAAAATAAACATTTTGTTTACATATTACAAACTAAAAATAATACACTATATTGCGGCTATACAGATAATATTGAAAAGCGTTTTCAGGCACATCTGGAAGGGAAAGGCGCTAAATATACCAGAGCCAATAAACCAGTAAGAATTGTATGGCAAAAAGAGTTTGAGACAAAATCAGAGGCATTAAAAGAAGAATACCGTATAAAACATAAATTAACCAGAAAACAAAAGCTTGAACTTATTACTGACCTGCAAAATCCTTTTCATCCTCCACTACAGGAGTAGTTTTCGAAGTTTCACCGGTTTGTTGGTATAAATTTTCTATTTTATTGTCTATTTTTTCAATATCTTTTTTACGTTTTTCTATAAGTTTTTCACCTTTTAGAATGTCTTTATTTGTTTGGTCTATTAAATACTGTTTATAAGCGGCTTGAAGCTGAGCATCCTCTGTTGTCCCTTTCAAGGAACGAAGTTTTTTGTAATCTCTGTAATCATCCTTGAAATCATCTTTTAAACCTTTGACAGTATATTGATATTCTTCTTTTATCAATCTTACGGCATCTTTCTTTTGTTGTTTAAAATTTTTGCGAACCTGTTTTGATTCAGCTTTTTGAACTTTTTCTTCTTTTACGACAGCTTCATATGGTTCAATGCCATCTTGAATAACTTTATAGCCATTGATACTAACAACAGGTTTTATATTATTATTAAAAGTAATAAGACGTGATTGATTTCCCTGCCAGTCAATACTCCATGTGCCTAAAAACACCGGTTTTTCGCCGGTAAAAGCAAAACCCTGAACAATAATTCTTTCGGCATCATTTTTATCAAAGCCTACAGGATAAATATCCCAGCGCTTATCATCAAGATTAACATCCATATATTCCTGCCAGAAATAAACAATTGCATCACGAACTTCTGATAAATCATAACTCACTTTATTATTAAAATCATAAATAAATACAGAGGTTTCCCATATACCGTCTTCGCGGCTTCCAATTTTTTGTTTTACAAGAAGCTTTGAACCATCAACCGAAAAATCAACAGGAGTAAGGGTTCTAAAAGAAGCATAATTATCAATTGATTTATCAGTAGATAAAATCGGTTCAGGAATTTTCTTTGCCGTGTTTGCTTTTAAAATTTTGCTTAAATTTGTCCCCTCGGAGTCAAGTGGGATTACAAATAAGTCACATGCAACAGAAGCACTGTCCGTATAATAATATACCGCAGGATAAACTAGCATACTATAATCAGGAGAAACAATTCCTTGCGCATTGATAAGATGCTTTAAGTATAATTGTTTTCCAATTGAAAGTTCAACTGTTCCTGGCGGATCATTGTATTTAACAATACGATAAGTAGGTTTTGGCACATATTTAAAATCAGAAGGGATTTGAAATTTCGGAATCTGAATTTCTAAATTTGATTTATCTTTATATTCAGACATTTTTTCATATTCGTCAACAGTCATATAGCCTGATGGTGTAAGATTCAGAATTTTACCTTCCATATCACTTTTCGCATCTTCTTTTTGAACCTGATATTTATATTTAAGTTCACGCGAACGTGTATCGTTGCCAAATGCAAAAACAGATGGCGCCAGAATCATGAAGGATAATACTAAAACTCCGAATTTTCTTAACACAATTCGCTCCAACACTAAACAAGACCGTCTTTCATTGCTGTAGCTACAGCTTTAGAACGGGTTTTTACGTATAATTTTTGCAAAATATTATGAACATGAGTTTTAGTTGTTGCAATTGTAATAACAAGTTTTTTAGAAATCTGCGGATTTTTTAAGCCTTCTACAAGAAGCGCCAGTACTTCCATTTCACGTTCGGTTAAGCCGTATAAATTTTTACCTTTCTGGTAATTTATTCCGCCGTTTTTTGAATCAACAGGGCTGTTTTTCCTAATATTTGATAAAACAACTCTTGCAATAGCAGGGTCAAGCCAGCCAACACCTTCGCTGACAGCTTTAATTGCAGAAATTGTCTGTTCTGATGTTGCACCTTTTGTAATATACCCATCAGCACCTGCTGCAAAGGAATCCAGAATATCATCTTCATTATCGCGAGATGTGTTCATCAAAACTTTTATTTCAGGCATTGAGTTTTTAATTTTACGAGTGGCTTCAATGCCGTCAATTGTAGGAAGCCCGATATCCATAATTACTAAATCAGGTTTAAGCTCAAGTGCCTGTTCAACACCTTCCATCCCATCAGACGCAGTACCAAGCACTTCAATAGATTCATTATTTGAAAGTGCAAAAGATAAACCCATTCTGGTCATATCATGATCTTCAATTATAGTAACCTTTATACTCTTAGACATCCTATTATCCACCTTTTATACTCTTGATGCTGTAACAGCATTTGTAAGCAGGAATGAGAATTCACTGCCCTGATTAACTTTACTTTCCACCCAAATTTTGCCGCCATGAGCCTCAACTATTTGTCTTGACAGGTAAAGTCCTAAACCGGTACCTGTTGAGCGTTTTTTACTTGTACCTTGCGAAAATCTCATAAACAAATGCGGAATATCTTCTTTAGGAATACCGTTTCCGTTATCCACAACAGAGAATATTAAATCTCCTGATTGAGCTTTTGCCAGAATATCAATTGTTCCACCTTTATTTGTATAATTAAGTGCATTTCCACATAAATTTGTAATTACACGCTTAATTTCCGCTCTGTCTGCATCAATTAAAACCTCATCATCCATATCACATTTTAAATTAAATGTAATTTCTTTTTTCTTTGATAGTGGTTCTAATTCATCATAACATTGGGTTATTAAATCTTTTATATTAAATACAGTTTTACATAATGAAAGTTTACCGCTTTCGAATCTGTAAACTTCCAGCAAAGCATTAACAAGCCCGAGTAAATCCTCATTACTTTGAAGCATAGTTGATAAAAGTACTCTTTGCTGATCTTTAAGTTCACCCAATGAACCGTCTAAGAAGAATTTGAGCGTTTGGATAGCAGCAAGAAGCGGTGTTCTTAAATCATGTGTTAATGTTGCTATAAAATCATCTCTTAAACGTTCTGTTTCTTTTTGAACGCTAAAGTTTCTTATTACTCCGACAAATTTTTCTTCGTCAGAATATTCGTTAGTCAATGAAGCAAAATTAATTTCAACAGGAACAGATTCTTCATTTAAAACATTTCTTATATACAAATCTCTTAATAAGAATTCTGCGTTATCACATGACAATCCCAGAATTGTATTTTTAACAGAAGATTTAGAAACTTGATTATATTGCGGATTTTCAGTATACGCGATTTCCTGAATCTTCATTTTGCAAATGGCATTAGCAGAAAGTCCAATCATGTTTTCACAAGCCGGATTAACCTGTTCGATATTACCCTGAGAATCAATTATGATAATTCCATCAGCACAATAATTAATTATACCTGAAAGCTTCATATTTGCCAAAGTAAGTTCTTTTGTACGCTCTGCAACCATTTCTTCTAACTTTTGCGAATAAGCAGTCAATTGAGCCTTAGCTTCTTCTAACTGCACGATTTTTTCACGCAAATCTGCAAGTAAATGACTTCTTTCAATGCCATTTTTGATATTCATAATCAAATCATCATTATCCCAAGGTTTTTCAATATATTTGTAAACCCCGATTTCATTGATTGTTTTAATAGCATTTTCTTTATCTGCATAAGCCGTAAGCAAAATCATGCTAATTTCCGGATGAAGCTTTTTAGCTTCACGCAAAAACTCCAAACCGTTCATTTCAGGCATTAAAAAATCTGAAATAATCAGGTCAGGAGTCTCTGACTTTAAGTATTCAACAGCTTCTAAAGGGTTGTTATAAACAACAACGTCCTTAAGTCCTTCAACTTTCATAAGAGTAGAAAAAGTTGAAGTTAACAATTTATCATCATCAACGTATAATATTTTCCCTAAATTCATAACAACATATTAAAATATTTTAGAGAAATAGACAAATTGTTTACAAAACCGCAATATTTCTATTTTTATAATTCCGGAAGATTGTATTCTCTTGAAGACAATTCCCTGTCAATTAAGAACAATGCTGATTTTTCAGCACCAAAGGTTTTAAGCTTTGCAATAATACGCGAAACTGACGCTTCTTCTTCAATTTGTTCTTTCAAATACCAGTCAATGAAATTTCTTGTTGCAAGATCACATTCGCCTTCTGTCATTGAAGCTACGCAATCAATCGAAGATGTTATAGAGCGTTCATGATTATAAATTTGTTCAAAAACTTCAACAGGACTATTCATGTCAAATTTCGGCATAGAAATCTGGCCTAAATTTACCTGAGAATTTCTTCCTAGTATGTATTCAAACAAAATCATTCCATGGTCAATTTCTTCTTTAGATTGAACTTTAGCCCAGTGAGAAAAGCCGTACAAACCAATTTCAGAAAAATAAGCAGACATTGATAAATATAAATACGCAGAATAAAATTCCTTGTTAATTTGTTCATTGAGTATATCTCTGATTTTATCACTAATCATTATCCCTCCTTGTAAGTAATCTGTGTTAATTATTATTCCCCGTGCCAAACGCCCTTGCGGAGCTGAATAATTGAAATGACTTGGAAATAAGTGGCAGCATTATTCCCCCTCCGGCGAGGAGTCCCAGAGACCGTGAAGATTACAAAAAGCACGGGCTTTTTCTAATCCTAATTTATCTTTTATCATCATAATCGGCTCATCAGATGGGTAGAAATATTCTAATTCTGTACGTCTTCTATCTTTGGCAATAGTTTCAACAAATTGAATATAATGTTCTTCTGTCATCGGATGCAGGGTTGAACCTACTCTGACTTCTTCACCCTGATTATCAGTTGCAGAAAATACAGGAACATGCTTTTCACCGTATTCAGAATCATTCTTTTTAGCTTCTAAATATTCCATAGGTTCGCCGCAGCAAACTAGTTCACCAACTCCAGATAATATAACTTCTACTAAATTCCCGCAAATATTACATTTATATAACTCTAAACGTTCGGTCATAATAATTTCTCCTTTCAAGTAAAGAATAAATCTTGAAAGAATTAATTCATCAGGAAACTGGCTTATCAAAAAGTACTATTATTTTCGTTTATTTATATGTAAATCATACCCAAGAATTTCACATATGTTTTTTAAATCTTTAAATGTCAGATATTCTCTTTTTAATTTTGCAGAAAAATTTGCAGGCTTTGTATTTTTACCTGTATAAGCATTTAACTTATCTGACAAATCCTTTTGCAGCATATACTCTTTATTCAATAAAAACTTGACCAACTGATAATCAGTCATATCATTTATAATCATTCTAAAATTATAAATTATGTTGACTTTGAATGTAAAATAAGTTATGTTAGATTACATATATGTAGACTGCGCTATATTTATGTAATGTATTATAAAAGAGGTAAAGTATGGAAAAGAAGGCATTTACTTTGGCAGAAGTTTTAATAACACTCGGTATTATAGGTGTTGTTGCGGCAATAACAATACCCGGATTAATTACAAGTTATCGAGCTATAGTTTTGGAAAGTCAATTTAAAGAACAATATTCCAGACTGGCGCAAGCCTTACGTATGATGGTAAAAGAAGAAGAAATTTCACTTGTACCAAAAGATATAAGGGGAAATTTTAGTAAATATTTATCAAAATACTACAATATTTCACACGATTGCGGAAACATTAATATTGGTACTAAAGGATGTATAACACTAAATGCAGAAGGATATGTCGACCATTATAAAAATTATACAGGAGATAAAATAGAGTTCAGTTATCTAGATGATGGCACAATAGTACTAAATGACGGAACAACTCTATTTTTTGAGCAAGGTAATCAAGCCATTAGTAAAGGAAGCTATCTTATTGGAGTGGATATCAATGGTTATTTAAATAAACCTAACAGATTAGGGCATGATTTATTTATTTTTGAAGTAGGAGAAAACGGGGAACTGATAGCACCAAATCCTCAAACAGGAAAATGGCATTTTTATCAGTGTTCAAAAACATCTAACAGTGTTGTAAACGGTTATGGATGTGCAGCAAAAGCAATACAAGATAAAGGTTATTTTAAAAATTTACCCAAATAAATAATATTTGTGTTAAAATATTTGTAAGTCGTGTTCCACGGGGTGTTGCAAGCCCTTGACCCGAAGCTTATGCGGGGTGCAGAGCCTGTTGTGAGGGCTTTATGAGTACGCCGAAATTTAATACAATCGTTGATAGTAACAGCTTCGATGGCGTAAACTTTCGAACCGTGTCAGGGGGGAAACCCAGCAGCACTAAGATTGATTTTGCGGGTGTCGGTTCTGTTAAAGGAGAAAGTTTTAAAGGACTGCGCGCTTATAAATTTCGATAGACAGTGACACGACTTTTTTATTTTAATTCTTTTTCTTTTATATATCTTGGGCGTGCTTTTACTTCACGGTAGACCTGTCCGACATATTCACCTATAACCCCGAGACAGAACAATTGAAGTCCGCCGAAAAACGATAACATAATAATTGCCGTTGCATATCCATTTGGAGAATCATTCAAAAATACTTTTTCAAAAATAGTTTCCAAACCTACTAGAATAGAGCCAAAAAACATTATAATACCAAGGACCGCTATAATTCTTAAAGGCACAACACTGAATGAAGTAATACCATTTAGCGCTAACGCCATTAAAGACATAAAATTAAACTTTGACTCACCTGCAAAACGAGGTTTTACATTAAACTTCACAATTTTTGTTTTCAAACCTACTTCATGAAAAAATCCGCGAAGGAACAATGCTTTTTCCGGATACAGTGTCATAACATCAAGTGCACGTTTACTAACAAGCCTATAGTCAGAGTGATTTATAGGAATTTTAGCACCCAGAAGATTCATTAATTTATAAAACAACACTGCTGTAGATTTTTTGAAAAAAGAATCGTCTTTTCTGTCATTTCTAACCCCAAGAACAACATCATCACCCTCTGAAAAAGCATCAACAAAATCTTCAATAGAATTTTCATCCTGCTGCAAGTCTGCATCAATTGAAACAACACAATCACAACCAAGTTCACGAACTCCTTCAAGACCCGCCACAAGTGCTTTTTGATTACCATAATTTCTAATAAACTTTAACGCTTTAATCCGTTCAGGATAAGAATTATGTAATTGTTCAATAATTTCCCAAGTATTATCAGATGAGCCGTCATCCACCAGATAAAGATAACTGTCCTGTGAAATCTTACCTTTTTCAGCTAACAAGTTAAGAACCTCAAGAAGCCTTTTACAAGTTGATTCAACACATAAAGCTTCATTGTAGCAAGGTATTGTTACAGCTAATTTAGGAGTTTGCATTATATCCCTCTTTCTAATATCATAATTATATAATTTTAAAATTATATTGCAAGGATTTAGGAATGGAAAATAAAAATTTCATATTAAACGCAGATGATTTCGGACTAACACAAAACCACAATCAGGCTGTACTTGAAGGGTATATTAATGGGTTTTTAACAAGTGCGAGTTTATGTGCAAATGGTGAAGCTTATGAAAATGCTGTTCACGATATACTTCCTGATTGTTCTAATTTAGGTATCGCAGCGCATTTAAACATTATGGAAGGTAAAGCATTAACAGATTGTAATCTGCTGACAGATATTAACGGGAATTTTATAGGAAGTTATTGGTTATTACTTTTTAACAGAAAAAACAAAAAACTTCTAAGTCAAATCGAAACTGAATTTCGCGCACAAATTGAAAAAATTCAAAAAGATACTAAAATAGATCATCTGGATTCACATGTACATACCCATGCTATTCCTGAAATATTTGAAATTACCTGTAAACTTGCGAAAGAATACGGAATAAATTACGTAAGAACACAACACGAAGAACTATATTTCATTCCGAAATTAAAAAAACACATTACAATTAATTATCCACTAAACTTATTAAAAATAGCATTATTACAGTACTTTACAAAAACTAATAAAAAAACATTAGCAAAATACGGACTTAAAACCAATAATTATTTAATTGGTGTCGGGTATACCGGCATGATGGATTCTGATGCCATAGAATACGGATTAAAAAATATAGAAGACAAGGATTGCATTGCAGAAGCCTTAATTCATCCTTGTAAATACAATAATGATACAGTCAATTCTCACCTGATTGAATTTGCAATAACACAAAATATGATATTGAAAGACACAATTGACAGACTTGGATTTAATATTACAAATTATAAAAACTTAAAATAATGAAAAAACATTTAACAGCATTACTAATTATTACTTTATTTACAGCATTTTCGCTGTTTATTGTCTTAACCTGCAGAACAAAAACAGTTCTTAATGTTATAACACCTAATAAAATTGCAGTTGACATGAACAATGATAAATCAACTGATAATAATGAAATTATTTGTATTGATGAAATTGAATCATTTTCGCTTGAACCTGATGACAAATTTTATGAAAAATATTCAAAATCTCTAAAATTGTCAAAAAATGAAATGATTGCATTGGGTTATCTTGCACAAGATTATGCTCAAAAAACTTTATTAAATTCAAAAATCCGAGTAAAATTAACAGGTAAAATTACAACCGAATGCAAATTTGCAAAAATAAAAGTTAATGACACAGATTATACTAAAATTTTAGCAAATAGCGGTTTTGGTATCATTAACGGTAAAATAGGTAACGTCGATAAATTTAATCATAATTTAGCAGAAGCAAAGAAATTAAATCTGGTCACATTAAACCATCACTCAGGTAAATTTCATACACTGGAATGTCCATATGGCAATGCTGCACGAGATAAAGTTGTAATCCCGAAAAATCAACTTCCGGAAAACGTTGTGCCATGCAAATTTTGTCATAATACACAAACTGCTAAAAAAGTATTTAAATATAAAAAAGACAAAAATATATTTAATATCCCGCAAATTATCCAACCTCCGTTACAGGTTACAGATGGCAATATCAAAGTTTACTATACTGATTTTACAAAGAATCTGAAACCTTCAAATACTTGTAACAGTGAAGTTTGCAGACAACTTGTTTCGCTAATTAACAATTCTCACAACAGTATTGATATTGCGATATACGGATATTCAGAAATTCCTGCAATTACACAGGCTCTAAAAAATGCAAAAGCAAGAGGTGTTACAATCAGATTTGTATATGACGGGAATTTTGATTCTTCAAGAGATTACTATAAAGACAACAAAATCATAATTGAACTTGCAAATTTCCACAGATCAGATAAAACAGAATCTAAAACACAAAGTAATATGCTAATGCACAATAAATTTGTTATCTTTGATAAACAAACCGTCTATACAGGTTCAATGAACTTTTCTTCAACAGGAACATCAGGCTATGATGTTAATAACGTGGTTATAATAAACTCCAAAGAAATAGCTGAACTTTATACAAAAGAATTTGAACAAATGCTTGGCGGTAAATTTCATACAAAAAAAGAATCAGTAACACAAAATAACAGATTTTTACTTGAAAACAGCGAAATTGAAGTGTATTTTTCACCTAAAGATAAATCTGCAACAAGAATCGTACAACTTATAAAAGAAGCTAAAACATATATTTACATTCCTGCGTTTCTTATAACACATACAAATATTGCAAATGAATTGATTAATGCAAAAACGCGAGGAGTTGATGTAAGAATTATAATTGATGCTAATTCAACAGGTACAATGAATTCAAAACACGGACTTCTTCGCCGCAGCGGAATATTATTAAAAACAGAAAATTATGCCGGAAAACTTCATGCCAAAACAATTATTATTGATGATAAATATTTAATCACGGGTTCAATGAACTTTTCAAACAGCGGTGAAAACAAGAATGACGAAAACCTTCTTGTTATTAAGAATTCCAAAATAGCAAAAGCTCATAAGAATTTCTTTTTATACTTGTGGACGATTATTCCAAACAAATATTTAAAATACAATGCGCGTTCAGAAAGTCTTGAATCCATTGGTTCTTGTACCGATGGTGTTGATAATAATTTCAACGGCAAAATCGACACTGAAGAAGAACTTTGCAGAACTATGAAATAAATTCACTCTTACCGAAATCCTCTACGGAACATTATAGTTGCTAGCATATTGCCCCGTACGGCCGAGCACCTACATGCGTTCAGGGGCAGATACCGCAAGAATATTTAACGCATTAGCAAGAACTGTTTTGAACGCCCATACAAGCACAAGTCTTGACTTTGTAACATCAAGTTCATCAGTGATAACACGTGTTGAATTGTAGAACGAATGGAATTCTGAAGCCAGCTCCTGAACGTAACGGCAAATTGTATACACTTGTCTTGCCTGTGCTGATGATTTAATAAGAGATTTAAATTCTTCAAGTTTCAGAATCAATTTTCTTGCATCTTTCACAGAAATTGAGGCAATATTTGAATCAAAAGTACTAATCAATTTTTCAAAATCAGCTTCTGTTAAAATTGCAGGTGTAGTTTTTCCTGTTTCTGTGTCAATTTTATCAGTTGTGGCATTTCTTATAATTGAGCAAGCTCTGGCATGAGCGTATTGCACATAGAACACAGGATTTTCATCAGATTTTGTTTTAGCAAGTTCGATATCAAAATCAAGTGTTGTATCAATATTTCTCATAGACATCCAGAAACGTGTTGCATCTACTCCAACTTCATCAATAAGATCTTCTAGTGTAACCATATTTTTACGCTTACCCATACGAACCTCATTACCGTTGATAACAAGATTAACAAGCTGCCCCAACAGAACTTCAAGCTTATCAGGATTATACCCCAGAGCTTCAATTGAAGCTTTTACACGAGCTACATAACCGTGGTGATCAGCTCCCCAGATATTAATCATTCTGTCAAACCCGCGTTCCAATTTATCTACGTGATAAGCGATATCAGCTGTTAAATAAGTATTTGAACCGTCAGCTTTTTTAATAACTCTGTCCTGATCATCACCGTAATCAGAAGATTTAAACCAGTCAGCGCCTTCTTTTTGATAGATTTTTCCGCTGTTTTTAAGTTTCTGAACACATTCATCAACTTTACCTGAATTGTGTAATGTTAGTTCTGAATAAAATTTATCGAATTTAACTCTGAAATTATCAAGTAAATCACGTTGAACTTTTTCTTCATAAGCTTTAGCAAAATCACAATATACAGATAAGTCAATTTTATCAACATCATCTTCGGCTTTTAATTCTGAGTGTTCAGCTAGGAAAGCTTTTGCTACAGGAACAAGGTAATCGCCCAGATAATAATTTTTTCTTTCAATTTCGTCTTCAGGAAAATCAATATCTGAGCCAAGTTCCTGCTTAACTCTTATAACCAAAGAACGACCAAGTTTTTGAATTTGCGAACCCGCATCATTTATGTAGAATTCCTGATACACATCATGTCCGTAGAATTTCAAAAGATTCGCAAGCGCACTTCCCATAGCTGCCCATCTTCCGTGACCTATATGGAAAGGACCTGTAGGATTTGCTGAAATATATTCAAGAATAATATTTTCTTTTTCAATCTTATCAGGTCTGCCAAATTCATTACGTTTAGCATAAATTTCTTCCAACAAGTTAATTAGCAGAGAATCACCGGCTTTAAAATTGATAAATCCACCAATTACAGAATATTCACAACCGTCTTTTTCTACAAATTCAACAATTGCATTTGCAATCATTGGAGGTGCAATTTTTGCACAGCGTGCAAGCGACGAAACATTTATTGCCAAATCTCCGAAATCAGGATTCTTTGGTTTTTCAACAGGGAGTGAGCCTTTTTTATATTCACTCATTTGTCCTAATTTACCTGCTTCAACAGCTTTTTCAATTGCATTTTCAATTTTATTTAAAAAGTAATCTCTTAACATACTAACCTCATTTAATATAATCTATAAATTAATTATATAACAAAAACGGGCGGGTGAAACAAAACCCGCCCGCTAAGTTAAAAATCATACTCGGGTATTTCAAACGGCTCATTATTTGCATCTTTATCAACAAACGCAAGATAATAATCCATCGCTTCAGACTTACAATTTTCATAAGTTTGTGCAGATATAAGGTGCTTATGAAGTTCTGTTCTATCACCTGAATAATTACCTAAAACTGAAGCATATTTTTCGATTTCAGATTTATCTAGCCCTCCGCCATATGCTTTGGTTTTAGCATCAGTTCCGGATGGTCTGATTTCAATATATTTGTTATCAAATTCAAGATAAGTACCATCGCCGACAAATTTAATTGATTTTAAATTATCAAAACTTAAACCATCTGCTGCAAATCTATCGTTGAGAATTTTTTTAATATCATCAACAGAAATTTGTCCTTTACGTTTCGCAATAGCCATTGAAAGATAGAACATGTCATTTTTTGTTCTTAAGGCTTCTCCTTCAATTTTTGCTGCTTTTAACTTATTAATATCCGGTTCGGATTCGTTATAGTAAGCAATATCAACACGAGTATCAAATCTACCGATAATATTATTATCTTCAAAAACTTCTGCTAAGTATTGAGATAAATAATTACCTGATGGTGCAAGTTTTGAAATAAGTGCAGATGCTACGATAATCGCTTCTGTTGCACTTTTTTCACGCATTGCAACAGCACATCTGCCATACTGTGATTTTATCAGGTCTTCTGTTCCCATAATCATACCGCCTGATTCTTCACCGCCGAACAGAAGTCTTGGATTTGTGCCCAAATCAATTGTGTTTCCGAAAACGTCATCCACTAAGACTCCATTTTTAGGAGAATTTTTCAACTTAAGTTCAACTTTTTTCATTATGTTTGCGATTTCTTTGAAACCTACAGGAACATTTACGACTTTCACATCGTTTTTAGCTGCCCATTCATCCCAAGATAGAGCTGAAGCAGTAGTTTTTATAATAAATCTAGGATGATTATTCCAAAGATTTTCATCTTTCAATTGTTTTGCCCAGAAGTCCATAAGCATCAAAAATGCCTGATTAGCCGTAAATACAGTAAGAACAACATCATTACCGAGTTCAATATAATCAACACCTAGTTTTTTAAGTTCAGGAATTCTGTCAGCACTTTCTGTTTGGGTAATTGTCAGCCTATCATGGTCAGGATCAGTAATTAAAACCACAGTTCCAACAGGGTAATCCTTTAATTTTTCATCATAATGCAGTGTATCAATTACAGGGAAAAATTTTGTACCGTCAGGCTTTTTCGCAAGCACAGTAGCATCAACCGAATAATCATAAAATGCTTTTTCGCCTTTTGGGGTAACATCATATTTTCCTATTGAATGGAAAAACGGATCTTCTTCAACATTAAACCAAACAAATTTGTCATCAATACCAAGATTTTTTAATACTCTTGAAAGTGTTCTATATGCAGACCCACCGACATTTTCTATTACAATCTTAGAATCAAAAGATTTTATCAAATCGAGGTTCACATTTTTAGCGACACCTGATTTTAAGTATTCTACATACAAATCAACACCATCATCAATTGATTTCATTACTGATTCATTTATAAGCGGATTGTCGATTGCAGCAATTTTAATCTCATAGGAGCCTTTTTCATTAACTTCATCAAAAATCTGTTGAATTTTATTAACAAATTCCATTGATTCTTCAGGAAGATACTGACTACCTTGCGAATTTAAGTCCTTTGTTGCATTTTTCACAGAAATACCGTGACTTGATGTTATATATTCTCCGCCAAGCAAATCCAGTTTAAAAGCCAAAAATGAAGCAAGCCAAATTGGAATGGTTTGTTTACCATTTGGAACAAGAGTTTGAATCCCGTTTGCTGCCTGAATTCTGGCAATTGCATTCAAAAACAATTTAGAATTATACCTGACTTCACAGCCTGCAACTTTCACAATACGTTTTCCCACATACTTTTCATTAGCAACAAGTGCTTTAGCCAAAGTCGCAAGAACAATTCCGACTAAATTAATAGGAAATCTTGTATCCTGCGGAAATAAAATATTTTGCGGACCTCTAATGCCTGCAGTTGAAACTTTAGCCTCTTTTGCGTAATTTGCAAACCACTCTTCAAGGTTAAGCCCTTCAGGGTTAGTAACCTCATTATAAGGTTTTAAATGCTCTTTTTTTAATATAAAAGAAAATTCTCCTTCAATATCAAAATTCATTAAATTTAAATTCTTAATATAATCCGGTGTTTTATCAAAAACACTTTTAAATAATTCATTTTCTAAAGCATTTTCTGAGGTTTTTAATTCAAACATATTTCTCTCCTTATTTATGCAAATAATACAATAAAAAAACATTAATATATAGCCCCTGTAAGAATTTTTGTGTATAATACAATTACAGATTATGGAGAGCAAATATGTCAAAACACAAAGAAAAATATTCAACACGCAAAGCTTCCCAATTTAACAGATGGAGAACACTATTTCAGTTTTTAGTTTGTAAAATCGGTTATATGATACGTTTAAAACTTGTTTACAGAATAGAAATAAACGGTTTGGAAAATGTTCCAAAAGATAATAACTATATAGTTTGTCCAAACCACTTATCCACACTTGACCCTCCGATGATGGTTGCAGTAATGCCAAGAAGCGTTGCATTTATGGCAAAAAAAGAACTATTTGATATACCGTTTATCAGATGGTGGATAGATTGGCTTGGAGCATTCGCTGTAAATAGAGAAAGCTTAGGACCATCTACAGTAAAAACAGTTCAGGAAATCAAAGCCAGTAACTGGGTTTTAGGTATGTTTCCCCAAGGGACTCGCGGTGTACCCGGAGAAATCAGAGGCGTAACTAAAGGTTTCGCAGGTCTTGCAAAACTTACTAAATGTAATATTTTACCAGTCGGACTAATCGGTTCTGAGCAGGTTAAAAGATGGCCTTTTACAGGAAAAATTATTGTAAATATAGGCGAAATTATACCATATGATAAGAATCCGGAAGTCGTAAGGTTGAAATGGATTGAAGAAATCCAAAAACTTACAGGATTTAAATATATTGATGACACAGAATCTAATACAGTCTTAAACAAAGAGGATGAAAAAGATGAGCAAAGAAGTTAGAAACTTCAATCGAAGATATACAAAAGAATATAATTTATTCAGAACAATATTTTTTATGACATTTTTGTATATCGTTGTATATGGTTTCTTTATAATATTCTATAATTTCAAGATTGAAGGTCGTAAAAATTTACCGGCAAAAGTTGCCAAAAACGGGAAATATATTTATGCCGGAAACCATGTTTCTATTTTTGACCCGCCTATGGTTGCTATGGCAGCAAATTGTCCGATAGCTTTTATGGCTAAAAAAGAATTATTTGAACCAAATGAAAAATTAAGCTGGCTTGTAAAAAGACTCGGAGCATTTGCAGTAGATAGAACAAAACCTGAAATTGCAACATTTAAAACAGTAAAAGAGGTCGTTAATACCAGCTGGTCATTGGGGATTTTCCCTCAAGGCGGTACAAGACCTTATGGCAGATTAGAAGGTATAAAAAAAGGTTTTGTAGCAATCGCAAAATCTGCAAAAGCCGACATAGTTCCTGTTGCTATAGCAAATTGGGATGGCTATCCAAAACTAAAACCTTTTACAAGACGTAATGTGACTATAAAAATTGGAACTCCTATTTCATACAAATTAAATGAAGAAGAAATTGTTTATGAATGGAGCAGACAAATATCAGAAATGGCAGATTATGAAAACTGCGCTCCAATTCCGGAATCCCAAATAAAAGAAAAAGAATTAGTTTAAGATATAAATAAAAGCCCCTTATTCAGGGGCTTTATTTTATTTAAAGAAAGGAATTTTATTTTATTGAATCAAACCTAGATTTGATTTAATTTTTCTAATGCGGCTTTAGCTGTTTCTGCTACACCCGGATCAGAATCGTTTTGAGCAATTGTGAATACAGTTGTCAAATCTTTTTTGTATGCAGGGTTTTGGATATAGCTTAAAGCTTCAATAGCAGATGCTCTAACCATAGGGTTTGGATTGTCTTTCAAGTTATCAACAACTGTAATTGCACCAGGAAGTTCTGTTAAAGGAACTGTTTGATTAGATAAACGAGCTACTTCATCACCGTAAAGTTTTTGCATTATTGCTGATGTGAATAAAGCGTAGCTTTTGTTTCTTTCAGCTTGTTCTTTTGGTGAAATTTTGTTAGCAAGTTCTTTTTCAGCATCGGTAACTTCTTTACCTGTCATGATTTTTTCTCTTGCTGCAACTTGTTCAGCTGTTGGGCCTTCCAATTTGCTTGAATCGAAGTTAACAATATTTGTTAAAGCATCAAAAACTTTTGTATCAACTAATTCTGTAGCTTTTTCAGGTGTTTGATTTACCATATTAGCAATTTCTTCCATACCAGCTGCTTGAACATCAAAATCAGGGTTTGCTAATTTCGCAATGAAAGAATTTACATCAACTAACGGAGCTACTGTTTCAGAAGAAACGATTTCAGGTTTTGCTTCTGTTTTTGGAGCTTCCGGAGTTGAAACTACAGGTTCTGGAACTGCAGGAGTCGGAGTTGGCTCAACCGGAGCTGCCGGAACATTTATATTTTGTTGTTGAATTTCAACAGGAGCCTGCGGAGTTACAACAGGTGCCGGAGCTGCTTCAAGAGCAGGTACTGCAGGAACTTGAACAGGTGCTGTTGCTACTGCTTGAGGAGCCTCTACAACCGGCGGTTGCTGCATTACTGGAGCTTGCGGTACGCAAGGCGGGTAATACGGTTGGACCGGAGCTTGAGGATATTCATAAACCGGTGCTTGAGGATATGTATAATAAGGCATTGTAGGTTGAGCATATTGAGGAGCTTGACCAATACCTTGAGTTCCTACTGACGGGTTGTTAATTTCAATATTTACAGCATTTAATTTCGGCTGCTGTGGAACAGGCATATATGTTGTCTGTTGTTGTACCATATATGGATTTGATATTGGTACACATGGAATTTGATTCATAAATTTTTCCTTTCCTACATAAAATTGAGTCTATTACCATTCTACCGTTTAAATACGCGTAAAGGGAAAATATTGCTAAAAATACTTCATATTTTAATAAAACTTTACATTAAAAGTAAAAAAATCAAATATAATTGACTTTTAAGCAACTATTAGTTAACCAGGCAAAATTTTTGGAAAGAAAAAGTTTTTTATGCTAAAATTATAAAGTAAGGATATCAAAAATGGTCTAAGAACCATATATACATTGAGGATATAGATGAAGATAGACAAAACTAAAACAAATTCAATTAGAAAAGCATTCGGAAAAACTCTTGTACAAGTTGGAGAATTAAATGAAAGAATTGTAGTCATGGATGCTGATTTGGCATGCTCGACACAAACAAAAATGTTTGGTGATAAATTCCCTGACAGATTTTTTGACTGCGGTATTGCAGAACAAGATATGGTAGCAACAGCCGCAGGTATGGCTTCAGAAGGTAAAATCCCGTTTGTCGCAAGTTTTGCAATGTTTGCTACAGGCAGAACATACGACCAAATAAGAAACGGTATTTGCTACCCTTGTTTTAACGTTAAAATCATCGGTACTCACGGCGGAGTAACCGTTGGTGAAGACGGAGCAACACACCAAGCTTTAGAAGATATTTCATTAATGAGAAATATTCCGCATATGACAGTTATTGTCCCTGCTGATTCTCGAGAATGTGAAGAAGTTATTAAATATGCCGCTTTGCATGACGGTCCAATGTACATAAGAATATCCAGAAGTAATGTCCCTGATATATTCGATGAACACTATCACTTTAATATACATAAAGCAGTTGTTGTTGAAGAAGGAACAGATGTTACTGTATTTACTAACGGCGAAACTTTAGCAGAAGTCTTGCTTGCCGCTGAAGAACTTAAAAAAGAAAATATTTCGGTAGAAGTTATAAATGTGCCTGTAGTTAAACCGCTTGACATCCAAACAGTTATAAACAGCGCTAAGAAAACAAAATTTGCCGTAACAGTTGAAAACCATTCAACTATAGGCGGTTTAGGTTCTGCCATTTGCGAAACACTTGCAACTAAATACCCTTCAAAAGTATACAGAGTCGGAATTAATGATGAGTTCGGACAAAGCGGTAAATCTGAAGAATTACTGGAATATTACGGACTAGATGCTAAAACGCTGGTTAAACGAATCCGTACTATGTATAAAAAAGAACAGGAAAACTTATAATGATAACATTCCAAAACGTTACCAAAAGATATAAAAATAACCACTATGCCTTGAAAAATGTAAGCCTTGAAATTCATTCCGGCGAATTTGTATTTATCGTAGGCGCATCAGGCGCAGGTAAATCTACGCTTATGAAACTTTTATATGGTGAAGAAAAACCAACAAGCGGAATTATTTCAATCGGCGGTTTAAACATAGCTAATATTTCAAACGAAAAAATCCCCAATCTTAGAAGATGTATGGGAATAGTTTTTCAAGACTATAAATTACTTCAAAACCAGACAGTATATGATAACGTGGCATATGTTATCAGAACCATGGGAATAAGCAGTAAAGAAATTGATGCCCGCGTTAACGGTGCATTAAAAATTGTAGGACTTCATGAAAAAATGAAAGCTAAACCTACAGAATTATCAGGCGGAGAACAGCAAAGGGTAGGTATTGCACGTGCAATTGTTAATGGACCACCGCTTCTGATTGCAGACGAACCTACCGGGAACTTAGACCCTAAAAACTCTATGGAAATTATGCAAATCCTTGACCAAATTAACCAAAGAGGTATTACTGTTATCGTTTCAACTCACGATAACGCTATGGTTGATTATTTCAGAAAAAGGGTTATTACTCTCGACCAGGGAGAAATTGTTAGAGACATACAAGCAGGTACTTATGAATAGAAATCTTAAATCAAACGTAAAAAAACACATACCTAAAGACTGGTTATGTGAATTAAGAATATTATACAGATTAGGGAAAGAAACATTAAGCGATATTATTAGAACCGGCTGGGTTAATGTAGTTATTATAACAACAATGGCAGCAATTTTAATGATATTTGGTGCTTGTTTTAGATCTGCTCTTTCAATTTCTACATTTTCCAAAGAACTTGGAAATGCTTTAGAAATTTCTGTTTATTTAAAAAACAGTTCAGATGTTAAAAGCGTTAAAAATGACATTGAAAAACTCCAGCATGTAGAAAAAATAACAATTATTCCAAAAGCAGATTCTTGGAGTAAGCTTAAAAATGAAATGAGCCTGCCAAACATCGAAAATCCACTTCCTGACACTTTGCATGTTAAAGTTGATTCTCCGGAAAATATTCAGCCTATATTTGATCACATAAAAACCATACCTGCAGTTGAAGATATGAGCTACGCTAAAGATTTGGCTTCGAAAATTGAACTTGTTAACCATGTCGTAAAAACAATTACACTTGTCGTAATTGGTATTATGGCACTTCTTACAATAACAATTATCAATAATACAATCCAACTTGTTATTCAATCCAGAAAAGAAGAAATTGAAATTATGAGATTAATGGGTGTAAGCAACTGGTATATAAGATTTCCATTCATTATGCAAGGTGCTTTTTATGGATTTACAGGCTCACTGCTTGCAATGATTCCGTTAAATTATATACAAAACGGGTTAGCAAATATCCATAAGTTCTTTATGATTCCATCACCGCCTAATGCTCAAGGTACAGTACTTTTGGTAATGTTTTCAATGAGTATATTGTTTGGTGCAGCAGGCAGCTTCTGGTGTATAAAAAAACATCTTCAGGTATAAAATTTAATGATAGACAGCAATAATATATTATTAGTAACTGATTACGAAGAAGTAGCAAAAACAATTATAAAAAAATTGGTTTTGCTTCGTAATAATGACAATATTACTGTCTGCTCTCGGAAAAACGCAAAAAAAATACTTGAAAAGTCACTACACTGTGTAGTTATTCTTCACGAATCAGAAGATGAAAACTCTACCTTAAAAATGATTTCAAATATTAAAGAAATTAAAAAAGATGCTGAAATCGTTCTTCTTTTAAACGATACAAATCCTGAACTTATATTAAATGCCTATGATAATGGTATTTATGATTATTTTCTGGTTGATTCCGAAGATTATGAAATGCTTATTAAAACAGTAAACTGCTTCAGACTCAGAACGGTTAAAGATATTGGTTTAAGAAATGAAAAATTTCTATACCAGCAAGGTGTTATAGATAGTAAAACAAACCTGTACCAGTACAAACACCTTAAAGAAATTTTTATTGATATATCAGATAATCTACGAATTCAAAATGGGATTTTGGTACTTATCACCCTGGATGAAAAAACTAAAACAAAAATTTCGACAAACAGACTTGCCTGCACTATAAAAAATAATCTTCGTGGAGACGATATTATTGCAGTTGCACGTGGCGGAAAATTCTATATTATAATGCCAAATATTGATATAGAAGGTACAAAATCTGTTATTCAAAAAATTCAAGACAAAATGGGCGATGACTTTAAAATACGTGCAGGGCTTTCAAAAATCGGAATTCAGTCATTTGAAACCATTGATAAAAATGTTCAAGATGGTCTAATTTCTGCAATACAAAATGATGAAATGACTGTATGCCTTGAAACTCAGAATTCAACTTCAAATTCTTGGCTAGAAGATGATGAGACAGCACCTAAAAAGGATTTCAAATTATTTAAAAGCGCATTTACAAATAAACTTGAAAGCGTTATCACACCTATATTTTATCGTTTTCAAAAAGAATGTGAAACTAAATTAACTAATACTGCAGTTAGCCAGTACGCTAATAATATTGAATGTGTTTTTAGTTTAAAAAATGAAAACATCCACAGTGAATTGACGATAAGATACAATGGGTATGCCAAATTTAAAATAACTATCACCCACAGCGGACTTGATAGCGCAGAAAACACTAAACTGGAACTTCCTTTAAGTGGTTTAACTGATAAACAGTTAATTTCATTACTAAAAAAATTAAAAGACGAATATAAACAAACTGCATTTGTGAAAGGAAACTAGCAATGTTAAATAGAGAAAACAGTGTACTTGTAATCATAGATATTCAGGAGAGATTGGTATTAGCATCAAAATACGGTGTAGAAGTTTCTGCAAATATGTCAAAACTGGCAAAAGCCGCTGATATTTTAAATATACCGACAATTGTAACTGAACAATATCCAGCAGGGCTGGGAAGTACAACACCTGAACTTAAAAATTCATTACCACTTAATTCTTTTACAACAGAAAAATCCTCGTTTTCTGCTATGCTTGAGCCTGCATTTGCAGAAAAAATTAATTTGCTAAAAGAAGCAGGAAAAACACAAATAGTTTTAGGCGGAATTGAAACTCACATTTGCGTTTTACAAACTGCTTGTGAACTTATTAAAGAAGGTTTTGAAGTATATATAATAAAAGATGCCTGCGCAAGCAGAAACAAAAAAGAGTATAAAACCGGACTTGAGCTTTTAAAACAATACAATGCAAAAATAAGCTGCGTTGAAATTGCTTTGTTTGAATGGTTAAAAACTTCAAAACACCCTAATTTTCGAGAAATTCAGACTCTAATTAAATAACTAAGGGTTTAATACAACCATTTCACAGTTTTTACAGTCAAATTTCAGCGGATATTTTTTACCTTTTACATCTGCTAAATACAGCTTTTTACAGGCTTGACCACATAAACCTGCCGCAAATTTTAAGCAATGCTTTGTCCGCATAAGTTCAATTCCTGACGGGGTTTTATCCGAACATTCCAATGCAGGTTGTGTTATTTCACAATTACAATTTTTATAAAATTCTTTTGCATCATTATTAAACACATTTGCCAGATAATCAATTTCTTGTTTTGGAAAAGTCGTATAACAAATAGGTTTTTGCTCTAATCGTTTAAAATTCCTTAACCTTTCTTCATTTAATAAACTTAATATATCTCTGCGAATTTCATTAATTTTTGAAATAGGAAGAAATGTTATTTCTGCGTTATTAATATCGACAGATTGTGTATAATAATCGCTTTCTCCGGTCTTTTGAAGCTGTGAAATAATATTTTCTTTCATCTTTTCAATATTTTTAGGTTCTTCGCCTTTCGGTATAATAATTTCAGCTTTATTATTATCCTCATCTATTGCAGTCAAAATTTTACCGTTAAAGATAAATTTCACCCCAATTTTACGAACAGTCTTTGAATTTTCAAGCTGTTTTTCAAATTTTGAATCAAAATTTCTATAAAGCAATGTACCGGTTTTAATACCATCCATTTTATTCGGATAAATTCTGTTTCCTTCAACTTTATTAACCAAAAATCCGCTCATTTCACCATCTTTAATAAAACATAAACCATCCTGCGGATTTAAATCAGCATCAATTTCAAAATAATTATGACAAATTCGTTTTACCTTACCAAGCTTTTGACCACGTGACTTTGGTGATAAGAAATTAAAACACTGTTCGCGCCCGTTTAAGAAATAATCAGTATAGCCGCGATTAAATGTTTTATCAGTATCCGGTTCAAAATCTAAGAAAATCTTACCTGAAGATGTCCTTTGTGCATACTTATTTAATAAATCATTATAATATGCCACAACATTTTTTACATAATTTATATCTTTAAGCCTGCCTTCAACTTTAAAAGATTTAACCCCGCAAGATATTAGTTTTTCAATACTATCAGAGGCATTAAAATCTTTTAATGACAGTAAGTATTTATCTTTTAATATAACTTTTCCTTTTTCATCAATAAGAGAATATTTTTTACGGCAAGGCTGTGCACATTCACCTCTGTTTGCAGAACGGCCGCCGTTTGCATATGAGAAATAGCATTGCCCGCTGTATGATACACATAACGCCCCGTGAATAAATGTTTCTATTTCACAATCGGTATTTTTACAGATTTCTTCAATTTTTTCAAGCGACAATTCTCTTGCCAATATAACACGTGAAAGCCCTAAATCATTGAAAAACTTAGCTTTTTCAAGTGTTCTGTTATCACATTGTGTACTGGCATGTATTTGAATAGGAGGAATTTTACCATCAATTGCAGCTTTTATAAGCCCCATATCCTGAACAATAATAGCATCAACACCAATATTATATAAATTTTTGACCAATTCTACAGCTTTATCAAGTTCAGAATCATTAAGAATTGTATTAATAACAACATGAATTCTCACATAAAATTTATGAGCATAATTTAAAAGCTTTTCTATATCTGACAAGGAGTTTGGTGCATTTTTACGTGCGCCAAATTCTTCCGCACCGATATAAATAGCATCTGCACCACTATTAATAGCCACGATTGCAGTTTCTAAATTTTTCGCAGGAGCTAATAATTCTACACTTTTCATAAGCTTATTTTATAACAAAATCATCAAGAAATCGTAATAATTAGAATAAATTTTACAATTAATGATAAAATTAAAAAAAAGGAAAAGTATGAAAATTTCATTAATAAATCATGGATGTGCAAAAAATCTTGTAGATGCTGAGCTTATACTTGGAATTCTGACAGAAAAAGGTTATCAGGTAACGCTTGATGATAATGATGCTGAAATCGTTATCGTTAATACTTGTTCATTTATTCACGATGCGGAAAAAGAATCCGTTCAAAGTATTCTTGAGATGATTGAACAGGGGAAAAAAGTAATCGTAACCGGATGTTTATCCCAAAAACATAATCAGGATTTAAAAGATGCAATACCGGAACTTGCAGGAATGATTGGGACTTCAAATCTCCAAGATATTATAAAAATTGTTGAAAGTATTGAAAAAGGCGAAGAATATAAGAGTATTATTGAAGATAACCCAAAATATATTTATCTGGAAACAATTGAACGCCAACAAATTACTATGGGAGCAAGTTCTTATTTAAAGATTGGTGAAGGCTGCAACTATAGCTGCGGATATTGTATTATTCCGAAATTACGCGGCAAATATATTTCCAGATCAATTGAAAACATTGTAAAAGAAGCAAAAAAACTTGTAGCAAAGGGAGTAACAGAAATTATCCTTATTGCTCAAGACACATCTTCTTACGGTATAGATTTATACGGAAAGCAAGCACTGCCAAAATTATTAGAAGAATTAAACAAAATTGATAATCTATCATGGATACGTATAATGTATGCTTATCCTACACAAATGACAGATGAACTAATTGATGCTATAGCAAAACTTGATAAAGTTGTAAAATATGTTGATATACCACTTCAGCACTCTCATCCGCGAGTTTTAGCATCTATGAAACGTCCGGTAATGGATTACAAAGAACTTGTTGAAAAAATTAGGAATAAAATTCCGGGAGTTTCAATAAGAACCTCACTTATAGTAGGTTATCCTGGAGAAACCGAAGAGGAATTTGAGCATTTGTATAGTTTTGTTAAGGAAGTAAGGTTTGATAGAATGGGCGCTTTTGAATATTCAAGAGAGAAAAACACCTATTCTGATACACTTTCAGACCAAATACCTGCCAAAATCAAAAAACAAAGGCGCGATAAATTAATGAAATTACAACAAAAAATTTCATTAGAAAATAACGAAAAATATATAGGTACAACTTTAAAATGTATCGTAGAGGGATACACTGATGAAGGTGTTATAATTATGCGTTCTGAACACGATGCGCCGGAAATTGACGGTGTTGTATATGCTTCGTGCGAAAGACAGGTAGTACCTGGTGATATAGAAAATGTTCTAATAAATCAAGCTGATGAATACGATTTATTTGGAAAAATTATTGACTAATAAAGGATAGAAAATGGAATACATCGAAAATAAAGAACTGGAAGAAAAAGAGATTAAAGGTATTTTTACTGATATGATAAAATATTCCCCATCAAAGCTTTGCGGAATGTTCGGTAATATGATTGCGATACCTATTTATACAAGTCTTTTTTCCCAGGAACAATATGGATTATATACAATCTCCATAGCTATGCTTTCATTTCTTTGTATACTTTTTTCAGATTGGGTAGGTTTATCAGGTTTGAGATTTTTCAGACACCATCAAATTGTTGATGATTTACCAAAATACCTGACAACTTTAGTTACACTTTTAACAATAAATATGGTGTTAATGTTTGGGATTGCATTTATATTTAAAGATAGTTTATACAGCTTTTTCCATGTACCTTTTAAATATTTTCTTGCTGTATTATTCCTTATTATTCCTGTTGCAATAAGAGCCTTACTTTCACAGTTATTAAGAGCACAGCTAAAATCAATTTCATACACTGTTGCAACCATTTTAAATCAATTTGCGACAATATTTTTAGCTGTATTTTTTGCAAAATATTTTAATATGGGTGCAGCTTCAATTTTATTAAGTATGGGGTTATCAATATCTCTAATCGATATATTATTACTTTATCAAAGTGAAATTTTAAAGGTTTTTAAATTCCAAAAAATTGAATGGAAATTTATTTTACCTATTATAAAATATGGTATTCCAATCGCGGCAACATCACTTAGTGCCTGGATTATAACTCAAAGCAACAAGTTTATCATGAACAGTATCAGCGGATTTTCAAAAGCAGCTCTTGTAGGAGCAGGTTACGGTTTAACCTTACCTATCTTAATGCCTTTATTTGCTATGATTACAGTCGCGGCAATACCAAGAATTATTAACTTATATGAAGCAAAAGTTGATGTTAGACCAATAATTTCAAAATTTATGGGTTATTACATACTCGTTGCATTACCGATAATTACCGTAATGTCATTATACAGCGTTGATATCGCTCATATATTTATTAAAAATGAAAAAATGTTTGAAGCAAGTTTACTTGTACCATATTTTTCATACGGTGTATTTTTCCTTGCTATGACAGATTACACTACATTACAGTACCACCTCGCAAACAAAACTCATATTGAATTTATTATCAAACTAGTATCTGGAATAATTGGAATTATTTTAAATGTAGTTTTAATACCCAAAATGGGACTTAAAGGTGTTGGTATAGCTACATTTGCTGCAAACTTTTTATATTGGTTATTAAGTGTAATAATTATTATTCCAAACCTTAACTTAGAATTTCCTAAAAACACCGTATTAAGAATATTATTGACAGCAATTCCTACCGGGGTAATCTTATACTTGCTTAAACTTTACGGCGGAAATATTTCTGGAATAATTCAAATTTGTTTACTTTTGTCAGTATTCTATTTAGTTTACTTTTTGGGAGCTAAAAAAATAATAAAACTTACATAGTAATAAAACTTAATATTATATTTTGCACTAGCAATTTTCAAAAATCACATACGTTATAAAAAGAGTGCACAAATTTTGTCATGCCTTAAAAAATTTTAATAAATTGACAAAAATTTTTATGCTCTTGCTAGAATAGAAGTCTAGCCTAAATTATCGATAATTATAAAAATTTAATAACGTTATGAAAGGATTTAATATGAGAACCAGAAGTAAAAGACCAAAAAGAATTACTGCAGCTGCTTTAACTGCATTATTCTTATCTCATCAAACTTTAATGCTTTCTGCTGTTGCAAGTGAAATCACCGGTGTAACTGGCAACAATGGAGTATATAATATTAATCCATCAGCTGTAATTACAAAAAATGGGAAATTAACTGATATTGGATATAGAAAATATATTGACTTTAACTTGGACAAAGGTGACATCGCAAATCTTATTTTTAAATATGGAAATAATGATATCAATACATTTATCAACCTTGTCGAAAATCGTATAAATATTAACGGTATAGTTAACACTATGCGCGAAAACGGATTTTATAACGGGAAAGCTGTTTTCGTATCTCCAAATGGAATGGTAGTAGGCGCATCAGGCGTACTTAATGTTGGTTCATTAAGTATCTACACTCCAACAAAAACAACATTTGACAACTATGTAAAAAACCCTCAAGCTGAATATGGTGCTTTATCAAGAAATAATTCAGGAAAACCTATTACTATTAATGGTAAAGTTATTGCCGCTAATGACGTTGAGTTATACGGTGGAAAAGTTACAGTTGCTAAAAATGCAGGAATTATTGCAGGTGTTAACGAAACAAAAATGGCACAAATAACAAGCCACGATATGGCTGACACTTTATTTAATCAACTTGTTAACACTGATAATATGAATAAAGCAAATCAATTTTACAGTGATAACGGTAATATTTACATTAAAACAAACCAAACTGCTGACATTGCCGGGGTTGATATTCAAGGTGATGTTAAAAACTTTGGTTCCGGTAACACTGAAATCCGAAATGTCGGCATTGACGGCGTAAAAATTTCTGGTAATATCTCCAATGTTGATGGTTTGGTCAAAATTAACAACAATAATGGCGGAATCGATATATCCGGAAATATAAAAAATAATGGAACAACACAAATTTTCAATGTACCGGCAGATGGTTACGAAACCAAATTTACAATTGATGGTGTTGAATACTCATATAAAATCGATTCCGATTCAGGATTAAATATTTCAGGAAATATAGATACTAAAGGTGAAACTACTATTAGAAACACTGCATCTGAAGGTTTGAATATTTCCGGAACAATTAACAATGAAGGTCAATTAACTATTCAAAACGGTATTGAAGCCGCAACAGATGCTGCAAATGCTAAGAATAGCGAAATGGCAGGTTTAACAATTACCGGTGCAATTAATAATATAGGTAATGCCAACATTACAAACTATGCAGCTGGCGGTTTGAATGTTGAATCAGAAGGTACAATCACAAATAATCAAGGTACACTTGCAATGTTAAACACTGATGGCGGTTTAAATATTGCAGGAACAGTAAATAACCAAGGTACAACAACAGATATTACTAACCACGGTGCAAACG
>CATLLN010000002.1:326519-604058 GCA_950022695.1 uncultured bacterium | reverse complement strand
CCCTGTTAGCAAGACTACAGGCTTATTACAGTACTGGCATGGGGGTGGGTAATGGCTAAAAACAAGAAGTTGATTGTTGAATTTGAGCCCCCTAGTGAGCAAATGGATGAAGTGGTTGCTAAGGCTTGTATAACACAGCTTATGACCACTATAACGCGGATTGGAATTAGGGTTGATAACCCTGAGCATGCTATAATAGAAAAGGAGAACGAATATGACAAAGAAAAATTGTAGTAGAAAAATCGTTGTAGGTTATGGCAGAGTTAGCTCTGCTGAACAGGCTAGCAGTGGCTATAGCCTTGAAATGCAGAAAGAGCTCTGCAAGAACAAAGCAACGGCACAAGGCTATAGCTTTGTGTACTTTGAGGACGCAGGCAAAACAGGCTCTAATACAGACCGTAAAGGGCTTAAAACCATGCTTAAGTATGTAAAAGAGCACAGGCATGAGGTTGCTTATGTTGTAGTGTGGAAGTTAGACAGGCTCTCTCGTTGCTTAGAAGATTTCTTTGCAGAAATACTTAAACCTATAAAGCAGTGTGGTTGTACTATTGCAAGTATCATGGAAAACTTTGATGACATCAAGAAAGTTAAGAAAGTCCTTATAGGTGTTTATATAGGGCAAGCAGAAGATGAGCTTGACAATATCAAAGAGAGAACAAGCTCAGTAGTTAGAAACCGTGTAACAAGGGGGTATTTTCATGGCAAAGCCCCTGTAGGCTATATCAACACACGAGATGAGCACAAACATGGAATTATCAAACCTGATGTGAACAAAGCCCACCATATAAAGAGATGTTTTGAGCTTTATGCTACAGGGCTTTTCTCCTATGAAAGAATAGGAAAAGAGTTAGCTAAGTATGGATTTGTAGATAGCAAAGGTAAGCCATACACAGTAAAAAGAATTGAAGACATTATCAAGAGTCCTGTATATGCAGGTAAAGTAGTTCATGGTGGTGATATTTTTGACGGTGTACATGAGCCGATTGTATCACCTGAGTTATTCTACAGGGTGCAACTCATGCTTAAAGGCTCTGAAATCAAGTCGCCTAGAGGGCTTGTTTATACCTATTCTAACTTTATCAAATGTGCCAAATGTGGCTATAGTATGGTTGGAATAACTAAACACGGTGCTAATAACAGTGGCACATACCTATATTATCATTGTTCAAACTATTTAAAGACACATAGAAAAGAGAAGAATATTAATGAAGTCTTAATTGATGAAGCCATGCAAGAAGTAATTGAGAGCTTTGATATTACAGAAGTTGAAATCAAGGCAGTTAAGAAAGAGATAACTAATGCCATTAAAGACTTAAAGAAATATGAACATAAGTCGATTGATGACCTTAAAAAGCAATATGATGAGCTTACAGACCTGATAGCAGAGCACTTAATAGCAAGTAACACAAGCAAATTAGGGGTAAGTGATACAACACGAGCAGAAATAATCAAGAAATTGGAAGCTCGAAAGAGTGCTGTTGCTAATGAGATAAGTAATTTATCTGAGAACTCAAAGGACACAGTTAAACGAATTAGTATCTTAATTGACTTTGCAAACAGAATACCTGAGTTATACCTGAAAGCTACACTTGAAGAAAAACGACTGATACTGAACACTATAACTGAAAGTATCATATTTGATGAAGATACAAACAGGCTTAAAGTAAAGTTGAGACCAGTGTTTGAACACCTAAGACAAATGAAAGCAAGACGAAAACAGGAATTCTCAGCAGACTTAAAAACATTGACTGGAACTCTTGAAACTCGCTCAGAGAGTGCAAAACAAGCCCTTAAAAAAGACCGTTTGACCTTGAGCAATGTAACTATGATTGGAACTCGCCAAAACCGTTTAAATACTGAAATAGAGCCTCATTATGGAGACTCTAAAAAGTTAAATGTCGTAGGGGGGACTCGAACCCCCACAGATCTCTCCACACGCCCCTCAAGCGTGCGCGTCTACCATTCCGCCACTACGACAAGGATTATTTATTATTCGCGTCTTGTGGCGGAGGTTATTTTCAATAACCCTCTTCTCAAACCTGACATTTAGTCAGCTTTTCGTCGGCAGAGTGCCACTACGACAAGATTATTATAATGATATCATAAAAATTTTTATTTGTTGTATTATTTTGTTATGAAGACGAAGCTTTTTTTACTTTTTTTATTTATTTCATTAACTGTTAGTGCGGTTTTTGCTGATGCGTTTGTTCCCGAATTTAATACTATGCAAAAGCTTAGGTGTGATTTTGAAGAAATTATCTATAATTCTAATAATTCTATTGTTACTAAAAATAAGCAATTTAGAGTTTTTATGATTGATGAACCTTACAAAAAAATTTATCTGCAAAAACAACCAATATTTAAAGTTACTTATTTTGAAGTAGACAAAATAGAATTTGATTTCCAATCTATGACGGATGATTTTATTATGATGTCTCATGTTGTGATTAACAGAGCAAAAGGCGAATATTCTTCTGTCGGCGAAATAACTTATGATAATCCTGTTTTTGGAACAAGACATTCAAAATCACATGGAATTTGCAAAATTGTAAATTAAACTGTTACAATCAGTCAATTTTTTCAGTCAAAAATCCTTTATTAATATATAGGGGAAATTTACATGGAAAAAGTATTGGCAGCACAAAAAGACTGTGATATTTTTGATGAAATATTTTCAAATCAAGAAAATGTTTCCTGTGTGTTTGTTCGAAATAACAAACCAACAGCATCTTTAGCAGCCAGCGTAAGTTCGTTTAGTACAAATCCTTTTGGAGTATTGCTTTTGGATTGCGACCTGCCTGATAAAAAAGCAATGGAGATTGCTGTAAAACTTGCAAAAGCAATTGATAAAGATTCAGTTAATGATATTAAGTATTTAAAATCAAAATACGGTGCAGAAAAAGAATTTAAAGCTGCAAAAGAATACTTAAATCGTAAAGCTAAAGAAGTTTGGGATGTTTTTGAAAATCGTAATAAAAAAATGACTGTTCCCAAAAATTCAATGAAAACTCTGGGGATAACTAATCTTCCAAGTTTAGAATTTATGCTGGACGAAAGTGTAAGGTTTTACGAAAATGACGGCGGTTCAACAACGGTTGATATTATTCGTTCTATTTTGACTAATAAAAATCTGGATTATACTTTTGAAGATATTTACGAATTTTTGTTATCGGCGCATAAAAAATATTGCTGTGATTATAATCTTAAAACTGTGACATATTTAATATCATGGCTTGATTGTGATGTTAAAAAATTGTCGGCTTTAGGAATTGAAAAAAGGACAATAATGATGGCGCTTGAAGCTTTTCCTTTTATGACAAAATTGAAGTATTTATTTAAAGGCAGTTTAAAATTATCTATGTTTCCGCTTTAATTAGTGTATGAAAATAGATAAATTTAAAGTAGAAAAATGGTTTAATAAATACGAAAAAGATGCAGTGTATGATTTGGCAGATACTTGCGTTGAGTCTTTATCAATAGATGAACTTTTGGAACTTGTCGGCGGACGGGAAAGTCATATAAATGAAATTTTTTCGCGTAAATTGAATTACGGTGCGATTCACGGTAGTGAAAGACTTAAAAATGCAATTTGTACAATGTATAAAAACCAATCTGCTGAAAATATTACAATAACACATGGCGCAATTGGAGCAAATCATCTTGTTATGCTTACTCTTGTTGAACCGGGAGATAAAGTTGTATCGGTTGTGCCGACTTATCAACAGCATTATTCAATTCCAAAATCATTTGGTGCTGATGTTAAAATGTTTTTTTTGGAAGAAAAAAATAACTGGCTTCCTGATTTAGAAAAACTTGAAAAAGTTGTCGGGCAGGATACAAAACTTATTTGTATTAACAATCCGAATAATCCGACAGGTGCAGTGATTCCAGATGAAATGTTGGTGAAAATTGTAGAAATAGCTAAAAAAGCGGATGCATATATTCTGTGTGATGAGGTGTATCGCGGGCTAAATCACAGCGGAAATCCTTTTGGGGAATCTATTGCAGATATTTATGATAAAGGTATTTCAACAGGGAGTATGTCAAAAGTTTTTTCGCTTGCGGGTCTGCGTTTAGGTTGGATTGCAGCTGATGAAAATATTATGGAACAAATTAATTCCCAGCGTGAATATAATACAATAAGTGTTGGAATTCTGGATGATTATTTTGCTGCGCTTGCGATTGAAAATAAGGATAAAATTATTGAGCGAAATCTGGCAAAAATTGCAACAGGTAAAAAGATTCTGACAGATTGGGCAAAATCAGAGCCTAAAGTGCGTCTTGTAACCCCTCAAGGTGGAACTACAGCATTTGTTTATTATGATGCACCATTGAGTTCTGTGGACCTTTGTAAGCGCTTACAAGAAGAAACAGGGGTTATGATACTGCCCGGTGAAACGCTTGAAATGGATAAATATCTAAGAATTGGTTATGGAAATAATTTTGAACAACTAAGAAAAGCACTAAAAATTTTTTCAGAATGGTTATAAAAGCGGCGCGGCTCAATTTTGAGCCGCGCCATATAATATTGTTCCGTCCAACTGAAAACCTAGCCGATAACAGGAGGATTAAATACTCTTGTAGCTAATTCTTTATCAAGCATAAATAATGCTTTTTTATCATCACCGATTAGTCGTAAGTTAGCTAGAACACCGCCAACGTTTGATTCTTCTTCAACCTGTTCTTTTAAGTACCAGTCCAAGAATGATAAAGCTGCGCGGTCTTTAACTTCTTCAGCAACATCCATTAATGCATTAATGCGTGATGTTACATATTCTTCGTGTTCCAAAACCTGTTCAAATATTTCTAATGGTGTTGAACCTTTGATTTCAGGTTTGTCGATTGCAGCTAATTCAACTTTTCCGTTACGTTCAAATACGTAATCAAACATTCCCATTGCATGAGCTCTTTCTTCTTGTACCTGAACATCAAACCAGTTTACAAAACCCGGTAAGTTTAGGTCAGCAAAAATAGCCTTCATTCCAAGGTATAAATATTCAGAATAAAGTTCTTTGTTAATTTGGTCGTTAAAAGCATTTTCTAATTTTTTGTTTAACATAATCTTTCTCCTTTATTTCATACTTTCGGTAATTGTTTTTGCAAGATTTTCTAATTCTTCGTATTTATCTGTTTTAACAGCAGATTTTAATGACACACCGGCTTTTATAATTTCTGTGTTTTTAAGTCCTGATAAAACTTCTGTCATTAATTTGCCTGAAACAGGTGCCCAGGAACCGTTTTCAAGGATTGCAATTTTGCGGTTTTGAAGGTTATGGGCAACGATATCGTGTAAAAGATTTTCCATATTAACAAAAATTCCGTTATTATATGTGGTTGAAGCAAATACAATGTGAGAGTACTTAAATGCATCTGATAAAATATAAGATGGATGTGTTACTGAAACATCATACATTTTAATGTCTTTTACACCGTTTTGCGCTAATTTACCTGCTAAAATTTCTGCTGCGTTTTGTGTTCCGCCATAAACTGAAGCGTATGCTATCATAACGGAATTTATTTCAGGTGTATAAGTTGACCATTTTACGTATTTATCAATGAATTTGTCTAAATCTTTGCGCCAAACATATCCATGAAGTGGACAAATCATTTGAATATCAATATTGGCAGCTTTTTTCAATAACATTTGAACCTGTTGACCGTATTTGCCGACAATATTTGTATAATAACGTCTTGCTTCATCCATATATCTATGGTCAAAATCAACTTCATCAGCAAAAATATTACCGTCAATTGCTCCAAAGCTGCCAAAAGCATCAGCTGAAAATAAAATTTTATCAACAGTATCATAAGTTACCATAACTTCCGGCCAATGAACCATCGGAGCAAATACAAATGTTAAATTGTGTCTGCCTGTATTTAAACAGTCGCCTTCTTTTACAATCATATATTGTTCTTCAGGAAGTTCAAAATCAAAGAATTGTTTAATCATTGTTTGAATTTTTGCATTACATACAATCTTAACATTCGGGTATTTAGCAACAATTGTTGGAATTTCAGCACAATGATCCGGTTCCATATGGTTGATTATCAAATAATCAAGATTTTTGCCGTTCAAAACATGTGCAACATTTTCCAAAAATTGGTGATTAACTGATTTATCAACAGTATCAAGTAAAACTGTTTTTTCATCCATTAAAAGGTATGAATTATATGAAACTCCGGTCGGTACGGGATAAACACTTTCAAAAAGTGAAATTCTTCTGTCATTTGCTCCAACCCAGAATAAATCTTCGGTTATTTTTTTAGTATTATACATTTTTTCTCCTATCTTTTTCTTCATTATATTATAAAAATGGAAATGGTTATCACTATATTATAAAAATATAATTACCCGATTGTCTAATAGAAAAATGTTATCATGTTTAATATTCTATATAAACAGATAGGGATTTAAATGACCAGATAAATTATAAATAAAAATAGAATTTAAGCATAAAGACATAAAATGTTTTAATGCATTATTGTATGAAAAAGAGAACAAATATTATTGCCTGGATGTATGTTAAAAAGACTCAGGCATTTTTATTGCTTGAAACTATAATTATATCAAATCTTTTTCAATTAATTTGTAAAATTCAGGTGTGATTTGATTGTAATTGTAATTCAAGATTATTTATTAAAAACTCTTCATCTTTAATAAATTTAGGCATAATCGGTTAAATCAAGTTCTGATTTTTTTATAAACTTTTCTACTTTGATGTAAAGAATTCCAGTATTTTTTCGTTGTATCTGTTGTCTACTGCGCTGAATGGGAATATTTCGCCGCCAAATTCCTTACGAACATGTGCTAATGCACTCTGAATTTTGTTTTTTGAAATACAATCTATTTTTGTGACAACTGTTATAACAGGTAAATCATAAGCCAATACCCATTCACGCATTTGGAAATCGTTTTTTTGTATCTCGTGACGCGCATCAACAAGCTGAACAAGAGTGTGAATTTGTTCACGCTTTAAAAGATATTCTTCCAAATACTTCTGCCATTTATTTCTTGCTTCAATAGAAACCTTAGCATAGCCGTATCCCGGTAAATCCGCAATCATAAATTCATCAGAAAAATTAAAAAAGTTAATAAGCCTTGTTTTTCCCGGAACATTTGAGGTTTTAGCAAGTTTCTTATTATTTGAAAGTCCGTTGATAAATGATGATTTGCCGACATTTGACCTACCCAAAAGCGGAAACTCAGGCAATGTGTAATCTGGACACTGACTTAATTTTTCTGCACTTATTAAAAATTTTGCGTTTAAATATGGTTTCATTTTGATGCTGCTTTTTCTTTTACTTCTTTAACTTTGCTTTTGTATAAAACTGTTTGAAACAAATTTGCCATCTTTTCATTGTTTACAACTGTCAGTTGTGTTTTATTTTTTATAAAATCAATGCTGAAAGAGGATTCTTGATTGAAAATATTTGCTTGAATATTTACTATTTGAAACAGCCCCTCAGTTAAAATACTAAGAGGCTCTCTCAAAAATGTTTCAAATGTTTTTCTTATATCGAATTTTTTCTTCATTGTCTGCTAGATTTTTTGCTGGAATACTGCGATTCTTTGAAGAACGGCATCTTTGTCAGATGCGTTAGGTGCTAATGCTAAGTACTGTGTATAGTATTTTACTGCGCCTTGATAGTTTCCTTCAGCTTCGTAAGACTGAGCTTTTAACTTAGCAATTGACGGTGCGTTGTGATAAAAGTCGATTGCTCTGTTGCAGTATTCAATAGCAGATGCGTAGTTGCCTTCTTTGTATTGGCGAAGTGCAATTTCAAAGAATTCGTTTGATTTCATTTCGCATAAGTTGATATAGTGAATACCGTTTTCTGCAATTCTGTTATCAGGATCAGCCATCATAACTTTTTGAAGAGCTTTTCTTGCTGTTCTGAATTGTTTATGCTGAACAAGGATTTCAGCTAAGTATAATTCATCATCAACACTGTTTGCAAAGTTAATTGCGTTTTCAAATGTATATACAGCATCTTTTTCACGTCCCAGAGAAAGGAATGCTTCACCTTTGATTACTGTATCCATTAAGCTGTTGCTTGCTGATTGTACAATGTAATTAAGGTTATCTTGAGTTAATTCCATCTGGTGTGTAAGTTTGCTTAATTTGATTTTTGCAAGGTGAAGTTTCAAATCATTTGGAGTTCTTTGAATTGCTTCGTTTACGTAATCATAAGCAAGGTATACGTCTTTATTTGTTGTGAAATCTCTGCTGTCTGCTGTATCTTTTGACATTTCATAATATGTATTTGCCAAACCGATAATAGCATTGTTGTTATATGTTTTATCACCTAATAATCTTGAATAGTATTCAAGAGCTTGCTGGTATTTTTTAGTTTCTAAAGACATATTAGCAACTCTATAAATACCTTCTTTATAGTTAGGATTTAAGATAATAGCTGTTTTAAGTTCTTCCATAGCAAATTCGTGGTCTGCTCTTCTTTCGTAAACACCTGCAAGATTGATATACGGACGTATATTTTCAGGTTTTACGTGGATTGCTTTTTTGAAAGAATTTATAGCTGCAGCCTGGTTACCTTGTTTTAAATACAATTCACCTTGAAGATTCCATCCCGGAGATGAATTCGGGTTGATGTGAAGTGAGTGGTTTAACCAGGTTAAAGCTTTTGTGTAATCACCGCGTCTTGCTTCAACTTGACCCATATGATACATAGAAGTCGGGTTGTGTGAATTACATTTGATTGCTTGTAAGTAATATTTTTCAGCCTGATCTAAATCGCCGTCAAGCATTGCAACATTACCTAGGTTATCGTAAGCAGGTGCAAAGTTAGGATTATTTTTCAAAGCTACTTTGAATAAATCTTGTGCATCCTTTTTGTTACCTAATTTTAAGTTTGCAACACCCATTGCATTGTATGCTTGATAATATGTACTATCAAGATTTACTGCTGTAACAAATTCTTTAATTGCAGCATTAGATAAGTTTGCGATATTTTTAATATATTCAACATCTGAAGATGTTTCTCTCATTAAGTAAACAAGACCTTGAGCGTAGTGAAACTCAGGCTTATTTGGGTATTTTTTCAATAATTTATCGAGTTCTGCCTGCGTAGGCGCTAATTTCCATTGTTTTGCCTGAGAAATCAACTGTAATGCTTTAGCATCCATATCATTAGGGTTTTTACTCAATATTGCTTTCAGACGTTGATCAGCATCTTCATAATTGTTATATTCAATTAATTTGCTTATATCAACGTAACTTTTAGATACCTGAACTTTTATAGGCTGAGCAGCAAACACATGAGGTGCACAAAGAATACAAGATGTTAAAATCATTGAAGTAACTAATAATTTTTTACAATTCATGTTTTCACCTACTTTTTTACTTATAACTATTCTAAATCTTATGAAAATATTGTATAATAGTTATCAGAAAAAAGCAACAAGGTTAACATATGGCATTAAACGCAAAATCAAAACAGGATTTAGATGATTTTAAATCATATATTTTAGTAGAAAAAAATTTTTCACAGCACACTGCAAAAGCTTACTATGCTGATATTTTAGCATATTTAATCTGGCTTGGCGAAGAGCAATGTGAGGATGTAAAATTTTCAAAAGTACGGGAATATTTACATTTTATAAAGATATTCGATTATAAAAAAACGACTGTTGCAAGAAAGATTGCATCCATCCGAACCTTTTATAAATACTTGCATAGGGAGAAAAAAGTTGATAATAATCCGGCAGAAAGTTTAATATCCCCCAAACGACCGAAGTCGTTGCCAAAATTCCTAACAACGGATGAGATAGAACAGATTTTGAGTAATATTAATATTGATACTCCGGCAGGATATAGAAACCGTGCGATTTTAGAGCTTTTATGGGCGAGCGGAATGCGTGTTTCCGAACTCAGCGGTTTGAACTTCGGTAATCTTAACCTTGAAAATAATGAAATTACTGTTTTTGGTAAAGGGTCAAAAGAAAGAATTATTCTTGTGACAGATAGAGCTAAGGGTTATTTACAAGGGTATATTGATTTTGCAAGACCGCTTGTAGCAAAAGGTTTTCCGCTGGAGCCGATAACAGATACTACTCCTGTTTTTATAAATAAAACAGGATACAGGCTTCAAACCAAGATGATTAGAAATGTTATAAATGACATTGTTGATAAAATTGAATTGCCTAAGAAGGTTACACCGCATATGTTCAGGCATAGTTTTGCGACTCATTTAATTGAAAACGGAGCAGATTTAAGGGTTGTACAAGAGCTTTTAGGACATGCAAGTATATCAAATACTCAGATTTATACACATATTTCGATGCAGCACATGAAAGAAGTATACAATGAAACCCACCCTAGAGCTTGATTTTAGCCATTTTTCATTGACTGAAAGTGATTAATGTGTTAAAATTAGTATATAGCCTAAGCGGGGTTTTATAAGTATGAGTTTGATGAATAAAAAATTTGCGTATACACTATCTGAAGTTTTATTAACAATAGCACTTTTAGGGGCACTTGCAACAATGACTTTATCTACTGTAGGTGCATCTGTTCAGCAAAGAGCAAGACTTGCACAGTTTAGAACAGCGTATTCAAAAATGAGTTCTGCATTAAAGAACATTACGGTTGATGAAGGAAAAATTTATCAATGTTATTATGCTCCATCAGGGGATGAAATAAACGATTTTGGGTTAAATTGGAGCGATTTAGGTGATTCGGGTAATAGTGGTTGCGTGCAGCTTACTAAGGCTTTTTTAAGAGCTATGGGTGTTACAAGGTCTTGTGAAGGTAATGCATTTGTAGGTGGTTGTTTGCCTGATAATTATCCGCAAGGAACCGGATGCTTTAATAAATATGGTCACAATTCTGCTTATGTACTCGATAATAGTATGTTAATAATTATTGATACTGATGCTGCAGGTTTAAAATTGTTCGCTATAGATGTTAATGGACGTAAAGGTCCAAATAAATGGGGACAAGACATATTTCCATTCTCGGTTAAAGGTATAGAAATATCAGCTAATAAGTTATATCCAAAAGAAATTGGTATTATGCCGCCAGTTGCAAGCTGTACTTATGCAGACGGTGCAGGAAAAACTACTGACAGAATGATGAAAGAATCTGCCGGGATTATTATAAAAGATAAAAATTAATTTATCAAACCCGCAGTTTCGTTAAACATGATCATGTGAAAATCAGCGCTTGTCATATTCGGGTTCTGTTTCATAAATTTTTTTACATCAAATTTTGCTAGGAATTTATCAAGTTTCTGGATAACTTTTTCACGATTTTCATTTTCGGATTTTAATCGTTCAATGTAATTTTTGGTCATAAATAAAACTTCGTCTTCTGTTAAAATTGGTAATCCGCCAAGTTTTACTTCATCTTTTTCATCATTTTCAAGGTATCTTTTTTCTTCATCTTTTTGTTGTTCTTGACCTCGTTGTTGTTTGTCTTGACCTGTAGAGATAGCAGATTCAATACGTTGACCAAAAGGATTATTTACAGAATTAAACATACCATGCCTCATAATGTTATAAGTTGCAACATGAATTACGGCAAAACCTCTAAAAACTTTAATATTGTCAAATGTTAATAAATTTGATAAAATAAAATTTATATATTTGAAAAGGAGAGAAGTTATGAAATTAAGTTACAAATTTACAAAGCGGGGGGGGGTAGTTTTTTAGAGAAAAATTCACACCGTAGGTCGTGTGTTGATGTAAAAAATATTAAAAACGACAATATACATTCACCTCTGTTTCGCCTGCTCAAAGGCTTTACCCTTGCCGAAGTTTTAATAACCCTTGGTATTATCGGTGTAGTTGCAGCTATGACTATCCCAACTTTGATGACTAAATATCAACAAGAAGTTTATGTTACTAAAATGAAGTCAACTTATTCATTGTTCCAACAAGCTTTTCGTGCAGCTGAAGCTGAGCATGGAGATCCTACGGGATGGGATTTTGGAGAGGGATCGAATAATGTGGGCGGAATTTCTGCCAAAAATACCCGAAGAATGGTTGATACATACATTGTTCCGTATATAAAAGTTAATATTGAAAAAAGCTCCAGTGATGCTTATGTTGTAGGAACATTAAATAACGGAACATCAGTTGTATTTCATATTGATACCGGAAATGACGGAACAAATTATTATCCGAAAGCTCTATATGTAGTTGTATCTACAAACGGTAAAAAAGTTTCTCCATTATGGGGTGGAAATGGTGAAAAAAGAAAAAGAGATTATTCAAGAACAGACTTTTGTCTTGTATATGATTTAACTATATCTCGATTGCATTTTTTTAACTGGGGAGGACCGACTCGTAAGGGTAAAATAAATGATTCCAGTTATGGGTGTAATTCTAAAAAACCGCGAGATGTTCGTTATAATTGTGCTGCTTTAATTCAACAAGATAGTTGGAAAATTTTGTCTGATTATCCTTGGAAAAATTAAAACATTATAAACTCATATAATAATCTTTTAAGATTTTTGTATCAGTTTCAATATTTGGGCTTTCACAGACAAGCGCCCCTTTAACGTGGAATTCTTTTAAAGCTTTTAGCAAGTCTTTATAGTTCATATCGGATTCTTCTAAAATAAGGTGGCGCTTTTCGCCTTTTGAAGAGTATTCAATTCCGGCTAAATGTGCGTGGAAATTATTCAGAGCAAAGTCTCCGAGTTCTGTTCCAATTCTGTCTAATACTTTGCAAAATTCGTCGTATGTATTATACTCGCCGCCTGTGCGGGCATGAATATGTGAAAAATCAATACAAGGTAAAACTTGTTCAAATTCTTTTGAAAGTCTTATGATTTCCTCGTAATCTCCCCATTGGGTTGCTTTACCTGTAGTTTCAGGACGAATCCACATTTTAATATTTTGTTTTTCAAGAATTTCAATAATCTTTTGGGTTTGAGTTCTGACCTGTTCGTAGACAGTTTCCTTGTCTTTCCCCATATAAAATGCCGCGTGATAAGTTATACTGTATCCGCCAAAATCAGATGCCGCCTGAGCTGTATCTATGATTCTTTGAACACTAGCTTCTACTTTATCTTCTTCTTTTGAATTTAAGTTAATATAAAATGGACCGTGAGCGGTTAGAATTAAGTTCTTTTCTTGTTGAATTTTATTTAAAAGTGCACGTGTTTCATCTGACATTCTTACGCCGTGGACGAATTCAACCTCCAAACCGTCAAGTCCCATTTCTTCTATGATTTCAAAAGCTCTCGGATATCCGCCTTTACCTGTTGATAAAGGCATTCCGGCTGTTAAAAAGTTTAATTTATCTAAATTTGGCATTATACTTTTACCTTAATTAATTCTTCTAAAATTTCAGCAGCATCTGATACAAGTTTTGTACAGTGTTCTTTTTTAGCTGTACCTTCAAGTTTAGCTGATAATATTTTACAACATGTAAATTTGTTTCTTTCTTTAAATGCATTTACAAATGCTGCTGATTGTTCTCTTGCAATTATTGGATTTGAAAATTTGTTATCTCTGCCGAAGTGGTAGCCGGAAACCATTTGTGCTCCTGCAACAGCGCCGCAAAGACAACCTGATGACATTCCTGCTGAAAATGATGTTGCAGCAGGTAGAAATTCTTCAGGGCATAAACCCTCATCTATACAAGCTTTTATGATACTTTCAGAACACGAAAACCCGTTGTTATAATATTGTGCTGCTTTATCTTTTAACATAACTATCCCCTTTTTTATACATTATAAAGGAAAAATAAAAAGTTGTCGCGTTTTTATTTTATATAAAAATTACCGGTAGTTAAAATTTTAGTCGGGTTGTCGCGTGAATAAACCTTCATAACATAAGCTCCGGTTCCGCTAAAGACAATGTAATCAGTATAATAGTGTTTTTGTTCATCTCTTAGTTTAACTTTTTTGCCCCAAACAAGGTCATAACCGAGTCTTTCGTCTTTGTCTCCGCCGACTTTTACAACTTGAATTAGCAAAAACTTTGATTCAACAGGTTTTGGCAAGGTTATAAGATAATAAATCCGATCATTTGGCTTGAAAACATTGGTATTACTTGGTGAATTTATCGTATCAGGAGTAAATTTATGTTTATTAAACAATATTAATGATTGTTCGTTATCACAACCGCAGGTGAATATAACAAAAAATACTGTTAATAAAAATAATAAGAACTTTTTCATAATTATTGTAATTGTTTAATTTGTTCCTGAACAGAGTTTATCATTTCTTTATCGTTGTTGTGTTTGATAAATAATTTGTAATTTTTTATAGCTTCTGCTGTTTTTCCTTGATGTTCAAAAGTTCTGCCAAGAGCGTAATACGCATATCCGACATTGTAGTTTGAATCCAGTGAAATTACTCTTTCAAAACTTTTTTGGGCTTCTATAAGATTGTTTTCGTTTATGTAGCCTAAACCTAAATTGAACCAGCCATCTGTGTAATCAGGGTTTACAATAATTGATTTTTGATAATAATTTATAGCTTTTGTATTTTCATTTTTTGTATTGTAAATATTACCGATTTTTAGTAATGTCACAGCATCGTTAGGAATAAGCTGTAACGCATCCTGATAATTTCTTACAGCAGCGTCCAGATTATTGTTTTTAAGATTTTTGTCTCCTTCAAGAATTAAATCTTCATTTTGTTTCATTGTAATGGAAGAGGTTTTTACTACAGGAGGTTGTGAAACTTCGGTTGTTTTTGCTGTATTTTCCGTATTTTCTTCCAGATTATCAAGAGTAATATTTACAACTGCAATTTCAGATGTGGAAGTTGTATCATCATAAGTTGTTTTAGGCTTATACAATGATGAAATAAAATCGCTGTATTCTGCTGAATATTGTGTTTTATCAGGATCAAGCGAAATTGCTTTTTCATAATTTTCGGATGCTTTTGTGTTGTTGCCTTGAGCTCTGTAAACTTTAGCCATTCCGTAATATGCAAAACCATCTGAATATCCTTCTTTAATTGCGGTTTTGAAATTGGTCATAGCACTGTCATATTCTTCGATTTCCAGAAGTTCATGTCCTCTGGCAACAAGAGCATTATTTAAGTTATCTTTAATTGTTTTGTCATTTTTTGCAGTTAGAGATTCGCGATAAAGTGTTATAGCATCTTCGTATCTGTGCAGTGCATGAAGAGCAAGGGCTTTATTTACTTTAGCTTCGTAATTCCCGGATTCTGCAGCTAGGATTTCATCATAGTATTGGATTGCATTATTGAAATCTTTTCTGTTGTGGTAGCATAGTGCGATATTTTTCTTTAAGCTAAGGTTTGTATTATCTTTTTCTTCTGCAATTAAATAATTTTCCAGAGCTTTATCAAAAATGTTCATTTCTTTATAAACATCAGCAATTCTGATATATCCGTTAATATCGTTCGGGAAAGCTTTTATATATAAATTGTATTGTGCAATAGCTTCTGTATTTTTGTTCATATCAGCAAGAAGGTTTGCATAATCAAGTCTTACTGTATTTAAATTTGGAATTTTTGCAAGTACTACTTGATATTGTTCATATGACATATCGTTTTTGCCCAAATCCTGATAAGCTTGTGCAAGTCCAAGGTGTGCAGAATTGTTCTCAGGATCAATTTCGATTGCTTTTTCAAGCATTTCTGCGGCTTTTTCAGAATCGTTTGTGTTTAACAGTGCAATTCCGTATTCTGAAAAGTTCTTGAATGATTCAGGATTTCTGTCATAAATTCTTTTAAATTGTTTTGTAGCGTTGCTATAATCTTTTATTGAAAGATAAGATGATGCAAGGTTTTCTCTTGATTCGGAGTGTTGTGCGTAGGTTTCAAGAAAAGTATTATAGTTTTTTATTGCGTTATTATAATCTCTCAATTGGTATTGGGCATTTGCGATATTGTAATAGTTGTATTTGTATTCAGGAAATATATCCAGAGCTTTTTCATAAGCCTGCAAAGCTTCTTTATATTTACCCTGATTTTCGTAAATACTTCCGATACTGATATAAACAAAAGCATCATCTGGCTTAAGTTCGATAACTTTTTTGTAAGTTGCAAGAGCTTTTTCGGAGTTATCAATTTCAGAATATAAACCGGCAAGTTTGGTATAAAGCATCGAATCGCCGCCTGAAAGTTTTATTGCCTGTTCAAGCTTTGAAATGGCTTCTTTTAAGTCTTGCTGATGTTCTGCACTGCAAGCTTCTTGATATAAAACGCTTGCTTCAGGTGACATTTGTGCAAAAACTGATGTACAGTTAAGTATCAATGTTGAAACTAAAATAGTTGTTAATAATGACTTCTTAATTTTCATAACGCCTCAAAAACTTTACATTAAAATTTTATCATAAAAATTGTTTACTGTGTAGTATATGTATGACAAAATTTTAACAAAAACAAATTTTTAATTATTCTATTCTTATAAAAACAACTCTGCTTAATAAAAATTTACAATTGAAACTCTCTTATATTGACAAAAAATTTTTGAAATGGTCTTTAATACTAGAAATATCATAAATTTTATGGTATAATATAACAGGTTCTCAACTTATATTAGTGTAAAGGAGTAGGTTCTATGTCAACATCAATTTCTGAAAAAGAAACAAAAAAAGTGAAATCAAAATTCACTGATGAGTTTGAAAATTATTTAAAAACTCAATGTACTAAAACAACATTTAATGGTACTGAGCTGGAATCTTTCTCTTGGTACAAAAAGGTGTTAGGTTTAGCTTAAAATTTTAACCAAAGTACCGGAATCATTCAAGTCTGGTAAGGGAAACTGCTTATCGGAGAGATTGTTCTCTAAGGTTCGAAACCAGGAACAGCTTGAATTAATAAAAAAATTAAAGGAGGTAAATAAAACCTCCTTTTTTAATGCAGTATAATCTTGATTTACAATAGATTTTTTTCATATATAATCAAAAGTATGAAAACCAGAGAAAACGTAAGAAATTTTTGTATAATTGCTCATATTGACCACGGAAAATCAACATTAGCCGACAGATTATTAGAAAAAACAGGTACTGTTGCACAGCGTGATATGCAGGAACAGCTTCTTGATTCTATGGATATTGAACGCGAACGCGGTATTACTATTAAATTAAATGCTGCAAGAATGAATTATACTGCATCTGATGGCAAAAGTTACGAACTTAATTTGATTGATACTCCAGGGCACGTGGATTTTTCTTACGAGGTTTCCCGTTCATTAGCTGCTTGTGAAGGTGCGCTTTTGATTGTTGATGCGACTCAGGGAGTTGAAGCACAAACGCTTGCAAATGTTTATCTTGCAATTGAACAAAATCTGGAAATTATTCCGGTTATTAATAAAATTGATTTACCTTCAGCTGATGTTGAACGTGTAAGACAAGAAATAGAAGAAATTCTTGGTATTGATGCATCTATGGCAATTCCTGTCAGTGCTAAAACTGGTGTTGGTATTGATGAAGTTTTGGAAGCTGTTGTAAACTATGTACCGGCTCCTGATGATAATTCAGAAAAACCTTTAAGAGCACTTGTTTTTGACAGTGTTTATGATCAGTATTTAGGAACAGTTTGTTATTTTAAAGTTGTTGACGGAACAATCGCAGTTGGTGATAAGATTCGCTTTATGGCTTCAAATAAAGAATATGAGGTTGTTGAGTTGGGTTACCAAACTCCTGCAAGAATGCCGGTGAAAAAACTTACCTGTGGTGATGTAGGTTATTTTGCAGGTTCTATTAAAGAATTAACCCGTTTTGTCGGTGATACTATCACAAATGTTGAAAGACCTGCCGCTGAAGCACTTCCGGGATATAAAGAAGCTCTACCGATGGTATTTTCAGGGCTTTATCCGGTAGATAACGAAGATTACGGCGATCTTAAAGAAGCTCTTGAAAGACTTAAGCTTAACGACAGCAGTATTACGTTTGAACCTGAAACTTCAAGCGCGTTAGGTTTTGGTTTCCGCTGTGGATTCTTAGGAATGCTTCATATGGAAATCGCTCAAGAACGTTTAGAGCGTGAATATGATCTTTCTCTTGTTACTACAGCACCGTCTGTAGTTTATAAGGTTCATAAAACAAATGGTGAAGTTGTTGAAATTGATAACCCTGCAAATCTTCCCGGTGCTCAATATAGAGAATATATTGAAGAACCTTATGTAAAAGTTCAAATAATTACCCCAAATGAATATGTCGGTACCTTAATGGATTTGGCTCAAACAAAACGCGGTATATTTATTAATATGACATATCTTGATAAAGTTCGTGTTGATTTAGCTTATGAAATTCCGTTAAGTGAAGTTATTACTGATTTTTATGATCAATTAAAGTCAAGAACCAAAGGTTATGCAAGTTTGGATTATGAATTTAGCGAATACAAACGATCAAAACTTGTAAAACTTGATATTATGTTATCAGGTGAAGTTGTCGATGCTTTATCTGTAATTTGTCACGAAGATAGTGCGTTTTATATTGGTCAAAAACTTACGACTAAATTAAAAGAAATTATTCCGCGTCAATTGTTTGAAGTTCCGGTTCAGGCAGCTGTCGGAGGCAGAGTTATTGCAAGAACCACTATTAAAGCAATGCGTAAAAACGTTCTTGCAAAATGTTATGGTGGTGATATTTCGCGTAAACGTAAACTTCTTGAAAAACAGAAAAAAGGTAAAAAACGTATGAAGTCTGTTGGAAGTGTAGAAGTTCCTCAAGAAGCATTTATGGCTGTTCTCAGCTTAGACGAGGATTAGTAAATCCATTTGCATTTGCAATCATTGCAGCACCTAGTCTGTTTTTTGCACCTGTTTTGTTAATAATAGATGCAACATGTGCTTTAACTGTATGATGAGTTATCATTAAAATCTCTGCAATTTCTTTATTGGTCTTTCCTAACATTAAATATTCCAATACTTCTAATTCTCTTTCTGTAAAATTTTTATTTCTCATTACATTCATAATTCCTTGTTAATACTTATTCCAATGTTTAATCTTAAACATAAAAATATAAGTAACGATATTAGCCATTCGGCTAACTTTTTTCCAAAACCCGCTTCTCTCATGGAATTTGACATGTTAACATTTTGTAACAATTGAATCCTCTGACGCAATTATCTAAAAGTTAAATACTTTATATATACATAAGATGAAAATCAAAAAACGATAGGATGATTAATAGTAAAAACTCATAAGAGAGTATGTGAGTAAAAAAGGAGATTCGACAAATGAGTTATTTAGATGGGATTAGAAGTTTTATTAACACAAATGTGGATAGACTTAATAATTCTAAAAAAACCGAAGCACCACATGAAAAAGTTAATGCAAACCCTGCAGAAAAAACAGATTCTGTAAAAACAGATTTTACTGTAGATATGAGCGAATTGGAAATTAAAGCTGAAATGAATAAAGCTTTAGGTTTTGTAAAACAAGGCTCAAAAACAGAAACAAATTATGCAAAAATTGATAAGGAATTTGCAAAAGATCCTTTAGCATTTGCGGCAAAATATACTTCAACAGAGGTTCGTGAAGCTGCAGTAACAGCATCAGTTGATTTTGATGCTAATGCAACAGTATTAAGAACATTTACACCGGAAAGACAAGAACAGGTAATCGCAGGCTTGAGTCAAAGAAACGAAAGTCCAAAAGCATTTACAGGCGAATTTCTTGATTTGTTTACTGAAGTTGCCTAGAATCTTTTAAAAATTAACTCACATACATTTAAAAAGGTCGACGAAATGTTGACCTTTTTTATTTGTATTTCATGTTAAGCAATGTAACAAAAAACAATCAAATTTAGTCAAAATCCTAAAGATTATTAAAAAACATGCCGTATCTTATTATGTGAGTAAAAGATAAGGAGAACCGAAATGACAATCAAGTTTAATGATTTCAACAATGGTTATAACAATTATAACTTTGTAATCGGTAAAAATGTAGAAAAAGAAGTTAAAAAAGCAGATGAAACAAAAGAAGCTGTAAAAACTGATGTTGAGTTTAAAGGTTTAAAAAATGAAACAGATCTTTTGACACAAAACACACAGTACTTGTATGGTGCAAGATTAGGGAAATATACAGCTGCAGATAAAGAATTGGCAGATAGCACAAATGCAATTTTAAAAAGTTTAGGCTATGACTATAAAGTTTCAGCCGCACAAGTTGCAAGCGTAACAAACGGTGTAAAAACAGTTGTTGAACCGGGCTTGAAACTTGCTGAAGATGGAGCTGTTGAAGCTCATATAAAAGATCCTAACGGACCTTTTGCAGAATTATTTGCATAAGACTTATAAATATACTACTAATACTTACTCACACTTTTGACCGGTAATTCCGGTCTTTTTGTTGACTAAATTTATAAAGAAGAAATCGCATCTATTGATCGTGTGTACGATATTGCTATTGCAATTGAATCTACAGTATCATCGAGTTTTGGAAGTTTATCGGTTCCAAGAGCGATTTTAACCATTTGTTCAACTTCTTTTTTGTCTGCTCGTCCGTATCCTGTTAGAATTTGTTTAACTTCCATTGGAGTATATTCGTATATAGGAATTCCAAATTTTTCTAAAACAGTTAGAATAACTCCTCTGGCATGAGCTACAGGCATTACAGTTGTTTGGTTTCTAAAGAAAAACAGTTTTTCTATTGCACAAATATCAGGTTGATACTTTTCAACAATATAATTCATATCGTTGTAAATCTCTAAAAGCCGTGCGGATTCTCTTTTTCCCTTTTGAGTCTGAATTGAACCGGAATGTAAAAGTTCTGTATTTTTCCCGTCAAAATCCAGAATACTGTATCCGACTATTGCCATTCCCGGATCTATACCTAAAATCTTCATAAATACATTTTAGCAAAAAACCTTGTTTGGAGCAAACAAAACCCCTCTTTTGCTTGGAAGAGGGGTTAATGTTATTTAATCATCTGATTTTTCTTTATCAATCGGAATGGTTATTACATAATAATTTCCATTAGTTTCTTTTGTTAAATCATTTAATTTAACATTATTTCCGAACATGTAATTTTGTTGAAATTCAGAAATTTGTTCATTATGTTTTGATTTTCTTATAGAGCGTCCGTTAATTGTAAGTATATTGCCATTAGCAGTTACTTGTACGTTGTTTTCATTATTATCAAATGCTCTCAAATCAATAATAATTTTGTAAACATCTCCCATTTGTTCAAGGTGAATAATGTTTGCTGTTTTTCTTGCAAAGTTTCTTTCTGCTTTTCCGAACATTTTTTCCATAGATTGCATTTCTTTTTCGGCAATACGTTCCATTCTGCCGGCATATGGGTTGTGCATAGAATTTTTAAAATGCCAATCTGCTACAACATAAAATGCACAAAATGCACCTAAAAATGTTAATAACCCTGTCATTAAAGCTTTCATTAGCGGATGGTTTGAACACATTGGACGGTATTCCTCTCTAACTTTTACTGTTTCTTCTGTTCTGTTATTTTCTTCCATAATTGCTCCTTTCGATTTAATTTTATTTCTTTAATAACTTTTAACAATGTCAACATAGAGATACCGAATAGGATAGTTTTACTTGATAAAAGATTATTCGTGTGTTATAATCCTGTCAGAAAGGGTTATCAATATGGCTAAAATTTTAGTTACCATGCCTGATGAATTTTTAAATAAAGTTGATGGTTTGGCTGATAAAGAAAGTTGTTCAAGAAGCGAGTTAATAAGAGAAGCATTAAGAAATTACATGCGTAGAATCTCTAAACAACAACTTCAAAATGCTTCTCGTAATGCTGAAATTTTAGAAGATATACTTAGTTAGTTATTCACATTTATTATATTTATCACATTAACTTATGAAAATACCAGTAATCCAAGGAATTAAAGCAGGCTTAGGGATTACCGCAATTGCAGGAACTATTTTACTTGTTACCCCAAAATCAAAGGCTCACGCATTTATTCAACAGAAACAGGATACTTTTGAATATACCCAAGTAAACGATAAAACTGCAGTTGAAGTTTTACCGACTATTCGCGGAACAAATGATTCTGTAATACTTTCCAAAGCTCCTAGTCCGATGTTGACCGTTCAAGGTGAAAAGAAAACTGCAACAATTGTTGTAGATATTTCTAAAAATATTTTATACCACTATGATGTTAACGGTAAACCGACAATGGCATATCTTGTTGCATCAGGAAAAACTAAAACTCCGACAAAAGAAATTATAAGTATAGTTTCACATGTTGAAACATATCCGTATAAGTCTGCGCCTGCACATACTAAAAGACGCAGAAGTCCTGGAAGTTTTGGACCAAGAGCTATTATTCTGGATAAATTAGATACTCTGAATAATGAAAGAATTAGTTCCGGTCAATTTATTCATGGTAATAATGATGTTTTAAGTCTCGGTAAGTACCGTTCCGGCGGGTGTATAAGAATGGACAATGAAGTTATCAAAGAACTTGCCAAAAAAGTCAAACGCGGTGATTTGGTAATATTTAAAAGATTTAAATTAAAATAAAAAACTCCTTAATTTTAAGGAGTTTTTTAATATATTATTCTACATATTCTTCTAAGCGTTTTTTACGATTCGGATGACGTAATTTTCTCAAAGCTTTTGCTTCAATTTGTCTAATACGTTCGCGTGTTACACCGAACAGTTGACCAACTTCTTCAAGAGTTCTTTGGCGACCGTCGTCCATACCGAAACGTAATCTTAATACATCACGTTCACGAGGAGATAATGTACAAAGAACTTCGGCTAAGTCTTCTTTTAATAATTCAGAAGCAACCATTTTAACAGGAGCATCAGCTTCTTTATCTTCGATAAAATCGCCTAATCTGGAATCTTCTTCTTTACCGATTGGAGTTTCAAGAGATAAAGGTTCTTGAGCGATTTTGATGATTTCGCGAAGTTTTGGAATTGAAACATTCATTTCTGCAGCCAATTCATCTTCGGTTGGTTTTCTTGATAAATCTTGAGCCAATTTTCTTGTAACTTTTTTAAGTTTATTAATTGTTTCAACCATGTGAACAGGAATTCTGATAGTTCTCGCTTGGTCTGCAATTGCACGAGTAATTGCTTGTCTAATCCACCAAGTTGCATAAGTTGAGAATTTGAAACCTCTTTCGTGGTCAAATTTTTCAGCTGCACGGATTAAACCAAGGTTACCTTCTTGAATAAGGTCTAGGAAAAGCATTCCGCGTCCTACATATTTTTTAGCAATACTTACAACCAAACGCAAATTTGCTTGGACAAGCTTTCTTTTTGCAATAGCGCCAGGTGTACCGCCTTCAAGAATTTTTCTTGCTAATTCAATTTCTTCATTGGCAGATAAAAGTTTAATTCTGCCGATTTCGCGCAAGTATAATCTTACAGGATCATCAATTGCTACGTTTTTCGGAAGTTCTAAATCGTTTGGATCAGGTTCATCAGTGCTATGCATCATGTAGATATCTTCTGCGCTGACTTTATCACCCATTTTTGATGTAACAATGTCTTCAATATTGTCTGTTGAAATATCAACATTCATATAATTAATCGCATCATGTTCAGAGTCTAAAACTGAATCCTCGTTAATATCTTGCAAATCAAGTGTATCTTCTTCCATAACACTGACTACAGAGGAGCTTGCTTGTCTTTTTTTTGTCATCTAAAATTTCTCCGATTTTTGTCTAATTTTCTTTATTTTATCTCTTAGTTGTATTTGAATTTTCAGGGCTTCGGGATCATCATCTTTTATCCCTTTATACAAACTTTTAATGTGTTCGGTTTCTTTGACGTGTCTGCAATGATTAATTTTGTTGATTGTTTCTTTAATCACACTTCCAAAATCTTCTTCATTGAGACCTTTATAAACTTCGGATGTTGAAATAAGTTCTGGTAAAATTGCTTGAGCTTCAGGGTTTTCAACAAATTCGGTATATAAATGTTCAATTAATTCCTTCACATTATTTACGCTACATATCAGTTTGTCAATTGTAATTTTTACATTTGTTAATATTTCATCGTCGAATGTAACGTTGTCTATCATTTCATTTATTTGAGTAAATGTTAAAGGACTGTCTGGTACTAAAAAAACACTCAATAAATTTTTTTGCGCTTTTTGTAAAACAGATGAACTTTTTGTTACATTTCTAACAATTCTTTCTGTCTGCGGCAGGTTTGCGCGTTCGAAAACCCTCATTTCAGTACGAATTGCGCTTGCGTTGATTCCTAAGGTTTGAGCTACCATATCAATATATTCAAAACGAATTATTTTATTTTTTATTTCTGCAAGTATTGGAATAATTTGTTTAATATATTGTGCTTTTTCTTGTGGTGTATTGTATTTATCTTTTTCTTTTAAAATACTTTCTAATTGAAAATCAATAAATAATGGTGCATTTTCCATAAACATTTTGTAAGCATCAGCTCCAACGGAACGTACAAATTCATCAGGATCTTTTCCTTCAGGAGGTGCGATTACACGAATTTCGCAGGCATATTTGTCTTTATCTGATGCTACATAGCTTTCGTCAAACTGTCTAATATCACCCAGTCCTGCAAATACATCTTTAATAATTGTCGCGCCGCGAGCTGTAGCTTTTTGTCCTGCTGAATCTGTATCAAATGATAGATAAATCCTTCTTGATTTTGTGTAACGTGATAAAAGTTTTACGTGTTCTGCGGTTAAAGATGTTCCGCAAGATGCTACACAGTTTTCAATACCGTGGGCTTGAGAAGAAATTACATCAAAATAACCTTCCATTAAAATTACAGCGTCATTTTCTTTGATAGCATCTTTTGCTGTATAAAGCCCATATAGAAGTCGGCTCTTATTATATATTAATGAATCAGAAGAGTTTAAATATTTTGGAGTTTGATCTTTTTCCAAAGCTCTTGCGCCAAAAGCTACAAATTCGCCGTTTTCATTTTGAATCGGTATAATTACACGGTTTCTGAAACGGTCAATATATCCGCCTTTTTCACTTTTCATAATTAAACCGGATTTTTCTAAAACGTCGTTTGAAAAATCTTTTCGAAGTTCATCATATAATGTGGTGTACGCTTTAGGGGCGATTCCGATATGGAATTTTTTAATAATATCTGTCCCGATTCCGCGCTTTGTAAGGTATTTTAAAGCAATTTCCGCATTAGGGTCTTTGCTTCGAATCAATAAATCGTGATAGTATTCAGCCGCAACCATTGTTGCAGCAAGCATTTGTTCTTTAAGTTCTTTTGACGAACCGCCTGTATTTTTATGTGATTGTGGAACTTCTAAGCCAAATTTTTCGGCAAGCTCAATAATCAAATCCTTAAATTCAATATTACGGGTTTTCATAATGAATTTTAAGGTATCACCAGCTTCGCCGCAGCTAAAACATTTGTAAATCCCCAAATGCGGAGTAACACAAAATGACGGATTTTTATCCTTGTGAAACGGGCAAAGCCCCCAGTAATTATTACCTTTTTTCTTCAGCACAACTTCTTGAGATACCACATCAACGATATCCAAACGTTCTTTAATCTGTTGTACTAATTCATCCCACGTACCAGCCATAATAAAATTGTAGCATCAACATGTTTTTTGAGAAAATTTTTATAAAAAATTTCCTCCTCATATATTACAAATGTTCATTATTTTTGAAAATATATATAAGTTGTATTTTACTATTTTCAATGGTAAAATATTCCAAGATATGAATAAATTTGTTATTAAATATATTGTAGTTTTTAGTTTGATTTTAGGGGTAATTTTAGGAATGTTTGCTCCTGTTCCATATGTTGGAATAATGTCGCTTTTTGCAGCTTTGTTGTTGGCGGCGCCTCTTGTGATAATTTATCTTATTATGGATAGCAAATTGGATTTGACCACTACAAAAGATAGTATTTTAACCGGTGCATTGATTGGTTTTTGTACTAATTTTTCATTTTCGGCTGTATATGCTGTGTTGATGGTAATTCTTGCAAAAGGTTTTCAATATACAACAAATTATTTTTTAACTGCAATGATTACAAATTCACCTGTTTGGCTTTTGTTTGTATTCATAATTTTTATTGGCGTGCTTTGCGCTGTGACAAATGCTTTTACAGGATTTTTAACTTATTATGTTATAAACTTTATTCGTGATATTTATGAAAAACAACACCCTAAAGACTAGGAAGGAAATAAAAATGGCTGAATTTACATCAAAAATAAGAACAATTGAGTGGATTGATACGTATTCAAGAATGGTTGATCAAACAAAGTTTCCGGAGCATTTTGAATATGTAGATATAACAAATGGTCAAGATATGTTTGATGCTATAAAAACAATGATAGTTCGTGGAGCACCGGCAATTGGTATTGCAGGGGCACACGGGGTTGTTTTGTATGCTCAGGAACTTGCGAAAACAGGTTTGAGCGGTGAAGATTTCATTTGTAAACTTTTAGAAAAAGCTGATTATATGGCAAGTGCACGCCCGACTGCTGTAAATTTAATGTGGGCTGTTGAAAAACAAAAAGAAATTATTAAGGGTTTTGCCGGTGATGTTGAAACACTTATTGAAAAATTAAAGGAAAACGGCAAGAAATTAGAACTTGAAGATATTGAAATCAATAAAAAAATTGGTGATTACGGAGCAGAAGTTGTACCAAAAGGTGCTACGATTTTAACTCATTGTAATGCAGGTGCGTTGGCAACTGTCGGTTATGGAACAGCGTTAGGTGTTGTGCGTTCTGCTTTTGCAAATGATCCGACTGTTCAGGTTTTTGCTGATGAAACAAGACCAAGACAGCAGGGGGCAAGGATTACAACGCTTGAACTCACTATGGATGGGATTCCTGTAACTTTGATTACGGACGGAATGTGCTCATATTTTATGAAAAAAGGTATGATTGATATGGTTTGTGTAGGTGCTGATAGGATTGCTGCAAACGGTGATGCCGCAAACAAAATCGGAACATACACTGTTGCGATTGCTGCAAAATATCATAATATTCCGTTTTATGTTGCAGCTCCTTTATCAACAATTGATACAAGTATCAAATCAGGTGATGAAATTGTGATTGAAGAACGTTCTCACGAAGAAGTTACACATATTAATGGCAAACCAATTTGCGCAGAAGGTGTAAATATTATAAATCCTGGGTTTGATGTTACACCGCACGAGCTTATCGCAGGTATTATTACGGAAAAAGGAATCCTAAGACCGGATTATAATAAATCAATTTCTGATGCGTTTAGATTATAGTATTGAAAGGAGTTAAGAAGTATGAAGAAAGTTTTATTATCAGTTATTACATTGTCAATGTTGGTGCTAGGTACACCTGTATTTGCTGGAACTCATGGTACAAATGGCCAAGTAAGCGGAAGATCTGTTGGCGCTGCGGCTTTATCACTTCTTGTTTGGCCCGGGTTAGGACAAGCAGTAAATGATCAGAGTTATAGCAAAAATGTGACACATGCGTTATTGGGCTTGACCGGTGTATTTAGAATCTGGTCTTGTTATGATGCTTTTGTCGACAGGCAGGGCGGAGTTTGGCAAAACCGTATATAGTCTTCGGAATGTAGAATTTTCCCTTCTCCGATTGTGGAGAGGGGAATTTTTTATTTACCCCGTATTCCGTTTATGTTATACTATCAATGTGAAAAAATGGAGCTAAGAGAAAGAATATGAAAGAAAGTTATTTTCCTCAGGAAATAGAGAAAAAATGGCAGGCTGTTTGGGAAGAAACTAAAGCTTTTAAAACTTTGGATAATTCAGACAAGCCTAAATATTATGCACTTTCAATGTTCCCGTATCCGTCAGGAAAACTGCATATGGGACATGTTAGAAACTATACAATTACAGACGTTATTGCACGTTTTAAAAAAGCAAATGGGTTTAATGTTTTACATCCAATCGGTTGGGATAGTTTTGGGCTTCCTGCAGAAAACGCTGCGATGAAACACAATGCAGATCCTGAAACCTGGACTGATGAAAACATTGCTTATATGACAAAACAGTTAAAAATGCTGGGTCTATCTTATGATTGGGACAGAGAAGTTACAACTTGCAAACCTGATTATTATAAATGGACACAGTGGTTGTTTTTACAATTATATAAAAAAGGTCTGGTTTACAAAAAAGAAGCTGCAGTTAACTGGTGTAACGAATGCGGTACCGTACTTGCAAATGAACAGGTAATTGATGGCAAGTGCTGGAGATGTGACAGCGTTGTTGAGAAAAAATATTTATCTCAATGGTTTATTAAAATTACTGAATACGCAGATGTATTATTAGAAGATTTGGATAAGCTTCCGGGATGGGGCGACAATGTTAAAACAATGCAGGCAAACTGGATTGGAAAATCAAAAGGTGCAATCTTTAATTTCCCTGTAATCGATGCTCCAAGCGGTGAAGAAATGTATGTTCCTGTTTATACAACAAGACCTGATACTGTTTTTGGTATAACTTATCTTGTTGTAGCGCCTGAATATAAAGATATTGAAAAACTTACAACTGCTGAAAATGAAGAAGCTGTTGAAGAATATAGAGCAAATGCACGTAAAATGACCGAAATCGAAAGACTTTCAACTGATCGTGTAAAAACAGGTGTTCCTCTTGGAACTCATTGCCGTAATCCATTTAACGGTGAAGTTTTCCCTCTTTGGACAGCTGATTATGCGTTAGTTGAATACGGAACAGGTGCTGTAATGGCAGTTCCGACACATGATGAACGCGATTTTGATTTTGCTAAAAAATACAATATGCCGATGAAGGTCGTTATTGAAAACCCAGAAAACCCTAGCGACTGCAAAGATGCTGCATATACTGAGCCTGGTGTTCTTGTAAATTCAGGCGAATTTAACGGAATGAAAAATAACGAAGCTAAAAAAGCTATTACAAAATGGGCTGTAGATAAAGGGTTTGGTGAGTTCAAAACTCAATACAGACTTCGTGACTGGTTAATTTCACGTCAAAGATACTGGGGTGCACCGATTCCTGTTGTATATTGTGAAAAGTGCGGTATTCAGGCAGTTCCGGAAGATCAGCTTCCTGTAATGTTACCAAAAGATGTTGATTTTTCTGTAGCCGGAAAATCTCCTATCACAACATCAAAAACATTTAAAGATACAATTTGTCCGGTTTGCGGCGGTCATGCGGTTCGCGAAACAGATACAATGGACACTTTTGTATGTTCAAGCTGGTATTATTTACGTTATGCTGATGCAAATAATTCTGAAAAATGTTTTGATCGTGATGTTGTAAATCACTGGTTACCTGTCGATCAATATGTCGGCGGTATTGAACACGCAATTTTACACTTGCTTTATTCAAGATTTTTCACAAAAGCATTACGTGATTGCGGGCTTTTAGATTTTGATGAACCGTTCAAAAATCTTTTAACTCAAGGTATGGTACTAAAAGACGGTGCTAAAATGTCAAAATCAAAAGGCAATACAGTTGACCCTGATGAAATCTTTGAAAACTACGGGGCTGATACTGCAAGATTATTTATTCTTTCAGATTCACCTCCGGCAAGAGATTTTGACTGGTCAGATGCAGGTGTTGAAGGATGTTACAAATTCTTGAACAGAGTCTGGAGACTTATTTCAACAAATGCTGATAATATTACACTTGATTATAAATTGAACTTCCCATTAGAAAAATCAAACGATGATTTGGTTAGAACAGTTCACATGGCAATCAAAGGAATTACTAATGATATTTCTAACGATTTCCAATTCAATACTGTAATTTCAAAGTATCGTGAACTTACTAATGCAATTTATGATTGGCAAGGGGGTAAAGCTTCCGAATATAGTGAAGAGGATAAACAAGTTTTAAGTTTTGCAATTATTTCATTGATGAAACTTATGTCGCCTGTTGCGGTTCACTTAACTGAAGAAGCTTGGCACGAGCTTGGCGGTGTTGGTTCAATTCACGAACAACCGTGGTGCGAGTGGGATGAAAACCTTGCAAAATCAAGTTCAATAACTTTAGTTGTTCAAGTTAACGGTAAAGTTAAAGATAAAATCGATGTTGATGCAGACTTAAGTCAGGATGAAATGAAGCAAGTAGCGCTTGATAGTCCTAAAATTAAGGCTCAGATTGAAGGAAAAACAATTGTAAAAACAATCGTTGTTCCGGGAAAACTTGTTAATATCGTTGTTAAATAAATTATAGGGCGGATTTATCCGCCCTTTTTTATGTTAAAATTTGAGTTATGAATATAACTGCCGGCAAATACAAAGGTCAAAAGATTCAGGCGCCTGATGAAAGTATTACACGCCCGACTTTATCAAAGGTTAGGATGAGTGTGTTTAATACTCTGCAGGCTATAATTGATTTTGAGGGGACAAGTTTTTTGGATATGTATTCAGGCTCGGGAATTATGGGACTTGAAGCTTTATCACGTGGTTTTTCACGTATTGTAATGATTGAGAAAAACAAAAAAATCTATAATGTTATTAAATCAAATATAAAAAAATATGAAAAAGATAATAATATAAAATTGTTTTTTGGTGATAGTTTAAAAGTTTGTGAAAAACTTGAGCCGTTTGATATAATTTACATTGATCCACCGTATTTTTCAGGAGTTTATGAAAAAAGTCTTGAAATTGCATCTAAAATCTGTAACGGTATTATAATTTTAGAACACGTTGTTGATGTTGATTTAACGGGGTTTGAAGTCTTAAAACAAAAAAAATACGGGGATAAATTTGTCACTTTTTTAAAATGTGATATAATTGATTGAGCATAAAAAGCGGAGAGGTTGGAATGGAAGAAAGTAAGAAAAAATTATTATTAATAAAATTGTCATCTTTAGGTGATGTAATTTTTAACATTCCGCTTGCAAATGCTTTAAAAGATGCGGGATATGAGGTAACTTGGCTTGTTTCAGAGCGCGGATATCAAGTTGTGAAAAACAATCCCTGTGTTGATAAAGCAATTTTAGCTCCTGTTTATAAGTGGAGAAAAAACAGATTAGCATTAGACAATATAAAAGAATTTTTTAAAATGATTAAAGAATTGCGTTCTGAAAAGTTTGATGTAGCAATTGATTCACAAATGATGTTAAAAAGTATACCGTGGACACTTTTATGTGGTGCAAAACGAAGAATTGTTTCCAAAAAAGGACGTGAATTATCATTTTTAGGTGGCAATGAGTGGTTAAATGAGGTTTCTTATACGCCGGATATGCCAATTGTAATGAACTACCTGCAGTATGCTAAACATTTAGGAATAGAACCTGAGATTAAAGTTTCATTACCACCGCGAAGCGAAGAACAAATTAAAAAAGTTGACGAACTTTTATCAGATTTAGACAAAACAAAACCGCTAGTTGTTATTGCGCCGGCTACAACCTGGGATAACAAGCATTGGAGTAAAGATAATTGGAAAATTGTTGTTGATAATCTTGCATCAAAATGTAATATAGTATTTACAGGCGGTCCTAATGATTGTGAGCTTATTGAGTATATTAATTGTGGAAGATTTTTAAATCTTGCAGGAAAAACCGATATTTTGGAATTAGCTGAAATTTTTTCAAGAGCAAATGTTGTAGTTTCTCCGGATAGTGGCAGTGCACATTTAGCACGTGCAGCAGAAAAACCTGCAGTTGTAACAATTTTTACCTGCACCCCGAAGAAAGTTCTTGCACCTTACGGTGACCCTGAAAAGTATATTGCACTGGGTGGAGAAGGGCTTTTATGTCAACCTTGTTTTAGTCGTAAATGCAAGCGCCGTAAAAATAAAAACGTGTGTACAGAGTTTCCGAACCCGAAAGATGTTGTAAATGTCATATATGGCTTGATATTTTCTTAAAAAAGTGGTATAATTATATATCATATCTATGTTCAAGAAAAAGGGCGTTAATGGGATTATTTGATAAATTCAAAGAGTTAACACGAAAAGTTTCAGAAGTTGAAAGTAATATTTATCACGAAAAGCGCGATTATTTAGAAATATATGAACGCAATATTGAGTTAGAACGTGAAATTGCAGAGCGAACAGAAGAATTAAATGATGCAAACAAACGTATGTTTACCCTGCAGCATATATGGGATATGATGAATTCATCAACTCCGCTGGAAAATGTCTTGGAAGCTATTGTTAACAGTACTCAAGGCGAACTCGGGTATATGCATTGCGCAATTATTCGTAAATGTGTTGATGAAGAAGGTGAATTTTTACGTATTATTGCACAATCAAATGACGGCTTAATTGATAGATTAAATAATCTTATCGGCTCTCCGGGAATTCAGACAAGACGTTTGAATTATTCTCATGAAAGTGTTTTTGCCGATACTATGCGTCAAAGAACTATTATTCAAACAAAATCAATTGATTTATCTTTGTCTTCTGTTTTACCTGATCTTCCGCAAGAAACCGTTAATAAAATTATTTCTAATCAGCCTGTAAAATCTGTTATTGTTGTACCTTTAATCGCGCAAAAACAAGAATTCGGCTGGTTTTGTGTATTTACGGCAAGAGAAGAACTTGCCAGTGCAGAAATGGATTTTCTTGGACTTTTTGCAAAACAGATTGAAATGGCAATTACTATTGCTGACCTTTTCCAGGCTGTCAGAGAACAGGCTGTAACAGATGCTTTAACGGGGCTTTATAACAGAAGATATTTTGAAGAAGCTTTGGAAAAAGAAGTTCAGCGTGCAAAACGTCAGAAACAACCGTTTTCAATTATTGGTATTGACCTTGATTATTTGAAAAAGATTAATGATACTTATGGTCATACTTTTGGTGATTTAGCTATAAAAACTATTGCAGATGTTTTAAAATCAAATGCCCGCTCTGTCGATGTTCCCGCGCGTATTGGCGGTGAGGAATTTAATGTTCTTTTACCGGGTATTAATTCAGAAGGCGCAATGATAGCGGCAGAAAGAATTCGGAAATCAATTGAGTCCGTTGAAATTGATACTATCGGGCATATTACGGGCAGTCTTGGTGTCGCAACTTATTTTGAACATAGTGAAGATGTTGAAGAATTGCTAGAATTAACCGACCAGGCTATGTATACCTCAAAACGTAACGGACGAAACAGAGTTACTATAGCTGAACCGGTTTCAGAAACTTCATGGCAGGAAATCGCTGTTAATACATTTATTGATATTTTGTCTAAAAACAGAATTCCAAAAGCAAGACATTTATCAAAAGAGTTGTGTTTAAAACTTAAAGCTCCTGCAAATAAAGACGAATTATCAAAAGATTCATTGTTTACAGTTGCTGATATGCTTACTAAATTATATAATCCTATGCACACATCAGGTTCTGTCAAAAACAAGGTATTGATGGCTGTTACTCTTGCAAAACGTTTTGATTTGCCGAAAGAAGATATTGATAATCTTAAAATTGCCGTTCTACTTTATGATATCGGAAATCTTATGCTTCCTGACGAATTGCTGCAAAAAACTACTCCTTTAACGGATGAAGAACGTGATACAATTAAAAATCATCCGGTAATTGCTGCAAGAGAAATTTTAAAACCGATTTCATATATTCAGGATGTATTGCCGATTATTGAAAATCACCACGAAAACTGGGATGGTTCAGGTTATCCTAATAAAATTTCTAAAGATGAAATCCCTTTGACTTCTCAAATAATTCTTATACTTGATCAATATTTTGCACTTATTGAACCGCGTCCGTATCGTTCAAAACTTTCTTCAAAAGATGCACTTGCAATTGTTAAAGCTGATGCAGGTAAAAAATGGAATGATACACTTGTAAAAGAATTTATTTCATTAATTGAACATGATATAGTTTAAATATTATGAGAGAAAAGGATTTTATATCAATAATAAAAAGCACACTTGACTCTGAGTATATCGGTGATGATTGTGCGTACTTAAAAGATTTGGGAATAGTTGTAACGCAGGATAATCTTGTTGAAGATGTACATTTTTTGAGGAATTCTATTACACCATTTCAACTGGGCTATAAGTCTGTAATGGTAAACATTTCTGATGTCTGTGCAAGCGGAGGGGCGATAAAATATTTAACAGTCGGACTTTCTGTACCTGATAATGTCGATGGAAATTTTACAAAAGAATTTTATGAAGGCGCAAAAACAGCTTGTGGCAGTTTTGCTGAAATTGTTGGCGGTGATGTAACTTTATCTGATAAGATTTTTGTATCAGTTTGTGCGATAGGCAAAACTCAAGGATGCAAAATCTCATCAAGAAAAAATGCAAAAACCGGTTATAAAGTTGTTGTAAGCGGTGTGCACGGTTCATCTTCTGCCGGATTAAAACTTATTTTAAACGGGAAAAAAGAACCGGAAAATTTAATAAAAGCACACTTGATGCCAAAAGCGCAGGTGGAATTTTGCAGACAAATTGCTCAAAATGTTTCTGTGGATTACGCTATGATGGATACATCTGACGGTTTGATGGATGCGTTATCAACAATTGCAAATGAAAGCGGTGTTTTGCTTGAGATAGATTTTGATAAAATCCCTTGTGTTGATGTGCTAAAACAGTTTGATGATTGGCAAAATCTGGTATTATTTGGCGGCGAAGATTACGGAATAATTGCTGTTATACCTGAGAGTTTAAATTGTGGCGGAATTGTTATTGGCAGGGTTAAAGACGGACTTGGCGTTGATTTAATACTTAACGGTAAAGTTTTACATTATTCTAAAAAAGATGTGGAAGAAAAAATCTTTAATCATTTTAAAAAGGATTAAATTATGGAAAAAATTATTAACGATTTTATAAAATTTAACGAAGTTGAAGCGATTGCAATAGGGGGTTCGTCGGCTGCACAAACGTCTGATAATATCTTTGATGTTGATGAAAGACAAGCCTTTTGCTTCTTATTATGAACAGATTAAAAAAGCTTTGACACGTAATGATTTTGTAAGTGTAAATCATAGAATATCTGCGTTTTTGGCAAGTTATTTTGATGTAATTTTTGCATTAAACGAAACTCTTCATCCCGGAGAGAAACGCCTGATGAATTATGCAAAAGAAAATATAAATAAATTGCTGAAAGAAACAGATACAAATACTTTAAAAATTCTTGATAATATAATAGATTCGCTGCGTAAAATACTGTAAATTTTTGTAAACGCAATAAGAATTTAAATGCTCTGAATCTAAGTATTTTCAATATATACGCCTTAGTACAGTCCGTATTTTTACTTAAGTAAAAATACGGACTGTTAGATTATAAGAAAATATTTTACACTAATATAATCTTAATTATCACCTACCAAGCAAAGGCAAGATCCCCTTGCGTGGCAGGCTTATAAATATTATTCACTATTCTATTTTATTTGTCAAAGTAAACAATTGTAACAGAATTTAAGTTGTCTGAAATCCGCATTTTGCAAATGGTTTTATATTTATATAAGAAGAAATACGGAGAGTTTGCTATGGGTTATGACAACGTAGAAGATATAAAATCAGTTGATGAATTGCGTAAGGCACAGGCTGCAGCGCAGGCACAAGGTGTTAGTATTACCAATTATTCTCAGTGGGAACAGATTTTGGAAGATTTAGATACTGCAGGTGTTAAGTCAACCGGAACTTTTGATGGTGATGTCAAGCTTCATTCTCAAATTATGGAGCGGATAGAAGCATTTATTGAAGAAACTCAGGAAGCTCAAAAACAACAGGAAATGAACCCGAAAAATGATGAATCCTCAAAAATTGATAATAAAACCGCTCAAGATAAAGAACACGTTGTAAAAGCTAATGTTGCAAACGGTACAAGTTCTGTTATTTTAGCTGATTATATGAAGTATTATCATATGCTGAGCTAAACTTCATCTTTTAGACGGTGTAAATTTTTTATTCTTTTTATCGGCCAGAATACAGTTACTGCACGTCCTACAAATCTGTCGCTTGTAATTGTTCCCCAATAACGGCTGTCGTATGAGCTTCCGCGGTTATCACCCATCATAAAATAGTGATCCTCCGGAATTATAAACGGGCCGCATTTGGCAGTACTTTCTGGAATAAGTCTAATTTCATCCGAGTCAATTTGCGGGCATGGCGAAAATTCGTAGATACTTTTGATGTAATCTTCTTCGTATTTTTTGTCGTTTATGTAAACGTAAGCCGAACCGTCTTTGTTGAATTTAATTTCGAGTTTATCACCCGGCATACCTATAACACGTTTGATATATGCAACATCTTTACATAAAATTCCTGTAAGTCTTGTAATTAGCGCAATTGGCTTTCTTGATAATTTTGTTGAAGGCGGGTAAAATACCATAATATCGCCGCGTTTTGGAGTTGAGAAAAATCTTGAGAATCTTTCAACAACTATTCTGTCACCTTCAATGAGGGTTGGACGCATTGAACCTGAAGGTATCCAGCGAATTTCGCCTACAAAAAACCTTATTATTATTACCATTACAAAAACAAAAACTACTGTTTCTATTATTTCACACAAAGCAGTTTCTTTGTAGGCTGCGTATTTTTCTTCAAATTTGTCCAAAGAGCTTTGGATTTTTTCAGGTAATCTGGATTTAAAATTCATCCAAATTGCTGCCTGTTTTTCTCTTAATTGTGCTTTATAATTTTCCCACATATTTTTTATTTTAGACATTTTTTAAAAGCTCCAAAAACTCTTCAAGTGCTGTTGTATATTGATTTTTTGGCAAATTATTTATTTTATTTTTTGCACTTTGAATATAATTATTCAACAAAACATTTGTTTTTTCAATACCTGAATTGTAGTTATCGCTTTCATTACCTAGGATTACCGGTGCATTATATATACCATCATGGATATCATTACTTGCTGGTTTTAATGGGTCGTTTTGTGTAAAATTCAATATATCATCACGAATTTGAAAAGCTGTGCCGATAGATATGCCAAGTTCGCTGACTTTTTTAATGTCGTGAGTGTTTTCGCTTAGTAAAACCGGACAAACAAGTGCAGTTTCAAAAAGATAAGCAGTTTTGTTTTGTGTTTTTTCGATATAATTTTCGATTGTACCGATTTTGAATCTGTCAAAATTCTGGTTGATTTCACCAATGGTCATTTGTTTTATTGTTTTGGCAAAGTTTTTGGTAATTTCTATATTATTAATTTCGGTTAATTTTTCAAGAACTATTGAAAGAATATAATCTCCTGAGATTACCCCGAGTTTGTTGTTAAATTCTGCAGAAATTGTTTTTCTTCCACGTCTTATTGTACTTTCATCAATAATATCATCGTGAATCAGAGAAGCGTTGTGAACAAGTTCAACAAGGGTTAAAACATCAAGCTGTTTTTCTGTCAGTTCTTCGTTACACGCCTTCAAGTATAAAATTGAAACAAGTGGACGGATATGTTTTGATGGAGCTTTCAGAAATTCGACAACAGAGGTTTGAAGAGGTTCGCGGATATTAATATCTGAAACCATTTTTTCTTCAAGCAGGTCAAGTTCTTTTTGTGCCAATTGTTTTATTTTATTGTATTTTTCGTTAAAACTCATATTATTTTGATTTTTGTAATTTTAAATAATTAACCTTATCCCAGCTTAAATCAATGTATTTAATTTTACTATTGACTTCTGTAATTTGCGGAAGGATAGTATAGATTCGTTTAATTCTTTCAAAAACTGTACTGTCAAGTGTTCCTAGGCGAATGCTTGTTGTTTTGATTTTCACAAAAACATCGTTTGGTTTTCTAATATCAATGTATTCGACATTTTCATTAGAATAATTTTCAACTGCTTTTACGATTTTCTCGATTTCTTTTATTTTTTGAACAGAGAGTTCTTTTTTCAGTCCTTGCTGTGTTGTAAGAATTTTTAAAACACTTGAATCATATCCTGAAAGATTCATGTATTGTTTGTTAGTAATAAGTATTCCGTCTGAGGTGAAAAATGCTGTTGGTTTACCTTTTAAGTCAGTTTTAATAATAGCAATCGGTGTTCTTTCACGAATAATAATCTGAATTCTTGCAGGGAAACCATAGCGTCTTACGTAGATGTTTTTCATCACAGGAATTTTGTATAACTCTTTTTTAATTGGTTCTACACTCATTAAAAATATCGGTAATTTTGGAACTTTAACATCTTTTAGTGATTTGTTGATGACGTAATCAGGTATGATATTATTATTTATAATTTCAACAGAATTTGAAGGGTTTTTGAATGTTTCAGGATTCAAATACCATCCTTTGAGCATAAAGAATTCATAGGTTAAAAATATAAGCAGTACAAGCACGACAAATCTTAAAAACGCTTTTAGCCGGTTAACTTTTTTACGTTTTTTTCGGATTTTTCTTTCTGTCTGTTTATGTTTTACAGAGTGTTTTACGGATGAAAAATCATCCTGTTTTTCTGTATTGTTACCTGAATTAGTCATTATTTATTTAATCCTGCTCCGTTTAGAATAATTTCTACCAGATTATCATAATTTATTCCCATAGCGTTTGCTTGTGCCGGAAGATCGCTTGTTTCTGTCATACCTGGAGATGTATTGATTTCAAGAACATACGGAATGTTGTTTACGATATGGAAATCAACTCTTGAAACTCCCTTACAGCCTGCGATTTTGAATGCTTTTACTGCAATTTCTTTAACTTGTTTTGTCAGTTCGTTCGAAATTTCGGCAGGAAGTATAAATTCAGTCATACCTTTTGTATATTTGCATTCATAATCGTACCATTCTTTTTTAGGTCTGAGTTCTAAAATTTCAGTTGCAAAAAGTCCGTTTTCGCCTTCTAAAACACCTACTGTTGCGGCTATACCAACAAGATATTCTTCAATTAAGACGTCATCGTTGTATTTTATCGCATCAAGATATGCTTTTTCAAGTTCGTCGGGTGTATTAACTTTTGTCATACCAAAACTTGAACCTTCACAAACTGGTTTTGTAATTAGTGGGTAGTTAAGATTTTTGGTTTTTTCTTTAACGTCATCGCCTTTTTGTACAAATACAGATTTAATCAGAGGGATGTCCGGACATGTTGAAAGAATTCTTTTTGTGTATTCTTTGTTCATACAAACAGAAGATGCCATAACGCCGCAGCCTGTGTAAGGAATTTGTAAAATTTCCAAAATTCCTTGAATACATCCGTCTTCACCAAATTTACCGTGAAGAGCATTATATGCATAATCATATTTGCCCTCTTTTAATTTTTCTGTGATATTTGTATCAACTTCAATTAATTCAGCATTTTTATATCCAAGTCGTTGTAAAGCTTCATAACATCCTTTGCCTGAACGTCTTGAGATTTCTGCTTCTGATGACATACCACCGCATAAGACTGCAATTTTTGAATTTTTATCTATTTTATTTTGTATAATATTTTGCATAATTCGTTTTCCTTTTCATTGTTTCCGCCAAGAAATCTAATTTCCGGATGTAATTCTGTATTATAATTTTCTTTGACTTTTGTATACATTTGAGCCATTAAATTTAAAACATCTAATGAGGTTCCGTTGTTGTGGTTTACGATGAAATTTGCGTGGTTTTCCCAGACTTTAACCCCGCCTGATGTTAATTTTTTTGCTCCGATTGAATCAAGAAGCCTTCCTGCTGAATCTCCTTGAGGATTTTTGAAAATACTGCCGCAGTTTGGAAGTGCTAAAGATGGCTGATGAGCTTTTCTAAATGCTAAATTGTCATTCATTTTTGTCTGAATATCATCTTGTGCTGCCGGCGCAAGTTCAAATTCTGCCTGTAAAACGATTAAATTCTCATTTTGACAACGTGAGGTTCTGTAATCAAACTCCATTTCTGCTTTTGAAAATTTCACAATACCTGAATTGGGGCTATAGCAGGTTACACTGACAAGTTTATCACTTATCGCTTGAGAATTGGCAGAAGCATTCATACAAACTTCACCTCCAACGCTTCCGGGGAAACCTATCATAAACTCAAACCCTGATAAACCTGCTTCACAAGTAATTTGGGCTAACTTGGGACCTTTGACACCTGCATCTGCAATCACTTTTGTATCTTCTATTGTTACAGAATTCATTTTTGTTGTGAGGATTATTTCTCCGTCATATCCGTCAGATGAAATCAATGTGTTTGAAAGGTTTCCGAAAACCTTGATATTTTTATATTCATTCAAAATCTGTTCAAATTCGTTTATATTTGTCGGGAAAAATACTTTTTTTATCTTCCCGCCGATTTTGAACGAAGTCAGATTTTTAATATCAAAGTTGTTTTCAGAAATAATTTCCAAAATTTATTTCTCCTTACTCAGGGTAAGTAATTCTTTACCTAAATTTGTGATTGTTCCTGCTCCAAGTCCTACAACAATATCTCCACTTTTTAGTGTCGGGAATAATTTTTGAGCAACATCAGCAATAGAACCTGAAATATTTTCACATGGTATGTCAATTTTTTCTTTTAATTCATTTGCAAATGTTAAAGAATCAATCCCTTCAATCGGATCTTCGCTTGCTGCATAGACATCTGTCACAATTACTCTGTCAACGTCTGAAAATGCGTTCATAAATTCATTCCATAAATTTTGTAATCTTGTATATCTGTGTGGTTGAAATACAGCTATTACATTTTTGTTAGTGAAAGATTTTGATGAAGACAAAGTTGCTTTAATTTCTGTTGGATGGTGTGCGTAGTCATCATAAATTGTTACACCGTCAAATTCACCGACTTTCTGGAATCTTCTGCCCATACCTGTAAATGTTGCAAAATGCGGGTTTACAAGTTTCATATCAATATCTGATTGGTGAAGGCTTGCCCATACAGCAAGTGAATTATAAACATTATGAACACCTTTAAGGCAGATTTTAAGATTTGAAACAAATTCACCTTTGTAATATATATCAAAAGTTGTAAAATCCTCTGCGTAATTGATGTTTTTTACACTGTAATCAGTATTTCCGCCGATTGAGTAAGTGACAAATTTCGCATTATTCATCAATTCGTGTTCGGTAAAATATTTTACAAGTCTTTTAACACCTTCATTATCTGTGTTTGCAAGAATTATACCGTCTTTTCTAATATGTGATAAGAAAGTTTCGAAAGTTTCTAGAATAGATTCAAGACCATTTTTGTAAAAATCTAAATGGTCAGGTTCTAAATTGTTCACAACAACAACATTTGCACTGTACTTAACAATTGTTCCGTCACTTTCATCAAGTTCTGCGATGAAGATTCTGTCATTAGCCGCGTTTGCGTTTGTTTCAATTTCAGGAATTGTTCCGCCTACAACATATGAAGGTTTTAGCCCTGCTTTTTCCATAACATAAGAGCAAAGTCCGCTTGTTGTTGTTTTCCCGTGTGTTCCTGAAAATCCGATAAAATGCTCTTCGTTTTTAGAAATTTCTGCAAGTAAATCCGAGCGATGCCAGATAGGAAGCCCTAAGCTTTTTGCTTTTTGAATTTCCGGATTAGTTTCACGAATTGCTGTGCTTGCTATTACAATACAATCATCGGGAAGATTGTTTTCATCATGTCCTATATAAACTTTTGCACCTAATTGTTTTACTTTTTGAACATATTTACTGTCGTTTATGTCAGAACCCGAAACCTCAAAACCCTTTTGTAACAAGTATTTTGCAAGCCCGCTCATTCCAACGCCGCCAATTGCTATAAAATGATATTTATTTTCCAAAATTTTATTCCTACTATTTATAATCTCTACTTCTAAAAATATTATAATCCAAAATAACTGTGCAGGTTGAATATTATTATTTTTTAACAATATGAAATTAAAATAGCAAAAAAAATTTTTATATGTATTAAAAAATATATGAATATATATTCAAAATTAAAATATCTACCGTTGCAAAATTTAGCAAAACGGAAGTTACCTGATGTATTGATATATCAAAAGCAACATAAATTATTCAATGAAATAGATATAAACGTTGATGACTTTGTTGCATTTTCGTTGAAAAAACCTTTCGAACATGCACAAATGAAATGTATAAAAACCGATATAACACGTGATAATATTGAACATGTTCCTTCTTTATATGTATGGATTCTTAAGTCTTCATCATCAGGGCTCGGGCTTGGTTCATCATTGCTTAATTTTGCAAAAATTTATAGTAAAAAAATCGGTTGTAACGGATTTATTCATTTATCTGCCGAAACAAGTTACTCACCAAATCGTGTACCGCATATATTTTATAGGAAATTTGGAATGAGTACTTTGAATTCAAATGTAGATAAAAGACTGGATAATTTTATCAGGTTAGGAAAATATGCAACAAGTCATGATTTTGAAACTACGGATATGTTCTTTCCCCCGATAAAACATGAACGGAAAAATATATTTGTGAAATTACTTAATAAATTGAAGAAATTATAATTATTATGCTAAATACACCAATAAAAACTTTACCAAGAATTTTAATATATAAATCACCTAAAGCGGCTTCTGTTTTGGGTTGGTCTAATTATAAGCCTGCTAAACCTTATTTATATCGTATGGTTGATACAAAGTCAGGAAAATTTGTAGGAGAAATGATAGGCGCACCTGTTTTACATAACAATAAAAAAGCAAAGCAGATATTTTATCCAAAAAATTCACCTTATAAATCATTTTATATCGGCTATTTGAGTGTTGAAGAAAGGTTTATGGGATATGGAAAAGAATTTATCAGGTTTGCCAAGAATTTAAGTAAACAATCAGGCTGTAAAGGAAGAGTACATCTTATTGCCAGTAGAGTTTATGACAGGTATTGGCCGCCGCATGTTTTTTATAAAAAATGCGGGTTTCTTTCTAATGACAGTTTTATGAACCATTATTTGGATGATTGTATTAAATCTAATACTCAAATAGAATCGTCTATTGCAGATAATCTTAATATGTATTTGCCTGTCGGGGATGTACCTGAAAAAATTCAAACAAAATTCCAAGCCTTCTTAAACTTCTTGAAAAGATTTATTTAGCCCTTAAAATGTAAGTATGATTTATTTTTTCTATGGGGATGAAGAATTTAATATCTCAAACGAAATTAAAAAGTTTAAAGAAAAACTTGATAAGAATTTCATTGAGATGAGTTATAAGTGTTACAATAATCCGAAGTTTGCGGATTTAGTTGCGATATTGAAAACTCAGCCTATGATGTTTGGAAAAATGCTTATTGAAATCAATTGTCTTTCATACCTGAGCGGAAAATCAGATGATAAGAGTTTTGATGACAAACAAATTGCACAAATCACAGAAGCTCTTGACGGATGCAGCGAAAATCTGGATGTGATTTTTGTTGGTCAAATTCCGCCTGACAGCCAAAAAAAAATCGACAAACGTAAAAAGTTTTTTAAACTTTTATCAAAATATAATGCAAAAGAGTTTCCGCAGATTCCGTCATATAAAACAGCCGAACTTGAAACTTGGATTAAACAGCAGGCAAAAACAAAAGATTTAAAACTTTCTGCTGAAGCTGTTTCAAATATCTTAATTCAAGTGGGCTCAAACCTTAGAATGCTTGATTCCGAGCTCGAAAAATTGAAGATTTTTTCAGGAAACCAAGCCGTAACAACAGAAATGATTAAAGAAATTTGTGTTACAAATGAAGATTTATTTGTTTTTGCAGACTATTTGATAACCGAAAACAAGGTTAAAGCGCTTGAAGAATATCAAAAACTTTTATCTAAAAAACATCCGCTTGAAATTTTATCGGTTTTGCATACGCTTTTACACAGTAAAATCCAGATTAAAGCATATTCGGCAAAGCACTCTCCGGATGAGATTGCAAAACTAATTAATATGCATCCGTTTCGTGTGAAAATGGAAGTGCAAAAGCTTAAAAATGTTTCGTTGAAAAATCTTGTGAAACTAAAAGAAAATCTTACCAATGCTGAATATAAGATAAAATCCGGACAATCTTCACTTGATGTTGATAGAGAGGTTGAGTATGCTGTATTACAATAGTGAAATAAACAATAAATTCCCGAAACTTTTAAAATATTTTGAAAACGGCATAAAAGATGATGATAAAAATATCAGCCACTGTCTTTTGTTTTGGGGTCCTGATATATTATCTCAGTGTGAATTGGCGCTTGAAGTTGCAAGGATTTTAAATTGCAGCGAAAATACAGATAAAGATTGTAATTGCTTGAATTGTAAATGGATTCGTGAACAAACTCATCCTGCCGTAAAAATTTATACAAGACTTGATTTTAAAGAAGGTACAGATGATGAAGAGTCAACAAAAGGTAAGAAAAATATAAATATTTCTCAGGCAAAATCAATTATTAATGAACTTTCTGTGACAAGTGATTACCACAGGGTTTATATATTTTGTGACAGGGATGAAAACGGTAATTTATTACCGCTGAATCAGATGAATTTCCCGGAAGCGACGTCTAATGCACTTTTAAAAACCTTTGAAGAACCGCCGAAAAATACAACTTTTATCTTTTTAACTAAGGACCGCTCTGATATAATTTCAACTGTAGTTTCACGTGCACAATCGTTTTTTGTACCGTCTGTGCTTGAACAAGATTTAAATTTCGATATTGTTGAAAATGTTATTTCAAATTACTGGACAATTGAGCGGAATCAGGTTTTGGATTTTGAAAATAAATTACTCGGTCTGATTGCTGAAAATGAGCCGAAAGAAGTATTTACTCAAATTCAAAATTATATGCTTGAAACAATTAAGACAAATATTTCAAATAAACATTTGTTTTATCGTTTAACAAATGATATGAAGTTTGTAGAAGAAGCAAAAAGACAGATTTCTTTGACTCCTTCAATGAATCTTCAAACTGTTGCGGAAAATCTTTGTTTTAAATTGATTTTGCAATAATTTGCCTATAAATATTTTGCTATGTTATAATAATTCAGCGAAAAAGATTTGGAGAATAAAATTATGGATTATGCTGAAATTTTAAGACAGTTAGCACTGGTAGCTGCTGCATCATATTTAATCGGTTCAATACCTACAGGATACATTATTGTAAAATTGTTTACAGGACAGGATATCAGAACAATCGGTTCCGGTTCGACCGGCGCAACAAATGTAAAACGCGTTATGGGTAAAAAATGGTTCTTTATCGTAATGCTTTTAGATGCTTTAAAAGGTGCTTTACCTGTTGTGTTAACAGCATTATATGCTACATCATTATCTGAATATGGCGTTTTACCGGTAATTGCTGCAGTGTGTGCAATTTTAGGTCACAGCAAATCTGTATTTTTAGAATTTACAGGTGGAAAATCCGTTGCAACAGGGGTTGGAACACTTATGGCGCTTAATTGGCAGGCAGGTTTAATTATTGCGGCTGTTTGGGGTACTGTAACCTGGGTTTCTAAGTACGTATCACTCGGGTCAATTGTAGCTCTCGCACTATCACCTTTAATTATGTGGTTTTTAAACGCTCCTGTTGCTTACATTGTTTACGCAGTACTTGCGGCAGTTTATGTTATATATCTTCACAGAGAAAATATTAAAAGACTTAAAGAAGGTTGCGAAAACAAGGTCCGTTAAGCTATTTACTTACTTCTTTGGAAAAAGCCTGCAAGTTCTTTGTGCAGAATGATTTTTGATATCGGGCGTCCGTGCGGGCATGTGTAAGGCATTTTTGTGTTGCGCCATTTTTTGATAATATCTTCCATCTGCCATATAGAAAGCTTTGTATTAGCCTTCACTGCAGCTTTACAAGATGTTGTAATAAGGATTTTTTCTTCCAGATTATCAATGTCGCCTTCTATATTATCCAAAATATCTGCTAAAATGTCTTTTGGATTGGCTTTTGCCAATAACTGCGGCACTTTACGGAAGATTATTTCAGTATCTTTTAGAAACTCTATTCCATAACCGAATCGCTCAAATTTATCAAGATTTTCCTTGATTAATTCGGATTCTGTAGTCGAAATTTCAATAACATCCGAGACAAAAAGCATTTGAGAAATTATATTTTTTTCGGATTTTAATTTTTCGTAGATGTATCTTTCTTCTGCGATGTGCTGGTCAACTATTTCCAAACCTTCCTCTGAATCAATCAGGATATAAGTTTCACGATACTGTCCGATGATATTTTCTTTTGATTCGGGTTCTTCAATTTGGGTTGAAAAAATCTGTTTTTGTTCGGTTGTTTCACCAAAAATTTGATTTTCCTTTTCAAAATTTTTCATTGCAGAATCTGAAATATACATTGTGTCAGAGTTTTCGTCAACATAAAAATCTTTTGTCTGTCTTGCCGGGAATTGAATTACATCAGGGGTTTTTTGCTCAACTGTAGTCTGCTGCTCGGTGTGAACAGGTTTTACGCCTATTGGTGTGTAATTTTTCTCGATATAGTTTGATAAACCGGCTTCAATAGATGTATAAATGAAGTTGAAAATCTGGTTTGTGTTTTTATATCGAACTTCTTTTTTTGTCGGGTGAACATTTACATCAACATCGTGCGGCGGAATTTCAAGATTCAAAACCACAAAAGGATATTTGTTGTTTGCTGTAAGATTTCTATAAACGGTGTCGATTGCTTTTTGGAAAATCGGGCATTTAACACTTCGCGAATTTATATAAATATGGTAACTTTTTTTACTTGAGCGGGTGTAATCCGGTGTACTTACAAAACCGCTGATTTTAAGCCCGGATAATTCGTCTGTTTTTAAAACTTCTTTTAAATTATTTGTAACGTCAGATGAGTAAACCTCTTTTATTGTCTGGGTTAAATTTCCCTGACCTGTTGTTTTTAACACTGTTTTACCGAATTTTTTAAGTTCGATTGAAACTTCAGGATGTGAAAGTGCTATAGATTGAATGATTTCCTGAATGTATGAAAATTCTGTGTTTGCGTTTTTTAAGAATTTTAAGCGGACAGGAACATTATAAAACAGGTCTTTGATATCCATAATTGTACCGACAGCACAGCCGGTTTCGACCTGATTAACTTCTGAATTTTCGCATTTAACTTTTGTACCTGTGTCAAAATCTTTTGTTCTTGTTGTGCAGGTTAGTTTTGAGATTGAGATTATACTTGCAAGTGCTTCTCCGCGGAAACCGAGTGTTTGGATTTCAAAAAGGTCTTCATCTTGTTGTAATTTACTTGTTGCGTGTTTGGAAAATGCAAGCATAATATCATCCGGATGGATTCCGCAACCGTTATCAGCTACACGAATGTCACGGCATTCGTTGTTAATTTCTATACTTACTTTTGTTGCTCCGGCATCTATTGAATTTTCTGTAAGTTCTTTTACAACAGAAGCAGGACGTTCAATAACTTCTCCTGCTGCAATTTGGTTGATTAAATGTTTTGATAACTGTCTTATTCTTGCCATAACCGAAACCCTCACTCCTCCTTCTTCAAGAAGGAAGTTATTTTTATCAATCTTTTTTCCAATCTACACCAAACACAAAATCATCTAAATGTTTGATTACAAATTTGAAACATTTTTATAAGCTTAAATTGTAAGAGAATAATTACAGATTGCGGGGAACATTTTGGTAAGAAAATCTATTTCAAATTTAAAGTTGCAGCCTAAAAAACAGGCAGATTTACAGATTGTAAAACAACCTGAGGTTAAAACTACCAAATACAGCGATATTAACCTGAAAAAGTGGAAGGATTATGCGCACATTTTAACAGGTACATTATGGCAGTTTCCGTCAAGATTGAAACAGCACGGGCACTCTAACGAGTATCACGGAAATTACATCCCGCAAATTGCACAGCAAATGTATGAAAGATATACCAAAAAAGGTGACGTTGTCTTAGATTTATTTTTCGGTTCAGGAACATCAGGTATTGAAGCGATTAATATGGAAAGACGCTGTATTGGTGTTGAATTAAAAGACGAATTGGCAGAAAGTGTTTCTGAAAAATTTACACCAAAACAACTTGTAACAGATGTGAGAATTATTTGTGGGGATTCATCATCAGAAGATGTTAAAGATAAAATTCAACTAGGTCTTGATGTTATGGGTGAAGAAAAAGCTCAGTTTTTAATGCTTCATCCGCCTTATGATGATATTATCAAGTTTTCTGATAAGAAAGAAGATTTATCAAATTGTGAAACTACAGAACAGTTTTACGATATGTTCGAAAAAGTTGCCAAAAATGGTTATGATATGCTTGAAAAAGGACGTTTTGCATGTCTTATTATCGGCGACAGTTACAAAAATTCAGAAGTTCAGCCACTTGGTTTTGAATGTATGAACAGAATGCGTAAACTTGGTTTTGTACTAAAATCAACAATTGTCAAAGATATACAAGGCAACGAACGCGGAAAAGGCAGAACTGCTAATTTATGGCGCTATAGAGCGTTAGCAGGAGGTTTTAGCATATTTACACACGAATATATTTTTGTATTCCAGAAAATATAAGGGGTAAATGTTGCTGTCGATAATCCACGACATGGGACACAATATTACTTAACGTTTTTTATTACCCATTTAAAGTAATCGGCTTCGCTTTTTGCACGCTGAGCGCAGGCAATGCCGTTAAAATGTCGGTTACTGTTTATGTTGCAATATTGTTTTAGGTCATTATACATTGTTTTTGGATCACCCATTGTTCTAAGTTCTTCATCTAGAAGTTGGAATACAAACAAATCATATCCCATGCGGTTTGGACCTTCCTTAAATCCGTTTATGTCAACCATAACCCATATATATGTATTATTTGGTTGTTCAAAAAATATTGAAGTTCCGTCTTGTAATACAATTTGTCCATCATCAAAATAATCTATAAATAGTAAAGTATCTCCAGTAAGCTGTTTGTAACCTTTTTTAGTATCATTAAGTTTATAACAAGGTAATGGTTTATTTGAGTTTAATCCACAATCAATTATACCCGTAAGGTATTTTTTGAATGTATTATAAAATACACCATCAGGTATATTATTTCTAACATATGTAGTAGGATCAATAGAAATATCATCTGCTTCAATTTGTTTAAATACTTGTTGTATGGTTGAATATGATTTTAAAAATTGTGTACGTAATCGGTGAGCCTTGTGAGCTGTCATAAGCTCCGGTATCGTAATTGCTGCAACTACACCAATGATACCAAGGGTGATTAAAACTTCTGCTAAAGTAAATCCAATTTTACTCATATCTTACCTCGTAACCTGATTTTTTATATCATATATTATACATAATTAAATCATATAAATCAATAAAAAGTGCTCTTTTATATCATTAGAGTTTGCGTTTTATATCGTTAAAATAATAAAGGAGTATGTAATGAAAGATATAAAACAATGTTTAGGAAAACGTATACGTGAATTACGTAAGCGACAAGGATATACACAGGAATCTCTTGCCGAAAAAATAGGTATTGAACCAAGAAATATGCTTAAGATAGAAAATGCGCAGACATTTCCCCGTGTTCAAACACTTGAAAAGTTGATGGAAGTCTTAAATTGTACTCCTGATGAGCTGTTTGCTTTCGGGCATCTTAGTGATATTGAATTTATGAGGCAAAGGGTTTTTGAACAACTAAAAACAGATAATGAACTTGTTAAACTTGTCTATAAAATGATTTCTTAATCTTCCTTAAACATAAAATAAAAGTTTAAGGTGATATTATTTTTTGCATCCTTTCCTATTCCGATAATATCGCAATAGAATTCTTGATGAATTTCATGCCAATTTTTTATAAGATTAATTTTCTTTATTAAGTCTTGATTATCCGAAAACGTTGTAATCAGCCCATCATATATATTTGTTGGGTATTCTAAATAGAGTTTATGTTTTTGGGGAGATTTCTCATTATAATCAATTCCTGTCATAAATAAGCTGCCGCCGCAATTATTTATAGCACTATTAATAAGTGGTATAAGTTGTTCTAATTTATCTATACCACTGGTTTTAAGTGATTCCAGATATTGTTTTTCAAATTCAGGATGTCTTATCCAATATAATTTTAGTGCTTTAATTTCTGATTCTTCTTTTTCAACCCCGAAGAAAAATAATGAAGCGAATTTATCATCCGGATCTTCAGAATATTTTATTTGTGAAAGTTTTAAGATTTCATCTTTATACTTGCTAAAAAATTTTATGTTCTTTTCCCAATAACCAAATAGTTCAAGCATGTTTGCTTTAGAACGTTTTTTAATTTTTACATTATATCTGTTAAATTGGGTGTTATTTTTATCGTACACTGTTTCCAAAAATCTCATCATATTTTTCTCACAAAGCAATTCAATTAATGGATCTTTACTTTGAGATTCTTTGTATAATTGATAACTTGGGTTATATTCATAATAAATTTTAAGTTGGATGTCTTTCCGGTTTTCGGATATGTTTATGCCAAGATATTCCATTATTCCGCTTTTCATATTATTAATTACTTCTTCGGAATATAACTCGGAAAGCTTTTTATCAATTTCATTGTCAAGGTTTAATAACATATTAACTCCTATTTAAAAATTTTTTAATACAAATATTATATTATATTTGTTAAAATATGCAATAAGCGTAGGTTTTATAAAACCTGCGCTTATTTATTGTCATTTATGCATCGTACCGTTTGAAGGACTTCTCGATTGCTTTAGAAATTACTTGTTTCGTTGTGTCGTACTCTGTCGTCAGTGAAGAAATTTCGGTATCCAGATTTTTCATTTTTAAGTCTATAGTTTCTTCTTTGTTTTCTATTTTGACTTTTTCACTGTTATATTTTGCTTCAGCTTTTGATATTGCTTCTGTGTCAGATACTTCAAGTATTGCTTTATCCGTCGAGTAATTACCTTGATAATAATATCCGTCGTCGCTTAGGGAAGATATATAAACCATGCCGCTTTTGAGCATTTCACTTAAATATTCTTCGTCATCAACTTGAGGATTTTCAACCCATCCTTTGGTACAAATCATATTGAACATTGTGTCGTAGAAGTTTGCATATAATCCGCTGTCTCCATCATCAATTTCTGTTTCTGTAACGATTGTAAATTGGAAATTATCTTTTTCACCATTATATAATGTACAATCTTTAATGTTACCTTTTTGATAGTGATATTCAGAATCTTCAATACCCTGCATATATGTTACATATGATGTTAAGAAGGCTTTTGCAATGTTATTTAAGTTAACAGATACAGTTGTTTCTTCGTTACCACCTTTGTGCCACATACCTCCGGTTCTTTCGGCATAAAGGTAGTTGAATCCCATATAATTAGGTGCATTCTTTGCTGTATCCATGTGGAAACCGTTATCCCATCCTTTGTGTTGATTTGATTCGGTTGCAACTTCTTTTAGTGCTTCTTCTTTGTTAATGTTTCCGTTGGTAAAAGAATCTGCAAGTTTATTACTTGGGTATATTAAGTCATAAACACAGTTATATGCATATTGGATAGCAGTATCACTTGCAGCTGTTCCGCCAAGTACTGTAGCAAATTGATCCATAATCCAGGTTAAAATATTGGTTGAACATCCGTTTTCGCCTGCTAAGTCAACTTGTAATTGGTTAGCCTGATCATAAGGAATAGGTTCATTACCTGATTCATATGCGATAACATATTTTGTTTTATCTGATAATAAGTCACGGATGGTTACAGATTGTGATGTAGTTTTATGAAAGTCTGTAACACCATTTTCGTTGATTGTTATAAAGTGTTGCTGTTGGTTTTTGCTATCATATTGAGATTGAGTATTAGGTAATAAGTTTGAACCTAATAATACTCCACCGGTATTTGAATCAACAGCATTTGCATCAAATAAATCTAATAATTGATCATAAGAAACGTCTCTTAATGATTGTTTAGCTGAAATTGTTGTACCAAGACCAACTTTATTGCTGTAAGGAATACCTTCAATAGCTGTTGCCTGTGCAGGGGTAATAATGTTTTCACCGCATAAAGCTTCAATGAATTTGTTGCGGACATCACTTGAAGGTGTTCCAAGCAGACCTTCTGCAGGAATCCCTGCTTTTTTTGCCGCAGCAGCGTATGCAGAATTTAATACAACTCTGTCTTTTGCATCAGTAATAAGTTTTGGGAAATAATCGTTATAAATTGACGGATTCATCAATAATCCGTAAGTTAATCCCATATCACTGTCGCCTGAACCATAGTAATCGTAAACTAATTTAGTTGCATTTAACGCTTCCTGGTATTCGCTTGAAATCTTTTCCATATTACGTGAAAGCGCAAGCTTCTGATGTGACAGAGCCATAGATTGAAACTCTGCATCAGCTTTTCTGGCTGTTATTGTTAATAATCTAGCTTGTGATGCTGCTAAGCCCATTGTTTTCCTTTCTTAATTTGCGCTTTTTCGTAACTTTTTGTCTATTCATGTAGTATTACGGCATTTCAGATGTAATTCTTTAAAAATAACAGTAAATTTTGTTACAAATTTTAACAATTTTAAATATAAAATATTTAAGGTATGATTAAACTATATCAAGGACTTTACAATATAAGAGGGAGAAATATGGTTAAAAGAATCGGTATTGATGTTGGCGGTACTAATGTTAAAATTGCTTTAGTTGACGGCGAAGGTAAAATTATTTATTCAAACAGTGTTCCAACATACGCTCAAATGGGTTATGAATATACTGTAAATAATATTAAACAGGCTATTCGTGATTTAATGAAAGAAACTAATACGGATTCTAAAGATATAGAAGCTATCGGATTCGACTTTCCAGGTCAGGTTGATTATAAAACAGGTGTTGTGAAACTTGCTCCAAATATTCCGGGATGGGTAAATGTTCCGATTGCTCAGATGATTGAAGAAGAATTTCATATTCCTACTAAAATCGATAATGATGTAAGATGTGCAGCTTTAGGCGAAATGAAATTCGGTGCTGGCAGAGGCTGTGAAAACTTTATTTGTATTACAGTCGGTACCGGAATCGGCTCAGGAATTGTTATAAATGGTCAATTGGTTCGCGGTGCAGCAAATGCAGCAGGTGAAATCGGTCATATTAAACTTCAAATGGATGGCGGCCCTATTTGCGGATGCGGAGATACAGGATGTTTAGAGGCTTTTGCATCAGGTCCTTCAATTGTTGCTATGGCTTACGATTACATCAGAGGCGGTAAATCTGCAAAATTCCGTGAAATGGCAGGCGATGGAGAAATTACTCCTTATATCGTTGCGAAAGCTGCAGAAGCAGGTGATCCGGTTGCAAAAAGAATTTTTGAAATAGTTGGTACATATGTAGGTATGGGATTAGTCAGTGTAATTAATCTTCTAAATCCTGAAAAAGTTATTGTTGGTGGTGGAGTTGCAGAGGCTGGCGATTTACTTTTAGAGCCTATTAGAAAAACCGTTAAAGAACGCGCAATGGCTATAGCAGGAAGTTCTGTTGAAATTGTACCTGCTGAACTTGGTAATCACGCAGGTGTTATCGGCGCAAGCATGTTAGGTTCTTAATCGGATTGGTTGAACTTTGCTTGTGTTTGTTATAGATTAGGCATGTGTAATATATTATACGTAAAGAAGGAGAACTCAAATGAGTGAAAGAAAATTAGTTGGAACAAACGAAATGTTCAAAAAAGCATTAGAAGGCGGATATGCTATCGGTGCTTACAACGTTAACAACATGGAAATCTTACAAGGTATTGCTGAAGCTGCTGAAGAAACACAATCTCCAATCATCTTGCAAGTTTCTGCAGGTGCTAGAAAATATGCTAACCAAACTTATTTAATCAAATTGGTTGAAGCTGCTTTGGCTACAACTACAGTACCTATCGCATTACACTTAGACCACGGTGCAGACTTTGAAATTTGTAAAGCTTGTATCGATGGCGGTTTCTCATCTGTAATGATCGATGGTTCAAGATTCCCATTAGAAGAAAATATTGCTTTAACTAAAAAAGTTGTTGAATATGCTCACGAAAGAGGAGTTTCAGTTGAAGCTGAATTAGGTAAATTAGCAGGTGTAGAAGATGATGTTAAAGTAAGTGCAGCTGATTCTACATATACAGATCCTCAAGAAGCTGTAAGATTTGTTAAAGAAACAGGTTGTGATTCATTAGCAGTTGCAATTGGTACTTCTCACGGTGCTTATAAATTCGCAGGTGAAGCTAAACTTGATTTCAAACGTTTAGAAGAAATTAAATCAGCATTAGCAGAAGCTGGTTTCCCTAACTATCCGTTAGTTCTTCACGGTTCATCTTCAGTTCCTGCTGAATTCGTTGCTAAATGTAATAAATTCGGTGGTAACTTACCTAATGCTCAAGGTGTTCCTGAAGATATGCTTAACTATGCTTCTAAACACGGTGTTGCAAAAATCAATATTGACACAGACTTACGTCTTGCAATGACATCTACTATCAGAGAGTTCTTTGTTGAACATCCTGAAAAATTTGACCCACGTGAATACATGGGACCTGGTAGAACTGCTGTTAAAGAAATGGTTATGCACAAAATGCGTGACGTTTTAGGTACAGCTGGTCACGCTCAAGATTAGTCCGAGCAAAGGCACTAGCGAAAGCTAGAGTCGAGCATGTGTCAACGGAAACGTTGAGTTTTCGTTGCAAATGTGAGCGGTGCCGTTTAATGCGAGGACGTAGTGCTCATAGTACTAAGAAACTAGAAATAACGACCCGATTTTTTTAAGAATCGGGTCGTTTACTATTTTGTATGTAAATAATTCATATTGTTATTTAAATGAATATAACATGCACAACCATTACCAGCAGAATTTTTATTAGCACAAGTTGTTTTGTAATAATTAAATTTTTTATTACAACCTTCAGGAACTATTCCATCATTGTGTATCGTAAATGTAAATGTGTCCCATCCCCAGGCATTTGGTGGTTTTGAACCATTTGTATCAATGAAAAATGAACCTGTCCAACCATTATAAGTTATATATTCTTTGATAACACTTGCTTCTGTATTACCAAAAATTTCCCAACCAGATGGATCTCCGTATTCTTCAGAAGCCAATCTCATAGCTTGTGAAATTATAGAGTGTGTTTCTTTTAATTTTGTAACTGTTTGATGCTCATAGTTTTTCTGGATTAAGTTAGGGATTGTCATTGCTGCAACAATACCAATTATGCCGAGAGTGATTAAAACTTCAGCTAAAGTAAAACCTGCTTTAGAAAATACTGTTGGCATAGTACCCCGTCCAGCGAGGACTTCTACAAGTGTGAAAGCTTTTTTCATTTTTTCCTCCATCCCATAAATGGGATATTCTATGAATGATTATAATAGATAATCCCATATATGGAATACTTCGTTTAGATGAGATAGGGCTATGAACCAAAAAGAAGAAATATATTGCAAGATGATAGGAAAAGCTATAAGAGAGTTAAGACAGGAAATTAAGGGAAAAAGTTTGTGTATGTTTGCATATGAAAATGATATTCCGCGTTCTACTCTTAGTCGTATTGAAATCGGTGATAATGAAGCAAAACTTGTTACTCTTAAAAAAATAGCAGAAGGTTTTGGATGGTCGCTTTCAGAATTGTTTGAGCGCATCGAAGAAAAATTGCCGAACAATTTTAAAATATTTGATGATGAACATTACTAAAAAAGTGCTGGACTTTTATCATGTTGTTTTCAAAGAGTTTTTTCATGTTAAAATTGGCATATATATTTAATTCCCTCGTCCGCAGGCGTGAGAGGGATAGGGTGAGGATAAAATGTTTGATAATTTAAGCGAAAGATTGCAAAATATAATTTCCAAAGCTCATTCACAGGAGCTTACGCAGGATAATATGCAGGATGCACTACGTGAGATAAGACGTGCTCTTTTAGAAGCGGATGTTAACTTGCGTGTTGTAAAATCTTTTATTTCATCGATTAAAGACAAAGCTGAAGGTGAAAATGTTTTACAAGGCGTTAATCCGTCACAACAGCTTGTGAAAATTGTACATGATGAACTAGTATCACTTTTAGGTCAGGAATTGAAACCGCTTGATTTATCAGGACATCCGTCTTTAATTATGATGCTCGGACTTCAGGGATCAGGTAAGACAACATCATCAGCTAAGCTTGCTGTTAAACTTAAAAAAGAAGGTAAAAATCCGCTTCTTGTGGCATGTGATGTTTATCGTCCTGCTGCAATTTCGCAGTTAAAAACACTTGGCAGTGAAATTGGATGTGATGTTTTTACAATTGACGGTTCAACAGATGTTCAAAATATTGTTCAAAGTGCGTTAAATTACGCTAAAGAAAACGGATTTAATGTTCTTATTCTCGATACCGCAGGTCGTTTACAGATTGATACAGAAATGATGGCGGAACTTTTGATTATTGACAGAATTTTCAGACCGCAGGAAAAACTTTTGGTAATTGATGCTATGACAGGTCAGGAATCTGTTAATGTGGCAGAAAACTTTGATGCTCAAATTGGTTTGACAGGTCTTATTTTGACAAAGCTTGATGGTGATTCCCGCGGTGGTTCTGCGTTATCAGTTGTTCATTGCACAGGAAAACCTATTAAATTAACCGGTACAGGAGAAAAACTTAATGCTTTAGAAGATTTTTATCCTGAACGTATGGCAACAAGAATTTTGGGTATGGGGGATATTGTATCGCTTGTTGAACGTGCTCAGGAAGTTTTTGACGAGAAAGAAGCTTTAAAAATGCAAGAAAAAATGCAAAAAGCTGAATTTTCGTATAACGATTTTCTAAATATGCAAAAACAAATGAAAATGTTCGGGTCTATGGACCAGATTTTGGGAATGATTCCGGGTGTAAATATAAAACAGGCTGATAGAGAAAAGATTTCACACGCAACAGATACTGAATTTAAAAAAATAGAAGTTTTTATTCAAAGTATGACACCGGCTGAACGTGAAAATCCTGAACTTATGAATACAAGCCGCAAAAAACGTATTGCAAAAGGCTGTGGGATGGATTTGCACACCGTAAATCTCTATGTAAAACAGTTTGAACAAATGCGCCAGATGATGGGCGGAATGGGAAAAATGCAAAAAATGTTCGGCGGTTTTGGAAAAATGAACGAGAAAAAAGCCATGGTTCAAGCGATGAAAATGATGAAAAAGGGTAAATTCTTTTAGTTTTTCAGAATTTTTTCCTAAAAATCTTTGTAAATTTTTGTAAACGCAATAAGAATTCAAATGCTTTTAATCTAAGTATTTTCAATATATACGCCTAAGTACAGTCCGTATTTTTACTTAAGTAAAAATACGGACTGTTAGATTATAAGAAAATATTTTACACTAATAAAGTATCCACCAAACTTTCCTTCAATAATTTGAAGGTAATTTTGTATTGATACAAAGGATTAGTAACATAAAACAAGTAAAGGAAACGAGATGAGAAATTTAAGAGACTTTTTTAACAGCGTATCAGGTAACAACAGGATATTCACAAGCGAGGATATCGGTACTATGAGTCCAGAAGAATTTTCGAGTAATGAGCAAGCAATCAGAAATCAGTGGGGCGAAATAGGCATTCCATCCGATATAGAATTATCCGGTTCAGATGATGTAGTATATGTTCGTGCATATACCCGTGGAGATGGAACAGAGGTTCGCGCACATTACCGTTCTAAAGGCGGCGGTAGAATAGGAATTGGTACCGTAACCGGCGGCGCATCAGGTATGGGAAATTCAATTGCGCCTCATCAACCTACAATAGAAGAAATGGAAAAAGAGAAGGAACGTATGGAAAAAGAATCCTTGAAAATTTTGCTAGAACGATCTTCTACTTCAACCGAAAATCCTGAAATTAGCCAAGCGATTAGTGATATAACAGATATATTCAATATCTTAGGCGGTTTTATTCCAGATGGTTTAATGGGTAATATCGGAAGTTTCTTAAGTGATTACCGTGAAAATTTGAGTAATATATTGCATAAAAATGGCGTGGTTACAGGCGGTGCTGCTCAGGTAGAAAAGCCTAATTTAGGTGATAATATACATGAATCTATTTATCATTCAATAGGTAATTTTACGGGCTCTATTGCAAATGCAAATATGGATAACGCAATTCACGATATGGTTGCAACAAAAAATAATCCATTTGCAAAAATTGTTGCTAGAAATGAAATTAAAAATACAGAATTAAATAAGTTGTTAGATGATATAGGTGTACCTAAAGATTCTCGTGGCTCTTTTTATAATGCTAATTCACAACAATGTAAGCAATTATCTGCATCTAAACAAATTAATGATTTTGTAAAAAATAATTATGAAAAAATATTAAAAGGTGAAATAAAAAATGCACCAATTAATTTTAATGGAATTTTTGGGAATGGGTTAGATAATCGTGCAGGTATTCAACATGCAATTATTCATAATCCTAGAATTGATAATAATGGTAATTTTAGTGGAATAATTGTTGATTATTATGATTTTGTTCATAGAACAGGGTTCAATCTTACTAATGTACCAAATAATTGGGGATATTCAATGCAACAAAGAAGATTGTTAGAAAATCAATTCAATATTTATCTAATTTATAAAAAAATATAGAAACTGGAGATATATTTAATTTTTTTATTTTTTACTTATTTATATTATAAGTATGAATATTTTAAAAATTAATGTTAATAAAGAACAGAAACAGATAATAAAATATATATTTTATGTAATTTTATCAATAACTATTCCTATAATATATTTTTGGGTTTCAACTTTTTTTATAATGAAAAGTTGTAACCCAGGTGTGTATATGTGTGGTTTTCTTCAACTTGCACTGCTTATGATTTGTGTTAAGTGGCTTCAAGTATGTGCGTTGATTTATGTAACCGCTTTTACAATAAGAAATACTACTAGTAAATATTTATATCAATTTTTTAATAGTGGAAACGAATATATATATCTTTTAATGTTATTTTTATGTATAGAAATTGCATTTAAATATTTTGAAAAAAATGATTATATTTTTCCTTCAATTAATAGTTTTTTATATAATATGCATGATATTTTTGGCGTTGGTATATCTATATTATCTTGTTATTTATGTATATTTTTTGTGATTGTTATTAATCGAATAAATAAAATATTAAAAAATAGACAAGTGGCTAAAAAATCAAAAGAATCTTGAGGTATTATATATTTGGAATGGAAGAGATTTTTAGTAAAAAATATTTAAATAAAGATATATTTTTAGTCTTATTTGTAAATTTATTTCTAGCAAATTTATGGCCACATGGATTTTTTCTTGGTTTTCTATTTATTATGGAATTGCCTGATGATAATATATTTTTTACTATTTGTATTTATAGTATGTTATTTTTAGCATTTTTAAGAACTCTATGTTTGCCTATTTTGTATAAATATTTAGAAAATAGCTCTAAAAATGAGATGATACAATGTTTTATAAGTAACTTGAAAAATGATAATAAATTTAGGATTAAATTATTATTTATAATAGAGTTTTTAAATATTATATTACTTTTGGCTTCAGACATATATAAATTACCATATTTAATTTGTATACTATTAGTTGTTTTATTCTTTTTAATAGTGTTACAAATGTTTATATTTCCTCTTTTATATAAAGATGTAGAAAAAAATAAAGCTCATAAATATGTATATAAATTTATATATAATTTGAAAAATAATTCTGATTTTAGATTTATATTTTTATACTTATTTGAATTATTTTTATTTATTTACTTATTAATAATATGGTTAAAATTCTCAATTTTATCATTTATGCTCGACTATATTCGAATATTCTTATTAACAATAGTATTTTTCGATTTATTTGGAAGCTATTTAGTGTTATTTTTGTGGTGGAAACTACGTGGAGAACTGAAAAATATAGACAAGTAGTTAAAAATATTAGATTTATAGCAGTATAATCAAGTTAATGTTATAATTTAAATTAAAATTGGAAATATTTTTAACCTATTGGTGAAATAATATTTTATTATTTAATTATGAAGAAAATGTCAAAATACAATAAAAATTTCTATAAAATTTATTTGAATATAATTTTTATTTATACTATTATTCCAATTATTGACGCTAGTATCTTTTTCAGTATACTTTTTATTGATTATGGTGAACTTTCATTAGTGACGAATATTGCAGATTTATTATGTAATATTGCTATAATAATTTTTTATATATCATCTGTTTTTATACTTTTATATATTTTATTACGAAATTTTTTATTAATCTGGTTGTGGATGCTAATTAGAAAATTTCATCCACAATCCAGTTTAATGTGTTTTTTTAGAACCTTGCAATGTGATTCTTCAAAGCAAGTGTTAATATTGTTTTTTTCATTATTATTAGATATATTTTTAATTCTTTTAATAAAAATATACTCTGAGCTTACTTTGTCTGATTCTATATTATGGTATTTAGGAATTAATTCAGGCGGTTTAATAACGAACTTTGTAATATTTATACTGGTTTTAAAATTTGATTTATGGAAAAATAGACAAGGAGTTAAAAATCCCAAAAATCACATAAAAAATAAAACTGGAGATATTATTAAGGGCTATGTAAAAAAATAAATTATTCTATACTTATGAATAAAAATTTTAAAGAGAGAATAAACTTTTATGTTATTTATCTATTAATATCATTAGTATTTATTTTAATACCAATTTTTTGTTTTATGTGTTTTTTATTAACAGCAGATATTGGTGAAAATGTATTATCAAATAATATTTCGCAGACATTCCTAAATACTTGTTTTTATATACTAATAATTTTTACATTTTTGTATTTATTCTTACGTAATTTTCTATTAATATGGTTGTGGATGTTTGTGCGTAAATATCAATCACAATCAAAGTTAATGCAGTTTTTCAAAACCTTGCAAAATGATAACTCAACACAAATAACAGTAATATTATTTTCGTTAATACTAGATATTTTAGGAATTTTTATAGAAAAATCTGTTTATGGTATTTCTTTATGGTCTGATTCCGTATATAGTTATTTATATTTTCATTCAGGTGGCTTAATAACAAATTTTGTTATATTTATTATCTTTTTAAGAATAGATACTTGGATAAGTAGGTCAAGTAATTAGAAAGATAGTAAATAAAAAGGCAGCTAAGCGCTGCCTGTATACCTAAACTATCTCTCTTCTCATACCAAAATTATTCTATTGTAGAGATGTTCTCCACAAAGAATCGTTAAATTTACTTTGTTGAGTATTAGTATCTGCTGATAATGTTACATTGCTTGGTGCAAATACAAATACTAAATCACCAACTTTTTTAGGGCTTCCGTTTAATGCTTGAGAAGCACCACAAACAAAATCAATTGTTCTTTGAGATTGTTCTTTGTCTAAAAGATGAAGGTTAAGCATAACAATTTTTCTGTCTTTTAGGTGTTGAACGATAGTGGCAGCATCATCAAATGAGCGAGGTTCAACAACTACAACTTCATTACCGCCTCTGTTCATACTAGGGTGGTTAAGAACTTTTGCTTCGTTTTGTTTTTCTATAATTGGTGCATAAGAAGGTGCAATCTCTCTTAAAGCACTTCCTTCTTCTACATATTCGTAATCGTCTTCATATTCATCAGAATCATTCATATCTACAAAAGGATTTTCGCCGCGGAAACCATCCATCACGAAATCTACGACTTTTCTGAAACTTTCTGTTATTGCTGCCACCTATTTTTCCTCCGTTTATTAGTTAAATAATTTTCTACCTACCCGTAACATTGTCGAACCTTGTGTTGCTGCGATTTTATAATCTTGACTCATTCCCATTGAAATTTCTTGCAGTTTACAATTAAATTCTTTTTCTAAATCATTTCTTATTTGAACAATTTCTGAAAAAAGTTTAGCAATATCATTTTGGTCAATACCAAGCGGTGCCATGTTCATAACCCCTGAAATTTCGATCGATTCAAGGTTTTGAATTTGTTCAAAATATTTGAACACTTCAGTTTTAGAAAAACCGTATTTTTGTTCTTCTTCAGCGTTGTTTATCTGAATAAGGATTTTTTGGGTTTTTCCAATTTGACTTGCGTGTTGCGAAATACTTTTGGCAAGTTTTAATGAATCTACCGAATGTATGTAATCAAAAACTTTTACAGCTTGTTTTGTCTTGTTTGTTTGTAAGTGACCTATGAGGTGAAAAGTTGAATTTTTCTTAACATCTTCCGGCAGGTTATTGATTTTTTCAGAAGCTTCAATTACTCTTGATTCTCCAAAGTCGCGAAAACCGGCTTTATAAGCGGCAATTATTGCATCTTTGTTAAAATACTTTGTAACTGCAATTATTCTGGGTTTACAAGGTGCGATTTCTTCTTGTATTTGTAAAAGATTTTTTCTTATTATCTCAATCATCATTTAACCTCTACAAGAACTGCTCTCAACATGAGCATGATTTAATTGTACATTAGTTTTTCGGCATGTCCAAAATATTTATTTCTGTTAATATTTCCCAATTATAAAGTGAGGCTGAAACCATGATGGGGACATGGTTTCAGCCTATATGGAGTTTTAATTTGTGTGTTTACATAACTTAACATTATGGTGGTTGGTATAGTGAAAAAGCTTGATTTTATTGAAAGGCATGGCATTATTAAAATTCACATCAATAATTAGGTTGAGCATGTATTTGTATACAAATCAGGAGAGAGTCCTAAAAGCCTTTTATATTGCTCATTTCTGGAGTATCCTAGCATGATTCCAAGGATGAAGTCTTCGTATTTTGTAATTTCATTGAGTTTTTCGTTTGAAAATTGTTTTAAAATCACTAGGCATTCAATTTTACCAAAGAAAATATTTATTTTGTTATTTCCTATTTCTCTTATTATGTATTCGACATTATTTTTGAGCAGTTGCTCGGCGTATGGCGGGTAATCTTCACGGGTGCAGGTATACATTGCTAAATCCCGCATACCTTTTTTGTATTCATATATCAAATTATTAAATAATTCCATAAAATCTTCTCCTCTTCCTTTTGGTTAAGACGTATAAGTTATAAAAAAGTTTCTTTGTGGTAATATAAGTTTTGCAAAGGATATAAGTTTTTATGAATTTACAGAACAATTTCGCATTAGCATTTAGCCTCACTATGTTAGCAGGTTTAACAACTGCAATTGGCGGTGCGGTTGCGTTTATTACAAAGAAAGATAATTTGAAAGCTTTGTCTGTCGGATTAGGTTTTTCTGCGGGTGTAATGATATTTATATCTTTGGTTGACATCATTCCCGGTTCTGAAACTTTATTGAAGGCTAATTTCCCGGAAACTTATAAATGGCTGGTTTTTGGTGGTTTTGTTATAGGTCTTTTGGTATCTGTTTTGATAGACTATTTTTTGCCTGATCACGTTGATACTGAAGAACTTTTACACCCTGATAATCCGGAATCCTGTTCACACAATCATTACAAGCTAAAAAGAGCAGGTTTTTTAACTGCTGTTGCGATTTGTATACATAATTTTCCGGAAGGTATGGCAACATTTTTAACTACGACTCAAAATGTAACTTTGGGTTTATCTGTTGCGTTTGCAATTGCTATACATAATATTCCGGAAGGAATAGCTGTAGCGCTTCCTATTTATCATGTTACGGGTAAAAAACGTTATGCAATGCTTTATGCTGCATTATCAGGAATTACAGAACCGATTGGAGCATTAGTTGGAATGTTTATTTTCGGGCTTTTTGTTCCTCATGTGATGGTAGGTTTTTTAATGGCATCAGTTGCGGGGATTATGACATATATTTCATTTGATACGCTTTTACCGCTTGCAAAAGAGTATGGGAACTGGCACTTATCTATTGTTGGTATAATTTCAGGGATTTTGTTTATTTGGTTAAGCTTAATTTTATTAGGGTAAACTTAACAAAATTACAAAAACTCTTGGCAAATTCGCATGTTTGTAGTATGTTAGGGCTACATGCAGAAATATAAATACAAAGGAGAATTGTAAAATGCAAGTTATATTAAAAAAAGAAGTTCAAAATTTAGGCGAAGTTGGCGATGTAGTAAACGTTAAAGACGGTTATGCAAGAAACTTCCTTCTTCCTCAAGGTGCTGCAGAAGTTGCAACTGCCGGTGCTTTGGAAAACAGAGAAAAAAATATTGCAAGAATTAAAGCTAAACAAGAAAAATTACATCAAGAAGCTTTAGAAAAAGCAGAAGCTATCGAAAAATTCGGTAAATTAGAATTATCAGCAAAAGCTGGTGAATCTGGTAAATTATTCGGTACAATTACAACTAAAAAATTAGCTGAAGAATTACAAGCTCAAGCTGGTATTGAAGTTGATAGAAAATCTGTTTCTCTAAATGCTCCAATTAACAAAGTTGGTGAATATACAATGTTAATTAAATTAACTTCTAAAGTTAAATGTGAATTAGCAATTGCAGTTTCAGCTTCAGAAGTTGTGAAAGAATCTATCGAAGAAACAGTTGAAGAAGAATCTGCTGAATAGTTTCATCGTATAAAAGGAGTGTGGATGAATCAATTCCCAAATCTAAAATTACAAGCTATTGCAATTGGTTCACTTCCTCATACTAATACAAATGATGCTATGGAGCTGATGGGAAGGTATTTTAAACAAATTCCGTTTTTCCCGCAGATGACGAAAATTAACAAAAACGAAGACATGATTAACCAAATTTTGGAAGGTCTGCCTTCGTTTTTGGATTTTGAGGGGTTTTATTCTGATTATAATTCAATTATTTTGGGTGAAAATCCTGAAAAACTCGAAAAATATAAAATAAGCAGTGCATATTCGGCTGCTTTTTTTAATTTCGAGAAATTTGTTGCTAATACGAAGCCGGATTTTGCTAAAGGTCAAATTGTAGGACCGTATACATTTTTATTATCATTGACTGGCAGAGACGGCAAAAGTGCTATTTTTGATAAAACTTTGCGCGATATTGTGGTTAAATTTTTGAGTTTGAAGGCTTTGTGGATAATTTCGCAAATCAAGTTCGCAAATTCCGATACTATTCCGATAATTTTTTTGGATGAACCATCTTTTGCAGGGTTTAGTGAGAACGGACATTTTGCAGTAACTGATGATGAAGTCGTTAATATGATAAAAGAAATCAGTGATATTATTCATAAAAACGGTGCTTTGTGCGGGGTTCATTGCTGTGGGGAATGCAGGTGGGATATACCAATATCCGCAGGTGTTGATATAATTAATCCTGATGTTTATACATATCCTGAAAATTTCTTTGAATATAGTAAAAATATTGGGAAATTTTTGAAAAATGGCGGCAAAATTGCTTGGGGAATTGTGCCTACAAAAGATTTAGCAGTGTTAAAAGAAGTTACGGTTCGAAATCTTGTTGAAAAATTTAAATTTTGCGTAAAATATTTGACTAATAGTGGTATTGATGAGAAACTTATTACAGACAACTCGTTGATTACCTCCTCATGCGGAGTCGGTTCTTTAGATATAGAATCAGCAGGGCGTGCGATGGGTTTGGTTTTTGAATTGTCGGAAATACTAAGAAATGATAAAGAGATTCTGAATTCGGTTCAGAATAACAATAATATAAAGAGGATGTAGGAATTTGACTGTAAAACTGGCAATAACAGGTAAAGGCGGAAGCGGAAAAACAACAATTGTAAAAGCTTTTATGAGTATTTTTAAGGAAATGTATCCTGAAAAATCCATTTTGTTATTTGATAATGATTTGGCAGGTGAATTGGGACATAGCTTCGGTCTTGATATAAGAAATACTATTTATGGTATTAGAAGCGGCAAGCACGAGTATAAAACCGGAATTCCTGAAGATATGACAAAACAAGAATTTATTGAATGGGCGATGGAAGATATTTTAGTGTCGCTTGATGACAATGTTGACATTATTGTATCGTGGCTTGTCGGTTCAAAAGATTGCCGCTGTCCTGTAACAAAGTTAATTAATGATGCAGTAAATAAACTTATTAATCGTTATGATATTGTGATTTTTGATTGCGAATTTGATTTAAAATATCTAAATCAAATTGTTGATACTGAAATTGACGCGACAATTATTACGGCTAATCCGACAGAAGAATCTGCACATCTTGCAAAACGTATCGAAGAATTTAGTTCAAAGTATGCTGCCGGAACTCAGCTTGGTGTTGTAATCAATAAAGCTGATAATAGTGATTTATCATCAGTATACGGGCTTTTAAAGAAATATGACTTAGATATTTTGGGTGTAATTCCGTATGATAAAAATATGGAGCAAAACCCTATTTCGCGTGAATCTGAAGTTGTTCAAAATGCGATTAAAGAATTTTATTTTAGATTAAATCTTCCGCAGGTAAAGCAGTAGGAGAAACATGGTAGAAATTTTAGATGGCAAAAAGTTAAGAGAAAAAATTTTGGATGAGTTGAAACTTAAAATTGAGAAGTTTCCGCAAAAGCCTTCACTTGTTGTAATTTTAGTAGGAGAGAACCCTGCAAGTAAGATTTATGTAAATAACAAGAAAAAAACTGCACAAAATCTAGGAATAAATTCAGAAGTTATAAATTATCCGTTTGATGTTACAGAGCAAGAGCTTCTTGATAAAATAGAAGAATTAAATAATGATGAAAATGTGACAGCTATTCTTGTCCAATTACCTTTGCCGTCTCATATTTCAAAAGAAAATGTAATTAATGCGATATCACCTTCAAAAGATGTTGACGGATTTACTCCGTATAATTTTGGAAAGCTTTTTTCAGGTTCTGAGCCAATGGTTTATCCGTGTACGCCAAAAGGAATTTTATTGCTTCTTGATGAATACGGTATTAAACTTGAAGGTAAACATGCAGTTATTATAGGGCGTTCAAATATTGTCGGGCGACCTTTATCTCAAATGTTTTTAAACAGGAATGCAACAGTTACAGTGTGCCACAGTCACAGTGAAAATCTTTTGGACATAATAAAAACTGCAGATATTGTTGTGTCTGCAGCGGGGAAAAATATTGTAAAAGGGGAAATGTTAAAATCCGGTTGTGTGGTAGTAGATGTGGGAATATTCAAAGATGAAAACGGGAAAACCCGCGGAGACGTAGACTTTGAAACATCTTCCCAAGTCGCATCATACATATCACCTGTTCCGGGCGGTGTTGGGCCGATGACTATTGCATCGTTAATGCTAAACACCGTGGAACTATACGTTAAAAATCTGGGTTGATTTACTATGAACCACCTAACAGGTTCAAAGTACAGCTTGATTTGATATTGTTGTTTACAAGTGTTTTCAAGCCTGAAATTTCGTTTTCGATAGCTGTTAATTGCGAGTCAATAGACTCTTTTTCTGTTTCTAATTGGTTACTCAAATCTTCATAGTAAATGTAATCAGCATCTTCTGTACAATCTGCATCAGAGCTTGCGTATTCTCTTTGAATTGCTGTCATTTGGGAACTTGCGTAATGAATTTGATTCATAATTGATAAATACTGAAATTGTAAAAAGTTTTTTTGCAAGCTCATTAAACTTTTTTGACTTGCTAATGCTAAAAATGCCATAATCTCGTCTCCTTATTTTAAAAGTTCTCTCTTCTATATAAAGTTTTTTAGAATTGTCTTATTTCAACAAGTATGTTTTTTGTAACATTTGTTTACAATGTGCACATTCTTATTATGTAAATTAGTTGCCTGATAAGTTTAAATAAGGTAAAATAGAAAATAATATTGGAGAGGAAATTAATGCCGAAATTAGCAAATTCGCATAGGCAAGTATATAAAGAATCTGCAGAAATATTAACTTTCAGACAATCTCGTGCTGATTACGGTTATTCACGGTATAATTCCAAAACAGAAAGATACGGAACATTAAGAGAGGTAAACAGACCAAAAAGAAAAAAAGCTAAAAAAAGAAACCTTTTTCATTTTTTAATTTCTTTATCTGTGCTTTGGTTTGTAATGTTTTGTGCTATGCCGTATTCATTTAAGCATATAACCGGTGCAATGTTTAATCCTACTCCTTATAAAGCTGTTAAAGCTGATATGTATGATATTAGTTTTCCGACATACAATTATTTGTCTAACAGTTGGTTTTTGGGTAAACGCGGTTTTAATTTCTCAGCATCAAAGAAAAAAGCTCAAATGATTTCTATAAATGAAAATGTAAGTATGCCTGTTTTGAAACGAGAGCTAATGAATCTTATGGAGGAATACGCTTCTGTTAAACCGGCAGTTTATGTTTGGGATTATGAAACAGGAAATTATATTGACATAAATGCATCAAAAAGTTATGCAACTGCAAGTATAATTAAAATTCCTGTATTGATTGATGTATTTAAATCAATTGAAGCCGGACAGTTTTCATTAGATGATACAATGCTTTTAACTGAATACTATAGAACTGAGGGTTCAGGCAGTATGCAGTTTAAGGCGCGAAATTCCGAGTATACAATTGATAAGCTTGCAGAACTTATGATTACAGAATCAGATAATTCGGCAACAAATATGCTTATTTCAAAGGTTGGTTCAATGACAGATGTTAACCAATCCATAAGGGATTGGGGATTAAAGAATACAACTGTTCAGACTTGGCTTCCTGATTTAACAGGAACAAACCGTACAACTGCCCGTGATATGGCTCAAATGCTCTATAATATTGATGAAAACGACAAATTTTTAACAGAATCATCCAGAAGCAGAATACTTAATTATATGGGTCATGTTCATAATAACCGACTAATTCAGGCAGGACTTGGTGCTGGATCTGTATTTTTACATAAAACAGGTGATATCGGTACAATGCTCGGGGATGCCGGAATTGTAATTGCACCGAACGGAAAAAAATATATCGTTGTAATTCTTGCGAATCGTCCTCATAATTCTGTTGCTGGAAAAGATTTTATTGTGCACGCTTCAGAAATTATTTATAACTATATGGTGAAATAATGTTAAAAGAGTTACTTGATACCAATCATTGTTTTAAATTAGTATGTGGAGCGGGCAACGAAGATGTTGAAGAAATAAAACGTCTTGTTTATGTTTATGCTATTGCAGGTTGTAGATTTTTTGATTTATCTGCAAATGAAGAGGTTATTTCAGCTGCGCGCGAAGCTTTAGAACTTGCAAAAGTTTATGATGCATATTTATGTGTTAGTGTCGGGATAAAAAATGATCCACACGTGAATAAAGCTGTAATTGATTATGAAAGATGTGTTAACTGTGGTTCTTGCGAAGCTGTTTGTCCTCAAGGAGCGATACATTATGCAAAAGTTAAAAAAATCAAATGTATAGGCTGCGGAAGATGCTGGAAAGTATGTTCACGTGCTGCAATATCCTATGTTTCAGAAGAAAAAAATCTTGATGAAGTATTACCATCAATTGTAGATAAGGGTATTGATTGCATTGAATTTCACGCAATGGGGCTGAATGAAGAAGAAATTGCTTCAAAATGGAAATATATTAATGATAACTATGAAGGAATTTTGAGTATTTGCACAAGCCGCGGGAAATTAAGTGATGAAACACTTGTGAAACGAATAAAGGAAATGACAAAAGATAGAAAGCCTTATACAACAATAATTCAGGCTGACGGCTTCCCGATGAGCGGCGGGGAAGATAATTACAAATCTACTTTGCAGGCAGTAGCAACAGCAGAAATCGTTCAGAATGAGAAATTACCTGTATATATTATGTTGTCAGGCGGAACAAACGGTAAAACAACAGAACTTGCTAAAATGTGCGAAATTTCATACTGCGGGGTTGCTGTTGGCTCTTATGCCCGAAAAATTGTTAAAAGATATATTGAACGCAGTGATTTTTGGAAAAATCCGAATGTCTTAAAAGATGCACTTGATGTGGCAAAACCGCTTGTTGACACGGTAATATGTTAAACCATCACCCTAACCCTCTTCTTCAGAGAGGGGATACAAGCAAAAAGAAGGTGAAAATGGAGATTTACTACTTAAAAAAAGATGAATTTTTAAAATCATTAAACCGCGAGGAACTTGAGAAGTTTTCTGACGGGCGAAAATATGTGTCTGATGAAAAATATTTAGAGCATTTGTGCGGAATATATTTGATAAAATATGTTGCAAAACATTTTTATGATGTGAAAAATACTGAAATTGAATACCAAAACAGAAAACCTTTCTTTAAATCAAAAGAAATATGTTTTAGTATTTCCCATTCAAATAACATTGTACTTGCGGCGTTTAATAATCGTAATATTGGTGTTGATGTAGAATTTATGCGTCCGCGAGATTATAAGAAAATCATGAAGCGTTATGATTGTATGGATGAAAATATTACAAAGGAAGGTTTTTACAGATTCTGGACACTTCACGAAGCTGAAATTAAGCTTAACAGTATGGTGAAATCTTCGTATTCTGCAATACTTGAAGATGAGTATATGTTAACCTGTGTTTGCGATGATATTCTTGTTACAAATGTTGGAATGCGTGAAATCACTGTTTCGTAATATTTGATAATTATTACCAAGTTATTGCAACAGCTCAGCTCCGCAAGGTAGCAGGCTGAAAAATACTTAACTATTATTTCCAAGGGTAACTATTATCGATTTTCCAGCCTGCGCGTCGGATTCGTTCTGCGCAATATACTGAACCGGCAGATCTGTTTGATTTAGAACAATGTTTTTTTAGATCACTATCGGAAAGGTTGTATCCTTTAGGTCTTACCCCACCTCCGTCTTCTTGAACCCTTGTGAACATAAATACATCACGTCCAACTTTATTAGGTCCAGCTCCGCCATTAATATCAACATTTATATCATAAAGAGGTGTTTTAAGGTCTCCTCCTGTTGTAAAAATGGAATATAAAATACCATCCATAGAATAAAATGTTGTTCTGGTATTTGGAAAAATAAGAGCTGAATCAAATTTTTGACCATTAATATATTTCCAAGGATAATTTGAATTATAACCGCAATCTTCGGGTTTTTTACAATACGATAAAATTTTAATATATGGAGCCCAATATGTTTTGAAATATTCATCTGCTCCTAATTTAAGCGCGTTCTCAGGTTCTCCGACATCATCGTATGAAAGTCTGTATGCTTGATTTATAACGGATAGTGCTTTTTTTAGTTTAGTAACGGTTTGTTCCTGCTGAAAATGTGTCATTAACCCGGGTATTGTCATTGCAGCAACAACACCGATAATGCCTAGGGTTATGAGTACTTCTGCTAATGTAAAACCTGATTTTACATTTTTGTTACTCTGAGCAAAATGAAGAAGCTCTTTATTTGTTCTTCGATTTTGTTTATTATCCATAAATTCACACTATCCTCTCAGTTAATAGTTTATAAGCATATAAATATTAATATAAGCTATTGTTTTAAAAAAGTCAAATGCATAAAATAAAAAGATGGATGATAAAGATTTTTTGATTAGATTAGGGTTAAAGCTTAAGATTTTACGCAGTATTAAAAAGTTATCTCAAGATGATGTTGCAAATAGCTTAAATATTGATAAAAGCTACTATAGCAAAGTTGAACGCGGACTTACGAATCCTACTCTTTTGTATGTGAAACATTTATCTGAAATTTTGGAAGTCGATTTATCTGATTTAATGGATTCTAATATAAATATTTAATAAAACATTTGCATGACGGTTATATTTGCGCGATATTAAAAATAGAAGTAATAATAAGGGAGAAAATCAAATGGATATAAAAGCCGTTATTCTTGCAGCGGGTAAGGGAACAAGAATGAAATCTGTTTCTACACCTAAGGTTTTGCATGAAATTATGGGTAAAACTCTTTTGGGGTATGTTTTAGATAATGTTAAAAACTTTGTATCGGAAGAATTTGTAATTGTTGGACACCACGCACAGGATGTTGAAAACTTTGTGAAAAATAATTATGATAATGCAAAAACAGTTCTTCAATCACCTCAATTAGGTACAGGGCATGCTGTTTCTATGGTTTGTCCGGAACTTGAAAATTATGACGGACTTGTATTAATTCTTTGCGGTGATACTCCGCTTGTCAAAGAAGAAACATTAAAAGAATTTATAGAATTTCATAAATCCCAAAACTCGGATTTAACTGTGATGAGTACTATTTTTGATAACCCTGCAAATTATGGTCGTATTATTAGAGAATCTGATAATTCTTTAAAGTGTATTGTTGAAGAAAAAGATGCAACACCTGAACAAAAGGCAGTAAAAGAAGTTAATGCGGGGATTTATTGTTTAAATTGGGGCAAAATAAAGTCAGCTTTCGGTCAATTAAAAAGCAATAACGCCCAAGGAGAATATTATTTAACAGATATTGTTTCATGGGGTAAGGCTCAGAATTTAAATGTAAATGCTTATATTTTACAAAACAGTGATGAAATTTATGGTATCAATTCACGTTTGAACCTTGCAGAAGCCGCTAAAATGATGAATCGCCGTAATTTGGAACATTATATGGAAGAAGGAGTTACAATTGTTGATCCGGATTCTACCTGGATTAGTGAAGACACCCAAATTGGGCAAGATACTATTATTTATCCTGCAACTTACATTGAGGGTAAAAATGTCATCGGTAAAAATTGTAAAATCGGGCCTTGTGCGCATTTAAGAGGTGGTGTTGAGGTTTGTGATAATGTTAAAGTCGGCAATTTTGTTGAAGTTAAAAAAGCAAAAATATCTTCAAATACAAATGTCGGTCATCTTTCATATATCGGTGATGCCGAGCTTGGCGAAGGAGTAAACATTGGTGCAGGAACTATTACCGCAAATTACAATCCGCTTACAAAAGCTAAATCAAAAACTGTTATTGGTGATAATGTTAAAATCGGTTCAAATTCTGTTCTTGTTGCACCTGTAGCGATAGATGAAGGTGCAAATGTCGGTGCCGGCGGAATTATTACAAAAAATGTTCCGGCATGGTCACTTGCAATTACACGTTCGCCATTAAAAGTTTTAGAAAACTGGGTAAAAAAACAGCTAGGCAAATAAAATTTAAACAGAGGGTAAAAATGTACAATCCAAAATCTAATAAAGCCGAAGAATTTATAAATCACGAGGAAGTTCTTGCATCAGTTCAATATGCGTTAGAAAATAAGAATAATGTTGAACTTATTGATAAAATTCTTCAAAAAGCCCGTCTTGGCAAAGGGTTAACACACCGTGAAGCGGCAGTTTTATTGGATTGTGAAATAGAAGAAAAAAATCAAGAGATTTTTGAGCTTGCTAAAAAAATTAAGCAGGATTATTATGGAAACAGAATTGTGCTTTTTGCGCCTTTGTATTTGTCAAATTACTGTGTAAACGGTTGTGTTTATTGCCCTTATCATGCGAAAAATACTCATATTCCGCGTAAAAAAATGACTCAGGATGAAATTAGGGAAGAAGTTATCGCACTTCAAGATATGGGGCATAAACGTCTTGCTATTGAAACAGGTGAAGACCCTGTAAACAATCCTATTGAGTACGTTTTGGAATCGCTTGAAACAATTTATTCAATTCACCATAAAAACGGTGCAATCAGACGTGCAAATGTAAATATCGCCGCAACTACAGTTGAAAATTACAGAAAACTTAAAGAAGCCGGAATCGGTACATATATTCTTTTTCAGGAAACTTATAATAAAGAATCTTATGAAAAGCTTCACCCGACAGGTCCAAAGCATAATTACAATTATCATACAGAAGCCATGGATAGGGCTATGCAAGGCGGGATTGATGATGTCGGACTCGGAGTTTTGTTTGGCTTAGAACTTTACCGGTATGAGTTTTCTGCGCTATTAATGCATGCTGAACATTTAGAAGCGGTGTTTGGAGTGGGACCTCATACGATTTCAGTGCCGCGTATAAGACGTGCCGACGATATTGATCCGACTGCATTTGATAACGGAATTGATGATGATACTTTTGCAAAAATTGTTGCCTGTATAAGAATTGCTGTCCCTTATACCGGTATGATTATTTCTACACGAGAATCTAAAAAATGCCGTGAGCGCGTTTTAGAACTTGGAATTTCACAAATAAGCGGCGGTTCAAAAACATCTGTAGGTGGTTATGCGCATCCTGAAGATGAAACAGAAGAAGATACAGCACAATTTGAAATAGAAGACAGAAGATCACTTGATGAGGTTTTAAAATGGCTTATGGAGCTTGGATATGTACCGAGTTTTTGTACAGCCTGCTATCGTGAAGGGCGTGTGGGTGATAGGTTTATGGAAATTTGTAAAGAACAGCAGATTCATAATTTCTGCCATCCAAATGCGATTATGACTTTAAAAGAATATCTTGAGGATTACGCATCTGAACAAACCCGCGCAGTTGGAGAAAAACTTATCCAAAACGAGCTTGAAATTTTTGAAAATAAAAAAATGGCAGAACTTGTTGAAAAAAATCTTGAAAAAATTTCTCAAGGTGAACGGGATTTTAGGTTCTAAGTCCTCGGCCGGACGGGGCATCATTCCTACCGATTTTCTTCAGATTTGACTAATTATATGCGCTCTGCGAGGCTTAGGTTGTATAGTATGGGTATTCAAATACTTGAAAAAATATTTATCCCTATGATACAATTACCTTATGAATTTTGAAGAGAAAACGCTTAATTCTAAGGTCGTATATGAAGGAAAAGTTGTTACTGTCTTAAAAGACGATGTAGAAGTCGCAGATGGGTATAAGTCTTTTCGTGAAGTTATACTTCACAGTGGCGGTGTGGTTGTTGCAGCACTTAAGGATTCTGATATAATCTTACTTGTAAAACAGTACCGCTATCCTTTAAAACACGTGAATTTAGAGCTTCCGGCAGGTAAACTTGAAATCGGTGAGGATCCAAATGAAGCCTGTAAACGTGAGCTTGAAGAAGAAACTGGATACAGGGCAAAAGTTTGGAAATCTTTAGGTTATATCAATACGACACCTGGAATTTGCACCGAAAAATTGTATTTGTATTTAGCAAAAGATTTAGAATTTGTAGGAGAACATCCTGATGAAGGCGAAATCTTAAAATGCTGTGAATACAATTTAAAAGATGTGTTTGATATGATTCAAAACGGTGAAATCAATGATGCGAAAACAATTTGTGCTTTAAGCCGTGCTTTTTGTAAGGGTTATAAAAATGATTAAAATGATTGCAACAGATATTGACGGAACAATTTTTGAGTGGGGAAAAGGTTTTAGCCCTGCAGTTAAAGCTTGTATGAAAAAACTAAAAGATGCAGGGGTTAAAGTTGTTCTTGTAACAGGCAGAATGCACAGTTCTGCAATTCATGCTGCTGATGAACTTAATCTTGGGACGCCTGTTATTTCTTATCAAGGCGCACTTATTAAAGATTGTGATAATACAACGCTTTTTCAAAAAACATTATCGGCAGATTGCGCGAAAAGCCTGATTAAATGGGCTCGAGAAAATGATATTCATATAAATCTTTATCTTAATGACAAATTGTATGTTGAAAACGATAATGAAATTATCAAATTTTACACAGATGGCAAACACATAGATTATACCGTTTGTAACTTTGATGACTTAGAAATAAAAGATGTTAATAAAATTCTTGCAATTGATTTAAAAGATGCTGAAAAAGTTACAGGCTGGGTTAATGAACTGAAAAAATCTTATCCTGATTTATATATTGTAAAATCCACTCCGTATTTTTGCGAAATATGTTCAGGCGAAGCAAAAAAATCACTTGGAGTTCAGTATTTGTGTGACATGTGGGGGTTAAAACCTGAAGAAGTTTTAACAATTGGTGATCAAAATAACGACATTGATTTAGTTCAAGCAGGCGGAATAGGTGTTGCTATGGGAAATGGAACTCCTGAATTAAAAGAGTGTGCGGATTTTATTACTGATACAGTTGAAAATGACGGATTTGTGAAAGCTGTTGAAAAATTTGTTTTAAAATAAATTTTTATTATATTCATCAAGTAGTATAATTTCTCCGCCGCATATTTTGCATTTTTCCGGTTTTTGTATGTGTCTTGAAACTCTTTTACATCTTGTACAGATATATTTTTTCAGGTAGAACGGCAGAATAAATCCAAGACTCATTATTATAAACTCTATAATAAATAAGCCTATGCCAATAAAGATTAACCATGCGGCAAAAGAAAAATCCATAGTATAATAAAACGGCAATCCGTAATCATCTTCATATACAGTCGGAGGCTGAGCTTTTATTTCTCTTTTTACAATAGCGCTGTTTAATAGATTTTCTGAAACGGGCATAACAGAATTATAGCATATTATGTAAAATTATGATATGATTTTAAAAAACGGAGCAGAAAATGTACAGAATCGGTGTTGGTTATGATATTCATAAATTAATAGAAGGAAGAGATTTAATTATCGGCGGGGTTAAGATTACGCATGAAAAAGGGCTTTTGGGGCATTCTGATGCGGATGTTTTGATTCACGCTTTAATTGATGCTATGCTTGGTGCTCTGGCGCTTGATGATATCGGAACACTTTTTCCTGATACTGACCCGAGATATAAGGACATAGATAGTACTTTGCTTCTTAAACATGTTTATGAACTTATTCAGGATAAAGGTTACGGGATTGTAAATATTGACAGTAACGTTATTGCTCAAGCTCCGAAAATGATGCCTTATATTCCGAAAATGAAAGAAGTTCTTTGTAAGATTCTTGATATTTCTCCGGATGATTTGTCAATCAAGGCCAAAACGAAAGAAAAAATGGACGCTGTCGGACAAAAATTAGCAATTGAAGCGAATGCTGTTGTTTTATTGCAAAAACGTATAAAAAAGATGTATTAATAATTATTTGTTCCATCCTGTAAGTTCCACATGCAATTCGTCTGATGTATCTTTTATAAATTCAACAATTGGAGAAATATTTTGAATTTCTTCATATTCCTGGTTGTTTTTGCAAAAATTGTCCAAAACAATAATTGTGTTGTAAATTTTTTCACTTAATATAATTCTTCGTTTGTTCATATTCACCTTTCTGGAATTATTCTTAATAATAATTCCGTTTTTAGTTTATACCAAGTTTAAAAATCTGTCAATAGTTTTCTTGAAAGACAGAGTATTCCTATAGTTTAGCCTCTAAAGCGGTCAGAAAGGTAACTTAATATAGCTCCGCCAATTTCCTCATTAGGGTCAAATGTTTGTTGAGGGTTATGAGGTTGCAGAGAATTTTGGATAAGCATTTTAACAAGTGGTCCAAATGCATCAGGAACCTGGATTTTACGGTAGATTCCTGCTAAAAATGTTTGGATGTTTGGTGAATTTGTATTATTAAATCTTGAAAATATAGGATAAAGTTTATCGATTCCTTTTGTGCCGTTATCAATCATCCTGTCTAAAATATAAAGAGTTTCTGTTATTTGGGCTTCGTGATTTGAGTGTGTCAAAATGTCTGTTAAATAAGGCAAAGCATTTTCTTTTTGACGCACAAAATAATCCACTTCGTTTTTATCAAAAGTGCAATAATTACGTCCCGGTTCAGGCAGGCGGCATGATGTGCAGGCGTAATACGGATTTATATTAGTATTTTGAACTTGTTGAATCATATTTACCTTTAACTATATACAAATGGCGGGCCATTTTTGATTTCAAACAGAATGTTTTCAGCCATTGTTTTAAGTTCTTCTTTTGTGCGTTTGCCGCTGTCGACTTGTTTATAGAATTCTTCTACAAGCGGTTGGATTGCAGCATCTTTTTTTGATTTAAAGTTGCGTAATTCGGTTGATACAAGACGTTTTTGTAGTTCCAGTTCAGTTTCAGCGTTAATTTTTTTCACTTGAACTTCTTTTACTGCATCGCCGGCAAGTTTTCCGCCATAAGTTGCAGCGGTTAAGCCTGTTATTCCATAGAATAAATATTCAAACTGTGGATTGGCGGTATCTAAAAGCCAGTTGTAGAAAAACGCACGGTAATCTTCTACAAATGAATTAAATGCAGGACGCGGTGTGCCGTCACCTGCGTAATTCGGGTTGGCTTTGGTTGTTGATGTTTTTAATTTTGTTATTATTTTTTCTAAAAATGCATTTTTATCTTCTTGTTTCCATTTCAGAAAATTAATTTGCTCTTTAATAAATAAAGTTAAATCTTTTGCACCGTCATCAATAGACATAAACATATGTTCAAGAAGATCACTGTCAACTGTTTTTGAGTTTTCTTCCGATTTTGCTACAACAAGTTTAATTAAATCTTTGGTGTTTTCGATACCTTCTTTGAGGTGTTGTTTACTTTTTGAAAGGTTTTTCATTGATAAAAATCCAAGTCCGATAATTCCTGCAAAAGTTCCGATTCCGAGCATGATATTACCAAGGTTGGAATTTTTTTCCTGCTTGTCATTCGATGTGAATGGAATTTGTGAAAGTGTAAGTTTTCCAAAATTTGGCAGGATTTTTTCATTGTTATTTTTAATATATTTTTCAAAATCTGTTGTGTATTTAGACAGCATACTTCTTATAATCTGCATTTTGCCTGAGAAAGATTGAGTTTCAACATCAATCAGGTTTTCTTGAAGATTTTTATGAATGTTTGCCTCTTTACGTTTTATCCAGATATCTTTGTAACCGTCTAAGAATGTTTTTCCCATAAATGCCATTGCAGAAAGTGTTAAAACACCTGCTCCCGCGATAAATGTTTTTTTGTTAGGGTTTTGAACGAATTGGTATACAAGCTGATGAGTTTCTTTACTTAACTGAACATTACGTGTTACTGCAGGAAGCCATTTTTCTTTGGGCAGGTCTTTTGCAATTCTTGTGCTGCGGCGTGCAAACCCCGTAACAACCGCGATAGTTGACATAACTCCGAGAACAACAGCGCTAAGTGGTAAAAGCTTTTTATCAATTATTTTATTATCTTGATAAAGTGTCTCAGGCATGGAGGTATTATCTGAAATTATGTATGTGTTTTTAGTGCTGTCTAGTGAACAGTTTTTATCTTTGACAAGATTATTTACAAGAACCCCTTCTTTTGTTGTAAGATTATTCCTGCGCTGTGAAGTTGTCAAATTCCTTTGCTGCCTTAAAGTTTCCGCATCATGTAACGGATTAATGTTCATCCTTTTCTATATCCTTTTCGTCTTCGCCTTTGAGTTTTTTGTAAAGTTGGTGAATGAATGTCTTTAGCTCAAAGGTTCGTTTTGCTTCATCGATTTTTTTGTCTTCATCATCTGTTTCTTGAGTTCCGAAGACAAAGAAGAGAGATTTTAATTTCTTTTTCAAGTCTGATGTGAATTTAGAGATTTTTTCGCCTATTGCGGCTTTTAGTTCTCCGTAGATTGCTGTTAATTTATCAGAAATATCAGCCATTTTTTGATTAATTGCCTGTGTAAATCTTTCAATTGCAGCCGGAAGATTTTGAATTATTGTCAGAGCTTTTCCGATTATGTTGTTTAAAATATAATTAACGGGTTTTGCAATTACTGCCGGCATTGTGTTAGTTACAAGTACTGCAAGTGCCATAGTTCTTTGGTGAGTGTTTGAAATATTTTTTTGAAAATCTGCAAGTGCTTGTAAATGGTTTTGTTGAGCAAGTTTTGCCTGTGCTTTTGCATTTTTTTGAGCTCTTAGCATTGCACCGATTGCGGCACACTGGTTGTAGCTCATTTCGCCGACATTTCTCGGGATGTCACGCTTTGAAGTGGAATTTCCGCCTGCCATTCCGTTACAAATCGGGCATGCTCCTAAGGGCATTCCGTGTGGACAAGTTCCTGCTTTATGTGGACGTGCGTGTACAGCGGTTGACATTAAAAAATCCTCTTCATACAAGAGGACACTTCAAAAGAATTATTGTTATATCCAAATTGCGCGTGGATAATAACTTTTCTTTGAGTGTTCCGGCTTTTACGGCTGCGGCGACAGCTGAAGATGTTCACTTCATTTCCTCTTAATTCGATAGTAATTTAACCAAAAAAACATGTCAAACATGGTACGAATTTTTGTTACATATTAAATTCTTTTATAAATTCATTGACCCATTTTATCAAATGCGGAATTTCATATGGTTTTGGAAGATATAAATCTGCACCTGTATTTAGCACAAGTTCTTTATCATGAATTACAGATGTTACTATTATTTTGGAATGTTTGAAATCTTCCTGCTGTTTTAATTTGTAGCAGAGATTGAGCCCGTTTTTCTTTTCTAAATTTCCAGCATCAACTATTATAAGTGCAGGAATTTCGTCAGTTTCCGGAATTTTGTATTCATTTACTGTTTTGGTTTGATATCCTTGAAGATTTAAGATGGTGTTAAGTAAAATACCCAATGCTTCATCTGTTTCAAAAATCAGGATTTTATTGTTTAATTCTTTTTCAAGTATTGAATCTTCTCCGGAGATTTTTGGACGTTCCATAAGATAATTTGAACGATTAGGATTATCAGCCATATTGTGAATCTGGGTAAGAGCTGTTAAAACCTGTGTGGTATCTTTGTATTTTGTAAATTCATTTGTGATAATTCCGATTGTAGAATGTACAAAATTTGCGCGGCGTCCTGCGTATTCATCGCCTTGCAAAATCATATAACCTCTGTCTAAATCATGTTCTGCGTAAAATTTATTTGCAACAGAATCAAATGCAAAGATTAAAAATCGTGCAAGTTTTTCGGCTTTTATGGTATCTGTTATTACGAGAAAAATATTTTCTGAAATTTGTCCGATATAGTCATTATGATTTAATGAAGCGCGAATAATTGCAATATAAGTTTGTAAAAGCTTGTCAGATGCAAGTCCTGTGTATGCTTGTTTATAGCTCTCAAAATTTTCGATACTGATATATAAAGCTGCCCATTCATTGTTATCAGAAAGCTTCCGTTTAATTGCGCGAAGTGTGTAATTTTTGTTCGGTAATTGTTGTTTTGTGTCAAGGTTAGATTCAAATTCACGGCGAAGGTGGGCATTCATTCTTACCTGGAACTCTTCTGAATTAACGGGTTCTGAGAGAAAATCATCTGCTCCGTTTTCCAAAACTTTTATTCTGTCGTTAAAGTCTGCTGATTTTGACATTGCAACAATTATCGGGCGCATGTTGTAAGTAAGCGCACGTACTTGTTTACAAAAATCCGATAAATCATCGTCAAAACTGTCTGAAATTATTATTAAATCAGGTTCTTTATCTTGAATAAGCTTAATTGAAGTTATTAAATCTTTTGAGATAATAACTTTATTTGTTTCGGATTCAAGTAATTTTTTATATTTTGTGGAAAGTTCCAGTCTTTTATCAATGATAAGTGTTACTGACTGCATTTTATCCTCGCTTGTTCTTCGATGGACAGTATCGGGAATTGAAGTGTGAATGTGATTTTACCTAAATTTTCATTATTGTTCAGCGGAATTGAATTAACAGAAATTTCGCCCATCATTTTTTCTGTAAGATTTTTGGTTATGTATAATCCCAGTCCGCTGCCTTGAACTTTTCGTGTTAAAGGATTGTCAATTCGTGAAAATTTAGTGAAAATTTTATCGTAATCGTCAGGTGAAATATTTATTCCTGTGTTTGTGACTTTAATTATAACTTTGTTATTATCCATTCCTGTTGATATTTTTGTAATGTTTGTGCCGGAAGAGTATTTTGCACTGTTTTCAATTAAATTTGTCATAATTTGTTGAAATTTATCTTTATCAACAAATATTACAGGTAAATTTTCGCGACAATTAAATTCAAAATTTTGTGTAGGATACTGATTTTTTACGATTGAAATAATTTGTTCAATAGGAGATTTTATACTTAATTCATTAAATACAAGTGTATTATTTTTTGATTGAAGTTTCGTAACAGAAAGCATATTTTCAACAAGATGAATAAGTCTGTTAGACTGTTCTTCAATGATTTTTATAAACTTTTGTTTACTGTTATCATCGAGCTTATCCCAGGAAGTCAGCATAGTTTGAGAAAACCCGCGAATTGAAGTTAACGGAGTTCTAAGTTCGTGACTTACCGTTGATATAAAATCTTCGTAATTCTGCTCTGTAGTATTCATAGCTTTATTATAGCAAAATTATTTAAATTTTTAAACTTTGACTTTGCCTCGCAGCATTAAAGTTATACCTGTAATAATTGCAGTACCTGCTGCTGTAAATATACCTGAAATTAAAGATGAAACTTTTGCTTTTTTATCAAGCTGTTTTTTGAATTCATCAACAGAAACTTTACCATCCCACATTTTTCCGTCTTTTGTCATTCCGCCGATTGGGATTTGACCGTCTTTAGCGGTTGTCTGTGCTTGTTTTACGATTGCTTTGTTAACTTTTGACTGCATATAATATGAAGACAAAGCTCCGCAAGCCAAACCTGCACCGGTCATTATTCCCATACATTTTACTACACTTGCCATTTTGAACCTCCTAAATTTACTTTTATTAAACCAGATAATACTTAAAAATTGCTAATATGTAACAAATGTTTAAACTTTAGCCTCTAAGGTAACTTGCTTTTTTTCTTTATCAATCGTATTATAAAAGGGTTAAGTTTTCTTAAATGAATGTTTTATTTTGAATTTTATTAGGGTAGAATAAATTTATGGTAACTGAAGAAAAATTATACTCGGATATTCCGCCAACAAAGTTGAGAAACAAAGAGGAGAAATTTAAACCGGCAAAAACTAATCGTTTTTGGCTTACTATTGCAAGTTTATTTTTCTTTAATATGCTGCAAAACAGGTTTTATGCATTCCGTTATACAGGTGTAGAAAACTATAAAAATCGTGATGAAAAATCTCCTACAATCCTTTTTGCTCCACATTGTAATTGGTGGGATGGAATTGTTTTGTATAACATTACTCATAGAATCTGTCATAAAGAAATTCGTTTGATGGTTGAAGAACTTAACAGATTCCCGCTATTAAGACGCGGAGGAGCATATTCTGTAAACAAAAAATCCGCTCAATCAGCGATGAAAGCTTTGCAGTATTCGGTTGATTTACTGAGTGATTTAAGAAATCAGTTATGTATTTTCCCGCAAGGAATTATCAGACCGCCGCATTTCAGACCTTTTAAGTTTCAAACAGGTTTGACTTATATTGCACAAAACGCTGTAAAAAAATACGGAAAAATCAATCTTATACCTGTTTCTATTGATTATTGTTTCTTAAGAGATAACAGACCTGAAGTTATTGTTGATTTTGGTCAATGTATCGAATTAACAGACTCAAAAATTGATAGAAAAGATTATACAAAATTTTTGGAAGCTAAGTTGACTGAAACCTGTGATGCTCAATTCAGAAATATTTCACAAGGTAATATGGATGATTATAAAATTTTATTTAAACAACACCTAAAATGGTACAGACGTATTGAGCAGCGTTTGAAAAGAATTGATTTACCTGATGTTTCCGAAATGTAAGCTGTAAAAATTGGAGTATGAGATGAGTGATATAAATGTTTGTCTGGCATGCGATGATAATTACAGCAAATACGCAGGAGTTGTAATTGCATCTGTTCTTGCCAATGCTAAACCTGAAAGTTATTTACATTTTTATATACTTGATGGCGGGGTTGCACAGGAAAATATTGATAAAATTATGTCTTTAAAAAGTATTAAAGACTGCGAAATAAAGTTTGTGAAAGTCGATGATTCGCAATTTGAAATGTATAAAAATATTAAAACTCATCAATATGTTACTTTACAGACTTATTACAGGTTAAAACTTGCTCAAATTCTACCCGAAGTGGATAGGATTATCTATATGGATTGCGATATGGTTGTAAATGATGATTTGGAAGAATTGTTTACAACAGAGCTTGGAGATAATGTAATAGCAGGCGTTCTTGATATTAGAGTTTATGGCAAAAAAGCTTGGAAAGGTGCAAAATACATTAACGCAGGCATGGTCTTATTTGATCTTGTCAAATTCAGAAAAGAAAATATTGAAGATATTTTTTATGAATATACAAAAAATAATTACGACAAAATAAAAACCGGAGACCAGGATATAATTAATTTCTCACTTGAGGGAAGAATTAAAATTGTACCGGATGAATGGAATGTTCAGTCAAGTAATTTTACGAACCGCTCAAGTTATACAAATAATCCGAAAATAATACATTTTGTAGCAAAAAATAAACCTTGGCATTTTGGTTCATTCAGTTATCACAGAAATTATTACTTTAAATACCTGCAATTAACACCTTGGGCGTTGCTCGATGATGAAAAAGATTACTGGTACACCAAAAATCAAATTGCCTCACTTATAAAATATATAAAATACAGGCCGTTTTTCATGCTCAGACCAAAATTCTATCAGGCATTGTATTATACATATTTTAAACCTTTATTTTAGATTAAAATGAAAAAGTTGGAATTATGAATATTAAGGAATTATTATCAAACATTTATTCGATTACGGATTACAAATGTACTCATAATCTAATAAAAGTTTTTGGAATTAAGATAAAAGTTGCAAAAAAAGAATATGCGTGTAAGAAAAAAGAAAATCTATATTATTATTACAAGAAAAATAATGTAGATATTACATCAATTCCGCCGGCAGAAGGTCAGATAAGAGATATTCAGTTGGCTAATTTAGAACTTTTGAAAGAATTAGATTATGTATGCCGTGAAAATAATTTAACATATTGGCTTGACGGCGGAACTTTACTTGGTGCTGTTCGTCATAAAGGATTTATACCATGGGATGATGATATTGATACCATTATGCCAAGGGACAGCTATGATAAAATTATTGAAGCATTCGAAAAGTCATCGCGAAATCCTGATGTCTGCGCAAAATATGTTGCAGATTCTGATTGTCCGGCAACTTGTTTTATTAAAGTTTTACATAAAAAATGTAAGTATCTTTTTGTAGATATTTTTCCGCTTGATGTTTATGGAGAAAAACTTTCAAAAAATGAGCAGTATACTCGCACGATAGAAATTTCTCAAAAGCGTAAAATGCTCGTAAATGATTGCAAGAATGATTCTGATACAGATATTATCAGAGCAAAAACTAAAAAATATATGGATGAAATTTTACAGACGAAATGTAATTTGCCTGAATCAGATTTCGTTCGTGCAATTGATATGGCACATACCGGAAAAAATTATATTCATAGCTATGAGACTTTTTTCCCGCTAAAAGAAATTTCTTTTGAAGGGATAAATTTCCCGTGTATTAACGATACTGATACATATTTAACGGATGTTTACGGCAAAAACTATATGGGTTATCCGCCAAAAATCGGAATGGCACACTCTGCTTATTTGGAAATTCCTGAAGAACAAAAGGCAGTTTTAAATGATTTAATTAAAAATTCCGGTTGCGCGAGGTAAAATTCCCAAACAATAAGAAATTACAATACCGTAGTTTGAAATAGGAATATTTTGTTTGTTTGCTATTAGAATCCGGGATAAAACTTCGCGTCTGTTTGTCATACAAGCGCCGCAATGAATTATTAATTTGTATTTTGAAATATCAGGAAAATCGTGTCCTGCAATATTTTCTATAATTAAATTTTTACCTGTTTTCTGTTTTAAAAGGTTTGGGATTTTAACCCTTCCTATATCATCTTCTATTGCGTGATGCGTACAGCTTTCCAGTATTAAAACCCTATCGCCGTCTTGTAATTTATCAATTGCCTTAGCTCCTTTTGAAAAAGCTTTCAAATCACCTTTTAATCTCGCAAAAAGAATTGAAAATGAGGTTAAAGGAATACTGTCAGGAACAATTTCAGAGACTTGTTTAAAAGCTTGAGAATCCGTGATAACAAGTGATGGCGGAGTTTTTAGATTCTCAAGAGCATTTTTCAATTCGTTTTCTTTTACAACAATGCTTATACAATTTGAATCAAGTAAATCCCTCAATGTCTGAACTTGCGGCATTATAATTCTTCCTTTTGGAGCTTCTTTATCTATCGGAACAACAAGGATTACGGTACTTTTTTCAGGAATTAAATCACCTGCGATTTTTGGTGAATTTACAAAATCTTCAGGAAGAATTTTTACAAGTGCTTCTTTAAACTTGAAAACTAAATCTTTATCTGTATGTGCAGATGTTAAAATAATATTTTTTGTAAAATCTTTTAAAGAATTAAGTGTTTCTTCATTAATTTTTGAAATATCGGTTTTGTTCACTAAAATTATAAACGGGATTTTGAGTTCGTTAAACTTTTCAGTAAGTGATTTTTCATAATCGTCAATACCATCGGGAGTGCATACAATCACAGCAATATCAGTGCGGTTAAGGATTTTCATTGTTTTTTCAATACGCTCTTTTGATAATTCGGTGGAATCATTTATTCCTGCAGTATCTAAAAAGTTTACCGGTCCGATTGGTAAAAGTTCCATTGATTTTTCGACAACATCTGTTGTTGTTCCTGCAATATCGGATACTATGGAAATATCTTGTCCTGTAATTCTGTTAAGTATGGAAGATTTTCCGGCATTGGTTTTGCCAAAAATTCCGATATGTAAACGCATTGACTTTAAAGTTTTCATTTCTCCCCTCACTCTATCCCAAGCTCGCAAGGAGCGAGGGAACTTGTTTAATTTAGAATTAAAAAACCGACCTTTTAGGGGTCGGTTCTTTAAAGTTTTATCAGAATTAACCTCTGATACCTAATTTTTTAATCAATTCTCTGTATTCGTCAAGATTTTGAGATTTGATGTAAGCAAGTAATCTTTTTCTTTTACCTACCATCATTAAAAGACCTCTTTTTGTAGCGAAATCTTTTTTGTTAGCTTTTAAGTGTTCAGTAAGTTCGCTGATTTTTTTAGTCATCATAGCAACTTGAACTGCTGATGAACCTGTGTCTTTTTCGTTCTTGCCGAATTCTTTAACAACTTCTTGTTTGTTTTTTAAGTTAATTGACATTTTAATTTTTTCCTTTTTCTTGTTGAGTGATTATTGGCGTAAGCACTCTACAAACATGATGATAATACAGTGAAAATAAAAAATCAAGCCCGTCGAGCAGAGGGGTAAATGTTAAATGTCATTTGGTCTACGAGCCGGAATCTATTATATAATTTGTAGCGCAAAAAAAATCCCTGAATATTTTCAGGGATAAATTTCTACACTACTTTTCTAACCTACTTAAATAATCATAAGTTTTTCACATTTCTATATTGAGGAATCGTAACTATACTTACTAATCATATTTAAACTTTTCAGTGTTATATGTTCTGCCTTCTTTTTCGGCAATCTTTTTAATAATGTTGTCGTAATTTTTAGCAACATCATTATCTACATATATCCAACTGTTCATTTCTTTATCGATTTTGGCAAAATCTTCACGGCATTCATTACTTATGCCAAGTTCTTTTGCTTTTTTGAATAATACGTTTCTAATATGTTTTCCATATTTAATTTTTTGGCTTCTGTCAGCATCAAACATAAATGCTGTCATAAATGATTCATTTTCTTCTGCACTGTGAGAATCTTCCCAGGCAAGCATAACATCTATAATGTTATCTTTATTAAGATATTCACATACTGCATTAAATTTATCATTGTCAGTACCTATGCTGCTGCTATAAGTTGCATCATAGAATTCATCTGCAATATCTAAAGCTTCATCGGAATATCCTTTTTTGCCTTGTGTTTCATTATTTTCATTTACTTCTTCATTATCGGTTTCTTCATTGTTATCGACTTGCTCGTTTTCGTCCACTTGATTTTCATCATCAGCTTTATTGGTTTTTGCTTTGCCGATATTATTTGCATCGTTAATGATATTTCTGATTTCATCACCGATTCTGTTTGATTCTTTTAATGCTTCAGCAGCTGATAATTCTGTTTTTGTTGTTAATTCAACAAGTTCTTCTTCTGCTTTTTTCAATCTGTCTAATAAAGAATTTATTTCATCTTTATGGTCTTTATTTTTATCATCAAGGAGCATAGCATTCAATTTATCTCTGGTCATTTTAATGTTTGCCAGATTGCTGTTAATATTGCTGCTTGCAATATTATTTGCTATTGGTGCAAATAAAGCATTGACATAATTGTTAACTTGATCTTGACTTGGTACTTGAACATTAGGTAAACCTGCTAAAGGCGGAGTTAATGCTTGTTGAGCCAAACCATTCAGTTGTATTCCAATTGGCGCACTTGCATAATCAGGTATTGTTGCCACTTGAAGGTCACCGCCAAAATTTGTTGTAATGCACGGTAGTACATTCATAAATGGTATGTTAGCATAAGATTGATATGTTACATTTCCGTATGACATATTCTTTTCCCCGTTTCTTTATTTGTTCCCCGTACTTATATAAACAATTTTTGATTTGAAAAATTGCATGTCAGATAAAGTTATTTTATGAGTGTAATGTGTCAAAATCATTTCGCTTATTATGTTCTAAAGGTTTTTTATTTTGTGTTACAAATCTTAATAATTATGAATGATACCAATTTATGCTATGATATTTGTATGAAAACTTTAGCAAGATTTATTCAGTCAAAACGTGATGAAATGGGCTTTACACAGAAAGGTTTGGCGGTTGCTGCAAATATTTCTGTTCATGTAGTTGAAGAAATCGAAGCCGGAAAAGAGCTATTTTTACCTGTTACAATAAGACAGGCGCTTGCAAAAGCTTTAAAATGTGAACCTGATGAAATTAAAGCCTTGGAGAAAGATATTGCAAGTGATATTGTGTCCCCTGAAATTATTGAAAGTTTAAAACAATTGATATTAAACGGAGCTGGCGGCTTGAAATGTCCGAAATGCGGTGCACCTTTAGATACAAGGGTTGCAAAGATGTATGATTTAGAAGATAATTTGATACTTCACCCGAAAGCTCACTGTACAAAGTGTCCGTTTCAAATTCATTCTTAAGGAGTTTTATGAAGATTGGTGTTGTAGGTTTAGGTTTAATCGGCGGTTCAATTTTTAAGGACTTAAAGAAACTAAATTATAATGTTATTGCGGTTTCAAATTCTCAAAGTGGAGATAGTATTTATAAAAATTATGATATTTTAAGAACTTGTGATTTTGTGTTTGTTTGTACTGCAATGAATAAAACGCTTGAGGTTTTGGATAAATTAGAAGAAATTTTACTTCCTGATACGGTTGTAACTGATGTTTGTTCGTTGAAAGGTTTTGTTTCAAAAAAATCTCGTCCGTATAAATTTGTTCCGTCTCATCCAATGGCAGGGACTGAGCATAAGGGATTTGAGAATTCTTTTGAAGGGCTTTTTAAAGGTGCAAAATGGGTTATTACTCCTGTTTTTGGAGAGGATTCAAGACTTGTTGAATTAATAGAAGAACTTGGTGCGCGTACTGTTATTACAACACCGGAAAAGCATGATGAAGCAGTTGCATTAATTTCACATATGCCAATGGTTGTGGCTCAGGCAATATTCAAAACAGCGGCTGAGAATCCTATAGCACTTGAAATTGCGGCATCAGGTTTCCGTGATATGACTCGTCTTGCAATGTCAAATACAGAAATGGCAAATGATATGGTGCAGATGAATTCTGAAAATATTCAAACAAGTATTTTAAAACTTTATAAATCAATTGGCGACTTAACTAATTCGGATTATCTTGAACAGATAAATGAAATTAAATTAAATCGCCAGTCGATGTTTTTATAATTTTCTTTTAATTATGGAGTTGGTGTTGTTGGAGCTTTTTTCAATAGGTTGTTCACCCATTGAGCGCCTTTATTATATAAATTTGCAGCTTTTGTTTTAGCTGTTGCTAAATATGGCTTGAATTGAGCTAAACTATTCTTAGCCAATTGTCCTACTTTAGAACTTTTCAAATATGTATAAGCTTTAGCTGCAACATTTTTTAGTTTTCCTCTGAATACATACCCTAAAACGGCTGTTGCTGCAAGACCTGCAACTGTACCAATAACTTTTGTTGTATTTGATTTTTGTTCTTTTTCAGGGAAAATCAAGCCCGGTTTCCAGGTTGTTTTTTCGCCTGTAATTGGATCGATATAAACTTTATCAGTTTGTGGATTAACTGCTTTTTGTTGTAAAGCAGGAGCATAACCTGCTGTTGAACCTACAAATAATGATGACATAACACAATTTCCTTTCTAACCTTTAACCTACATTTTTATAAAGTATTTTTAGAAGAAAAAATTGCTAATATGAAAAATTAAAAAAACAAATGCCTGAATACCCGAGAATATTCAAGCATTTTAGTTCTTAATGTTTTGTAATATTTTATTCCACACAAGAAAAAGAAGAACTTTTTTCAAGATGTAAAGTATCAATTAAATTATTTAATCTTGAGAAAACTTCTTTAAACTGCGGAATAGAAAGACTTTGTTTTCCATCACTAAGTGCTTGGGACGGATTGTGATGAACTTCAACCATAATACCGTCAGCACCTACTACAAGTCCTGCTTTTGCCATTGGTTCAATCAAGTATCTTTGACCTGTACCGTGGCTTGGGTCAACAATAATCGGAAGGTGAGAATACTTTTTAATAACAGGAACTGCTGAAATATCAAGAAGATTTCTTGTAAATGCGCTGTCAAAACTTTTCAAACCGCGTTCGCAAAGAATAACTTTTTCGTTTCCGTTATACATAATATGTTCTGCCGCAAGCAGGAATTCTCTGATTGTATTTGCAGGACCTCTTTTTAAGATAACAGGTTTGTTGCATTTGCCGACTGATTTCAAAAGTTTAAAATTTTGCATGTTTCTTGCACCGATTTGGATAATATCAGCGTATTTACATACTAAATCTAAATCAGCAGAATCCATCAATTCTGTAACGACCAGAAGTCCGGTTTCTTCTTTAGCACGGGCAAGAAGTTGTAAGCCTTTTTCGCCTAATCCGTCAAAATCATAAGGTGATGTTCTTGGTTTGAATGCTCCGCCGCGGAGGAATTGGCATCCAAGTTCTTTTGCTGCAAATGCAACCTGGCGTAATCCTTCATAATCTTCTTCAACAGAACACGGACCTACCATTGCAACCGGACGGTTAGCGCCACCGATTTTTACACCGTTTTCAAATTCAATAACTGTATCTTCTGATTTTCTGTCACGGGATGCAAGCCTGAAAGGTTCACGGATAAACTTAATTTGTTTTACCCCTTCAAGTGCTTCAATTCTTCCCGGCGATAATGTTGTTTTATCCCCGAGTGCATCAATTACTGTATGAACATCGCCTTCTTTTACAAGAACCTGAAATCCGTGTTCCTTTAATAAATCTGTGACGGTTTGGATATTAATCTTACTTGCGTCACGCTCCATAATTATAATCATAGTTTTTTCCTTTTTAAATAATATTTACTATGATTATAGAAAACAAATTTAAAATAATCAATATTTTTTCGGATTAAAAGCGTTCATACCGAGATATTTTGCGTTTTTACCGAGTTTCTGTTCGATTTTTAGGAGTCTGTTATATTTTGCAACTCTTTCCGAACGTGAAAGTGAACCGGTTTTAATAAGTCCAGAGTTTACTGCTACTGCTAAATCGGCAATAAATGTATCTTCGGTTTCACCCGAACGGTGGGAAATTATTGTTGTATAATTATTGTTTTTGGCAAGATTTATTGCTTCAAGAGTTTCTGAAACAGTACCTATCTGGTTTAATTTTATTAATACAGAGTTTGCGGCAGATTCTTTTATCCCTTGTTTGATTCGTTTTATGTTAGTTACAAAAAGATCATCTCCGACAAGCTGACATTTACGTCCAATGTTTTGTGTCAAATGTTTCCATCCTTCCCAATCATCTTCTGCCATGCCGTCCTCTATAGAAATTATTGGATATTTATTAACCAGATTTTCTAAAATTTCTGCAAATTCAATACTGTTATATGCGGAATCTTTTATAAAATATTTTCCGTTATTATAAAATTCACTTGAAGCTACATCAAGACAAATTTTTACTTGATCAGTTGTGTAGTTTGCAGCTTGAATAGCTTCAATTACAAGATCAATCGCATCGGAGTTTGTTTCAAGGTTAGGTGCAAAACCGCCTTCATCACCGACACCTGTTGAAAAGTTTTTCTTATTTAAGATTTTTTTAAGTGAATAAAAAACTTCTGCCCCAATTTGTATGGCTTCTGAAAAACTTTTTGCCCCGACCGGTGCAATCATGAATTCCTGAAATTCAATATTATTATTTGCATGCGCTCCGCCGTTTAAAATGTTCATCATCGGAACAGGCATGATAGATGCGTTAATCCCGCCAAGGTATTCATATAAAGGAATTCCGTAACAATTTGCTCCTGCTCTTGCACATGCCATTGAAACTCCGAGTGTTGCATTAGCACCTAATGTGCTTTTATTTTCGGTACCGTCAAGCGTAATTAATGTACGATCAATTAAATACTGGTTATCAACGTTTTTATTTATCAAAGCCGGTGCAATAATTTTATTGATATTGTTTACTGCTTTTTTAACACTTTTACCGTCAAAATCCCCTTCATTATCTCTTAGTTCAAGTGCTTCAAATTTGCCGGTTGATGCACCTGATGGAACTGAGGCAATGCCATTTTCACCTGAAAATAATTTAACTTCAACTTCGATTGTAGGGTTGCCGCGTGAATCAAGAATCTGACGGGCATGAATATTTTTTATTGCACTGGACATTTTAAACTCTCCTTTTAAAATAAGGATAAGTTATTTAAAAGTTAATTGAATCAGTCCGGTTACTTAAGTCTGTTTTCTAAAATATCTATAATCTCATCAGGTGAATCAATTATGATTTCTGCATTATTATTTATTAAAAATTCGCGGTTTCTGAAACCCCATGTGACACTGATACAAGGCATTTTAGAGTTCTTGGCTGTCATAATATCAACATCTGAATCACCAACATAAACAGCCTCATTGTTGGTTAGATTAAATTTTTCTAATACTTTTAAAACTGTGTCAGGAGCAGGTTTTTTTCTTATTCCGCAAACCTCATTTTCTCCTGCTGCAAAATCAATTAAACCGGAAAAATATTTGCTGCATAATTCTTTTACTGCCATATCAAATTTATTTGAAACAACTGCTGTAATGTATCCATTTTGTTTTAAAGTTTTTAATATCTGAAGAATTTTGTCGTATGGCGCGGTTTTATTATACATATTTTTAGAATAATGTTTTTTAAAAATTTCAAGACACTGTTGAAAATCAGGATTATCCTTTCCATCCGGAATTGCACGTTCAATAAGTTTTGCAACACCATTTCCTACAAATTGACATATTTCGTTTATTGTTCTTTCAGGATAATTTAAACGGCTAAGCGCGTAATTTGTACTGTCTTTCAAATCTTCAAGGGTATTTATTAGTGTACCGTCCAGGTCAAAAATTACAATTTTTTTCTTCATAAAGCTATTATATAACAATTTTTTTTAAATTAAAATTTTATCAAAAGTTTAGTAAGGATATCTGTGTGTATATCGCATGGGGCAATACTTTTGGAAATATTTTTTGATAAATTTTTGGTAAAAATTTTTTATTTTTTATTAAAATTTGAATATTTTTTGAAAATATCGCAAAAAATACTCCATTTTTATGAATTTTCATTTATTTTTTATAATATAATATGAGAAAAGTTGCGAAATGTTAAGTGGATAATCCCTTGATATGACAGCTTTTTATACTATATTGGAAATTCATTATTCCATTATTTTTATAATAGTAGTATTATAATTTTATATTTTAAAGGAGGCTAAAACATGTTTACATCAAGCAAAAAAGAACAAAAAGAAATGCAAATTCAAATTATTGAATCAGCTGGTAAAATTTACAATTATTTATCAGACAAAGGTGAAGTTACAATCAACAAACTAAGAAAAGATATGGATTTAGATGATAATTTCACTTACATGGGTCTTGGATGGTTATCAAGAGAAGACAAAATCTCTTATACTCAAAAACCAAAATCAGTTACAGTTAAATTAGTTTAATTTGTTATCAGATTTGTTAAAAACCGGGTTATATGACCCGGTTTTTTCTATTTATGCTATAATATTCTCATTAAAAGGGGAATGTTATGAATAAGAATATTTTTAGTCCTGCAGGAAAAATAAATCAAAGTTTATTTATTATTTATTATATTTTATTAATGTTTTTATATATTGTAGGCGGTATATTTTTAATGATTCTTGTTTATAAAAATAATTTTAATTTATTATATTTTGTTTGGCCTCTTTTAATTATTAAAATTTTGATTGCGTTTAATTACAAAAAACGTATTATGGATATTTTAGACAGTTTGCCGCTTTCGGTAATTTTAGGTTTTTTGCTTACATTTGATGTTGAATGCTTGGCAGTTTGTCAGTTTATTAACGATGCTCAAACATCTGTCATAACATTTTTTGCAGCAGGAATATTTATTTTATTTATTCAGCCTGCAATTGTTGCGTTGATTCCTTCCAAAGACGAAGAATAATTCAAAAAACACTTGACTGAGAGTTACTCTAATCCTTTAAAATAATAAATATTAGAAAAGAAAGGATAAAATTATGGGTGGTAAAAAGGTTATAATAATTTCTTCAAGTCCAAGAAGGGGCGGAAATTCTGATATTTTGTGTGATGAATTTCAAAAAGGTGCACAAGAAGCAGGTCATGATGTTGAAAAAATCTTTTTAAAAGATACAAAGATAAATTACTGTAGCGGATGTGGTTTTTGTAACACAAATAATTACACTGCTTGTTCTCAAAAAGATGATATGAATGAAATTTTGGAAAATATAATCAAAGCTGATGTAATAGTTATGGCAACACCTGTGTATTTTTACACAATGTGCGGGCAGATGAAAACCTTTATTGATAGATGGTGTGCTCGCTATACACATATTACAAGTTTAATTAATCGCTCAAACAGAGATTAAATAAACTTTCAGATTAAGATTTAAAAAATTAATTGAATAACTTTTTACATTTGTTTTGAATATCCAAAGCAATATCTTTTGCAAATTTTTCATTTAATCCTATATTTTTTGCGACAGCCAAAATATCATCTAGAGACGGATTTTTCCCTTCGCCATTTATTGTTGTTGCATGTTCCCCATTAAACGAAGAACTATATGTTAAATCGTATGCAGGGGATAAATACCATTCTTTTTTATTTTCGTCATAAAGATAAGAAAAATTCTTTGAATGGTCATCACGATTGTGGGCAAATACATTGAAACACATTAACCTGAATAATTGTTCAATGTCTTTATAATTTCTTGTAAGTTCAAGCGTAAGCTTCATTAATAAATTATAATCAAGATTAGGAAGCCTGTGGCTTGTTTCTAATAACCCGCTTACAGATACCATATGAACTTTTTTGTCTTTTTTTCGATCAAATCTTTTTATCCCAAAATATCCCGAACAAATTTCGGATGGAAAAAGTTTGGTTTCTGTCATATTAATTCCGCAATCTTTTGCACATAATGAATATTGATATTCTTTTTCACCAATATTTTTAGGGTCGGTTGATGAGGGGAATTTAATTATCCAATCTCCATTATTTATAGAAGTCAAAATCTTCGGTCTTGCACCGCCTGATGAACCGCCTAATTGAAAAAGTTCATCTAAATTGTCTGAATTTTGTGATTCTAAAATTTTTGAGCATTCCTGTGCAAGAATATCAAAGTCAGAAACATTGTTTTCTGTTTCAAATTTATGTTCAGGTTTATATGTTAAAGCCCCCATTCCACTTTCTTGAACAACTGCAAGTCGATTAAGATTGTCAATTTCAACGGGATTTATTTTGTTTTTTAAAAACAACCTATCAACCAGCAATCTTCCCCAACCATCAGGCAAACTGTCATTAAACACTCCAAATAATCCATCAAAAGGTTCGTATTTTGGGATAAAAACTTTTTTGATGAGCGGTAAACTAAAAGGCGATATACTGAACCCTTTATTTAGCCAGTCGGAATCGTATTCGAATGCGACAACTCTTTCGGGCGTTTTTGCAAGAGTGCCCACCAAAATATCATTATAGAATAGTTTTAAATATTTATAGTTGTCCATTTATAACCTCATCTATAGAATTGTAGGTCTTTTGCATAAACAAGTTTTCAAAATCTTTTTCTAAATTAAGAGCAATTAAAATTTTTATCAAAGAACTTAGTGAAATTTCATGTTTTGATTCAAATCTTTTGATAGACCCTAGGCTAACACCCGATTTTGTCGCAAGTTGTACTTGTGAAATTTTAAGCATTTTTCTCTTCTGCTTAATCTTTTCAACAAATTCTTTTGCAATATCATAGGGTGATTTAGCATAAAAAATAAAGTCATTCATAGATAATATATTAACCTATTTTTGCTAAAAAGTCAAGATATAGATAATATATTATCTAAAATACAGTAAGATTTTTTAAAATATTAAAACACAACATTAGAATTGTGTGTATCATTCTGCCTCGGGAATTACACATTTCCAGAATGATATGTTGTATTTTTTGAGATTGAGATTGGGGTTTTTCTGAGGCAGAAATTATTGAGTACAGAGCTTATACGCTTGTTTTTTCTTTTCATCATAGAAAAATACTTCTTTGAATTTAGATATGTATTTATGTTTTAATAAGGAATCTGTATAAAAACAAAAACTACCCTTGCTTGAATCTTGCAAAATAACTAACAAATAGCAATCATCGCACTTTTTTACATAGTTTTCAAATTTATTATTTTTTTCATCAATGCAGACTTGCAAATCTTCGATTGGATTCTCTTTACACCAACCTCCATTATTGACATGGCAATCAAATTTACCGGAACTTACTGAAGGAAATGTTATAATGGATATTTGAAAATGCTCATCCTGAATTGTTATCCAACCCTTAACAAAAGCTTTTTTCTTAAGGTTATCCATATTGGTACTTACAAATTCTTGCAATCTTTCCTTAAATTCTTTATGTGATGGAATGTCAGAAAAACCAGGGTCATAGGTTCTTTTTAAATGATTATTCCAATTTGGACTCCATAAAAGTTTATCAAATTGTTCTATAGTCATAGACATACATAAATCATATTGCTTCTTGGCATATTTACATATTTGATTTCCAATTCTTGTTAATGCTTGCGTATATTTAGTGTTTTTATTTCTTACAATAAACTCTGTTAATTCTATACCTATAAGCTTTTCCGATTTTGTTTTTAAAATAAAATCAGGCTGCTCTGTGGCTTCAAAAACATCAGCAATTGAACAATTCTCATAAAATTGTTTACCAATATTGGTTTCTTTAAAACCATTTAAATATTCTTGTTCTTCCAGTTTTTTATCTTGTTCTTTTGTCATATCACCAGTATAAAATTCAAATAGCAAAAATCAATATATTAAAGAATTTCTACTTTATTTCTTCTCTCTTTTAGGTAATTAATGTTGTGGCCCAAAACCTTGAGGTACAAATGAACATTGTCGAACCAATAAAAAGCATAGAAGATATCCAAAACATAAAACGAATTCTTTCCAAAAAATCACGCAATGCACTTCTTTTTAGCTTCGGAATAAATAGTGGATTAAGAATTGCCGACATTCTCTCCCTCGACGTCAAAGACGTAAAAGGTAAAGATTGCATTGAATTAAGAGAAAAGAAAACCAATAAATACAAAAAATTACCGATTAACGAAAATCTGAAGATTGAGATTGAAGAATTTGTCAAGGATAAACCCGACGAAAGACCTCTATTTTATACGCAAAAAGGGTATCGATTAGATAGAGCCCAAGCATACAGAATCATAAACAAAGCCGCCCGAATGGTCGGAATCAAAGGCAGAATCGGAACACATACCTTACGCAAAACTTTTGGCTACCACTTTTACCAACAATACGACGATATAGTAATGCTTCAAAAGATTTTCAACCACTCCTCCCCCTCCATCACCCTCCGCTACATCGGCATAGAACAAGAAGATATCGATGAGGTATATAGGAATTTTTATTTGTAGAAAATAATTAGAAAGCAGCCTTGTTTACAACTCTCTAAAACATTATGTTCATGATAAAATTTAAACAATAGAATAGGTGTTTTTATCAAAAGAGGTAAGTATGGCAGAAAAGAAAAACAATGCAAATATCGGATTTGAAGAACAGTTATGGAAAGCGGCTTGCGTTTTGTGGGGGCATATTCCTGCTGCCGAATATAGAAAAGTTATTGTTGGTTTGATTTTCTTGCGTTATATCTCAAGCGTTTTCGATAAAAAATACAAAGAACTCTTAGCTGAGGGGGACGGATTCGAAAACGATCCGATAGCTTATCTTGCTGAAAACATTTTCTTTGTTCCGGAAGCAGCAAGATGGAATAAAATTTCCGAGGCTGCTCATACTCCTGAAATCGGTCGTGTTATTGATGAAGCAATGATTGCGATTGAGAAAGAAAATAACACACTTAAAGGAGTTCTTCCTAAAAACTATGGTTCCCCTGATTTGGATAAAAGAGTTTTGGGCGAAGTTGTGGACTTGTTTACCAATAACGTGAAAATGGATGATACAGAAGAAAGCAAGGACTTGCTTGGAAGAACTTATGAATATTGTATTGCACAATTTGCGGCTTATGAAGGGACAAAGGGAGGCGAGTTTTATACGCCGTCAAGTATTGTTAAAACTCTTGTTTCAATACTTAAACCTTTTGAAAACTGCAGAGTTTATGACCCTTGCTGCGGTTCGGGCGGTATGTTTGTTCAGTCTGTAAAATTTTTGGAAAACCATAGAGGAAATAGAAATAAAATCTCTGTTTACGGTCAGGAATCCAACACGGATACTTGGAAGATGGCAAAAATGAACATGGCAATCAGAGGGATTGATGCTGATTTTGGACCTTCTCAAGCTGACACTTTCTTCAATGATTTGCACCCGACATTGAAAGCTGATTTTATTATGGCAAACCCGCCGTTTAACCTTTCTAATTGGGGACAGGATAAACTGCAGGAAGATGTTCGTTGGAAATATGGAATTCCACCGGCTGGAAACGCTAACTTTGCATGGATTCAACACATGATACACCACCTTGCGCCAAACGGAAAAATCGGGCTTGTACTTGCAAATGGGGCTTTATCATCTCAGACAAGCGGTGAAGGCGAGATTAGAAAACGAATTATTGAAGATGACTTGATAGAGGGAATTGTAGCGCTTCCGACTCAGTTGTTTTATAGCGTAACAATTCCTGTAACCTTGTGGTTTATTTCAAGAAATAAGAAACAAAAAGGTAAAACCCTGTTTATTGATGCTCGAAAAATGGGCTATATGGTAGATAGAAAACACAGGGATTTTACAGAAGCTGATATTCAAAAACTTGCTGATATATTCACAGCATTTCAAGAAGGAACATTGGAAGATGTAAAAGGTTTTTGTGCTGTTGTTTCTACAGAAGATATTGCAAAACAAGATTACATCTTAACCCCTGGTAGATATGTCGGTATTGAAGACCAAGAGGACGACGGCGAACCGTTTGAAGATAAAATGAAACGCTTAACCTCAGAACTTTCTGATATGTTTGCAAAGTCAAATGACTTGCAAAATGAGATTAGGAAGAATCTGGCAAGCATAGGATTTGAGGTGAAGTAGTATGTATGAAATTATAGCAAATAATTATATTTTATATATTCAAAAATGTCAGTTAACACCTAAATATAGTGTTGCCATAAAGGTTTTAACTGAATTTATTAATTTTTTGCGTGGGTTACCAAATAAAAAGCCTTCAAAAGAAGAAATTAAAACAACTATTGATGTAATAAAAGAAATTGAAAAATCTTTTGCCAAAACTGAAGAAATAAAACAGCAAATTGATAATTCCTGTGAATTTGCAAAAGCTTTTGTTGATTGGGGGTATAAAGAGTGAACTTTGAAATTGCAAATTTGGCAGTTACAATTGGGCAAAGTAATCCAAAATCTTGGATTGATATACTTTCAGCTGGCTTAACCCCAATTATTGCAATAGTAACTACATTTATCGCTTGGCAACAATGGATAACAAATGAAAGAAAACGAAAACAAGATTTATTTGATAAAAGGTATGATAATTTATTTTTACCAATTTTAAAAAATGCAGAGAACTATGATTATTATAAAAATAATGAAACCACGAATATTGATTATCAAGTAATAAAAGAAGAAAATGAAAAACTTCACTATCAATTACATAAATATAAATTTTTAATCAAACAAAAAGACTTTAAAAAAATAATGGAATTGCATGGTAAATTATGTAAATGTTTACAAGAAGAAACCAAATACCAAACTGGTAATGTAAAAGATGATAAAACAACTGCAAAAACAATATATGAAGATTTAGCATCTATATATGACAAGATAGAAAGTATTATTACAAAATATCTGCTAATAGAAGAGGATTTCTTTATGAATAATTTTTTTAAGGAGATAGTATATAAAATAGAATCATGTTTTCAGAATATAAGAAATCGTTTTAGAGAAAAAACTAAAACAAAAGAGTATGAAGTGGAACAAGAAACAATAACTATAAATATTTATCCAATAATTGATAATTTTGGAAAATTTTTACCAATTGCGTTAGTTTTATTTGTGCTTTTTAATTTTTTATATAACTTTTTTTATTTTTTAAATTTTGACTTAGCATTAATAAATCTATTGAAATTATCTGATTATTACGAAGGTGGGGCTACATATTTTTGCACTTTTTGCATTTTTATAACTTTTATATATTTATTTAAAAGTAAAACTACAAAAATTATATCTGTAATGATTGATTTATTAATTTACGTACTTGCTATCTTCTTTGTGTTTGTTAATATTGTAAATCTTGAAACCATTAATTTAATTCCATTCATCGTTACAATATGTATTATTTTAAGTTTATTTCTTAAACATTATAAAAAAACAATTTTATCTGGCTTTATAAATATTTTATTAGCATTGCTTCTTTTTGCTAATTTTAATTTTTTATTAAATTATAATTGCTATACAAATCAAGTAATTACCAATACAAATAAAAGTTTTTATTTAGTAAGACAAATTTCAGATGGAGCTTTAGTTAAAAATAAAGATGGAAACCTAATATTTTTCAAATGGGATAAAATTGCAAACATTGAATATTCAGTTCCTATTGAAGCAAATATAATTGTTTTTCTTGATAATAAAAGTAAAAAAATTAATATAACAAATAAAAGACCAAAAACAATTATATTCTCTGAAACACTTATTAACACTAAAAAGGAGGAAGAATGACCTCTGATTGGAAAGAATATAAAATTGAAGAAATATGTGAAGTTTTATCTGCAAAACGTATTTTTGCATCTGATTATGTTAAAAATGGAATACCTTTTTATCGTTCAAAAGAAATTATTCAGAAATCTTTAGGTGAAAAAATATCAGATTTTTTATACATAAGTGAAAATAAATTCAATGAAATTTGCTCAAAATACGGAAGCCCTCAAGAGGCAGATATTCTAATAAGTGCTGTTGGTGAAAGAGCTGGCATCCCTTATTTAGTTCAAAATGAAAAGTTTTATTTTAAAGATGGAAATTTAATATGGTTAAGAAAATTTGACAAAGCAAGAATTAATAGTGATTATCTATGTTACTGGTTTAAATCTAATACTGGACAGAAATCCTTAGATAATTTGATGATAGGTTCTGCGCAAAAAGCCCTCACAATAATAGGAATAAAGGGAATTAAAGTCCTGCTTCCACCATTAAAAGTCCAGCAGAAAATAGCAAAGGTGTTGAGTGCGATTGATGATAAGATTGAGCTGAATAATAAGATAAATGAAAACTTAGAACAACAAATAAAAGCTCTTTATAATAATAGTTTTAAAAATTTATATGAAATAGTTGATATTTCTAGTTTGATAGATGTTAGAGATGGAACCCATGATTCTCCAAAGCCAAAAGCTACTGGAAAAAAGCTAATAACATCAAAACATTTATTAAAATATGGTATTGATAAGACTTCTGCAAACTTAATATCAGAAATAGATTATAAAAAAATAAATGAACGTAGCCAAGTTATTACAAATGATATTTTAATCAGTATGATAGGTACTGTTGGAGTTGTTTCGCTTGTTATTGAAAATCCTGTTGATTTTTGTGTAAAAAATGTTGGAATATTTAGAACTTCTCAAGCTCCAGAGCTAACATATTATATCCATTGTTTTTTAAATAGTGGTAAAACTCAAAATTACATACATTCACACTTGGCTGGTACAACTCAAAAATATATAAGTTTGGCAGAATTAAGAACACTTAAAACTCCAGTACCTACAAAAGACGAATTAAAGAATTTCAATAAATTAGTAGAACCAATTTACAATAAGCTTGTAAATAATACACAAGAAAATAAAAACTTAACCCAACTTCGTGATACACTTTTGCCAAAACTCATGAGTGGAGAAGTTGATGTAAAAAATATAAATTTATAAAATTTTATAGTAATATTAAAGAAAAAAGGATTTTTATGAATATAATAAACTTTTTATTAAAATATCATGTTGATCATATAGTAGCAATTATAATAATAATTGGGCACGTGATATCAAAATGGAAATTTATAAAGGATAACCTAAAAGATTCAATACGCTATATTAGAACAATTTGGTTTTTCTCACTATATATAATTTTATCTATCTATTGTATCATTCATTGGCAAAAAGTCATTATAGTAAAACCACTAACAGGTAATTTTATTATGTTATGTTCATTGATTGTCTTATCATTTCTTCCATTTATTGCGAAGTTGAAGATAGGAGAACATGAAGGAATTTTAAACGATCCTTTTGATGACCTTATAAAATCACGTTTTGAAGTTAAACAAATGTCAGAAAACACAACGGATGCAGACATTGATCTAGAAAAAGAAAAAGTTATTGAAACATTAACAGAAAATGTAAATGCCACTGAAAGAAAAGGGAAGGGTAAAAATGTTTCCATGTAATAATCCAAGAACTAAATTTTTTCAACAATATTCAATAGGTCTTAATAATGTGCAACTATTAACTGATGTTGCAAGGCAAGGTATTGAATTAATGAGAAAGAATATTGATTATCCTCTATTCCTTTCATTCCAGAAATATGTTATTGCGACTTTGGATATAGTTTCTCGTTCTACAGGACAAAATCTGTTAAGTTCGTATAATCTACTAAATAGTACGATAGCAAGTCTTTCATTGTATGAACAGTTAAAAAGAACTATTGAATATCTATTAGATACTGCAAATAGATTATAAGAGGAACAATAAATGCAAAGCATCTACACCGAACAATCTTATGAAAAGGCCGTAATTGAGTTATTCCAAAATATGGGATATACGCACGTTTACGGGCCGAGTGTTGAAAATCGGGATTTTCAATCTCCGTTTTATGATGATATTTTGGTAGATTCGATTAATAAGATTAACCCGAAGGCTCCGCAGGAAGCCATACAAGATGCTTTGTTCAAGCTTAAAAACATTGAGCATGGCGATATTGTTCAGCAGAATATGGTTTTCATGTATTATTTGCAATCAGGGATTGAAGCCCGCTACACCCAAAACGGTGAGCAACGCACAACGCTCATTTCTCTTGCAGATTTCAACGAGCCGAAAAACAATTCTTTCATTGTTGCAAATCAATGGACTTTTATCGAAAACTCCGAAAAACGACCGGATGTTCTAATCTTCCTTAACGGGATTCCTGTTGCGTTATTTGAGCTTAAATCCACTGTAAGAGAAGAAGCTGATGTATCTTGCGCTTATCGTCAAATCAAGAACTACCAAAAAGAAATTCCGTCAATGTTCGCATATAACGCAATCTGCGTTATGTCTGACCTTTTAACTACCAAAGCCGGAACAATAACTTCAGGCGAAGACCGATACATGGAATGGAAAACCAAAGATGGCGAAACCTTAATCGAAGAATTTGGAAGGTTCGACTCCCTAATCGAAGGAATTTTCGCAAAAGAACGTTTCCTCGATATCCTGAAAAACTTCATCTGTTTTAACAAAGACGGTGCTAATACTTTCAAAATCCTTGCGGGTTATCACCAATATTTTGCTGTAAACAAAGCAATCGAATCAGCAAAACGTGCAACCGCAACAGACGGAAAAGGCGGAGTTTTCTGGCATACACAAGGTAGCGGAAAGTCTTTGTCAATGGTATTTTTTGCTCATCTTTTGCAAGATGCCCTAAATTCTCCAACAATTGTTGTGCTAACTGATAGAAACGACTTAGACAATCAATTATACGGTCAATTCTCAAGATGTCAGGATTTTTTAAGGCAAGTTCCAATTCAGGCAGAAAGTCGCGAGCACTTGAAACAACTTCTTGACGGCAGAGTCGCAAACGGAATAATTTTTACCACAATGCAAAAGTTTGAAGAATCCTTCGAGCCTTTATCAGAGCGAAGAAATATTGTTGTTATGGCAGATGAAGCTCATCGTGGACAATACGGACTCACAGAAAAAGTTGACCCAAAAACCGGGCAGGTCAAAACAGGTTCCGCTCGTATTATCAGAAACGCACTTCCAAATGCAACATTTGTGGGATTTACGGGAACTCCTGTTTCAGTAAAAGACAGAAATACAAGAGAGGTTTTTGGGGATTATATTGACGTCTATGATATGACTCAAGCCGTAAAAGACCACGCTACAAAACCAGTCTATTATGAAAGTCGTGTTGTTCAGCTTCATCTTGACCCTGCGACATTAGCACTTATTGATAAAGAGTATGACTTAATGGCATTAAACGCTGATGAAGAAGTAATAGAGAAAAGCAAACGCCAATTAGCAAATATGGAAGAGGTTTTAGGAAATGACAACACCATTAATTCTCTTGTTGATGATATTCTAAAGCATTATGAAGAAAACAGAGCGAATTTGCTAACGGGTAAAGCAATGATTGTTGCCTATTCTCGTCCGATTGCTATGAAGATTTACCGCAGAATTTTAGAACTTCGACCAGAATGGGGAGAAAAAGACAACGAAAAAATCGCGGTCATTATGACTTCAGGAAACAACGATCCGGAAGATTGGCGAGAAATTATCGGGAATAAGGCTTACAAAAACGAGCTTGCAAAGAGATTTAAAAACAATGACGATACTTTAAAAATCGCTATTGTAGTTGATATGTGGCTTACAGGTTTTGATGTTCCATCACTTGCCACAATGTATGTTTACAAGCCAATGGCAGGATATAACTTAATGCAAGCAATCGCAAGAGTTAACCGTGTCTTTAGAGATAAAGAAGGTGGTTTAGTTGTTGATTATGTCGGCATTGCGACTGCTTTAAAACAGGCCATGAATGATTACACTGTAAGGGATAGAAAAAATTACGGAAATATGGATATTGCAGACGTTTCTTATCCGAAATTCAAGGAAAAATTAGAGGTTTGCCGTGATTTACTGCACGGTTTTGATATCTCTAAATTCAAATCAGGAACAGATTTGGAGCGTTCAAATGCGATTTCCGGTGCTTTAGGATTTCTTGTTGCACCTGAAATGCAAGAGAAAAAAGAACAATTCCAGAAAGAAGCTTTATTATTACATCAAGCCTTATCTTTATGTTCATCAATTGCAAAAGAAGATGAAAGAATTGAGGCAGCTTTCTTTGAAGCAATCAGAGTTTTACTCGTAAGGCTTACAAATACAGGAGTTGGTAAAAAGATTTCCTTACCTGAAATGAACGAACGAATAAATGAATTACTCAGACAAAGTATAAAAAGCGAAGGGGTAATAAATTTATTCTCTGATGTTAAGGAAGAATTTTCTTTGTTTGATCCTAAATTCTTAGACGAGATTTCAAAGATGAAAGAAAAAAATCTTGCTGTCGAGATTTTGAAAAAATTATTGGCAGAACAGGTTTCTGTATTTAAAAGAACAAATGTTGTAAAAAGCGAAAAGTTCAGCGAAATTATTCAAGCTGCTTTAAATCGTTATATCAACGGACTTATTACAAACGCTGAGGTTATAGAAGAACTTGTTAAAATGGCAAAACAAATTGCGGAAGCTCAAAAAGCGGGTGAGGAACTGGGTTTGTCAATAGAAGAACTTGCCTTTTATGATGCTTTAACAAAACCTCAAGCAGTAAAAGATTTTTACCAAAATGATGAGTTAATAACTTTAACTAAAGAATTAACAGATACTTTGCGCAAGAATAAAAGCGTAGATTGGCAGAATAAACAATTTGCACGCGCAAAAATGATGATGATGGTTAAAAGATTGCTTAAAAAGTACAATTATCCTCCGGAAGATCAGGATGATGCAGTAAATACGGTTATGACTCAATGCGAACTTTGGACTGATAATTTGATGGAATTATAAATTTATTTTGACTTGATTTAATTCTGACTTTAAGTGATGAATACGACACTTGAAAAGAAAAGGAGGTCGTAGATGGAAAAAGTAGGATTAAATATTACGCAAAAAGAATTTAAGCAGTTAAGCAAATGGGCAGAAAATGTCTATAATACAGCCGTCGTTATAGATCATTTTGTCGCAAGCCAACCGGAAATAGAAGAATGCTACAATCTTGCTCCAGTTGTAAAGCATTTAAGAAACGATGCAGATTTATTGAATGCGTTCTTCATTGAACATGAAGAAGAACTCGAGAATTAAGCAGCGTTTAATTCCTATTCAAATATCGTTCAAAAGGTGTTCAAAAAATGTTTGTATCTGCATGATACGATTTGAGCCACATACCGTTGATGTTTCTTGCCAAAAGAGTGATAAATTGTGTAGCTTGAAAGGAACGAAAATGATTGAAGTCAACAAAAAATACAGATTAAAAAAGATAAATGGATGGTTTGAAAAAGACAGCGAAGAATTTTTAGTCGTTGGATTTTATGAAAACGAACTTGTAGCTTGCATTTCGCCGGAGAGTGAAAAATACGTTTTTAGAAAAGAATTTTTAATTGATCCCGAAAAATCGAATGAGATATACTCCGATATTCAAATAATAAGAGGTTAAGTCATGACAGAAAAAGACTACCGGCTCTATGGAACAAAAGTTTTGAACCTAAAAACTCAAGAAATAGGTTTGTTAATTTGTTTATGGAAAAACAAATTTGCTGACAAAACAGTCGACTTCGCCACTTGTATTGATAAAACAGGCAAACGATACAATATTGAGCTTGATAGTATAAGGGGATTTGAAGATGATTTTTAAAAACACATTTCGCATTCAGGTTGTTTTTCAAGTTCAGATTTTATAATTTTAAGACTATTTCTTTTTTTAATGTTAAGAGAAAAGTTTTTGACTATATCATTCATAGTCTCAGAACTCCAAAATATTTTAAGACTTTTCCTCGCTCTTGTAATTGCCGTATAAAAAATTCCATGTGTAATTTCTTCTGAATTATTTCTTGGTATTATAACTTTTACAGAATTATACTCTAAGCCCTGTGCCTTATGTATGGATACTGCATATGCTAAGTGAAAAGGTACTACACTTTTCTTTCGTTTTTCCTCAGCATCTTCATCTGTTTCATTATTGTACTCATAGACAGAAAATCTAATGCGTGTACCCTTATCCGTGTATTTAATAAATTCTATTTCGTCACATTCGCATTCTTCTTCAGATAACACAATATCTACATCTATAGTAAATCTAATATAGTTTTTTAATTTTTCAATATCAATAATTAGACCTTTTAAATTATTGTATAAAACAGTAAAACGTTTCGTATCACAAAATAGTATTGGGTCATCTATTTTATAACTCCACTCTCCCCAAGTAATAGCTTTATTTTTATTAGCGTTTTGAAAATATGAATTCATATTGTTTAAACCAAATTTACCATCATAATTAAGGCATAGTATAACTTCATCAGGATCTTCTTTAGTTAATATATTTTCATTAATATCCTTAGAATATGGACCATCAATAACTAGTTTTTCAGTTATAAGTGGCTTACAATCCCTGACCTCATTCCATAAACTTATAAGTTTTTTGTTGTTTGTTCTCCAGGTACTCAATAATTCTACATTTGAATATTCACTTTTAATAATTTCTTTTGCATAGAAAAACCAATTCCCAAAATCAATAGATTCTATTTGATAAATATCTCCAGCTAAAACCAAAAGTGTGTCTTGATTAATTTGCGAAAGAAATTTTTCCATTGTCCTGTTATCTATTGTGGTACATTCATCTATAAAAATAACATCGTAATCTAGATTTACACCTTTCCTTGTACATTTATCAATTGTGCTAAAATTGGCATTTTCGATGTTTTTAAGCCGTCTTTGTAAATTTTGCAATGACGTATGAGTTTTTGTTAAAAATAATTTATTTTCATTTTTTGTAAGCCGTGAAATATGGTTAATCAGAGTTGTTTTACCTGTCCCTGCTGCACCATAAATTAATAGAAGATTGGATTTTACAAAAACATTCTTTATTGCTTGTTTTTTCATATCATCAATTTCTTCTACACATTCTTTAAGATATTTTTTATTATTCTCAACCCTTGTTATATCAAAATTGTTAGAAAGTTCAATCAGTTTTTTTAAAATGCTTATAGTTGTTTTTTCGTAAGAATCTATGCATACTTGATTCTCATCAATATTAATTTTATATCCTTCTCTGCTTTCCCAGTTATCTAGCCCTAAATTAAATTGTTCTATTTTTTCTTTGGGCGCTATTGATGATATATCAAAATATATCTCTCCTGTCTTTTTTATTAAATTTTTAATTTTAAAATATGGCTGGTATAAGTTAAGATTACTATCCCCTGCAGTATTTATGATATTAAAAAAGTTTGATTCACTAGTTTTCTTTTTTATTAAATTTGATATATATGGATTTTTTTCAAAGGGATAACACTGTCTAGCAATTTTTACTTGATTATAGTTTAAATGCGTTTGACCATACTTATCATCACCATAAATATTCTCTAATATATCTTCTCTTAAGTTTATTATTGCATATCTTATTACGTTTCGCCCATCTGTCATACAGTTTTTAGAAAAATATTTTTTTAACTTTTCTAAAACTATTTTAAACTCACTAGTATTTGTATCTTTATAAATATGATCAATACTTTCTTTAAATTTAGAATCACTAATATCAATAAATTGAAGAAAATTTATCCCGCTAGTTGTAAGAAAGTTCATCAATTGTTCATATTCACCGTGTTTAGAAGTTATTTTGGTTGAAATCTTTAAAATCTTAGCAAGCTTATTTAAACATCTCGGGGATATTGAAACCTTCCAATTTGTTACTAATTTTATTTTAACAGGAACATTCCACAAACTAATTTCAGATTCTTCATATGCTATTTCTATAGAATAGTTCGTAGATATATTTTCTGTAGAATAGACTGTTAAGCGATTGAATTTTGAAGCATATATACTCGCTAATTGTAATGTAATTTCATAATATCGTTTATTGTTAACATAAAAAGTTGTCTTTTTTTGAATAAAATATCTTGCTGATTGAGGCTTTTTGTTAGACTTTTTAACTGAATCAACTGCTTTAGCAACTAATTTATTGTACTCATTATCTAGTTCATCAATTTCTAAAGGAAATTTATTTAAATTTGATAAAACTTCTATATTATGTTCTTTTTTCAAAAATTCTTTTATTTGCCATAAAAAATCGTAATATTTAAGCATTAATCGTTCTGATTGACCTTCTTCAGGAATTAATTTGCCTCTATATTTTATCCCTCTATAGAAATTTGCTAAATACTTTGTTTTTATATCTAAAAGTGCTGTTTCCCATGCTACAGAAATATTAGCTTCTTCTTTTTTATCACTTAAACTATTTAATAGTAAAACAGCACTACAAAAATCATCTAATTTTGTTAGAAGTTTTTTTGATAAATTATCTCTAGAATCATTTAAAATACAACCATTTTCAATGCTTCGCGTAATTTCCTCATTACAAAAATTTATCATGTCGAGTATATTTTTTTTAGAATAAGAAAACTCGTCTAATTTTGTTATAAAAGAATGATTATCAGTAATTTCAACTAATTTTTGACAAAATTCTTCAATACTTTCATCTGAATATTTAATTTCATTTTCCGGTCCAAAATCAATAGTAACACTGTCATTAGAATAGTTAATAGAGTATACAAATTCCCATGACATGTATTTCCAAAAAACACGCTCTTTCCCCTTATCTAATGGATTTAATACTATAAATAAAATTCCAGGATCTGAGGTAGACTTATTAGCAATAAAAGCAGGAAACCCCAATGATTTTAATGAATATTTAAATTTACCCTCCTTAGTAAAACTATTTATTGATGTTCCTTTAATTTGGACAAAAAAGTTTTGCTCTGGCGACCTTGAAACAGTTGGATTTGGCACAAATTCGAAAGTCCCATCTGTGTTTGGCCATTTATCATCATCTGAAAAATTCTCGTTTATTTTGCCATCTTTAGTTGACAGAAATAATTTTAAGGTTGTTACAGCTTTCCTGTCTTCATTAGATCTTTCTGAATGGGTTTTTACATGTTTTTGAATTTGTTCTTTGTTTATATACATAGATATCACAAGTTCATAATTAAAATATAATCTTTATTAATTATTATACTCGAAAATAATTATCCTGTTTAATATAAAATGTACTCTACTATATATAATTTCATTTACAAAAATTTGATTCTTGAATAATCTATGCCATAAATCTTAAGAGAAAAATACATAACCTTACTCCATCCCTAAAACTTCACGTTCGATTTCGCGGACTTGTTCGGGAGTGAGGAAGTTTTGTTGTTTGGGTTTGGTTGGAGCAATAGTTGCTTCGTATTCTTTGAGCAACGGAATGTTTTTTAGGATGTTCATGAATGAATAAATCTCGGATTGGTTTGTATGCGAGTTTTTGTCTAAGTCGTTGTTAAGTTTTCGCATCATTTTTCTTGCAAGTTCAAGCAGTTCTTGGCTGAATGCGTCTTTTTCGTGTTCGTATTCAAATTTCCGCTTGTCCCAGTCGTATTGCTTTTTCCAATAAAACAATGTCCTACGCGACAAATCAAGTTCCATTCCAATTTCACCGAGTGTCTTATTTTCTTGCACATAAAGCTTTTGCGCTTGTTTTAATTTATTAAATTTTGCCATTTATATATTCTCCTCAAAGATTATTCTGTTAATACTAAATTTGTTTTTGTCCGTCAGCCGTCGCACCTGAAATTCGCAATTGGTTTTTGCGAGGTTTTCTCGTTTACAGTATTTTAAAATTTGATTCAAAAGTGCAAGCGAGTTTTTCAGTCGTCTTTCGCCCATTCCGCGCCGTTTGCAAATCGTGTAAAACCTTTTAATATCCTCTGTGCAAATCTCTCGAACTTTTTTGGTTCCTAAAATCGGGATTACATTTGTTCTTAAAATTGCTGTATAAGTCTTTATGGTATTGGGTTTACAGAAATTTGCCGCATAATCCTTCATAAAGATTTCTGAAACTGTTTTCAAAGTTATATTTTGGGTTTCGGTTTCAGAGTTTACAAATACGGCAAACTCGACCTTGTTTTCAAAATCCTGATATTTGTAAATTCCGTCCTCAAGCGACAATTTGCCCTCAGCCATAAGTTTTTCTAGTTCTACTGAGACATCGCATTCGGCTATCATTTCAATTTCATCAAGGGTAAATTCTTTTAAATACTTTGCTAATTTCTTGATGTTCATAGCACTTGCCTCACAATTTCCAAAGTGATTTCAGTCAGATTATTTTCTTTCGCTAAAGTTTCGAGTTTGTTTATCAGTTGAACAATTTGCCTAAATCGGTTGTGTTTTTGATGGATGTATTCAATCGCGTCGGTAGAAATCGGCACTTGCGAAAGTTCATTTACAATCTGAGCAATGTCGCTCACACCAAAGGTTTCAAATTTCAAAATCTCTGAAAATCTGTCATAAAGGTGTTTGTATCGTTCAAGCTTTCTATGTGCCAAACCCATTCCAATCATAATAATTGGGCAGTCGGTCTCGTCGTGTAGATCTCGCAGGATTTCAACAGTCTTAAAATTGTTCATTAGGTAATCGATTTCATCAATAAAAATCACTTTCGGATTGGCTTTGAGTTTTTTCACCACAAGGTTGAAGTTATCTGAAGTCAAGTATCTCGGCAACTCATCCATTTCCTTTATCAAGCCGTCAAGAAGCCATCTGCCTGTCATTAGATTTGAAGCTCGAAGATAAATTCCATCATACTTGCACGCAAGCCAAAGAGCAGTTTGTGTTTTGCCAAGTCCCGGCTCGCCATACACAAGTCCCATTCTTGGAATGTTTTTGGGTTTGTTGACCAGATTTTCCAAAAGTCCGATAAAATTTTTGACGTTGTTTGTTCTTACAAAAGTCTTATTCATACAGCAATTTGTACTCCTTTGTTTGTTTAAATTCTGCAATCCAAGGGTTGTTTGGATCATGTTTGATTAAGTATTCATATTTTTGCGAATTATTCTTGAAAATAGTTTGAACGGCTTTTGAACTCTCTTTGAACGAAGTTTGAACGGGCTGTGAAATAACTTCATCCATTTTTGTTTCAAGGTATTTTATTTCTTCGGTCGAAAAGTAGTTTTTAACTGCGTTTACGGTTTTCTTTTTGAGTTGTTTTTGTCGAACGATTTTTTGTTTGTAATCCTCGTAGTCTTTGACATCGCCCAATAATTTTGCCATCGGATGGGTTTCTGTTACACGCTGCGCAGTGCATAAATACTCACCTTTTGGGGTGAAAACTTTGATTTTTGCAAGGTCGAAGAGGTTGTATTTGATTAGCACTTTGCTTTTGAACCCGTAAAGCCGTTCGTCAAAATAGTCGCAACCTAAGAACCTAATGCCGTTTCGCTGAATTGTTTTAACCTCGGTTGCAAGCATTAAATCATCAAGAGTGTCGGGGTTTATGTTTTGGCATTTTCTATCTTCCAAAACCTCTGTGATTGTTTTGTTTGGTGCATTGGGGCAGTTTTGGGAATTTTTGAAATTCAGCCACATGTCAATCATTTTTATTGTTTCTTCAATCGTTGGAATGTAGTCATTGTGCCAAGCAGAATGCAGTTTTTCGTTTCGCATCAGGTAAGCCGGTTTATTTGCGATGTTGCTTCCGACATAGCTTGGCATAAGTTTTTCAAAGCCTTCTTGAAACTCTTTGAAAAATCGCTCGATGACTTTCGCTCTGGCGTTATAAGGTCGGGCAAAAACCGTTTCAATTCCGAGTTTTGAGTAAAGCCCTTGAAACCCGAGTTCGTTAAACCCCTTGTCGTTAGTGAAATATTTCGCCCTAAATGCTCTGCCGTTATCTTGATAAATAATTTTCGGCACCATATCAAGGTTTATTATTGCGTTTCGAAGGGCGGATGCGATGCACTGGGTGTTTTCTTCAAGCATAATCTCGTAACCCACAAGGGCAGTCGATTTCCAATCCAAAAATCCGACTAAAGTCGCACGACTTGGTTTGCCCGTGAACGGATTTATCACTTGAAACGCCAGTTTGTGCCCGTCAGCGACAAGAATATCACCGACTTCCAATAGCGAAGCATCGCGTTTGATATAAGGTTCAACCTTATCAGACAAGGCTTTTTCGCCGTCTCGGGCTAACACCCATTTGTCATAATTGTTTGCCTTAAACCATTTTGCATAACGGCGGAAAGTAGCATCAGCAGGGATAAAATCCTGTCCTTGCTCTTTCAATTTGTATTTAGTAAGTGCCGTGGCTTTCCCAATAGAAAACCGATTTGGATGCAAAAGCAAGCCCATAAAGATTTTGATTTCTTCGTCGGTCAAAGTGGTTCTGAACTCACCGATTTTGGAATATCTGTATTGCGGAAGAAGTTTTTCGTAGTCTTCGGAACCATCAAGCATTGCATTCCAGCGATGAAGCGAACCTCGAGAAACTTTACCCAAAACCTGACGTAAATGCGAATCCGTCGTGTTGTGCAATTTGACAAAATCATAGTCTGCTTGAATTTTGATATTCGATTTTCGGCGAAACTCAAGCCACTTATGGAGTAAATCAAGCCTTGCAAGTGCGATTTGCTTTGCTTTTTCGGGGATAAATTTACTTGTCTCAATTTGATTTTCCATTGTCTCAAATTCCTTGTAATGCCTGTGTACACATTCATCACTCGTTTTGAGACAGAAGTCAAGTGTTTATGTTTAAAATATCATTTAAAACTTCAAAACCTCATTGTCGTCAGGTACAACAATATTGGTTAATTTGAGGTTTTTTACATCATCTCTTGTAACGGTTAAGTGGCTCACTGTGTCCATGTGGCTTGCGATTATGGTTGAAGATTTTGCATAATCGGAAATCGATTTAATATCTTCCATGTCCATAATCAAACGTTCGCCGTCACCTATGCAAACAGTTGCGCCGCAAGCATTTATAATAATCACCTTAGGACTGTGTTTGTCGATTGTTTCTTTAATTTCATCATACCAAATCGTATCCCCTGCGACATAAAGAGTTTTTTCGGTTTCTGATTTAAAAATCACACCCATAGCGTCATAAGGCATCCCGACCTGCTCGCAAACGGGTTTTACGGTTTCAATTCTTCCGTGTTGGCAAGGAGTTTTGATTAATTTTATGCCTTCAAACTCGATTCCGGTTTCAGAAATTATTCTAATATCATTGAATCCGAATGATTTAATAATATTGAAATCAAACTCGGATTGAACAAAAAACGAAATGTCTTTATTCAGAGCTTTTGCTGCGAACTCGTCAAAATGGTCAGGGTGAAAATGGGTTAAAATCACCGCATCAACATCAACAATTTTATCAATACTTATCGGAAGTTCAACCCTAGGTTGTCTTATTTGAGGATTAACCCCCACATCAAAGCCTTCCATATAATCTTTTGGCATAAGCCAAGGATCGATTAAAAATCTTTTATTGTTATAAGTTACAATTATAGTTGCATTTCTGATTTGATGAATTTGCATAGAAAACCCTCCGAAACAAGTATAATATAAAAATTCACGGATGTCTTAATCTCAAAGACAATTCACTAAATCTCATTTTGTGAGGCAAAATATTTTTGCACTTTATTGCACTGTTTTGCACTTGGGAAGAGGTTGACTTGGTGGGGCTTAGACCCTGAAACAAGTTCAGGGTGACAGGTTTGCGGTGCAAAAGAGTGCAAGAATAGAGACAAAAGTGCAAAAATTGACCACCAAATCTCAACACTAAAAAACGGCGGAAACCGCCGTCAATTCTAAATATTCTATAATAAAACGCCATCCAAAAGTCTCTAATACATTATACCTAACCTCGCTTATGAAATGGGTAAAAACTTATAAAAAATATTTTAAACAAATAAAAAAGACAGGAATTTAATTCCTGTCTTTTTTATTAGCAAGGGAGAGACTCGAACTCTCGACCTCTCGGGTATGAGCCGAACGCTCTAGCCAGCTGAGCTACCTTGCCATACCACAACGGATTACTCCGCGTGAAACTATTCTGACATGAAGATAAAAATTTTTCAAGCATTTTTTATGAATTTAGTTTAATAATACTCAAAAATTTATCTTTTAGCTGTGGTTTTTATGATGTGCCAGCCAAATTTTGTACCGACAGGGTTTGAGATTTCGCCGATTTTTAGGTCGAATGCTGCATCGGAAAATTGTTGATCCATTTGTTTACGGTTGAAAAATCCTAAATCTCCACCGTATTGTCCTGAGGGACAAAGTGAATATTGTTTTGCTGCATCTTCAAAAGTTATATCTCCGTTTACGATATCTTTTCTTATTTGTACGGCTTCTTTTCTGGTTTTTACAAGTACGTGGCTTGCGCGGACTTCATGAACATCAAGGTTTGGATTTAAGAATCCGCCTTGAGCAAATGCACTTAGTCCCATAAATATAATTGCCATTGCTGTAAATAATTTTATAATTTTTTTCATATAACTCTCCTTTTTTGAATGTATTATAGCATAATTTTTTAAAATTCCGATTTGTCCTGTTGGGCATATTTTTACAGTTGAATTGTTCTAAGTACAAGATAGTATCTGTAATTTCCCCAGTATACAATTATTGAGATAAAATTATTATCCAAATCTGATGCTTCAAGGAAAGTATCAGGAATCGGTTTACGTTTTGAACTGTTTATGTGTTTACCTATAAATTTTAATGTCTTTTCACGTATTAATTGCGCTTTAGTCATTTTAATTTGTGGAAGATTATTTTTGTAAAAATCCAACGGAACTATTTCTTTCAGATAACAAGGAACAATATATTTGACTTTTCCCTGTTGCTTAAATAGCATAAACCATTCACCGTTATGTTCGCGCGGGGTTAAAAGATAATATCCCGGTTCGATTGCGATTGATTTAAAAAACAATGGAGCGGTTAATCTGAAAAGCGGATACGGAGACCAAGTTGAATACATTGTATCTTGATATTCTCCGGGGTCAATATTGTGCATATATTTGAATTCAGGAACAGGCATGTCACGGTACATTTTTTCAATATCAATTTCTTCAGTGTATTCATCATCTGCAATTCCTTGGGAGTTAACATCTTCAGGATAAGATGCTGCCTTATCGTCTGATATGGCAGGTAAATTTACCGTAAATAACGCGAAAATTACCAGAAATATACCTGTTAATAACTTTTTCATATATTGATTTTAATATTATTTGTATAAAAATCAATCCTTCTTATAATTGAAAATACTTATGGCGCAGAATTATTCCTTGTGATAATATAGGTTTATGGACAGATTAGAATTTATAAAAGCAAAACGTATTGTTGTAAAACTTGGAACAAATGTTTTAAGAAATGATGAAGGTTATGTTTCTTTACCGCGAGTTTATTCATTTATTGAAGATATTGCAAATCTTGTAAAATCGGGGAACGAAGTTATTGTAATTACCTCCGGTGCTGTAGGACTCGGAAAAAAACGTTTGGGGCTTGAAGATACTCGTGGAACAGCTTTGAAACAGGCATGTGCTGCTATTGGGCAGGGAAAATTAATGTCTATTTATGAAAACGGGTTTGATACTTATGGATTGACTGCTGCTCAAATTCTTTTAACAGAGGACGACTTTTCTGTCAGAGAAAGATATTTAAGTCTTAGAACTACGTTAAACAAACTTCTGGAACTTGGCGCAATTCCTGTAATCAATCAGAATGATACGGTTTCAACGCTTGATGTTGCACTTCGTTATGTTAAAGAGGATATGCAGGTTTGTTTTTCTGATAATGATAAGTTGTCTGCGCTTGTTGCAAGTGAACTTGATGCAGATTTGCTGATTATTTTATCTGATATAAATGGGCTTTATGATGAGAATCCAAAAAATAATCCTAATGCTAAGTTGATAAGATCTGTTAAAGAAGTGGATGATAAGATTATGGCACTTGCTTCAGGTGTGTCTGATGGCGGACGCGGCGGGATGGAAACAAAATTGAAAGCTGCGCGTCTTGTTACCCGTTTTGGTGGAAAAGTTTTAATTGCAAACGGAAAACAGCCGTTTATTATTAAAAGAATTTTTGAAGGTGAAGATTTAGGAACAATGTTTTTACCGTCTAATGAAAATTTATCTGATAAAAAACGCTGGATAGGTTATGCGACAAATATCATTGGTAAAATAATTGTTAATAAAGGTGCAAAAGAAGCTCTATTAGCAGAAAAAAGCTTACTTCCTGTCGGAGTTGTTGATGTTAAAAATACTTTCAAAAAAGGTGATGTAATCTCAATTTTGGATGAAGAACATAATGAAATCGCGCGAGGTATCGTTAATTATGATTCTCACTCCTGCAAAAAAGTAATTGGATGTCATTCTGATAATATTGCGGAAATTCTTGGGTTTAAGAATTATGATGCGATTATTACAAGAGATAATATAACTATTCTTTAAATTTTCCCGTGTGCGGGGTGAAGGAGAATTAAATGGAACAAGATTTTTTAAATATAGCAAAAGCAGCTAAAAAAGCGTCTTTAGAAATTGCTGATTTATCAGGAGAAATTAAAAATCAAGCATTATTAAAAATTGCTGATATGATTGAACTTAATAAAAAAGAGATTTTTGATGCTAATAAAAATGATTTGGAAGAAGCTTTGCATATGCTAGAAAACGGTGAAATTACAAAATCTACTTTTAACCGTTTAAAGCTTGATGAGAATAAAATGCGCGATATGGTACAGGGCGTCAGAGATATTGCGGCATTGGCAAATCCTGTCGGGAAAAAGCTTTTTACACGTATGCTTGATTCAGACTTGGTTCTTGCAAAAGTAAGCTGTCCTATCGGCGTTTTGGGAATAATTTTTGAGGCGCGTCCGGATGTAATTTCACAGATTTCATCACTTGCAATAAAATCATCAAATGCTGTTATTTTAAAAGGCGGAAAAGAATCCAAAAATACCAATAAAAAAATTATGGAAATCATAAATAAAGCGCTCGAAGATGTTGACGGGTTTCCAAGAAATGTTGTTCAACAAGTATTTTCGCGTGATGATGTAGCTGAGATGCTAAAATGCGATGAATATATTAACTTGATTATTCCGCGCGGGGGTAATAATCTTGTAAAATTTATCAAAAATAATACAAAAATTCCGGTTCTTGGACATGCTAGCGGAATTTGTCATATTTTTGTTGATGAAAGCGCTGATATAGAAATGGCTTCACGTGTTGTAACAGATGCGAAAACCCAGTATCCAAGTGCTTGTAACGCTGTTGAGACACTTTTAATTCATAAAAATTTCCAAAAAGCGGATGAACTTTTGGCTTCACTTCAATTGAGTGAAATTAAACTTATCGCGGAACCTGAAGCTTGGGATATTGAATACGGTGAAAAAACATTAGCATATAAGTTTGTTGATTCAATAGATGAAGCAATCGAACATATAAATACATTTGGTTCAGGTCACACTGACTGTATTATTACAACAAATATTGCTAATGCTGAAAGTTTTATGAATAAAGTTGATTCAGCCGGTGTTTATATGAATGCTTCAACCCGCTTTGCCGATGGATTCAGATACGGTTTTGGCGCTGAAGTCGGAATCTCTACGAATAAAATTCACGCTCGCGGTCCTGTCGGGTTGGAAGGTTTAACAATATACAAATATAAATTAATAGGTAATGGCAATATTGTTGATGATTACGTAAAAGGTATAAAGAAATTTAACCATAAAGACATGTAAACCTTGACAAAACCCTGACTTTATGCTACAAATATAGTAGGAGTGTGTAGTATGTTGAATGGTGTGGCAAAACAGGAACTTATTAATAGAAATTATAACCATATTTACGCTCATGAGATGGCGCATAAAACAGCAGGCGGAAGCTTTGCAGGTGCAATTTCTATTGAAAGAAATGCTGATGGGATTCCTGTATCAGGTCATGTTCCGATAAAAATGCCTGTATTAAATAAAGCTAATCCGCAGCAGACAATTGATCATGCGAATATTGTTATTCGTGCAGCTTTAGCACCGGGAGATCCTTCAGCACAAGATTACAGAGTTGCAGCGCAAGCCGAAAGCATAAAAATGCAAGCGCTTGCTTTTAAATCTTCACATCAAGGTCAAAAACTAGATTACAATGCTTGAAATGATTCTCCTATAGCAAATTATTACGAAAAGTTCAAATAGATGAAATGTTGATTTTTTCGTATATAATGTTGTTAAAACGTAGGAGGTTCAATGGAAAATATAGTTTCAAATTTCGCTGGCGGACAGCGTTCAGATATAAATCCGACTCGTATTAAAGTTATTGGTGTCGGCGGCGGCGGCGGAAATGCCGTTAACAGAATGATTAAGGCAAAACTTGCAGGTGTTGAGTTTTGGCTTATGAACACTGATTTGCAGGTTTTAACTTACAGTAATGTTCAAAATAAATTACAGCTTGGTATAGGAACTACAAAAGGTCTTGGTTCCGGCGGAGATCCTTCAACCGGTGAAAAAGCTGCTATGGAAGTTAAAGACGAAATTACAAAAGCTTTGGAAGGCGCGGATATGGTATTTATTACTGCCGGCATGGGCGGTGGTACAGGTACCGGTGCGGCTCCTGTTGTTGCTCAAATTGCTAAAGATTTGGGAATTTTGACAATTGCATTTGTTACAAAACCTTTCTGCTGGGAAGGCAAAAAAAGAATGGCGCAAGCTGAAGCCGGTATTGAAAAACTTAAAAAATATGTCGATTCAATTCTTGTTGTACCTAACGATAAATTATTACAGGTTGTTGAACGTCAAATCGGGTTAAGAGAAGCTTTCTGTGTTACTGATGAAGTTCTATACAGAGGTATTCAAGGTATTTCTGATATTATTACAATACCTGGTATTATCAATATCGACTTTGCGGATGTCAGAAAAGTTGTTAAAGATTCAGGTACTGCATTGATGGGTATCGGTAGAGCTCAGGGCGAAGGCAGAGCTGTTAAAGCTGCTGAAATGGCTATTAATTCACAACTCCTTGAATCTTCAATCAATGGCGCATCCGGTATTATAGTTAATATTACAGGAAGCTCTAATATGACACTGTACGAAATTAATGATGCTACTACACTTATTAATAATGTTGTAAAAGATGATGCGGATGTGATTATCGGTACTGCTGTTAATGAAGCATTCCAAAACGAAATTCAAATTACAGTTATTGCAACAGGTTTTGCAGAAAAATCAGAAGCTCCTGTTCAGTTATCAGCAGCTGAATATTTTCAAAGTAAAACAACAACTGTAGAAACACCTTCAACCGGTTCAGGTTTTCCTAAATTATCTTTGAATTTAGATGTTCCTGACTTTTTGAAAAAAGATTAGTTAAAAAAAACGGGGCGCCTTTACAAGGCGCCCCGTTTTTATATCCTTTGTTTATTTAATTATTGTGCATAATTTCCGGTTTTAATATCAAGATTTTTGTAATCTCGGGTATGATTTTGTGCAAATTCTTCAACTTTATGTATCTCATCAAAGAATTTTTCAAGAAGCGGTTTTACAGGAGAATCCTTACGAATTTTGAGCTTTCCTATTAAATCATAAATTCTCTGGTATGCCTGTAATTTCATGTTCAGATTTTCTACCTGTTTGGTTGCAATATATAAAGTTGCAGTTTTGACATTATCCATATACAAATGAACGTATGCAGTTTTTGAGTGTTCAGGATGTTCTTTTATTTCTTCATTTATTTTTTTGAATCCTTCTTCAACAATTTTGATTGCTCTGCGGTAATTTGTATTTTTGAATTTTTTGATAATATTTTCTTTTGCGATATTGAGTTTTTCTTCGTAATTCGGGTCATTATCAATATTTCCAAGTTTTTGAAGTTCTTTTTGTACGATTTCTGTTTGTTTTGAAACAGCTGTGAAAATATTATCTATACGTTTGATATTTTTATAAACTTTGTCGAATTTAATATCTTTTGTAAACATTTCAATTACGCGTTCAGTCAAACCAAGCTGCTCAATAAACATAACAAGTGTATCGAGGTCTTCGTCTTCTAAAAGCGGTTTAATTAATACCGCAATGCCTTCATCTGAATCCATATTCACTATTCTGCCATCATTTAACATAATTTGAGAGTTTTTGAATTCATCACGTACAATGTTAAGATTGCCTTCCCTTGCGCAATTCATTAGTATGTACTGCATTTCAAGAATATTTGCACTTATCAGCAGTGATTGAATATTTGTACGGTATACTTCTTTTACATCTTCAAGTTGTTTTTTTTCTGCATTTGAATAATGTCTTCCTTTTTCTTCCGGTTTTGCGAGAAGCAGAAGATATTCATTAAAGATTTTTTCAGGTGATTTCATTATTCTGTGTTTTTCGAAAAACATTTCAAAATCGGCAAAATAATAATCTGCATTAGGGTTATTTTTTGATAATGCACTAATCCATTTATCAAGTATTTCATATGCTTTATTTTGATATTTTGGATCAATTACGTTCATTACAAATTCACGTTTTTTGTCTTTAATGGTTTCAATCTGTAATTTTACTGATTCTGCCATTGTTTTGCCGTCAGCCGTAGTTGAGTACATTTTTAATTCATTATACATTATCTCAATAAGTTTTTTATATTCACTTCCGGTTGTTTCCTGTTCAAGTTCCATTATCTTGCAAGCGGCATCTATTGTTTCTTGAACGGATGTGTCTTCACCATTTATCTGCAGGAATTTATATATTAAATCTTTAATATATTTTTCCTGACTGGATGAGATTGGTGATGAATCATTTAACTTTCCAGAGTATTTCTTTAATTGTTCTATTATTTTAAATGATTTATCTTGAGTTTTATATGCATCTATTGCTTCAGTAGCTTCGATAATCTCGTTGAAGAAGGTTTGAATACATTTTTCAATTTCTTTTTTTGATTCTAAATTTACTTTAGGATATGCCGGGAATAGATTATATTTTTTAAATGCTGAAGTTTTCAATCTATCATAATTCTTATGATTGTTAAGACTAAGCAATGAGAAATAAAAATCTAGATAAATATCATCAAATGAACGCCCATTTTCCGCATAGTATGCTCCGCGAAGAGTTCTGCTTGTTTTAGCATAGTCATATGAAGGTATTGTTTTGCTAATATTAGTTGTATAACCACGTTCTTCATTATACAGCATGTAAAATACAGAATCCATTGCACCTTCATCCAGTAGCCTGAATTGTTGTAAGATATCATAACCTGTTATAGGTTTTATACCCATAGCTTCATCAGTTATTTTTGAATTATATTTAGCATTAAATTCTTCAGTTGTCATGTTTTGAAGATTTTTGAAAATTTGAACAAATTCTTCATCTGTTGATGGTTCGAAATTATCATCAATCCATTTTACAATGTCAGATGAAGTTTTGTTCAAATCAGCTAACGTGAATCCCATATTTGTACGAAGCATAGTTCGCACTTTGTTAGCAATATCTTCTATTTTTTCGTTTTTATTTTCAAATACAGGTGTATGTTTAGTTAAATAATTTGTAAAACTATCTGTCATAAGTTCAATTGTTGTTTCCAAATTACCGTCAAATTTATTCTCTGAAATTTTATTCATAGAATTTACTATATTAATTACTTGCATAACAGATAATTTAAAGTTATTTTCTTTAGCAAAATTATCGAGTTCTTTATTAAGAGCTTTTCTTACGCTTTCTGTTCCAAACCTTGTTATTTCAGGGTTTTTACCAAAAGTGTAATTGAAATTTTTGCGGGCTTCATTTCTAATTTGGTTTTTCAGCTCTACAAGCTCATCCATTGTTGTATTCTTATAGAAGATTTTTGAATCAGGAATTCCGCTGAATGAACGTGATAGCGCGACTTTTTCTAATAAGATTTTTAATTCATCTTTATCAGAAAGGTTGTTGTAATCTTCAGCAGATACAATTCCCGGGATTAAAGGAGGATTTCCTAAGATTCTGTGTTCTATATCTATAAATTTTTTGTTTGAATTTTTACCAAGAGTTTTTGTTTTTTTAATTGTTTGTAATATTTCATTACGAGATAAATTTTGTGCATATTTTTCTAGTTCATCAAAATACAAAAGCGGGTTAAGTATCAAGTTTTGTCTGATTTGTCGAACGTATGAATCTGCGTTTGGATATCTTCCCGGTGTTATGACTGATGTTAGCATTGGGAATTTAAATTCACTTGTTCCATCATGTCCTATTTCAGAGAATAGGTTATCAAGAAGTTTTCCATTAAAGTATTTTTCATTGGTGATATAACCTAATTCTCCACCGTATTCATTACTGTAGTCTGTTCTTAATATACCGTTGTCATCAGTCCACATATTTTCATGTTCATTTGGTCCCCAAGTGTTATCATGGAAAAGTACTTCGTGAGATTTATTATTTATTTGAACTGGTTTTATATCTGATATATATTGAGCATGCATTGCAGGTTCTCTATGGTTGACAGATGTATTTGTAACACCTGAATAAGGTGAATTTTTAATTTTATTAACAGCGATTCTTCCGTTAGATTCTATATAATATGGTCTATCTGTCATTTGTTCAATAATTTGAACTTGTTGAGTTGAATTTAAACCGCTGTGTCCTTCTGCAGAAACCCAATACTGTCCGGTTTTTACACCAATTTCTCTGTGTAATTCATCAAGTGGTTCTTGAATTATTTTGTGTTGCAGATCTAAAAGTCTTGATGTTTGTGAATACCAGCCATTAATTCTTGATTCTATAGTATCTAAAAGTTCTTTCTCTGCTTTTGAAAAATGTCTTAACTCAGCAGGAAGATCTTTCAAAGCTTTTTTAGTACCATTATTATTGGTAAGTTCTTTCTTTATTGCAATAAATCGTTCTTGAAATTTTTTCAAATCTTTTGCAGGAATAATCTCTCCGCTGTTTTCCAGTTTTTTAATAATAATTTCGGAGTCAATTACAGTATTTAAAACTTCATTATTTTCATCTTTTACTTCTAATGCATTTTGTAATTGTGATGTCAATAATGAAACATTATTGAAATTTTCACCAATTTTTTCATATACTTTTTGGGTTTCTTCTATCGGAGTATCCGGAGCTAAGCCGTTAATAGCGTTAAAACCTTTGATTATGTCTTCATTTGGCTCTTGGAATAGTAAAATTCCGAGGTTTTCAAAAGTATCTTTAAAGTCTTGCATTTGATTCTTTTTGCCGAATTTATTATATATTGTAATAAATTCTTCTTCTGTGCAGTTTTCAGATTCAAGAACTTTAATAAATTTTTCTAGAGTTTCCAGAATTTTCTTTTTATTTTTATTGTTCATTTGCAAAGAAATAGCTGTTTGTGTAAGTATAATTTTATCTGAGCCTTCTTTAATTGCATTATGAGTTGTTTTAATTTCGTTTAGAAGTACATTTTTTCTGCTGACTGAAAGTATTGATTTATATAAATTGTCTAGAATCTCTGTTGTAATAACAGTCATTGCATCGATATTTGTATGAAGCGCATCAATAAATTCTTCATTGGTGTCGTTTACTCCAAAATTATTAATCAATGTTTCTTTTATTTTTGGATTTAGTTTACCTTGTTCAAATTTTTTGATTAATGACTCCATATTTTTGATAATTCGGGTTTCTCTATCCGGAATATTAAGACTAATAGTTAAATCATTTAATCTATCCGGGATATACAGTCCGAATATGAATTGAGTTCTGTATGCCGATGCAGCTTTATAAAGTGTTTCTGCACGATTAATGTTTTTTGCTGCATAGCTGTATGTATCAGATTTATTTAGACGATTTATTGTAGATGCTAAATTAAGTATTTCATCAGCATTTACATCTAACATTTCCGAATCTTTTTTATCTAGTGCTATAGATAAAAATGCTTTAATTTTTTCTTTTTTTGCGCTATCTGTTTCATTTGGAAGATACAAGAAATTCCTTTTGTAATCAGTAATTTTATCAGCTTTTGCGGATGTAGGAACTTCAAGGTTTAGTAAATCATTTATTATTTTATATAATTTATTGACAGGTGTGTCAGGTGAAATATTTTGTAATAGTTTATTTAATTGTTTAGATAACTTTTGAGTGAGATGAATAGTGGAATCTTTTTTATTTAGTTCATTAATATTTTTTTGTTTAGATTTTTCTGTTTGTTTTTTATATGTTTCTAAAATTGTTTTTGTTTTTAGCAAACTTCTATAATAATCTTGCTGACTTGTAAGATTATCTTCTAAATATGGCATAAGGTGTGAATCTTGGAATAAATCAAAATTTTCTTTATCAAACGTTGTGTACATTCCGATAGCTTCACCGACACCTGTTGTGTTTGCAGCTTGCATCCAATACATTGCGGATGTATCAATAATTCTGTATCCCATATCAAGTGCATGTTTAAAATCCATGAAAGGTTTATTTATTGGTACTTTTGTATTTGTGCCAAGTTTTGAAATATCATAAATCATCAGATAAGGAGTATCATCTAATTCAGACATAACCATATCGACAAAATTTGCTTTGTCTTCATATGCAAGGGCTTTTCGTGCAATAGAAATTGCAGCACACATGCCGTGATTTTTCTGATTAACAGCTTTTATATTTGGAATATTTGATTCCGGTGTATCTACAGTAATGTCGTTAATTATCTCGGCAAGAGCTTGAGTTTTGTAACCTTCAAGCTGTGAATCGATTTTGTATTCCGGACTTATAAAATGATTTAAGCGTTTCATAATATAAAGTTTCTGAGATAGAGGAACTTCTGATGAAATGATGAAGTAATCTAGATTTCTGTTAAGCGCTTTTATATTTTTGTTTTCAATTTTTTCCAATTCATTAGTATCAACTTGTGACAAAATTGAATTTCTAAGTTCTAGAATTTCTTTTTCATCATCAGTTAAAGATTTGCGGGGGGGGGTTGCTTTTTTGAGTCGTTGAATCAATTGTTCTCCGACTTCATGTTCGGATTTTGATATAGCTTTTTGCGCAGCGTTGTTTAATTTGACCTGCCAATCATTGTATGGACTTTTTCCTAAATCAATATTTGTTCCGTATTTTAAATTCTCGGAAACATCAAGTAAAAAATTCACGTTTTCTTCACCCGGAATTTCTGACAAATTATCAATTGCCTGTGAAATTTTTCTTTGATTGATGTAATTTAAATCGTAAGAATTGGATTTTAGTTGATTTACAGTATTTCTATCTTGTCGTTTACCTGTAAAGTTAAAATAGTTAATGTTATAAATGCGCATAGTTTTCCTTTAAATTTCGTATGTGTTTTTAATGCTTATAAAAATATTTTTTGCCATGTAGAATTGAGAAACTTTACAATTGATAATAATATTTTTTGCAATATTATATAATTAGGAGGAAAGAAAATGATAGAGCAACCGGAAATTATACAATATCAGCCAACAGGGGTTTGTTGTAAGCTGATGCAGGTAGCTGTTCAAGATGGAAAAGTGTTGGATGCAGAATTCCACGGCGGCTGCAATGGTAATCTTAAAGGGATTAAAAGTTTAATAAAAGGAATGAGTATAGAAGAAGTTATTGAAAGATTAAAAGGAATAACTTGCGGACCAAAACCTACAAGTTGTCCTGATCAACTAGCAAAATGTTTATTAGAATATAAACAAAAAAGTCTTACTCAATCAAAATAGGAGAAAATTTATGAAAATTGCTGTAACTTACAATGATGGTGAAGTTTTTCAACATTTCGGTCATGCTGAACAAGTGAAATTATATGAAGTGGAAGAAAATAATATTATTTCTTCAGAAGTTATTTCAACAAATGGTTCAGGTCATAGCGCTATTGCTCAATTTCTAGCTGAAAATTCTGTAGATACCCTAATTTGCGGTGGGATTGGCGGCTGTGCTCAAAAGGCATTAGCAGAAAATGGTATTAGATTATATGGCGGAGTTACAGGAAATGCAGATGCTGCAGTTATGGCATTGTTATCCGGGACTTTAGAATATGATCCGAATGCAAAATGTTCTCATCACGAACACTCTGAAGGTTCTCACAGTCATTGCAGCGGACATTGTCACTCATAAAAAAAGACCCTGAACGGGTCTTTTTTTAAAGAATGATTTTATTTCTAAAGTTTTCTTGTTGCACAATATTAATTAATTTATTTAAAAACGCTTTGTATCGTGCTCTTACAGCTTCACCTGAAAGTACGATATCTGCATCATTTTTACAAGGTCTGATAAAGATTTCTGCTTTTTGTGATGCATTTTTATAAATTCCTTTTGCAGATTCTCCTAAATCTCTTTCAGCTGCACGAATAAAAAATCTTTCTTTTTGAATTTCAGGTCTGACATCAACGTAGATTTTGAAATCAAAGGCATCTTTAATTTTTTCCGTAAGCGCAAATAATCCTTCCGAAATAATAATTTTGGAAGGATGAGCTAATGTATGATTATCAAATCTTTTTGCAGTACCTGACATGTCGTATTTTGGAAGAAATACAGTTTTTCCTGTCAATAATTCTTTAATATGTTCACTCATAAGTTCAAGTTCAAGAGCTTGAGGAACATCAAGGTCATAATTTTTTGCAAATTCTGCAAAACTTCCTGCAGCTTTTACCATTTCTGAACGATCATAATAATAATCATCAGTATTTACTCTTGTAATTGCATCTTCAATTTCAAATTCAGTTGCAAAAGATTTAATTGTATCAATAATATCTAAAGTTATAGTTGATTTTCCGCTTGCAGTTTCACCTGCAATACCGATAGATGCCGGACGAGAAACATGTCCTGATAAATATTTTGCTAATTTTGATATTATTGCCGGTTTATAACTGACAAGTATTGAATCTTTTGATTTTAATTCATCTTCAAAAATTTTTTTTAATCTCTCTTCTACAGCCTGAACTCTGTTATACGGGGTCGAAACATACATTTTATGGGCTTTTAATGTAGTTTCTTCTTTTGTTTTTTGAAGCATATATTCTACCATTACGTACCTTTTTCAACTTATGTTACTACATTCATAGTCTTTTTCATGACTATACCAGAATTAAAATGAAAAAAAAATAATTTTTGTCAAAATGTTAAATTAATTTAATAATTTATGTTATAATTTTTTTGTTAAACATGACAATCAGGGAGTATGATTTATGAACGTAAACACCAATTATCAAAATATATCAGACAGTTATTTATTTTCAACAATTGCTAAAAAAGTGAATGAATTTGCTGAAAATAATCCGGATAAAAAAATTATCAGACTTGGTATTGGTGATGTTACTTTACCGCTTTGTAAGGCTGTTGTTGAAGCTTTAAAAAGCGCATCTTCTGAAATGGGTGTAAAAGAAACTTTTCACGGTTATGGACCGGAACAAGGTTATGAGTTTTTAAAATCAAAAGTTCAGGCTTACTATGCAAGCCACGGAGTAAATCTTGACTCTGATGAAATATTTATTTCTGATGGTGCAAAATCAGATTTAGGTAATATTTTGGATTTATTTGCGGTTGAAAATACTGTTATGGTACCGGACCCAGTTTATCCTGTTTATGTTGATACAAACACTATGGCAGGAAGGAAAATTGTTTATATTGATGCAAATGCTGATAATAATTTCTTACCGCTTCCTGAAAAGTCCGTAAAAGCAGATATTATTTATTTATGTTCACCGAATAATCCTACTGGTGCGGTTTATAATAAAGAACAACTAAAAGCGTGGGTTGATTATGCAAATGAAAATCACAGCGTAATCTTGTTTGATGCGGCTTATGAATGCTTTGTTACAGATGAAAATTTGCCAAGAAGTATTTATGAAATTGAAGGTGCTAAAACTTGCGCAATTGAATTTTGTTCATTATCAAAAATGGCAGGATTTACAGGTACAAGATGCGGTTATACAGTTGTACCAAAAGGTATTGAAGGCGGATTACTAAACAAAATGTGGCTAAGACGTCAGACCACAAAATTTAATGGCGTACCGTATATTATTCAACGTGGTGCGGAAGCTGTGTTTACCCCTGTAGGGCAAAAAGAAATTCAGGAAAATTTAAATTATTACAAAGAAAACGCAAAACTTATTTCAGAAGTTTTGAAAAAACATAATATTTGGCATATCGGCGGAACTCATTCTCCGTATATCTGGTTAAAATGTCCTGATAATATGTCATCTTGGGAATTTTTCGATTATCTTTTAAACAATGTTCAAATTGTTGGAACACCGGGTTCAGGATTTGGTAAAAACGGTGAAGGGTATTTTCGTTTAACATCTTTTGGAAGCCGTGAAAATACTTTAGAAGCTGTGGAACGTCTTGATAATTTTCTTAAATAATTTTGAAAGTGACTAAAATGGCAAAGAAAAAGTTGTTTAAAAAAGTTTTAATAATCAGAACAGGTGCAATTGGTGATGTAATTCATACCACAAATACGTTTCGTGCGATTAAAGATGCTCACCCTGAGGTTGAAATTCATTATTTAACTTCAATAAATGAATCTATGCTTGCATATGATAAAAATATTGCAAAAGTTTGGATTATTGAATCTGAAAAATTCAAACCTTTTTCAAAATATACTATGGAATTTGCAAAGAAGTTGAAAGCCGAAAAGTTTGATGTGGCAATAAATTTACAACCGTCTTTTAAAATAAGGCTTTTGGTTGAACTTGCGAAAATTAAAACGCATTTCAATTACAAAAAGAAATCCAAGCTTCATGCTGTTCAAAATTACTGGGAAACTGCTAAAAAAGCTTTTCCCGATATAAAGAATTATCCTGATTTGAAAATGTATTTAAATCCTGAAGTTTCAGAAAAAATGCACAGTGAGCTTTCAAAGTATAAGCGTCCGCTTGTAGTTTTAAATGCCGGTCATGTCTTTGCAAAGAGACAGGGAAGAACTTATCCTGTTGAAAAATGGATTGAACTCGGAAATAAAATTCAGGAAAAATACGATGGTACAATTTTGATTACAGGGGTAAAAGTTGATGAAGATATCCTTAAACCTCTTGAGCAGATTAAAAATTCTGTTTCATATGTTTCAAAATTATCATTGGATGAAAATTCTGCGCTTATTCAAAATTCTGATATACTTATATCGGGTGACAGCGGACCTTTGCATATTGCATCAGCACTTGGGGTAAAAGCTTTAGGGTTGTTTGGTTCTATGCCGATTGAAAGAACCGGTCCTTGTGGGGATAATTGTTCTGTTGTGGTTTCTCCTATGGAATGTGCGCCTTGCAATCATATTAAATGCAAGTATTTGAAAGGCACAGGCGAATTGTATTCACCTTGTATGAAAATGATTGAAGTTGAAAATATTATGGTCGAAGTGGATAAATTATTGGGGGAGTTAAAATTATGATGACAAAAGAGGTTAATGAATGGATACGCAGGATCGAAACAGGAAATTATTCGTCTTGGAAAATTATGGAAGAATTTGCGCAATTTGCAAAATATTTAACGAAAGACGAGTTACAGCAGGTTAAAAAACGTCTTGAAAAATCAATAAAACATTAGAGTTACTGGAAAAATTCCGGTCAATATGTTATAATTAATATGTAATCTGCGAGGTCTTTGATGTCATATTATGATGATTTGCTGGAAAAAATCCCTAAAATAAAGCGTATTTTGGATGATGATATAAATTGTACAATTTATCATTATACAAAGCCTGAAAAATTGTTGAATATATTATCCTGTGGTGCATTGAGATTTTCTAATGCACTTTATCTGAATGACAAAGAAGAAATCGCGTATTCTTATAAGCTGATTGTGAATTTGATTGATGAATTTGACGGGCTTAATCCTGATTTGTTCGGCAAAATAAAAAATCATTTTAGGAATAAGTATAAGCATATTGTTGATGGTGACAATGATTTTGTAAATAAACTCGAATATTTTACAACATCGTTTTCAACAGAAAGTGATAATCTGACTTTGTGGAATAATTACGCGAAAGGTAAGAATTATACAGGTTATAATATAGGTTTTGATAAGAAAAAATTAATCTTTGAGATGACAGAAAATAACTATCTGCCGATTTATGGCTGCGTAATTTATGATAAGCAAAAGCAGATAAAGATTATTCACGCTATTTTTAAAAAATGGAATATGCTTTTTGAACGGGCATTAAAAAGTAAAAAATATAGTGATGTGAAATTATTTGATATTTTGTTTGAACTGATTGATGTTTTGAGTATTGTAAGTATCTTTTTTAAAAACCCTCAGTTTAAGAATGAACACGAATATAGAATAGTTATTGTAAATGTATTCGGAGCAGAGAATTCAAAGCCGACCGGAGTTGTAGAAAAGAACGGATTGTTTGTACCGTATCTTGAATATAAATTCTCAAAGGATTCTGTAAAATCAATCAATATTGGACCGACTTTTGATGAAAATATTTTCTATACAAGTACAAACAGAATGCTTTTGAATTTTGGTTATCAGGATAAAGAAGTTTATCGTTCGAAAATTCCTCTAAGATATTAGGCTGGAGATTCAATTCTTGTAGTATTTAATAAAATATTTTTTTCTATAGACATAGTTTGAGCTTTATTTGTTCTTGTGAATACTTTGTTCAACATGTTAAATGTGAAATTGTTAATGGCTTTAAATTCTGCTGCTCTGGCATCAATTTCTATAGGTTTTTTTATGTATGATATTTGGGTTTCTAATTTATGGTTATTAAAGTATGAAAATATTCTTAAATAATCACTGCTTAAGATATTCTTTTTTTCCATTTCTGCAGTCATTTGATTCAGCAAGTTTCTGCCTCGTTCCGTAATACTATGTTTTAGCCAGTCAAAACCTTTTATTCTACACATTGACGCAAATTGATGAATATGTTCTCTTTCATGAATTATAACTAAAATATTTTTTGCTTCTGATGACAAATTTTTATAAATATTACTTAGTTGATTGTATGTATCTAAAATTTCTTTTTCTATAGTTTCTGTAATTATTGCTCCGGTTTTGTTATTTTTAGTTGTTACCAAATATTCATTATTTGATATAGATTTTATTGATGTTACCTTAAGATTGTTAAAAACATTTGGGATATTTTGTGAATAATCATTTATTGTTATAGAACAATCGGAAGCATTTGCCATTGCATTTGTATTTTTAGGAAACGGAGCATATTTAATGTCCGGTTTTGTAAAAATACCTTTGGCTTGAGCCCATTTATCAATTACTATTTCGGGAATATTATTGGTTGAAATATTGAAATCTAATAGTTCTTTTCGGATGATATCTTTTTCGTATTTTGTCAGGTTTTTAAGTTGTGATAATTCTTTTTCTACGGCATATTGAAAGTTTAAGTTTCTGGACAATTCTTTATCAACGGCTTTTAAAGTGCTTAATTTTTCTGAAAACTTTTTAGTATTTTTAAGTTGGGAAATCAATTCTGAATTAAGGTTTATTTTACCAAATTTTGAAAAGCTTTTGATATTAGTAATAGCTTTTGGTACAAATGGCAATGTTAGTGCTGAATCAAATGTATCTTTTCCGAGCTGTTCAAGACTTAATCTTGCAATATCATAAGAACCTTTTTTATTATGTTTTACAAATTCTGCTGTATGTATAGCGGTTTTTCCTAATGATATTGCGGCAAAACCTGCGGCAAGAATTCCACCGCCAACGGCTGTTGGGATTCCGATAAATGGAAGAGCCATAAGCCCTAAAGTTGTTCCGCCAATTAAAGCAGCTGTTTTAAGCGGATGTTCTAATATGGATGATAATAATTCTTTTCCTTGAGTTAAAATTCCGTACAATAAAAGTTCGGTACCTTCACCAACTGTAATTTTTTCATCTTTAAGATATGAATACATTTGATAATTTGGTTTGTTGTATTGTACTTTTTGAGAAGGTTTTTGGCTGAAACTTATATTAGAAGTGGTATTTATCCCGTTTATGTTAATCATATTTCTATTAAATCACTGAATATAAATATTTGCTATATTTTATCAGGAATATTAAAGATTATTAATTTCTTCCTTCTCCATTCGGGGAAGGTTAAGATGGGGTGCATTAATATTATGTTATTGTTAAAATGATAAAAAATAAGGAGAGAATATGTTAGTTGAATTAAACGAAGAAAATTTTGATAATGAAACAAAAAATGGTCTAAAGCTTGTAGAGTTTTATACAACCTGGTGTTCATATTGTAAGAAACAAAGAATTGAATTAATGGAACTTGAAGATTCTGATATGTGGGTTGGGCTTGTAGATTGCGAAGAATCTCCAAAGCTTGCCAATAGATTCGGAATAAAAGGTTTTCCAACTTTTGTACTTTTGAAAAACGGTGAAAAGGTGGCAGAATTTCCTGGATTTCATCAAAAAGCCCAGTTATTAAATAAATTAATGAATTTTTTAGCTTAAATTCTTTCTAAGTTTTCATTAATTAGGTAAACTTCTCCGCTATTATGGTCGAAGTGGCATTTTGCAATATATAATTTTTCATTTTTTACGGCTGAATTTATTATTTGTGAGTTTTCTTTCAGGTAATTTTCAACCCAAAGAGTGTGTTTTCGTGCAAATTTATTATTGCAGTCGTACTGTCCGGCATGGTCTATTACCGGATAAACGCATTTTAGGATTGATTGAAAATGTTCGGTCATTTCAGGGTAATGCTCGTTTGCGTAGGTCATAACCCCGCAATCATCGTGCCCAAGAAGAATTAGAAGTGGTACATGCAGTTTTTTTACGGCATATTCAATACTTTCTAAAACATTTGGTCCGACAGCAATTCCTGCTACTCTTACTACAAACAGTTCACCTATTCCACAATCAAAAATAATTTCTGGTACTACTCGTGAATCTGAACAGCTTAATACACAAGCATATGGTTCTTGATATAATGCAAGTTTTTGCAAAGTCGAAAGACACATGTTTTTTGCTGTTGATGTCCCATTGATAAAATTTTTGTTTCCGCTTAAAAGTTTTTCTAATTCTTGTTTTGCTTTTGGTGGAATATTTTCAGGTAAATTCATTTTCTCTCCTAATTTCAAATATATTATAACATATTTATAAATTATTTGAGTTATAAATTAATGCAAATAGTTCATATTCCCTTGTGTAATGACGTAATATGCACATCCCCAGCCTGTACTTTTCTTATTTATACAGTGTTGTTTTGCATTATGCGATGAGGTTGGAGAGCCATTTGGGATTACTGTGCCATTTGTATATAAAAACATAAATAAATCTTTTCCAAAGGTATTAGGTTGTGATTTGCCGTTTATATCTATCCAAAAATAAATTAAAGCGTCATTTTCTTTTGCTGCTCTCCACCATATTGAGCTTCCGTTAAGCAGAGATATTTTATAATAACGTTTATCGTTAGTGTAGTTTATATCATATTTTCCTCCGCTAAGTTGTAAATATGTATTTGGTATACATTTTTTATTTATATCATCAAGCCCGCAATCTATGGCTATTTTTAGAAATGGTCTTAAATTATTAGCAATTAGTTCTGCGGATTGGCTGGACCATTCGACAAGCTCCCAACCTTCGACTTCACCATATTCTTCTTGAGATAATTTAAATGCTTGAGCTAGTATTGATTGTGTTTCTTTTAGCTTGGAAATTGCATGCTGTTCAAAGTTTTTTTGTATTAAGTTAGGGATAGTCATTGCTGCGACTACCCCAATTATTCCAAGGGTTATTAAAACCTCTGCCAAAGTAAAAGCCTTCTTCATAATTTAATTCCTCGTTCACAATGTTAATACCAATAATGTTAATTAATATACTTAATATTAGTACTAAAGTCAAGGTATTAATATAGAGGTACTAACATTATGAATATTAATGAAAAAGTTTCAGCAAGGATTAAAGAGTTAAGGGTGCAAAAACATATGACAGCTGAAAAGCTTGCCTGGTATTCGGACTTGTCAAAAAGCTGTGTTACATATGCGGAAAAAGCTCAACGTGATATAAGATTATCTACAATTGAGTCTATTTGCAAAGGTTTTGGAATTTCGATTGCAGAATTCTTTTCAACATTCACAGAATAATTATTTTTGTTCTGCTGCTTTGGTTTGATTAAAATCGTTAAACGAATATCTTCTATTATTTACGTTTTGCTGAATTGGCTGTACTACTTTTTTAATAATTACTTTTTCAACAAATTTGTCAATTGCCTGTGCCGTTAAAAGAATTGCGGCAAAAGCTCCTGCAGACTTCCAAGCTTTAAGTTTGAAAATCTTTTTGTCAAGAACTGTTTTTACTGTTTCTGTATTTTGGCAGTTGTCTATTGTTTCAATAAATTGTTTTTTAGCAAAAGCTTTTATTTTTCCTTCGTTGGAATTGGCGATAGCGCCGTGTTTACAGTTAGCTAAAAGTTTGTCATACATTTTTACAAAGATATTTTTATGTTTGTAATGTCTTGATTTTGCGGCATAGAATTTATCATATGACTTTTCAAAATTAGTAATCAGCTCATCACGTTGAACCCCGCATTCAGCTACGTTATCCATTGTTGCATGTGCTTTAATGAAACGTAGTGTTTGTTCTTTTGCGTTAGTTGAAAGTTTTTCGCCTCTGTACTTATCAATTTGAGAGAATGCGCTCATACCGATGTGGCCGAAGATTGCAGGGAACAAAATACTTGCGCAGGCTTGGAAAACTGCTTGATTAAATGCTCTTTGAGCATTAGGTTTGTATTGGTCGCCTTTATTTTTATATTTATCATAAATATCAGCACCAAAATACATTAAAGCAGGAACCCAAAAAAGTCTTGCTGTAGCCGGGGCAAGCTCATTTATAGCAATACCAATGTCATTGGTATAACCAAGACCTCGAACAGGCCAATTTGCAAGGGGGTCAACGTATTTTTTCTTTTTTTCTTTTTTTGTTGCATCAAAGTTTACATCTTGATTTTGACCTCTAAAATTTAGAGTCTTGTTTACTGAGGTAATTTTCATATTTTCTCCAAGCCGAATATATTGTTTTTATAATTAAATAATCGCAAGGTCAATCATAGTGTAAACATGAAAATTTTTCAACTCTATTTTGCTATAAGTGTAATAATTTGTTACTTAGTTGTTTGTAAAACATATCTTGCAGCGTTTGTAGCACCTTCGACAATAGAATCATGAAATATAATTGGAAAAACATCTTTCATATCTTTATTTTTTACAATACAATCAGCTTCTACATTTTTTGTTGTAGTTCCTACAGAACATTTTGTTTCTTCATTGGGTAGGCTTGCGCCATTAACATCAATAAACCCTGTACATTTGTTCATTGTATTATTAATTAGTTCAGTTGAAAGTTTTTTTCCTGTTGGGAGTGAACATCCTGTAGCAAAAGAAAATGAACGAAATCCTATAAAAGTACCATCAGCTAAAGAATATACCGTATATTGCCCTTCGCCTTTAGTTATACCAACTGTGGTTCCGTTAAATTCGTAATTTAACAGATTTTTTAATGTTCCTTCACGGTAAAATCCTTGTATTGAAGATAAATTACTGTTTAAGAGTGCACAAACGGATGTATGAGTTTCTGAAGTATGTTTATGAAAATCTGGATCACTGCATGGCTCGCTTACATCTGCATAATCCCAGTCATAATGAGCTTTATTAAGTCGTGCAGCCTGTGAAAGAGTTGATACTGTTTTTTTAAATTGCGAACGATATCTTTGACTAGTCATGTTTGCAATAAGTGTAGGTATAGTCATTGCTGCAACTACCCCAATAATCCCCAGAGTGATTAAAACCTCAGCCAGAGTGAATGCGTTTTTCATATAAATTCTCCATAATCTTACTGGATATAAGCCAGTAAGATTATGTTACCATTTCCAGTAAAATTGTCAAATGGATGAATATGAATTTTACAAAAAACTGGGGATTAGAGTAAAATTTTTACGTGAAAAAATGCACTTAACACAAGAAAAACTTGCAGAAAAGTGCGGTATAAGTTTAGATTATCTTGGTAAAATTGAAGTAAATATTAATAAACCCGGACTGAAAACTTTATTAAAGTTATCAAATGCCCTTGAGGTTTCAATGAAGGAACTTGTTGATTTTGATTAGTTACTTACTGAATGAAGCCGGTGTCATCAAGGAGATTATCGCTGTTGGCTGATGTTACTGCCATCTGGTCGCAACGCTCATTGAATTCGTGGCCGGCATGACCTTTTATCCAAATAAATTTAACATTATGCGGTTCTTTTGCTTTTAAAAGTCTTTGCCATAAATCTTGATTTTTTACAGGTTGTTTGTTTGAGCTTTTCCAGCCGCGTTTTTGCCAACCATCAATCCAGTTTTGGTTAAACGCATCAACAAGGTATTTAGAATCTGATGTTAATTCAACATCACACGGTTTTTTAAGTGCTTCAAGTCCAATAATTGCTGCCAAAAGTTCCATTCTGTTATTTGTTGTAAGTTTGAATCCTTCTGTTAATTCTTTTCTGTGGATTTTGCCGTTATCGTCTTGTGCGATAAGAATTGTGCCGTACCCTCCTTTACCCGGGTTTCCGCTGCAAGCACCGTCTGTATATATTTTAATTATCATTTGTTCTCCTTTTTGTTTCCTTTCTACACCTCTCACAGAGTGTGCGGGTATTATTTACCCCTACTCCTCTGTTATGTCCCAGAGTTCCAGAACTTCGTCAGGGATTTCGTTTAAAAATCTTGAAGGTTTTGAAAGTATCATATTCATTGAGTAATCATACATATCAACTGGATATGTTATGTATAAATTGTTTTTTGCTCTTGTTGTTGCAACGTACATCAGGCGAAGTTCTTCATCCATTTCTTCTTCTGAATTAAACGAGTATGCGCTCGGAAATCTTCCGTCTACAGCGCCGATTATAAAAACACTGTCCCATTCAAGCCCTTTTGCAGAGTGAATTGTTGAAATTGTAAGCGCTTCATCATCTGAATTATTTTTATACATCCCTTCAACACTTGAATCCGGCGGCTCCAGTGCCATATCGCTTATGAAGTCTTCAAGGTTTGAATATTGCCCTGAAAGGTATTGAAGATGGTCTAAATCCTTTTCGCGTTTGGTGAAATCATCATACTTATCTTTCAAAATCGGTCTGTAGTAAGCTATGATTTCGTCTACAATTTCAGACGGTTTTTTGGCTGCAATTTGATAGCTTAATTTATCCAGTGTTTTCAACATTGGTACAATGCTGTCAACTTTTTTAGACGGCAGAAGCTTAATATCAGGATTCAGCTGACCTTTTATAACAGGAATTACAGTATTAACCGTAGATGAGCCTACACCTTTTAAAAGCAGAAGTATTCTTGTTAAACTGATTATATCATCAGGATTAATTATTACTCTTAAATGTGCTACAACATCTTTAATATGTGCAGTTTCCATAAATTTCGGACCGCCGAATTTTTGGAACGGAATTGCACGTTTTGAAAGTTCTATTTCTAAGGAGTATGACATTCGTGCGTTACGTGTTAGAACACAAATGTCGGATAAACTTACATCTTCATCCAGCAACTCTAAAATTCTCTGGCAGATAAAATCGGCTTCCATCTGGGTGTTTTTCGCACAAATTAACGCCGGTACAATTGGTGATTGGATTTCTGAAAACAAAGTTTTTGCGTATTTTTCTTTGGCTTTTGAAATTATGGTATTTGTAAGCTTTAGAATATTTTGTGTACTGCGGTAATTTTGTTCAAGTTTTATGATTTTTGTGTTTTCAAAAAGTTTCGGAAAATCAAGGATGTTTCTGAAATTTGCCCCGCGGAAAGAGTATATGCTTTGCGCGTCATCTCCGACAGCCATAATGTTGTTGTGCTCAGAGGCAAGAAGCTTAATCACATCAGCCTGAAGTGTATTTGTGTCCTGATATTCATCAACCATTATGTACTGATATTGGTTTGAAAGGTTTTTGCGCAAATTTTCATTATTTTCTAATAAAAGTTTTATGTATAAAAGTAAATCATCATAGTCCAGAACAGAGTTTTCGCGTTTGTAGCCGACATAGGCTTTGTGGATTTCGATAATTTTATCTTCGCAGTGCGTAAATTGCGGAAATTCTTCTTCAATAATTTGTTTTGTCGGGGTTTCTTTGTTTACGCTTTTTGAATAGATTTCCAGAATGGTGCTTTTTTTAGGGAATCTTTTTTCTTTTTTCGGGAACATCTGCCCTGTTATATGGTTAATAATATCTTCACAGTCTGTTTTATCAAGGATTGTGAAATTATTTTTTAATTTCAAAAGTTTAGAATATTTGCGCAGGATAATATTTGCAAAAGAGTGGAACGTACCGCCTGCAACTTTTTCACACCTGTCATCAAGTACAAGTGTCGCGCGCGAAAGCATTTCTGCTGCGGCTTTTTTGGTGAAGGTTAGAAGTAGAATATTTTCTGGTTTTATACCGTCTTCAATAAGTCTTGCAACACGGTATGTAAGAGTTTTTGTTTTCCCTGACCCTGCGCCTGCGATAACAAGATATGCACCTTCTTTTGATGTTACAGCATCTAATTGTGCCTGATTTAAGTCTGCTTCGTAGTTTACTTTGTAATCGGTTTTAACTGCATCACGTTTTTTTAGCACGTATTTTTTACGTGCCGGTTTTGAGTTTTGTGTTGTGATAATCTCTTCTGCCATCCCAATTTTATTATAGTTCACACCTGCCGGGTTTATCAAAGATTGTAAAGTTTTTATAAGATATGCGGAAATTTTTAAATATTTTTTTCTAAAACGCCGATATATAAAATGTGTGTCACGAGAGAAAGGCATTTTTGTGAAGAGAATAGTTACTATAATATGTTTGATTCTGGTGTTTTTCGGAACATTTTGTACTGTTTCGGCTAAAACAGTAAACAGAAGATGGCAGTATCCGACAAAGATTAAGACATATATTCCGCAAAATCATAAAAGAACAATTATGATGAAACATGCTTTTGCCGAGTGGTCAAGGCTTACGAATAATAAAATAATTTTTCGGTATGTGGATTCTCCTAAAATGGCGCAGGTTGTGGTGCAATTTGTAAATGTTGTACCAAATGCCGAAAGAGAAATTGGTTTGACAAAATCGTCATTTACCTCAGCTGGTGGAATGTTACGGGCAACTATTTATATTGCCGAAAAAACCTCAAGCGGTTATCAGCTGGGAAAAGACGCTGTTTATACGGTAATGCTTCATGAAATCGGGCATGCGATAGGGATTAACGAGCATTCCGCTGATCCGCTCAGCATAATGTATCCGACAGAAGATGACAGACAGGAAATCCTTAAATCGGATTTAAGAAATTTAGCAAAAATATACGGGTGGTAATAATATGAAAAAATTTTTAACAGTATTTGTATTTATTTTGGTATTTTTATTAGGAGAAGCGGTTATGGCTGCCGGCGGCTGGGCAAATCCTAAGTCAATCAAAACTTATATTGAGCCGAATTCAAAGAAAGAGTTGATGAAACAGGCTTTTGCGAAGTGGTCTGTTGTAACGAATAACAAAATTGTATTTAAGTATGTATCGAATCCGAATGATGCGCAGATTAAGGTTGTTTTTGTAAAAGATGCATCAATGGCGGGTTTGGAACAGGCGATTGGCGTAACCCATTTCCAACAGGATGTTTATACTGGTGAAATGAAGTACGCGCAAATAGATATTGCAGACCATGTACCGGGTTCAGCCGGCAGACTTATGCCAAAGGATAGAATTTTCAGGGTTATGATACACGAAATCGGGCATGCTATCGGGTTAAAACACTCAGCAGATACCGCGAGTATAATGTACCCGACAGCAATCAGTCGAAATCAAGCCATTACAAAAGGTGATTTAAATACTCTTGGCAGGATTTACGGCTGGAAATAACTCCCCGCTGTGGCTGGGGTTACCTCTCCAACACTGCATCGACAGTAGTCCCTTCTTCGATTACGGCAGAATATCCTTTTTTAAGGCCAACAAGACTAACGGGACTAAGGATTATTGTAATAGCACAAAACGTCACAGTCGGAATAACCCAATCTTTATCCAGCCCTTGAACCTTTAACCTTGTTGTAACAAGATGTTCATTTCCGTTTATGTCTGTTATAATCCCTTTTCGCGCTTCAATATATCCGCCTTTACCCATACGTGCACGCTTTGTAACGTTTTTTGTATATAGCTTTGCATAAGAACCCTTTTTAAAAAGAGTTTCTCCATTAACAATAACATCTGACACAATTTCAGCATTAATACCTGTTTTCGGGTCAAGAGTTTCAGAATCTACAGTTTCGGTGATACGCAGCGCAAGCGGAATAGATTCAGCAATAGCGTTTAAGGGAAGCAGCCCTATTATTAGGGCTGCCAATAAAGAAAAAACTTTTTTCATCCTTATTCACCGTGAACAACGATTGTTGATTTTTGGTAGAACAGGATGTTTTTGTTTTTTCTGTCTATAGATTGAATTTTAGTGATATCGCCGTCCCGCATTGCATCTTGAATACTGCAATTACCTTTTGCAACGAGCAAAAAGTAGTTTTTACATGTTGCTTCGCCTGACTTGCGCGGTGCTACAGATGAATCAAAGTAAGTAGAATACGGTGCAACAGTCTCTCCGTATAATACCCCGTGCGGCGCAAATAAATCATCCGCGAACGCTCCACATCCCATACCTAAAACTACTAAACTAAATAAAATCTTTTTCATTGTTACCCTCCTAAATTCTTTTTGTAATCTCTTAGTATTATTGAGTTTGCATACTAAAAATACTACCCGATTGTTTTATATTTGTCAAACAATAATCTACAATTGATAAATGGGCAAAAAAGCATATAAATATGATAAAATTTTATGTAAAAAATTTGGTCAGAAAATCGCACTATTACGGAAAGACAAAAATTTGAATCAAGATGAAATGGCTTTTCAAATAGGGATATCTACTAGTTATTTAAGTGCGATTGAGAGGGGTATATCAGACTCTACGATTTCTACTGCAAAACGTATAGCAAAAGCACTTGACGTAGATATGCAAGAATTATTTATATATGATTAAAGAAAATTTAAAAAATTTACAAATTTTAACATATACTTGGAGTTTACACCAATTTCTACTATCGGGTAATTTAAAATTTTTATATTAATCATATACGATTACCTTAATGGGTAAAAGAGCTTTTAAATATGATAAAATATTAACAAGAAAGTTTGGTGAAAGAATTGTATTTCTTCGTAAAGAAGCAAATTTCACTCAAGAAGAACTTGCATTTAAAGTGAACATATCACCCAGCTATTTGAGTGCAATCGAACGTGGAATAACTGATACAACAATCTCAACAGCGAAAAGATTAGCAAAAGCCTTTAATATAAAACTAGTGGACTTATTTGATTTTTAGTTATGAATGAAAAAGAAATACTTATGGAAATTGGAAGAAATATCTGTGCAGAACGCAATCGTGCACGGTTATCTCAAGAAGCTTTGGCTGAGAAAATTTCTATGAATGTTAGAAACCTCGGCAGAATTGAGCGTGGAGAATCCAACGCAAAAATAACAAATATTATTGCAATAATGAAAGTGCTCAATATTCCGTTTGAAGCAATATATAAAGATACCGAGTAAGGTAGCTTAGTTATTAAAATTTCTTTGTGCAAATGACCAACCGTTAACTTTATATAATTTTTTAACGTCAAATTTTTGAATATCCTGTTTCTCTGTAACAGGCATGTACATTATACTTGTTGGTTTGCGAGGCTCATCTTGCATACCTAAAACATGACCGATTTCATGGAGCATTACTGTGTAAGTAAGGTTGTTAGAATATTTTTTTGCTTTTTGACCTTTTGTTAAAATTCTTATTTCACCTTTAGTAATTCTCATTCCGTTGATACTTACGCTGTATGAACCAATCGGACCGTCATTTCCACTGACTTGATCGGTAAACACAACATCAATATCTGCAGGTCCTTTTTCAACAAAATTAAATCTCAAATTGCCGCCGCTTTCGCCTTGCCATTTTGAAAATGCATGACGCATTGAAGCTGATTTTTCATCTTTTGGTATATAAACAGTAATCGGCGATTTTTGCCAGTGCGGAAAAGTCGCATTTGTTGGAGTTGATGCAAATGCTGACAAACCTAAAAATGTAACAAATATAGCAATAATTCCAAATAAAGCTTTTTTAATCATAATTTATACCTTTCAATTTGAATTATAATTTAACGTTTTAGATAAGGCAAGATGTTAATCTGCGGTAGAAAATGAATAAACGATTTCTCTGTCATAACTTTCGCCTTTCTTCAAAATTCCTTTTTCAGTGAAGTTTTCTGTGTTTATGGCATTCGGGTAGAATTGAGGTTCTACACAGAAACCTGAACGTTTTTCATAGCGAAGTCCGTGTTTTCCGTTTGGCTGTGCTGATTTTCCAAGATGGTTTGCTGTATAGAACTGAAATCCCGGTAAATTTGTTGAAACTTTCAATTTGATTCCTGTCTTATCAGAAACTACATTTGCAACATCAATTAAAGTTTTGCCGTCATAGTTGTCTATACAATAGTTTTGGTCAAATCCCGAACCGATTTTGAGCTGGTCGGATTCAGAATTTATAACATCTTTGATTTTTTGTGCTTTTCTAAAGTCAAACGGAGTTCTTTCTACAGGAATAATTTCACCTGTCGGAACTGCTATTTCGCTGTTTTTAGTTATATTTGAAGAATTTGGAAGGGTTACGGTATGTTCAAGCACCGAATTTTCCTGTGCGTTTTCCGCTCCGTCAAGGTTGAAATATGTGTGGTTTGTCATATTTATAATTGTATCCGCATCAGATTCCGCATGATATTTAATGTGTAAGTTATTATCATTATCAAATTTGTAAGTCACTTTTGCTGTTACGTTTCCGGGATATCCGCTTTCCATATCTTTTTTAGTGTAAGTAAACTCGATTCCGTCAGGTAAAACATTTGCCTGCCAGTTTCTCACGTCAAACCCTTCTGAACCACCGTGAGAATGAGTCTTACCGTTGTCTTTGTTACATTCTAATGAATATTCCTTATCATTGATTGTAAATTTTCCGTCACTGATTTTATTTGCATAAGGCCCGATTGTACCGCCGGCATGACCTACAGGAGACTCCTCATAAGGAGTTACATTATCGTAACCCTGTGTGACGTCTTTTAATTTCCCATCTTTATCAGGAACTTTAATTGATGTAATTGTCGCACCAAATGTTGATAAATTCACGCTTGCCCCGTTTTTATTTGTAATTGTGTAAAGATGAGCTTCTTCACCTGTTTTTTTGATTGTTCCGAAAGATTTTTTATCAATTTTTATTCCGTCATAATTTGAATCAATTTTATTATTTTTAAATGAAATACTTTTTGTAAAAGTATCTTCTTTGATTTCTCTGTTTGCAGCATAAACCTGATTTTGTACAGCTTTTGGCTGTATATTGCGGTTTGTGTTAAATATAAAATGAGGATTAAAATCTATCGGCATAATTACTCCTTTTTATTGAATGAATTCTTTATAAACTTCTGCGCCTGTATTGCGGGCAACTGTCTTTGGAAGATACAAAACATTGTGTTTTTCAGCTATTTGTTTTATTGACGGTGAAGCTGAAATTATAACTGTTTTACAGTTTTTATAATACTTGCTGTATGTTTTAATCTGTTCAACAAGCCATTCTCCTGCAAGCTTTGGCAGAAAATCACTTTCCATTTGCAGGTCAGTAAATATTACATCATAAGGTTCATCAATTGAAGCTTCGATTTTTCCTACGGCTTCTTTTGCGCTGAATGCAGAATCTATTTTAAGTCCTTCCGGATTTATGTATTCCAGATTGTTTTGGTGAAATCTTACCCAGCCCGGTATATCATCGACAATTAAAATCTTTTTCATAGTTAAATAATACCACCAAAACAAGAAAATGACCTGAAAAGGGGGTGAAAAATTTAACAAATTCCTTAAATATATTACAAAAAAGGATATAATTTATGAAGCTAAAATTTTTACTTCTGCTGCTTTTAGCTATGTTTATAGCGCCGTCTGTTTTTGCAAGCACGACTCAAAATGCTGTTGAATTTTTTAAGCAGTATCAGAATTATGCAAATAATTATGATGAAGAACTTTTAAAAATGTATTCTCCTAATGCTAAAATTATCCGCGAAGTTGTGAAACCGACCGGAGAGACTGTTGATGTTGTGATTCCGCCCAAGAGGTTTTTTAAAGAGTTGAAAATCGGGCAGAAAACTGCTAAACTTAAAAAGTATAAAAATAAGTACAGAAATATTACTGCTCAGGAAACCCCTGATGGTATTAAAATCAGTGCGGAAAGGCAGCCGTCAAAAGAAACTTACTGGTTAAAAATGTATCAAATTATTCAAAATACCGATTCAGGATTTAAAATTAAAGAAGAAATGATGCAAACTAAGGTTCAGTCTTTCCTGAGACATAAAAATAAAGGTGAATAATGAATAAATTCAGGTTTTTAACAGCAGGTGAAAGTCACGGACAATGCTTAACTGCAATAATAGAAGGACTCCCGGCAGGAATAAACATCGATATAGATTTCATAAATAATGAACTAAGTCGTCGCCAACAGGGTTACGGCCGTGGTGAAAGAATGAAAATCGAAACTGATACCGTTGAAATTACATCAGGTGTTCGTTTTGGGAAAACGCTTGGTTCTCCAATTACTCTTGTTGTTAAAAATCGTGATTTTGAGGCGTGGAAAAAAATTATGAGTATTGCGCCTGAAGATGTTACCGATGAAAAAGCTTTTTCAACATTCCGTCCCGGACATGCTGATTATGCAGGCAGTGTAAAATATAATCAAAAAGATTTGCGTAACGTGTTAGAACGCTCAAGTGCTCGTAAAACAGCAATCGAAGTCGCAGTCGGTGCAGTTGCCAAGTTATTGTTAAAAGAACTTGATATTACAGGAACATCAAAAGTTACTCAAATAGGTTCAGCCTGCTGTCCTGCAAATTTTCCTGAAGAAGTAGATATAATACGCGGTAAGGGCGATACAATCGGCGGTAAATTTGTTGTTCTTTATAAAAATTTGCCTGTCGGTTTGGGTTCATATGTTCATTGGGACAGAAAAATTGACGGACGACTTGCACAGGCAGTTATGAGTATTCCGGCTGTAAAGGTCGTTGAAATAGGCACAAATCCGCTTGGATATCAGGGAAGTGCTTATCATGATGAAATTTTTGTTAGTGATGGCGAAATCGAACATAGAACTAATAACGCCGGAGGTGTTGAAGGCGGAATGACTAATGGTGAAGACCTTGTAATATCAGGGATTATGAAACCGATTCCGACAATGAAAACCCCGCTTAAATCTGTTGATTCGCAGACCCTGGAAGAAACAGAAGCTCATTTTGAACGTTCTGATGTCTGCGCGGTTGAAGCTTGTGCTGTTGTAGCAGAAGCTCGTGTAGCTTGGATTCTTGCCGATGAAATTCTGTTAAAATACGGCGGTGATTCATTAGATGAATTAAAACATAATTATAATAAATAAAAACTTTGCCTTGGCGGGTAATTTATTTTAAAACTCCACTGTTTAAACATGGTTTATGTCAAAGAGGAGTTTTAAATTATGAAGAGTAACATTTACCAATCAGAAGTTATATATTTGAATGCGTTAAGAAATCTGTTTATAGAAATGACTGCAAAAAACTGTAATCAGCACTGTAAGCATTGTTATATAGATTTTCCAAAGTATAAAAAAGAAACTGATTTTATCAGTATTGATGTTATAAAACAAGCACTTAACGATACTACTCTTGATAATATAGAATGTATTTACCTAACAGGTGCCGAACCTATGACGCATCCTGATTTTAATGCAATTTTAAGACTTTGTTTGAAACGTTCAAATGTTTGTATTTGCACAAACGGTTCTTTTATCAATGAGAAAAAAGCACGCTTTTTGAAAAAAGTTGAAGAAGAATCTATGAATGAAATAATTTTTAAGATAAGTATTGATCATTATGATGAAGTCAAAAATGATGATATAAGATATAGAGGTGCGTTTCGTCAGGCAGTTTTTGCAGTTAAACATCTTGTTAAGTATAATTTTAATCCTATAATTACTGTTACAAATTATTATAAATTACCGCAAGATGAATTATATAGTGGTTTCCAGATGCTTTTCAATAGAAATAATTTTGAACTGGATAAAACTAATCTTCAAATTATTCCTTGGCACGATAAATCTGAAAAACTTGAAGGAGAAATTTGCAGCAGTTGGGATAAATTAGATTGTGAATATGGCAGAATCCTTACTGTGAACGGGGTTTACACTTGTCCTTTCTTGGCAAATGATTATCGTGGACGTTGCGGAACTACTTTTGCCGATTACAATAAAAAAAGCTCGCTTGAAACGAGCTTCTGTAATACTTGTATTAAATCTAAAAAACAATTATTTTCAATAGATTTTTCTCAATTTGAGTAATTATTTTTTAGCGTATAACTTAACTTTAAAGTTTATAAGAAGAATCTTTTTATTCTTTTTATAAGGAACGATTTCAGCAGTTTGAATATCTAAGAAATGTTCGTGTTTATACATTTCTTTAAGGAAATTGTCGTAATTTGAATAATTACCGACCATTTCCATATTCAATCTTGCTACGTTATATTGACTTCCTGCGCCTGAAACAAAAGCATCGTCTTTTGGATCATAATCATATTTGATAGATCTTACTTTAATCTGGTTTGCACGAACAAGTTGAAGAACTTCTGCAAATTCACCGGCAATAACAGCCTCTGTGTCTAAACCAGATAAAACAGGTTTATAGAAAGGTTTTTCACTATTTTTACTTTCATTTTCTTTAGCTTTTGCTTCTTGTTCTTTTCTTTTAAATTCGTCTAATTTTGCTTGTTTTTCTTGTACAGTTGCAGTTTTTTGTATAACTTCTTCATTTGCAACTGTATAGTTTTGGTAATTTTCGTAAATTTTACTTCCGGTATAACCAAGTCCTACAAATATTAAAACGATTAAAGCAATCGGTACAATAAATTGTTTTAATTTTTCACTATCCATTTTTTATCCTTTTAAATAATTATTGTGCATCTTCTGGATTGCCGGCAGTTGCTGCTGAAGCCGGAGTCGCTGCCGGAGTTACTGCCGGTGTTGAACTTTTTGATTTATTTCCATCAGCTAATTTTGAAAAGAATGATTTTAATTGAGCATCATTCATATTTGTAATTTCAAAGATATAAGGTGCTGTATCAATTGTTGAAACAGTACTGTTAACAACTGTATCTAAAGAACCTGCTTTTAAATCAAGTTTGCTTAAGCGTAATTTTGATTCAATAAGAGAATCTTTAAGATTTTTGAAAAATACATAAACATCTTCAACAGAATCTGCACAACCTTTAATGTTGATTTTTCCATCATCTGTTGTCATAAAATATGTTAAATAGATATCTTTAGGAATTGATTCACCTAAAGCTGCATAAGCCATAATTTTTGTTCTGTTATTTTTAAGAACTCTTTCAATTTCAGCTATAGCATCAAATGCTGTATCACCTTTTTCTTTTTCAAATTCTTTTAATTGAGAATCTAATTGAGTGATTTGGTTATCAAGTTCCATATTTTTTTCTTGAGTTTTAATAGCCAGGTCGTTTGTAAACCAACATCCGATTCCCATAGGTGTCATCAAGATTGCCAAAAGTATTGTTACAAGAACAGATGCTTTTGCCGGAGTCAATTCAAGGCTGCCAATATTGATAACAGCAACTTCAACTTTTGCTTTACCTTTTTCGGCGATGAAGTTTACATCAACAGGCATTAAGCCGGCTGGAGTAATAGAACCGATTGAATGTAATGAAACTTTTATTTGATCGTCTGAAAGTACGTTCAAACTCATTTCCATCAAAGGTTCTTTTCTGAATTGGTTATCTTCAACAAAAAGTGTTTGACCACCAAATTGTAAACGTCCTGCAAGAATTTCTGCTGAAACCAAATCTGTTTCAGATAGAATAATTAGCGAGCTTGAAGGGGTGCTCATTAATGCAATTTGAGCTGCATTTTCAATAGCTGAATAAATCTCTTCTCCCTCGTATGATTTTAACGGAAGTGGTTCTTCGTAATATTCAAGAATTCTTTTTCCTTGCATACCAAGCATTTGGAAACCGCTGTTGTTGATAATCATCAAACTCCAAGAGTGTCCTTCTTGCATTTGTTCTGCAGCTATTCCTGTTACGTTCAAGCCTTTTAACGCTGCAAATAAAGAACATTCAACACTTATAAGAGTTGCTCCCATTGCTGTTAGAATTTCTCTGATTTTATTTACTGCATCAGCTTGAATTGCTGTATAGAATACATTTCTTGAATCTGAATTAGAAGAAGCCAGAGCATCAAACCAGAACGGCAACGGTTCTTTACGTTTGAAGATGAATGATTGTTCCAACTCTCCGATTACAATGTTTGTAATTGCGTTATCATCTAATAAAAGCGGTAAACCTTCTTTTGTACCAAACCAAACTGTTGGTAAACTCAAGTGTACGTTTGCTTTTGCCGGATTTATGTTACGCATTTTAAATAATGTTTCAAGACCGGTCTTGAAATCATCATAATTTGCAATTTCTCTTAATGCTTCATTATAGTCTATAGGAGTTTGAGCATATGATTTAACATTTCCGTGTTTGTCAAGTTCAATCATTTCCATGCCGCAAGCAGGTGAAATGGTTACATATACGTCAGTTCCTCCTCCAAATCCAAATAAATTATTTAATGACATATCTTCCTTTTTACTCTTCTTACTATAATCTTATTTTTATTATACAATATATTTTATAAATGAAAAAATCTTAACATAAATTTACACCATATGGAGGATAAAATTTTAATATGCAAGCATTAGTTGAAACTATTAATAAACTGAAAAAAGAGAAAAATGCCGTAATATTAGCACACTGTTATCAGCCTGTTGAAATTGATTTAGTTGCTGATTATGTGGGTGATTCGTTATATTTGAGTCAGGTTGCGGCAAAAACGGATGCTGATATGATTATCTTTGCAGGTGTTTATTTTATGGCACAGACAGCAAAGCTTTTATCTCCCGATAAAAAGGTTATATTGCCGCAGATTGATGCAGGCTGTCATATGGCTGATATGATTAATTACAAGCAGCTTCTTGATTTCAAGGCTAAAAACCCGGGTATCCCGACGGTTTGTTATGTAAATTCAACTGCTGAAGTTAAATCAGAGTGTGATCTTTGCTGTACAAGTTCTAATGCCGTTGATGTTGTTAAAAGTCTTAATGCTGAAAGAGTTTTATTTCTTCCTGACATGTATCTTGGAAAATGGGTTGAAAAACAGCTTGGCAATGTCGAAGTTATAACATATCCTGGATTTTGCCCTACACACTTGCAAATCCGTCCTGCTGATATTGAAGCTGCAAGAAAAGAACATCCGGAAGCTCTTGTTCTTGTTCATCCGGAATGTCATATGTCGGTTTCTGAAATGGCTGATTATGTGGGAAGTACAACAGGTATTATGAATTTTGCTAAAAATTCAGATAATAAATCATTTATTATAGTAACAGAACAAGGTGTGGTAGATAGACTTAAACGTGATATGCCGGAAAAAGAATTTGTTCCGGTAAAAGATAATATTGTTTGTCCGAGCATGAAAATGACAACTTTAGATGATATTTTAAAAGTTCTTCAAAATGAGTCAAATGAAATTTTTGTTGATGGAAATGTCGCACAAAAAGCGGTAAAATGTATTGATAGAATGTTAGAGGTTTCAAAATAGTATGGAAAATTCTGAAATTATTTACGGTAAAAATTCTGTTATGGAAGCTTTAATTGCTGGAAATAGAGAAATTAATAAAATTCTTATTTCAAAAAATATTCATACTGACAATAAGATTAATAAAATAAAAGAACTTGCACAAAACAAAGGTATTGTATTTCAATTTGTCGCAAAGGAAAAGTTCCAGCCATATGCGGAATTTAATCATCAAGGGATAATTGCTCAAATTTCTCCGATAAAATATGCAGATTTAGATGAATTTTTGCAAGAGCGAGAACATACAAATTCTTCGCTTGTGATACTTGATGGAGTTGAAGATTCCCATAACCTTGGTGCAATTATAAGAACTTGTGTTTGTGCAGGAGTTGACGGAATTATTATCCCTTCCAGACGAAATGTTCAGGTGAATTCAATTGTTGAAAAAACCAGTGCCGGTGCAATAAATCATATTCCTATTATTAAAGTAAATAGCCTGATTAACGCTGTTGAAACTCTAAAGAATAACAACTGGTGGATAATTGCAACAGATGCATCTGCAAAAGATAATTATTATGATGTTAAATATGATGATATGAATTTTGCAATAATTATGGGCGCTGAGCACGCAGGAGTATCAAAATCACTTCTTAAGGCATCGGATTTTGTTGTAAAAATCCCTATGCAAAATAGTTTTAATTCATTAAATGTATCAAATGCTTTGAGTGCAATAATTTTTGAAACTCTTCGCCAAAAATTAATTAATAAAATTAAATAATACGATTAGATGAGCCTAAAATCAGTTGTTAGTTATATCATTAGCGTATAAGATTGGAGCATACTGTGAAAAAAGAATTTGAACAATTTGGTATATTAGCAGATGATATTTCAGATGAGAATGTAGATTTCAAAAAGTTACAGGAAATAGAACCTGATAGTGACGATGAAGATGGTGAAGACGTCTTAAAGTCAGTAGAAGATCCGAAAGTTCAAGAGAGTCTATTATCAGTAAATTCAGATGATAGTGTGAAAATTTATTTGAGGCAAATTGGTAAAATTCCTCTTTTGTCATCAGAAGAAGAACTTGACTTGGCGAAGAAAATTCAAGAACAAAGAGACGAGTTTTCAAAAGATCTTCTTGTAAATGCTAATCTTCGTCTTGTTGTAAGTATTGCAAAAAAATATATTGGCAGAGGCTTGTCTTTCCTTGATTTGATTCAGGAAGGCAATGTCGGCTTGATTAAAGCTGCAGGACGTTTTGATTATAAAAAAGGTTATAAATTTTCAACATATGCGACCTGGTGGATTCAGCAGTCAATTACTCGTGCGATAGCGGATAAGGCAAGAATTATAAGACTTCCGATTCATATGATTGATTCAATCGGTAAAATCAGACGTGCGACAATTGATTTAACTACAGAACTCGGACACCCGCCGACAAAACAAGAAATTGCATATAGATTGGGACTACCGGTTTCAAAACTTACTGCGATAATTAAGTCTGCGCAATCTACAGTAAGTATGGACACACCGGCAACATCTGATGAGGATTCATCAAAAATTGCTGATTTTATTGTGGATAATTCAACAATAACACCTGACGGTAAGGTTTCACACGACAGTTTGCTTGAAGATATCAGAAGAATGTTGAACCAGCTTAGCCAGAAGGAACGAGATGTTTTGATTTTGCGCTACGGGCTTGATAATAACGGTATGAAGAAAACTTTAGATGAAATCGGTTCACAGTACGGTGTTTCGCGTGAAAGAATCCGTCAGATAGAAAACCGTGCGATATCTAAACTTAAAAAGCTTTGTAAAAACGAAAAACTTCACGATGGTTTGATGAATTATTTCGCAGGATAGGGGTAAATAAAAAATCCCCTTTCCTAAACTTAGGAAAGGGGGAAAGTTTTATCTTGCGCGATAATGACCTTTTACATAAGAACCATCACTTTTGTAATATGGTTCAACATAGACTGCTGTTGAAGATTCTATAGCAGAACGAAGTTCATTTTTCGAAGGTGCACCGATAGGAGTATTTATTTGTGCGAAAATTTCCGGTTCGTAATCGGTAAATTCTTTTGTTGAAAAATCTCCGATTTCTTCTGCTGCGAAAATTCTGTTGCTGCCGGAATGAGGGTTTTTATATCCTGCAAAGTTGTTTTCTTCTATTCTTGCATTTAATACAGGAGATGACTTACCTGTTTCGTGATTTTCGAGAAACGATTTCAATTCATCAGGTATAAACAGATCATACATTTTAGAATTCAATGCGGTATTAAACGTTGCAACCTGAGGAACTAACCTTTGAGAGGGGTTGTGCTTTAACAGATAATCGTTTATACTATCAGTAACTCCCAAGTCTGGTAAGGGAAGGTGCTGCTTACCGGAGTGATTACCCTCTAAGGTTAGTCCTCCAAGGGTAGCTTGGGGGTTGTTTATTTCGTGTTTTTCAAGAAACGGTTTTAATTCATCTGGTATAAGCAGGTCATCCATTTTAGAATTAAGTGCGGTATTAAATGTTGCAACCTGAGGAACTAATTCTTGTGAGGGATTGTGTTGTAACAGGTAATTGTTTATACTACCAGTAGGGCTAAGCCCGGAGATACCATTGGAGCTAGTACCTTCCATTTTTGAAGGAGTGCCTTGACTAATGGTATCTTTTTTAGCAAGGTAAAATTTTTGATTACCTAATTTATCTTCTGCTATTAAATACTCGTTATTACCTGATTTTAAAGTATGAAATTGTTTAGTCGCTTGATCTTTTCTAGGTTTATATAAATCATTTGTAGCAATATATTTAGAATTTTTAACATTATCAACTAATTCCGGAAAACTTTTTGCAATCTCTGGATTTTTACTTAAGGTTTCATCCATGCCTTTACGCGTAAAAGAAATGTTGCCAATATTTTTATTCTTTACTTCAATACCATGAATGTAGTCTTTATAATACTTTTCAGCAGTTTTCCTATATTCCTTGTAATTATTGCTAAATATGGTATTTTTATCATAACCTTGCAAATTATTTGCTAATGCACTTTGCTGCATTTTTCCTGCTAAACCGCCAAACAATCCGCCTGATAAAAACCCGGATTGAGCTTCTTTTGCAGCAGATTTTATAGGATTTTCACCTTTCATCAATCCTTCGCCAACACCATAAATTCCGCTGCCAAGTGCTCCACCTATTGCGCCGGTTGCAGTATCTGTTGTTAATTTCCTGCCTATAGTTTTTTGTACGACTTTGGGAATAACACGTTTAGCAGCCTGACCTCCCACTCCGCCAAGAGGGATGGCAGCTGAGCCAATTTCTAATGCTGCGCCTAAAACTTGTTTGTTTCTGTAATCTTTGTACTCTTTATCAACATTTTGACGATAAGTATCACCAGCCTGTTGAATTAGTTTTACCTTTTGTTCTCGTGTTAAACTAGGGTCTTTTAATTTTTCATTAAGACCTTTAAAAAATTCATCCATAAATTATACCTTTCTAAGGCATAATCTGTTGTGTGTGCTGATTTTGGAAAGCTCAAGTTTAGTTATAATAACAAATTTTTTAAATTTTGTCAATACTTGTTAATTACCCCGGGATTTTTACGCAGAATTCGGTGCGAACATTTTCTTCGCTTGTTACGATAATTTCTCCACCGTGAGCTTCCGCGATTTGCTGTGACAGGTAAAGTCCAAGTCCTGTACCGACTTTGCGAAGTTTCTTTGCGGCTGAATAATATTTATTAAATATCATTTTTATTTCGGTTTCAGAAATTCCCTGACCGTAATCAATTATTGAAATTGTTGTGAAATTTTGAATTTTTCCGATTTTTACATCAATCGGCTTTTTGGTATTGCTGTGGTCAATTGCATTTGATATAAGATTTTTTATGACACGGCGAAGTTGAGTCGGATCGGCATCTATTGATAGATTGTTTTTACCTGCTTCAAAGTTTATTGTGATTTTTGAATCGTTTGCAATCGGTTGCATTTCATTTACTATTTCATTTATAAACCAGTTCAAATTTATGGATTCTTTTAAGAGTTTAATCCCTTGTTCTTTTAATTTATATGTTTCAAGAAGGATTTGAACCAGTTCAAGAAGACTGTTATTTGAAGTTTTCATGTTATCAAGTGCAAATTTTTGTTTATCGGAAATTTCTCCGAATTTGTTTGCCAAAAATAGGTCAATCATGTTTGAAGCCGCAACAATAGGGACTTTCAGGTCGTGAGTTAAAGTTGCAACAAAATCTTCTTTCAGTGTTTCAATTTCTTTTTCTGTTGTTATATCTTTAATAATCAGGACAAAACGTTTTTTCTCTAAGGATGACAAGGCTTGAGAACTTATTAAGAAATTATTTGTCGGGGTGTGTTTTATGAAGATTTCAATGTTATTAAGTGCTGAAATCTCAAAATTTTCATCTTTCACGGGTTGAATAAATTCAAATACGTTTTTACCGACAATATCTTTTCCTTTTACTCCGAACCATTTTAAGATTTTCGGGGTGGCGCGGAGAATGTCAAAGTTTTCGTTAATAATTAATATCCCGTCAGAAAGCGAATTAATTACAGATTCCAGAAGCTTATTCTGGCGCATCAGTTCTGCTTGATATTCAATAATCATTTTTTCACGATCATTAAGAGTCTCGACCATTCTGTTAATACTGTCTGTTACGTTTTGATATGTCGGGTGTTCGATTTTTTCGATTTTTGTCGACAGGTTTCCGTAACGGATTGAATCTACGGTTGTTGTGACTTTGCCGAGGTAGTCGTTAATCTTTGACCAGCGTTTATTCGTCTTTCTTGTTATGAAAAACAGGCAGATGAATACAATGATAACGCATATATTAATTACATAAAAATATGAAAACATTTATTACTTTTTTACTCTCACTACTTAAAAAGTTTTACAAATTATGATATAATTATAACAAATAGCAGCGGGTTTGTTAATAGGTTAGGAATTAAATTATAAAAATGACAGAGATTAAACTGCCAAATTCAATAAAGATGGTTATTACAGATTTTGATGGTGTAGTAACCGATAATTGTGTTTACGTTAATGAAGACTTTACAATGAGCCGTAAGCTTAATTTTAAAGATGTTATGGGGTTTTCTATTCTGAAGAAAAACGGATTTGAAATTGCAATTATTTCAGGTGAGAAAAATTCTGCAATTGAAATTATGGCAAGAAAATTTAATATAACAGAGATTCATCAAAATATAAGAATTAAAATTGATGTTTTGAAATCTATTGTTGAGCGCTATGGTTTATCTGATGAAGAATTTGTTTATATCGGAGATGATATAAATGATTTGGATTGTTTGAAGTTTGCAAAATATAAAGTTACTGTTCCGCATGCGCCTGAAAAGGTTAAGGCAGTAGAAGGAATACAAATAACAAAAAATGTTGCCGGAAATGGTGCATTTAGAGAGGTGGCAGATTGTCTGGCTGGATAAAAAATGTTGTTGATAAAATAAAAGATTTAAGCGTATCTGTTGATTCTTATAAAAAGGATTCAATAATTCAATCGCTTCCTGTTATTGCTATTGTTAACAAGGCGAAAAAACTAATTGATAAAAAAATGTATGATGAAGCCGAAAAGTTTTTAAAACAAGGGCTAGATATTGCGGATGATGCACTTTTGTATAAGTATTTAGGCAGAATTTATGAATCGCAGCTAAAATTCCGAGAAGCTGTCGAGTATTATGATTGTTCCGCAAAAATAAATCCGCAGGATAAAGAAATTTGGCTTCGTCTTGGTATGAGCCAGCTTAATAATAAAATGATTGAGGAAGCTATTATTTCGTTTGAAAAAGCGAATAAAATTACTCCGCTTAATACCGATGTTCAAACAGGTTGGGGTATGGCTTTGATGAAACAGAAAAAATATGCTTTAGCAAGAGATAAATTTTTAAATGCTACTAAAATCAGTAAGTATAATTATACAGCAATTTTGTTATCAGCAATTATGGAAATTCGACTTTGCGACTATGAATCTGCAGAGATGAAATTGAAGTTTTTGGCAAAGGTTGCGCCAAATGAGAGCAGTACTTATGAGTATGCGAATTTAAAACTTCTTAAATCGGATTACCGTGCAGCAGAAAAGTATGCAAAAAAATCTTTAGAGATTAATTCTCAAATGCTTCCTTCATATTTTGTTCTGGGAGAAGTTTATTCAATCCAAAAAAATCTTGAGATGACAGAGAAAATATTTTCTAAAGCCTTAGAAAATGATTTGGATAATGAAGTTCTTCATTTTGAATGGGGAAAAGCTTATGTAAGATTTTTTGATTATCAAAAAGCCAAAGAACATTTTTTGATTTCACTTGAAAAATGTCCTGAGTGTCTTGATGCAAAAATCGGTCTTGCTCTTGTAAATGCTTATGAAAGAGATTTTTCTTTACTTGCCGAATTGAAAGAGAAAAATGGTGAAAATGTTTATATACAAGAATCAATCGGGCTTGAACGTTTCGCTGTAGACAAGTTTGAAGATGCTGTAGAAAGTTTTAAAAAAGCTTTAAGAACTGATAAAAAACAAACTTATAACTATTTGAACCTTGCAAGGGTTTATCAAAAATTAGAGAATAAAGACAAAACAAGAGAATATTTTGAAAAATTCATTCGAGAAAATTCTGAATATTTTGAAGGGTTTTTAGAGTATGCAAAGTGGCTGATTGAAATTGATGATATTGCCGATGCTCAAAGAAAACTAAGAAAAGCAGATAAATTGATTTGTAACAATGTTGAAGTTTTAAATTTATTATTTTATACTTCATACAGGCTTGTCAAGGATAACATTTGTGAATATAATATAAAGGAAGCAATTTTGATTGCAGATAAAGTGAAGTCTTTCGGAGATTTTGAATACGAACCCCAAAGAACCGAGCTTGTAAGTTTATTAACAGATATACAGGGAAGAAACTAAATTGAAAAAGGTAATAGTACAAAAGTTTGGCGGAACATCGGTTGCAGATACCGATAAAATAAAAAATGTGGCTCAAACCGTAATAAGAGAAAAAAACAACGGTAATGATGTTGTAGTAGTAGTTTCAGCTATGGGGCATACTACCGATCATCTTGTTAAAATGGCACGTGATTTAAACCCTAATCCTTCAGCACGTGAAATGGATATGCTTTTATCAACAGGTGAATGTGTATCTATTGCGCTTTTGACAATGGCAATTCAGGCTCAAGGGTATAATGCTGTTAGTTTTAATGCTATGCAAATTGGTATTTTAACAGAAAATGTCCACTCAAAGGCTAGAATTGTTGATATTAAAACCGATAAATTAAAAAAGAATTTAGATGCAGGTAATATTATTGTTGTTGCCGGATTCCAAGGCGTAACAGAAGATGGTGAAATTACAACTTTAGGTCGCGGCGGTTCTGATACTTCAGCTGTTGCATTAGCTGCTGCATTAAATGCTGAAAGATGTGATATTTATACTGATGTTGAAGGTGTTTATACCACAGATCCTAGAGTTGTACCAAATGCTTCAAGGCTTGATATCATTTCGTATGAAGAAATGCTTGAATTGGCTCACGCCGGTGCTAATGTACTTCATCCGAGAAGTGTGGAAACTGCAAAGCAATATGCTGTTCCGTTAAGGGTTCGTAGCAGCTTTAAATTAGATAATATGGGAACTTTAATAGTAGGAGTTGAAAAAATGGAAATAAATAAACCAGTAGCCGGAGTTGCGGCTGACGAGTCACAAGTAAGAATCGTTGTGTGTGATGTGCCGGATACACCGGGGGAAGCTGCTACACTATTTGGATGTCTTGCTGATGAAAATATATCTGTAGATATGATTATTCAGTCTTATGCAAGAAAAGCTTCTCAAACAAATGATATTGCTTTTACTATTAATAAAGAAGATTTAGCTAAAACAATTGAAGTTTTAGATGAAGTAAAAACCAAACTTGGCGCAGCTGATGTAAAAATTGATGATAATATTGCAAAAGTTTCAATTATTGGAGCAGGTATGATAGATAGACCGGGTATTGCTTCTACTATGTTTAAAACATTAGCGCAGTCTGGAATTAATATCAGAATGATTTCTACATCTGAAATTAAAATCAGTTGTTTAATCAATAAAGAAGATGCACAAAAAGCAGTTAAAGCTCTACATGAAGTGTTTAAACTCGGCTGTGATGAAATCGCTGATGTAAAAGGTACTTTACCTGATGTTTAATATGATATAAAATAAACCTTTTTTAAAGAACAGAATTGTAAAGTTCTGTTCTTTTTAGTAGCAAATATTTTTATTTTTATATTATTATAGATTTGTAATTGGGGTTTTGTGCATCATGGTAAATTTAATTTCTGACATTGTAGTTAATAGTAACAGAGGAAATAGTAGTTTTGTCACTTTAATGCTTGATAGGCCGCAGAAATCTCAGGCTTCAAATACTGTTGACAAAAATAATAGTAGGAAAAAATATGTTTTACCTGCCGGACTTTTAAGTGCCGGTGGAATATTGTTGTATTTTGGACTCAGAAATCCTAGCAAAAATAAGTTGTTTAATAATCATATAAAAAATCAAATATTTGGTATGGAAAAGAAAGTTTATGAGTTTACTGCGTTTGTAAGAAATTCGATTGAAGATATTGCACAGGAAAGTTCAGTATATATTCGAAAATATAAAGCATCTCACCATATAAATCCTGTTGAATATTCAAGTCAATTAAAGGTATTTCGTCGTCCCGAAAAAATTGCGGAAGCTCAAGATTTATCATTTGAAGCAATTGAAAGCCGAACTAACTTTGGCATGGATGATATAAGAAAGTTTTCATCTATGTATACAGGTATTAAAAATATTGCTGAAGAAAAAGTTATAAATAAGAAAAAAATTGTAAAATCGGCAATGGATGGAAGTGTTCAAATTTCATTACCTAAAACGAAAAAGTATACTGATATGATTGAGCAAGGTGAGAATAATCTTATTACAATGAAAAATACATTATCTTCTCAAATTGACGAGATTCAAAAAACTCGTTTTGAATCTGCTGTCAGGTATCATCATGGTCAAATGGCGCAGGCAATTACAGAATCACGTAGGTTACAATATCTCGCAAAAGAAAATATAATTAATTCTTCATACTATCAGGTTAAAAAGATTCTTAGTTTGCCGGAAGATTTTGGACCGTCTTATGCAAAAATTCCTCAGGTATCAGATTTTGATGATAAATTAACTACTATGGAATTGAAACCGATTACTGTTCCACCAAGATTGAAAGAAATTTATGATGATAAATTTTTTAAAATTGCATTGGAAATGGATTTAACAGATTTATCTGAAAAAGATGTCAAAGAAATTTTTTATAATACTTCTCCAGATGATAACCTGAGAGATTTAAGTTACTTAATTGACAGATTACGTTTGCGCCAGGCTATACTAAAAGCAAAAAATAATGATAAGAAATCAGTTTATGATGTTATTATTCCAAAATTAGAATATTTATCAGCAAGATTAAATGAATTTGGTAAACGCGAATTACTTGTAAAATGTAGCGCAAATTTTGATTCTATGAATACTTTTACTCGTAGAGAAGCTCTTAGTCAAATATTTGACACCGCCTCAAGATTAGGCTATGCAAGTATTACTGATATGGATTCATCTCTGATAAAAGAAAGTCCGAATTATCGTATTTTAAATCTTAGAAATTACATGAAAATTTTTAGAGATAATCCTGACATATATTTCTTTTAATTAAAACATGTTAAAAGATTTAAAGCTGCTCCTTTTTAAAAAGTTATTATGAACATGTTCATGATAAAATTTTATTACAATTATCTAGAGAGATATTTTACTAAAAGGAGAAAAAGAATTATGACAGAAAAACGAGTATGGCTTTTCAAAGAAGGTGATGCATCAATGCGTAATCTTCTTGGCGGTAAAGGTGCAAACTTGGCAGAAATGACAAACTTAGGTTTGCCGGTTCCTCCGGGTTTAACTATTACCACTGAAACTTGTATGGCTTATATTAATAACGGCAATAAAATGCCTGAAGGTTTAATGGATGAAGTTAAAGTTGCATTAAAAGAAGTTGAAGCTCAAAAAGGACAAAAATTCGGCGATGCTGAAAATCCTTTATTAGTATCAGTTAGATCTGGTGCAAGAGTTTCAATGCCTGGTATGATGGAAACAATCCTTAACCTTGGTTTGAACGACCAAACAGTAGAAGCTATGATTAAATTAACTAACAATCCTAGATTCTGCTACGATTCATACAGAAGATTCTTAACAATGTTTGGTTCTGTAGCTTGGGAAATGGACAGACAAAAATATTTCGAATCTGAATTAGAAAAAGTTAAAGAACGTGAAGGCGTTAAACAAGATACAGAAATTTCAGCAGAAGGTTTGAAATCTCTTATTCCTGTTTACAAAAATATTATTAAAGAAGTTACAGGTAAAGAATTCCCTCAAGATCCGTATGTACAACTTCAAGAAGCAATTGAAGCAGTATTCAGATCTTGGAATATCCCTCGTGCAATTGCTTATAGAAACATGAACAAAATTGATCATAATTTCGGTACAGCAGTTAACGTTCAATCAATGGTATTCGGTAACATGGGCGATGATTGTGCTACAGGTGTTTCATTCACACGTAACCCAGCTACAGGCGAAAATAAATTCTATGGTGAATACTTAACAAACGCACAAGGTGAAGACGTTGTTGCAGGTATTAGAACTCCAAAACCTATTGCAGAATTAGAAACTGAAATGCCTGAATTATATAAACAATATGTTGATATCGCTAAAAAACTTGAACTTGGTTATAAAGATGTTCAAGATATGGAATTTACAATTGAAAAAGGTAAATTATATATTCTACAAACACGTAACGGTAAAAGAACTGCAGCTGCAGCTGTAAAAATTGCTGTTGATATGTGCGAAGAAGGTATTATTACTAAAGAAAGAGCAATTCAATTGGTTGACCCTTATTCAGTAAACCAAATTCTTCTTCCTTGTTTTGATTCAAAAGCAATGGACGAAGCTCATAAAATTGCTCAAGGTGTAAACGCATCTCCAGGTGCTGCTGTTGGTAAAATTGTATTTGATACAGAAGAAGCTGCAAAACGCGGCGAAGCCGGTGAAAAAGTTATCTTAGTTCGTGTTGAAACATGTCCTGATGATATTCACGGTATGGCTGTTTCTCAAGGTGTACTTACACTAAGAGGCGGAGCTACATCTCACGCAGCAGTTGTTGCTAAAGGTATGGGTAAACCTTGTGTTTCAGGTTGTGAAGACATGAAAATCGACCTTGCAAATGAAACTTTAACAGGTTTTGACGGTAAAGTTTACCACAAAGATGATATCATCTCTCTTGACGGCGGCAAAGGTATCGTTATGGAAGGTGCTGTTAAACTTGTAGAAGCAAGAATTGACGAAAATTGGAATAAATTCTTCTCTTGGGTTGACGAAATCAAACAATTAAAAGTTGAAGCAAACGCTGATACTCCTAAAGATATCGAAAATGCATTGAAATTTGGTGCTGAAGGTGTTGGTCTTTGTAGAACTGAACACATGTTCATGGATCCAGACAGACTTCCTTGGGTACAAAAAATGATTATTGCAGGTACTCCTGAAGCTCGTAGAGAAGCTTTAGATAAACTTCTTCCTATGCAATATTCAGATTTCTATGCAATGTTCAAAGCTATTGGTGAAAAACCGATGACAGTTAGACTTTTAGATCCTCCTCTTCACGAGTTCCTTCCTTCAAAAGAAGACTTAATCGCAGAAGTTGCTACACTAAAAGCTTTAAATAAAGATGCTAAAGAAAAAGAAGAACTTCTTCACGTTGTAGAAGGACTTTCAGAATCTAACCCTATGATGGGTCTTCGCGGATGCCGTCTTGGTTTAACTTACCCTGAAATTAACGAAATGCAAGTAAGAGCAATCTTTGAAGCTGCATGTGACGTTAAAAAAGAAGGTATTGATGTTAAACCTTGGGTAATGATTCCTCTTATCGGCCACGTTAACGAACTTAAAGTAGCTAAAGAAATTTTAGAAAAAGTTGCTGAACTTGTTATGGCAGAAAAAGGTATCAAGGTAGAATACAAATTCGGTACAATGATTGAAATTCCTCGTGCAGCACTTACAGCTGATGAAGTTGCTGAATACGCAGAATTCTTCTCATTCGGTACAAATGACTTAACTCAAATGACATTCGGTTACTCACGTGACGATGCCGAAGGTAAGTTCTTGAACAGATACGTTGAACAAAAAATCTTACCTTCTAACCCGTTTGAAACACTTGATACAAAAGGTGTTGGTAAATTGGTTGAAATGTCAATGAAATTAGGTAAAGCTGTAAATCCATCACTTGTTGGCGGAGTTTGCGGTGAACACGGCGGTGACCCTGATTCAGTTAAATTCTGTCATAGAATTGGATTGAACTACACTTCTTGTTCTCCATTCAGAATCCCTCAAGCAAAACTTGCAGCTGCTCAAGCAGTTGTAGAAGGTAAATAGTTTACCAATAAAATTTAAATATGGCGCGAACCAGATGGTTCGCGCCATATTTTTTATATAAGATTTTTATTTAGTTTTCCAGGGGTAATCCGATGCCATTTCCCAACCATCGTTCATAATAAGTGCAGCACACCAATAACCTGTTCCGTTTTGTTTACAAGCGTTGTAACTGGAACCTTTTGGACCGACTTTATTTCTTGAATATGTACCAAAAAGCCAATTGGCAGGAGTGCCTGCATCTCCTAAGGGTCTAAGCCCGTATTTAGATGAAAAGAAAAATAGGAATGTATCTTTTCCTATGGTGTTAGGTTTTGCTAAACCATTTACGTCAATTCCAACCCATATACCATTTTCATTAACCTGGTTCATATTCATAGAAACCATTGAACCGTCAAGTAATGTAAAATGAGCAGTTCTTCTACTTGAAGCGTTATAAGTTGTTCCGGTGTAATTTGAACCGTTAAGATTTTTTCTTGGAGCTTTATCCCATAATTCTTGAGAAGTATATTTATCTAAATATTTTATATAGTTTGCCAAATATGTTTTAAAGAATTCATCACCATTCAATTTTGTATCCCAAGATTCAACTTCACCGTTTTCATCTTCAGAAAGCCTTATTGATTGTTGAACTATACTATATGCGCGTTTTAGTCTTGTGACTGTTTGTTTCTTCTGGTAAGCTGTCATAAGTATTGGAATTGTCATAGCTGCAACAACACCGATTATGCCAAGGGTGATTAGAACTTCAGCTAATGTAAAGCCTGTTTTTTTCATATTTCTTCTCCTTCTTCAAATATAATTTATTATATCGCATGACGGTATATTAATCAATATTAATACAATTAATGTACTAAAGAACGGTATTTATATTTATCTTAATCTTAACTAGAATCAATATATGGATATTGAAGAATTTAGAAAGTGTTTTGGGGAGAATCTTAAAAATCTTAGGAAAAACAAAGGTCTGACTCAGAGTGAGTTAGCAGAATCTATAGGATTGGAAACTCATAATTTGAATCGTATTAAAACGGTAAAAGTTTTCCACAGGTAAAAACATTGATTAATATAATTAATTATTTTAATATTTTACCTTATGAGCTGTTTACAAATAAAAATGATAAAATTGCATCTATAGTTGGTGTCCTAAATAAAAATCCTGAAAAACTTGATGATTTTTCAAAAATTTTAAATGCTTTAACGTCAAAAAATGAATAAGTAGCAAAAAATTATTTTTTATGGGGTTAATACATATATGAAAGTTTCACCAATAGGAAATGTGCCGCAAAATTCGAATATTGTAAGAACAAATAGAATTCCATTTAGCGAGAATACTGTTCCTGCAGATGATGTTCGCAATAATTTTACTTTTGAAAAATCAACAGAGGGTTTATTGGCAAAACATACTATAAAGGGTTCATTTATTGCGAAGGGAAAGAGTTACGGTCAAGAGTATAATTTAAATATTGATAGAAAATCTGATTTAACAACTGTAACGGGAAAAATTGGAACAAAAGGTGTGGAAATTAAATCAGAACGTAAGGGAAGTTTTTGGAAAGGTTATTATTTTCAAATAGACGGTTATGTTGGAAATAAGAAGGTTTCAATCATTGAGAAACCTTTGTTTTTATTCAATGTAAAAAAGATTTATGGTAAATTTGGTAATGAAGATATAAGCTTAACTCATCAGCATTTCAGACATAATGATATGATTACGGGACCTGGTGTTAATATGCAATTAATGTTTTATACCGAAGGAAATAGGCAGCCAAAATATGTAGGGAAATACGAGTTATCACCGGAATTTTTACCAATATTAGCCGGTTTAACCAGATTTTTATAAATTTTTTTCAAAAAAACTTAAAAAAGGGGTTTACAAAAAAAAATCAGCATGTAGAATTATAAATGTAGCCGAGGAATAAATAACATTTATTCTTGGTGACCCAAATGGGGGTTTAGCTCAGCTGGTAGAGCACCTGCTTTGCACGCAGGGGGTCAGGAGTTCGAATCTCCTAACCTCCAATTTAAAAGACTTATCCGAACACCATCGGATGAGTCTTTTAATTTATTCAATGGAATATCTATAATCTCGTTATTATCATAACTAAGAGCAATTGTCACTATATCTTCATATAAGACAACAGCATTTACAAAAGTATCAATTACTTGTTTTTTATAAAATTCTTTATCGGCATCTCCACTTCTAAATTGTTCAAGCCAAAAGATTACTTGCTCTTTTTTACTTTAGGAGAATTTATTTTACTTAAAAGCTACATCATCAAATGTATTCATAATTTCTAAAATAGCTTCTCTTCTGTTTTCAAGGGGTAATTTTTTGAATATAAAATTAGGCAGTTGTCCTACAATAGGATTTGTATCGGGATGTTGTTTTAGAATTTCTTCAATATCTTTTTGACCGTCAAGATATATTTTATTTTTAAACATCTTAATCATACCATTAAACGCAACATTGTTATTACTAACCCTGTTTTTATTATAACCCTGTTGTACCGGGTTTATTGCAGATATAAACATAATATACTCCAAATTCTGTACATTACATTTAAAACCGATAAAAAAAATTTTTGCTAGTATTTTATATTGCCAGTTGTGTGCCGACTAAGATTCTGTGGCTGTCAGGTCTTGCTTCGTTTTGACAATAAATATAGTTTAGAATAAGTTTTAATGCCTGTCCTTTAATATAATAATTTATGCCTGCGGTATATTCCCGTTGATTGTTACCCGAAATTGTTCTATCCGGATCGAATTCATCATATCTAGCAAGAATTTCAAGCTTTTTAGTTATGTGGTAACCTAAAGTTACATACCAGCCCTGACGTTTTTTATCAGTTAATCCTGAGCCCCCGTTTGAACCGTCAGAAATCGCGTATTCCATACGTGTCCAGAATTTTTTGTAAGTATAACCAACATAAGCACCGCCGACAAAATAATCTGTCGAATTTCTGTTACCGGCAACAATCCCGCCGCCTGTTGTAAGTTTTCCGTATTTTTCATTTGTTTTTGCAAGTGGTTTTAAATTAACCCAGCCGTCAAATTCTACACCCGGCATGAATTCTGAAAAGAAAGTATCAGAACTGTATCCACCGAAATCATAATCAACAAATGAATAATCACCGCGAACTCTTAAACCGACTTTGCGGATATTTGCAAGGTTTCTTGAAATCTGAGACCGGTTAACAAATGGCAGGGTGTAAGGGGATTGAGCGCCTTCATATCCTACTCCGGGACGTGAATTTCCGAATAAAATTGTATGATGCGGAATCCGTTTAGTTTCGTAATAAGCATCTTGCACAAATTGCTGCATAAACGGTCTATTGTGTTGATGGGTTACATCAAGCATTAAACGAAAATTATCTTTACCTTCTCTGGTTTGGGCATCAAATAAAACATTTATTAACCCGACATTGAACCTTGTATTACCATCTCCGGATTCGGGAATTGTTGTGTCAAAATTACTCTGGATAACTCCCCAGGTATGAAAACTTTCAATCGGTCCTTTGTCAAAATGTTTGGTTAATTGTTCTTTAAATAATGCTGATGGAGTATCAGTATTATCGATTTTAAGGTTGTATAAATTATGTGCACTTTGTGATATTCCATTAAACAGTTTAGAATGAGTACTTGTCGGACTTGAAGTTTCAAGCGGATGAGCAGGTGTCACATTTTCAATGTCTGTTTCATTTATTGCAATTTTATTATCATTAAAATTGGTACGAATATTTAGAGTTTGTTTTTGAAAATTTTCGTCAAAAGTTAATTCCACATCTTCAGCAATTGCAGCAGATGAAGAATTTAATAATATTAAAATTAAAATAAATAAAATCTTTTTCACAATTTTTTTCCAACAATATTTTATATTAAAAGACAGATATTTTAAATATCTGCCTTAAGTTTTTATAATTATTTTTTGTCTTCGTGGTCATCTCTTAAGTATGCTGTCCAGAATAAAAGTACAACAAATACAATTGCACCTATAAGGTTTCCTAATGTTACAGGAATTAAGTTACTGAATAGTGCTGTTTTCCAGGTTAATGCTGATAATTGTTCAGCTGTTAAACCTGATGCAGCTACAATGTCCGGTGTGTGTTTTAGGAATAATCCGTTAGTTAAGAAATACATATTTGCAATACTGTGTTCGTAACCTGAAGCTACGAATGTCATAATAGGGAAAAATATTGCAAAGATTTTACCGATAACGTGTCTTGAAGATGAAGCCATCCAAATTGCAAGACAAACTAACCAGTTACAAAGAATACCTCTTGTAAAAGCTTCAACAAATGGTAATGTAGCTTTTGTGTAAGCCGTTGTTAAACCTAATGCGCCTAATGCATCATGTGAATTATGAGAGCAACCTGAAAGGTAAATTAATAATGCTAAAATTATTGAACCTACAAAGTTACCTGCATAAACCAGTGACCAGTTTCTTAAAAGTTTAGCAAAGCTTGTTTTCTTTTCAATAACAGAAAATGTCATCATAACATTACCGGTAAATAATTCTGCACCTGTTAAAACAACCATCATCAAACCTGTTGCAAAAGTCATTGCGCCGATTAATTTTGCAAAACCCCAGCTTATGTTTTCAGTTCCTGTCATAACTGTCAGTGAAACTTGAGCACCAAATGCTATTAATGCACCAGCTGCAATTGCAAGAACAAATGTTTTTGATTTTCTAAAATTAGCTTTCATAGGCATAACGCTGTCTGCAAGCTCATGGGCAACATTACCCGGTGTAATACAATCTTTGGTATCTAAATTTTGTACTTCTACCATTTTTCTTAATCTCCTTACTATATATTCCGATCAACCATATGAAACTACTTGCATTTTGCAAGCATTGGCTGAGGGGCTAATGTTATCTTTCCGTTAGTATTTTATATCGTGAAAAAATTATTACAAGGGGGAATTTTAGTTTTTTATCTTTATCTTATTAACTTGTTCTGTTATATCCCTTGACATTAACTTATGTTAGATTTACAACGGTTTTATAAGAAATTTACCCGAAAATTTATTTTAAATTTGGTAAGTTATGGAATATGAAATTCGAGAATATAGTTAGGGTGGAAAACGATTATGAATAGTTATTTTATTGGAATAATCACGCTGGTATTAAGCGGATTTATTGCAGGAACTTTCGGTAAAAAATTGAAAACCTTTGTTCTTACTTTATTAACAACAATAGGTTCTGTTTTATGTTTGATTCCTGCGTTGAAAGTTTTGGCTCATTGGGGAAGTGAAAACTTAGTAAAAACTTTCAATCTTAACAATTTATTTGGCGCGGTCAACTTTGTTATTGATCCGTTAGCCGCATTTTTTATTTTAGTGATTACAGTAATGAGTTTGGTATCTGTAATTTATTCTAACGGATATTTAAAACCGTATTTAGAATCAAAAAATATCAATTCTCATTTAGTATTTTTACCTGTTTTAATAGCATCAATGCTTGCTGTTGTTACTTGTCAAAATGCATTGATGTTTTTAATTTGCTGGGAAATTATGTCACTTTCATCATTTTTCCTTGTTATTTTTGAAAGCGGTAAAAAAGATGTTTTAAAAGCAGGTATAAAATATTTAGTATTTATGCATATATCTGTTTTATTTATAATTATTGCGTTTGCAATTATTGCAATTAAAGCGGGAAGTTTTGATTTTGCGGTATTGAAAACCGTATTGGAAAATAATTTATCTTATGCCAATTTAGTATTTTTACTTGCATTTGTAGGTTTTGGAACCAAGGCGGGATTTGTTCCGTTTCATAACTGGTTACCTGATGCGCACCCGGCAGCACCTTCTCATGTTAGTGCGATTATGTCAGGGGTCATGATAAAAACAGGAATTTACGGAATCTTAAGAATGCTTTGGATGGTTGGAACTCCTTCAAAGTTGATTTCTTATACAGTACTCATAATCTCTGTAATTTCAGCATTATATGGTGTTTTATATGCTATTACGCAGCACGATTTAAAAAGACTTTTAGCATATCACAGTATTGAAAATATTGGTATTATCGGTATTGGTATCGGGGTTGGAATGCTCGGATTGGCGTATACAAATCCTTTAGTTGCTTTAGTTGGTTTTGGCGGCGGAATCTTGCATATCTTAAACCACTCAATCTTCAAGGAATTATTATTCCTTTCTGCAGGAAGTGTTTATATTAAAACTCATACAAGAAATGTTGAAGTTTTGGGCGGGCTTATCAAATCAATGCCTGCAACTGCGATTTTATTTTTAATCGGTTCTGTTGCAATTTGCGGTTTGCCTCCATTTAACGGATTTATCAGTGAATTTTTAATATATTTTGGTATGTTTAAAGGTTTAGCAATACATAATTTTGCGGCTGTAATTGTTTTATTATTTGCAATTGCGGGTTTGGCACTTGTCGGAACTATGGCAATTTTATGTTTCACCAAAGCGTTCAGTATAATTTTCTTGGGTATGCCAAGAAGTGAATCTGCACAAAATGTTACTGAGGATTGCGGAAAATCTATGATTCTTCCGATGAGCTTTTTAGCCTTGTTAACATTATTGATTGGGATTTATCCTCAATATGTGTTCTGGCATATCAAAAAAGTTGTGTTTGCAATAATTCCTCAGACTACAATGAATGTTTGTGCGGTATGTTACGAACCGATGCGTTTAATGCAGACAATCGCAGTATTTGCTGTAGCGCTTGTTGCATTTATAACATTTATGATTATTTTGAAATTAAAGCTTACTAAAGGTAAAATTGCACTTCACGAAACTTGGGGATGTGGTTATAATAGAGGTAATAATCACATGCAATATACGGCTTCATCTTATGCAAGTCCGTTTTTATCAATGTTAAAACCTTTGTTTAAAAAAGTATTTGATATTGAAAAACCTAAAAAATTATTTCCGAAAAGTGCACACTTTAGCTTGCACATAGAAGATATTGAAGAAGCTTATTTGATAAACCCTATGTTAAAATTTGATGAATGGTTTTTATCGAAATTTGAAGCTTTGCAAAGCGGAAATATTCAGTCTTATATTAAATACGGATTGATATTTTTAGTAATAGTTATGATTGGAAGTTTGTTTATAGGATAAGAAAAAATGATAATGAAGTTATTAAATTTTATAATACTTTTATTTGTTCCGTTTATTATGATGGGACTAATCAAAAAAACAAAATCATTCTGGGGCGGAAGAAAAGGACCATCTATTTGGCAGCCTTTGCATGATTTTGTAAGACTAATAAAAAAAGACTTTGTAATAAGTAAAACAACATCTGTTGTATTTAAGATTGCACCTGTATTTGCGATTGCTACAGTGTTATTTGCGTCATTATTTGTGCCTTTGGCATCAGGTTCTGCGCTTATTAATGTTGAAGCCGGCATAATTATATTTGCTTATACTCTTGGTTTGGGTAAATTTATGTCACTTATTTCTGCAATGGATACAGGAAGCAGTTTTGAAGGTATGGGCGCATCGCGTGAAGCTTGTTTTACATCAATTGTAGAACCTGCGTTTTTCATACTTGTTGCATCAATTATGGCACTAACCGGCAATTATACATTCGATTCTTTAACTCAAATTATGTCAAATGCAGGAAGTTATGGTGTGTTAATTGCGTTTTTTGCGGTTGTGGTTTTATTTATTATGGTATTAACTGAAGGTTCAAGAGTTCCTGTTGATGATCCTGCCACTCACCTTGAATTAACTATGATTCACGAGGTTATGATTTTGGATAATTCAGGAAGTGATTTAGCAATTTATACCTGGGCTAATGGGATTAAAATGCTTTTGATTTCATCATTAATTGCAAATATTATTATTCCGTCTGGTCTTAGTGATTGGATGAGTGTACTTTGTTATTTGTTAATAATGTGTTTGATTTCGATTATTATTGGAACTGTTGAGTCAGGCATGGCAAGAATCAGAATGTCACACGTTTTTGAATTTATATTTATTATGAGTTCATTAGCGCTGGTTGTTCTTTCTCTTGTTGTTGCAAGGATGTTTGGAGGTTAAGTAGAGATGGAAACAGGATTTATAATTCTTTTTGGATTAACGATGTTATATCTTGCTGCAACAAGCAGAATTATAGCGCATATCAGACTTTTAATTGTTCAGGGTGTGCTGTTGTTTTTGATTTGCTGCTGCGGGTTTGAACATCATAACTGGCTTAATATAGCGTTTTTAACTGTGGAAACTTTAATTGTAAAATCAATTGTTATTCCGTGGTTTTTGTATAAGGTTTTGAAAAAGACTCATTCAAACCGTGATGTTGCGGCAAATATTCCGCATTTTTACTGTTTGGTTATTTCAAGCTTGATATTGCTTGCGGGATTTTTGGCATCAAATTATTATATTTCTTCAATGAAAATGATTTCGCCGATATATTTCGGTGTGTCTGCGGCAGTTATTATTATAAGTTTGTGGTTGATTACAATTAAGCATAAAATTATTTCTAACGTAATTGAATTTATTACAATGGAAAACGGAATTTTTCTTTTGTCATTGTCTGTAGCAAAAGAAATGCCGATGCTTGTAAATTTAGGTGTGTTACTTGATGTATTTATTGCGGTGTATATCTTAGGATTGTTCGTCAATGAAATTAACAAAGAGTTTAATGACCTTGAAGTTTCACATTTATCAGATTTAAAGGACTATGAATACAATGATTAATATGATTTTAATTTTTCCAATAATTGCATGTTTGCTCGTGCTTATAATAAAAAATAAAACTTTTAATACCTGGATGGTAAATTTATATGCGGTTTTGCATTTTGTAATTACTGTGCTTTTGGCATCAGGTCACGGTGCAAAAAACGGTATACCATATTTTGCTGTAGATAATACTAATATGATATTTCTGATTATTTTATCTGTAGTATTTTTAATGGTTGCAATTTATAACACCGGATATGTTAAAAATTTGGACGTCCCGGATAGAAGAATAAGCCATTATTCATTTATGATTTTGGTGTTTGTTCTATCAATGACAGGAACCTTATTGAGTACAGATTTAGGCTTGGCGTGGGTTCTTATTGAAGCTACAACTTTATCAAGTGCTTATTTAATTTACTTTAATAAAACCAAACACTCAATTGAGGCAGCGTGGAAATATGTATTTATTTGTTCAATCGGTATTGCGCTTGCTTTTGTTGGTATAATTTTATTAAATGTCTCATCAGGTGCGGTTAATTCAATGAACTTTGCTCAGCTTTACGAGTATGCATCAGGATTTGATTTAGCGTGGTTAAAGTTAGCATTTGTATTTATGCTTTTCGGGTTTGGCGCAAAGATGGGTCTTGCACCTATTCATTTCTGGCTTCCTGATGCGCATTCAGAAGCACCTTCACCGATTTCGGCACTTTTGTCTGCTGCGCTTTTAAACTCTGCATTTTTAGTAATTGTAAGAGTATTTAAGATTATGGAAATCGCAAATTGCACTGATTATGCAAGATTAATGCTTTTTGTAATGGGATTTTTATCATTATTTGTTACAACAGTTTTTGTTTATCATATTAAAAATTACAAAAGAATGCTTGCATATTCATCAATTGAAAATATGGGAATTTTAGCTATTGGAATGGCTTTAGGACCTGTGGCATATTATGCTGTAGTGCTTCATTTAATTGGTCATTCTCTTGCAAAAGCATCATTCTTCCTGACATCAGGTAATATTTTGGAATTATTTGACTCAAAAAGAATTAAATCTGTAAGCGGAATAGTTAATGCAGACGGTAAAACAGGATGGTTATGGGTAGCATCATTTTTAGCTATTTGTGCATTCCCTACATCTGTTTTATTTATCAGTGAATTTTTGATTATCAAAGCAATGATTCTTCAAAAACATTATGTTCTATGTGTTTTATTTGTGCTTCTTTTGACGATAATTCTTTTTGGTATCGGCAGAGTTGTTGTAAAAATGACTTTTGGTGAATTAAGTGAAGACAAAGAAAAACTTATTGAAGAAAATAAGAAAAAAGTTTCATTATGGATGTATATTCCGCAGGTTATTATGCTTGTTATTGTTTTTGTGATGGGTATTTATATTCCTGATTACTTAAACGATATTATCAAACTTGCTGTCGGAGCATTTTAGAATAAGGAAAAAATTATGGCAAATTGGATTAAAATAAAAAATAATATAAAAGTTGATTTAGGAAAAATTCCTATTATTTCTAAAAATAATTTACGAGAAGAAGTAAAAAATATTGGTAAACGACCTATCGGATTTTTCGGGAAAGACTGGGGGTTTGGGTGTGTAAGATTATTTATAATCTTAGCAGATGATTCAAATTCCGAATTCTACTTATCATCTGTTGTTTTCAGCGAAAACGACAAGTCTTATGAATCATTAACACAGGATATCCCTGCATTTCATATATTTGAAAGAGAATTTTATGAGCAGTTCGGTATTGAACCTTTAAACCATCCTTGGCTTAAACCTGTAAGAATCAATCAGGATAAATATCCGTTCTTTGAAATGACAGGGGAAGAAGTCCACCAGGTTGCGGTTGGACCGATTCACGCAGGGGTAATTGAACCTGGGCATTTTAGATTTATGTGCAACGGCGAAAGCGTTTACCACCTTGAAATCATGCTAGGTTATCAGCACCGCGGAATTGAAGAAATGATGATAAAAAATCCTTCAAACCAATTAGCGGAATCAATTAATGGTGATAGCGTAATTGCTTATAATACGGCATATTCTCAAACTATGGAAGCCTTAAAAGGTATTGAAATTTCAAATAAAGCACAGCTTATCAGAAAAGCCGCACTTGAGATGGAAAGAATTGCTATACATATTGGTGATATGGGTGCAATTGCAGGTGATATTGCTTATTTGATGGGTGCATCAGTTTTTGGCGCTACAAGAACTCTTGTTATTAATACTATGCTTGAAATTTGCGGAAGTCGTTTTGGGCGTGGGCTTGTAACAGTCGGCGGTGTGAATTATGATATTCCGGATGATGTTCTAAATCGGGCTTTGGAAACATTAAGCAAAGTAGCAAAAGATGTTGACAGAATGACCAATACAATGCTTAAAAATTCTACTGTAATGTCAAGATTAGAAAAAACCGGTACAGTAAGTACTGAAAAAGCAGCAGAAATCGGACTTGTCGGAATGGCTGCCCGTGCATCAGGTGTTGAACTTGATTCACGTTTTGATTATCCGGATAAATGGATGTCAGAACTAGGCTTTGAACGTAAACCGTTTAAAGGTGTCGGTGACGTTAACTCCCGTTTTAAACTTCGATATAAAGAAATAAAAGAGTCTATTTCTATTGTTAAAAAGATTTTTGCAAAACTAAAAGACTACAAAGATGAACTTATTATCACAGAAGGGGTTAATAACAAACTTTCATCGGATTCTTTTGTGATTTCAGTAGTAGAAGGCTGGAGAGGTGAAATTGTTCATATTGCAATGACAGATATTAATAGAAAAATTTCTAAATACAAAATTAAAGACCCGTCATTTAATAATTGGTATGGTTTAGGTCTGGCTGTACGCAACAATGGAATTTCAGACTTTCCGCTTTGTAACAAAAGCTTCAATTTGTCTTATTCAGGAAACGATTTATAAGGAAAAATAATTATGTTTGATACGTTAAAATCAAGAATTTATCAAGGAAAACAATATATTAAAGATATTGAAAACGCTCCAATGCGTGAACAATTCAGAGGATTTCCTCAGTTGTGTGCAAATGCAGATACTACCTGCTTGGAAGGTGTTTGTCCTACAGGTGCACTTAACTTAAACCCGTTATCAATTGATATGGGAAAATGTACATTCTGCGGAGCCTGTGGTAGATGCTCAGAAGCTGTTAAATTTACTGCCGGGTATAAACTTGCTTCAACTTGTCATGAAAAACTTGTTGTAACACCTGAAACAACTTATGAGGAATACGTAAAATCTGCGATTGAAACAAAAGGAGAAATTGTAAAAATGTTCGGACATTCGTTAAAACTTCGTCAGGTGTCTGCAGCTGGTTGTAACGGTTGTGAGATGGAGCTTAATGCCTGCTCAAACGTTAACTTCGATATGGGAAGATTCGGGATTGATTTTGTGGCATCTCCTCGTCACGCTGACGGTATTGTAATCACAGGACCAATTTCAGAGAATATGGCTTATGCGCTTGAAGATTGCTACAAATCTGTACCTGATCCAAAAATTGTAATTCTTTGCGGAGCTTGTGCAATTTCAGGAGGAGTTTTCCAGGAAAGTACAAAATTAAATAGAGAATTTCTTGAAAAATATCCGATTGATTTGTATATTCCAGGCTGTCCGGTTCATCCGTTAACATTTATCAACGGAGTTTTAGGATTCATAAAAGGAAAAAATAATTAAAAATTTATATAAAATTTTAAAGCGCCGCAGATTTACCTGCGGCGCTTTACTTTGTTTATAATTTAATTTTAAATTATGCTGAAATTCTGCCAGGAACTACAACTCCGCCTTTTAAATTCTTTTTGTAGAATTCTACGTGCGGTTGAAGCACACTGTCAAATACTTCAGGAAGTTCTTTTCCTGAAGTTACAGCTTCAACGATTTCCTGATAAACAGTAGCAAATGCTCTTAATTGAGTCATCGCACCGGCTGCAGCTGCAGTTAAACCTAAAGATGAAGTTTCAACTTCTTCTTTAAAGAATGCACCTGTAATTTCGTATGATTTTGTTAATGCTTCAATATAAGACTCTGCGTTTTCCCGGCAAACACCGTTATCAACAGGAACTGTTAAAGCAAAAACTAATTTATTTGCAGGGTTAAAGTGAGCTTCTGCAGAGTGATGCATAGCATCAGGAACTTTAGCAACCTGTTTTAATGTATCTTTTACTGATTCGTTTTGCATTTGAGCATGCCAATAAACTGTATTTTCAAACATTGAACCCATGTATTGGTGAACTGATGCGCAAATACCGTTCATTTTAGCATCAGCCCAGAAAATACCTTCTTTTAAAGCATCGTTGATTTCTAAATCTTCACATAAAGATTGTTCAGAAACTTCTTGAGCTGCGTTTAATAATGACACCATATCTGATTTTGAAAGTCCTGCCCAGATTAAAGTGAATAAAGCGTGATCATCAAAAGCTGAGAATCTTCCGCCAACATCATCGTGAATAAATAAATCGCCTAACCAGTTTTGTTCGATTGAAGTTCTGCGAAGTTCACTTTTTTCAGCATTACCGTCAGTTACAGCGATAAAGTGTTTTGCAGCTGATTTTTTTGCTTCTTCTTCTGATTGACCTTTTGACATATATGAATCAATAAGCATTTGTTGAATTCTTAAAAATCCGTCTTTTGTTTCAAAAGTTGAACCGGATTTTGAAGCAATCATATAATTTGAAGATGTTACATCACCAAGTTTTGTGATAAATCTTTCCCAGCTGATTGAATCAACATCTGAATAGAATAAAACACTTTCTCCGCAAAGATTTAAGCCATTGATGCCAAGCATATGTTCAACGGTATGTTTTGAACCGCCGATACCCATAACGCTAAGTTTTTCAACACCTGTTTGGTTTTTGAAAGATTCAACCATTGAGTAAAGTTCATCAACTCTTTTTAATTGTTCAGATGGAAGATTTACCCAATTTAGAAAATATCCAGGTTTATTTGCACGTGCTGCAAATTCTTTTACAAACTCAGATGTTTTTGAAGAGTATTTTGAAAAATCAACACCTGAGAAACTTGTTTTTACTGATGAGTTTTTTGTTAACATATATTTCTCTCCTTTTTTTTAGTACCGTTAATTTATATTGTAATATAAAAATAATATAGTAAAATAGTTACATGCCGACAAATTTTGATTTTTTAAAAAATACGGATAAAAATTTATATGAAATAATTTCTGATGCCGAAATGCTTTATCGTGATGAGTATTTTGAACAGTGTATGGGGCAGACCAGACGTTTTGCTGAAAATGTCTGTAAAAATGTTCTGGGTTCAAAACGTACTACAGAAAACACTTTTGATCAGATGCTTGCGACATTGAAAGATAATTCTCAAGGCTCTGAACAGGAAAAAGAATTTATTGAAGATTTGTATTTTTTGAAAAAATGCGGGAATCAATCGGTTCACTCATCATCAGTAAAACAAAACGGCATTGACGCTCTGGAATGTCTTCAGCGCGCATTTGAAGTCGCAATAAATTATTCTGTTTATAATAAAAAAGCAAGTAAAGAAAATTTGAATCTGCATTTTGATGTAAAACTTCTTGCAACAGGCAAACGCGATAAAAATTTAGCAAAAAAATACGCACAAGCTGAAAAATCCGTAAAAAATAAAACAGATAAAACTAAAACAACAAAACCTAAAACAAAATTAAAACAACAAACAGCAATGAAATCCTGCCCTAAACAAAGTAAAATTACTCCATACTGGATTGTTGTATCTGTTTTTTCTATTATTGCATTTTTTACTGCAATATTTCTTCTTGTTATAAAATAGCTTTGACATAATAAACTTTTACTGATATACTTGATTTAAGTTTTGGTGTTTATTTTAGTGTTTTATATTTAAGATTAGGAGTTAGGGAAAAAATGAAAAGGATTATCAGTGCAGTACTGACATTAGTACTCTTTTTCGCTTTTGGCGGTGCAGGTTTTGCGATAAGCGAAGTTCCGGCTGCGAAAAAAGCTTTACAGGCATCACCAAATGCAAGAACAGTTGAACTTGCATTTGTATTTGACGGACCATCAGACAAAAATCAGGAAGTTTTAAAAGTATTTCAACAGACAATTACAAAATCATTACTGCCTGATTATAAAGCATATTTTCCGCAGGATTTAATTTTTACCGGAGACTGGAGCGATAAAGGAGCAGCATCGGTTTCTGAGAAAGCACTTTCATCACGTGCTTTTATGGTAATCTCACTTGGATATTTATCCAGTATGTATTATGCTGATAAAAAAAATAAAAACAAATACGTTATTACGATTGATCAATACGGGTTAAGAGATTTTGGCGACAAATTTTTCAATCCGGTTCAACAATCGGTAAACGATTTTGTCTTATTCAAAAAACTTGTTCCAAACCAGAAAAAAGCAGCAATTTTAATGAATGAGAATTTCTACAAAACACAGGCAAACTGGAACACTATTATTTCTAAAAAATTAAAAGAAAAAGATTGTAATCTTGACTATATTGTAGTTCCCGTAAATCCTGATATCAAGGGTACAGTTGCAAAAATTCCTAATGATGTGGATTCTGTTTTTGTAACCCCGTTATTTAATATTTCAAATGCTCAAAGAAAAGAACTATACAAAAATATTAATGCAAAAAAATTACCGACATTTTCATCTGTTGGACGTGAAGATGTTGATTTAGGCGCAATGCTTGGAACTTCAACTTTTGATGTTGATAAAAAGATTGCAGAAGCAACATCATTTAATATCCACGGAGTTCTTCACGGAGCTGCCGTAAAAAATGAAAAAATTCCGTTTTATGATGATAAAGTAATTTTCTTTAACTCAGATACTGCAGAAGCTGTCGGCTACACAGCACCATTGAGACTTTTAAATAATGCTGAAATAATCACACACAAAGAACTGCCAAAATACGATTTAGCGGCAATATTAAACAATTTGGAAGAAAATAACCTTGATATTGCACGTAAAAGATATTTGATTTCAGCAGCAAGACGAGCAACTACTGCAGCTTATTTAAGATATTTACCAACATTAAGGCTTGATTTAGGTCACCAATCATATAATGACGGTTATGCTGAATCCTATTCAAATGTTCCGACCCGGGTAGGTCAATTTACGGTGGGAATGGATCAGGTATTATATTCACCGGATTTGGTTACAAATATTATTGTTAAACATAAAAAATTAAAGTTCGACAAGGCTGAAAAAGCTTTAACAGAAGCGACAATCGGATTGGATACAGGGCTTTTATATATTGATATGCTTATGCTTGAAAATATGATTAAAGTTCAGGACGAATATGTTCAAGAAACTCGCGAAAACCTTGCAATTGCAAGAGTAAGAGAAAAAACAGGCAAATGCGGTACCGAAGAAATCTTACGCTGGGCTGGTGAAGTCAGCGAAGCAGAGAAAAAACTTCTCAGTATGAAAGCTGATTATAAAAATATTAAAATTACAATTAATAAATTACTGTACAAAGATCAAAAAGAAGATTTCACACTTGTACCACTAACCGCAAGTGATCCGGCATTTTTTACATCAGATTTGCATATTATTGATCACGTAAGAGATCCGCAAAAGTTAGGTAAATTTACAGATATGCTTGTAGAAGAAGTGATTTATATGGCTCCGGAAACAACAAAACTTAAGGCAGCAATCGCAATGAAAAAGGCTGAAATATCAAATTATGCTCAAAAATTTGTAATGCCTAATGCAAAATTATCACTTGAATACGGTACACAATTTGACAGACATCTTCCGTACGAAAGAGAAGGCAATCTTCAAATGGCGCCGACTTATCTTTCAACAGGCGGCATGATGGGAACTCCATGGCTGGGACTTGATAAACACTCAACACGTGTTATGATTGCAGCTCAATGGAAACCAATCGAAGGCGGTACAAAAATTGCAGAAATCGCAAGATGTAAAGCTGAATTAAATGAGCTTAAAGCTTATCTTGAACAGGTCAATACAGAACTTGAAATGACGGTAAGAGAAGTTGTAAACCGCGCAATTGCAAAATACTTCATAATCGAAAAATCATATAAAGCAATGTTTGCAGAAGGTGAAAACTACCAGATGGTTAAACATAAATATCTTATGGGCGACGCTCCGATAAACCAGATTGCTGATGCTCAGCACCTGTATTTTAGTTCAAAAATTGATGCCCTGAATTCACAATACGAATTCTTCAAAGAACTTATGTGGGTACAAAGAGGACTTGTTTCTGTCAACTGGACAAAAGCTAACGACAGAGCCAAAAACTGGATTAAAGGAATTCCTGAAATCCTTCCGGCAGAAGAAGATTTCTCTTTGTAAAATATGAGCAGACCGCGCATTATATGCGCGGTCTGCTTTTAAAATCTATACAATATATTTTTGCAAAATAAGTTTTTTCAAAGCTTTTGCCTGAATCGCATCAGGTTCTATTTGCAAGAGTCTTTCCAAATATTCCAAAGATTTGTGGTAATTCCCAAGCTTTTTTTGAGCCGCAGCCATACCAAAAAGCGCATCAACAAAATTTCCGTCAAGCTCTAATGCTTTTTCTAAATCCGCAACAGCTTTTTGAATATCAGGATTTTCAATATCTTTTCTTGATAAAATTATCTTTGCACGGTTATAATAAGCATCAGTCATTTTCGGATTTAATTGAAGCGCTTTTGTATAATCAAGCATTGCTTCATCAAAATTTTCAAGCGCTTGATGAACTACAGCCCTGTAAAAGTAAGGTATTTCCCAATCATTTTTAAGTTCTAAAGACTTATTTATATTTTCAAGAGCACACTCAAGTTCGCCTCGTTGAAAATCATAAATTCCATTATCTATATAATATTTGTAATCGTTCATAAAATCTTACCCTTTCTCGTATTGATTATAATATAAAATTTACTATAATATAACATATGGATAAAAAGGTTTTATCAAATTTTGCTTTATTTATAACAGCCCTAATCTGGGGGCTGTCTTTTGTCGCTCAAAAAGCCGGCATGGAATTTGTCGGACCTTTCAGCTTTAATTTTGCTAGAAGTATATTAGGCGGAATAAGTCTTATCCCTTTTATTTTTATCGCTAAATTTTTAAAAGAAGATAAAAGGACTCCAAAACACAAACACCATCAACATTTAATATTGACACGTGCAGGGATTTCTTGCGGGCTTGCATTATTTACAGCAATGTCAATTCAACAGTATAGTATGCTTCAAGCAAGTGCCGGAAAAGCCGGTTTTATTTCTGCGTTATACATAATCTTTGTACCGTTGATTTTAAAATTCTTTGGAGAAAAACTTTTACTGAACACAAAAATCAGTGTCGGAATTGCTTTAATCGGGCTTTATCTGTTATGTTTTGGCAATAATAAAGGTATCGGCATAGATTTTTACGATATTTTACTGCTTATTGCGGCATTCTTTTACGGCGTACACATAATTGTAGTTAATTATTTTTCCAAAAAAGTTGATGCTGCAAAGATTTCTTGTTTGCAGTTTTTTGTTGTCGGAATTCTTTCAATACCTTTTATGCTTTTATTTGAAACCCCGCACTTGCAAGGATTTATAGATTGCAGAATTCCTATTTTATATGCAGGAATTCTAACCTGCGGAGTTGCTTATACTCTTCAAATTTTCGGTCAGAAATATTCAACACCGACTATTGCGTCGCTTATTCTTTGTCTTGAATCTGTTTTTGCAGTAATTGGAGGCAGTATTATACTGCACGAATCAATGAGTACTAAAGAAATAATTGGCTGTATTTTTATGATTAGTGCAGTTATAATTTCGCAGATAAATTTGAAGAATATTAAGAAAGTGCCGCTATCACTTTCTCTGACAGAAGAAGAGAAGACTGTGGATTCTGACCTGTAATAATTTTACCGTCAACACAAACATGTTCAGACCACGGAATAGAATCTTCAAATTTTGCGCCAAGTTCTCTTAGTTTAGTCTCAAGTAAAAATGGTACAGCTTGATCAAGTTTCATAATATGTTCTTCTTTATTGGTAAATGATGTAACTTTTTTACCTTTTACAACAGGTTCTCCGTGCTTGTCCTGCGCTTGAATAAATCCTGCAGGTCCATGACAAACTGCGCTTAAAACTTTATCATTTTCATAGAAATATTCGACAATTTCTTTTAATATTAAATCCTGTGCCAAATCAAACATTGGACCGTGTCCGCCTGGCAAAAATAAAGCATCATAATTTTTGTAATCTACTTCAGAAAGTCTTGTTGTCTCACGTAAAATTTTAATACATTCATCCCATTCCATAGGATTTGAGCATGACATACTGTTTTCATCAACAGGTGACAATCCGCCCATAGGACTTGCAACTGTAATCTCATATCCGGTATCTTTGAAAACAAGATATGGAACAGCGAATTCCTCAAGCCAAACACCTGTTTCTTTAATATCAGAATTCTCATTTCCGCGATAATTTGTTGTAACAATTAAGATTTTTTTATTTTTATCAGACATAATTACTCCTTTTTCAAAAAGCTTAAGAAGAAGTTTGGAATTTATCATCCGCCATAACGGGAGTATATGATATATAAATTTATTAAGAAATCGGTAAAAAAAGTAAGATAAAACTATGGTTAACAAAATAATAATTCCAAATTTATATAATTTGTCCTTGCCCACTTTAACTTTTTATAAAAATGCGGTATTATATAATTAATAAGAGAAATTCTACAGAAAGAAGTCAGAAGATGAAATCAGTTAAAGAAGTTGCAACAGAATCCAAAATTGAAGGCAGATTAAAACATTACCCACAGAGTCTTGCGCTTGTAAAATATCTTTTTGCCGATCCGGAATTACAGGAAATGCAGGAATATGCAAATAATGTTTCAATCAGACGTCTTGGTTATAACGATCATGGTCCTGTTCATATGCGGCAGGTTATTAATAATGCGATAAAAATGCTTAATATTCTACATGAATTTGAGATAAAAACTTCGCTTGAGCAGGAAGAAATGGGAACATTTGAAGACAGTATGTGTGCTCTTATTCTTGCTGGCATGATGCATGACCTTGGAATGGCAATTGGTCGTCAGGGACATGAAGAAATGTCTGCGCTTTTGGCTCAGCCAATTATTGATAGAGCTTTGATGTATATGTTTCCGGAAGATTTGCATCGACGTGTAATTATCAAGGCTGTTGCGACAGAAGCAATTGTAGGTCATATGTCTTCACGTAAAATTCATTCAATTGAAGCAGGGGTATTATTAATTGCTGATGGTTGCGATATGACAAAAGGCAGAGCACGTATTCCAATGTCTATAAACACGACACCGCGTGTTGGTGATATTCATAAATATTCCGCAAATGCAATAAATAGAATTTCTATTCACAAAGGTGAAAGAAAACCTATCAAAATTGATATAGAAATGTCAGGTGATGTTGGTTTCTTCCAAATTGAAGAAGTATTACTGTCAAAAATTGATGCGAGTCCAGCCAAGCAATTTGTAGAACTTTATGCAGGAGTTGTTGGTGAAGAACGTAAGTGCTATTTGTAGCATTATAAGATAGATTAAATTCATCTTTTTGTATAATGTACGAAATATTATTTATTGATATACTAAACTTATGGATATCAATGTTTTAAGAAATTTGTCATATGGTGTTTATGTTGTCTCAACACCTAATGGAGAAAAATCTACAGGCTGTATTGCAAACAGTCTTATGCAGATATCATATGACACGATTGCTGTTAGTATTAACCATAATAATTATACAAATGAATGTATAAATAAGTCCAAAAAATTTGCAGTATCAATTTTGGGTGTTGATACTGATGATAACGTAATTCCTGTATTTGGGTTTCAGACCGGTCATGATATGGATAAGTTTGACGGGTTTAAGACAATAAAAGTTGACGGGATAGATATTATAGAAAACTCTGTCGGGTATTTGGTTTGCGAAGTAGTAGACAAAATGGAAACTGATACTCATACAGTGTTTTTAGGAAAAATTATAGCCGGAGAGCTTTTGCATAATCAGATTCCAATGACTTATGCATATTATCATGCAGTCAAAAAAGGTCACAGTCCTAAAAATGCACCAACATTTATTGAAGAAGAAACACCGATTACAAGACTTGCTTATAAATGTCGTATTTGCGGTTATATTTACGAAGGTGATATAACCAAAGAGCCTGATAATTATGTTTGCCCGATTTGTAAAAAAGGAAAAGAATATTTTGATAAGCTATAATTGATTTTTTGAGTTGACAAGATACAAAAAACTGTTATACTGTTTATATACCAATATCCACTCATATTAACTGAATATATTAAACTTTGGTACATTGTACCTTAAGTTTTCATGAAATTTTAAGGAGGTTAATATGCTTAAAATATATTATTTATTATAATGTAAATTATTGGTTCAAGCTTAGCTTAGCCAAAATACAAAATATGGTTAAATATCAAGTGTGTTTTTATCGGGGATATTAAAAGAACAACAAGTATAATCAAAATATGTAGGATAATTCCAGTGTAGTAATATAATAATGCTTTTGTGTTATTTTCGTATTCTTTTCTAATTCTAGGATGTTTATCATAAATTTTGATTTCTCTAAAATAGATAATTAATAGAATAACGATAACAGTTAGAAATGCTAGAAAATCTATCAAAATTATAAATGAAATTATACAATAAAAATCTTTTTTGTAATTGATAAGCAATAATATTGCATATATATATCCAATAAGTGAAAATACATTGCATGCCATATTCTCATTAACTTTAAAAATATTCATACAATTATTATAATATAAGGAGAAAAAATGAAATATATTAGTTAAAATGATACAAATGGTAAATGGTGGTTTGTAATTGTCATAAATATAATATCTAAACCAACTAATAAAGTATTAGGAATACTTTTGATTGCAATTAAAATCAAATAAAGAGGAATAGTTGTAATATTAAATATTATTAGTGAAAATTTTTGAAATTTGTTCAAAGGTTTGTTGCTTATTGTATTTTTTGTTGCAAGTGTTGAATAAATTGGTACGAATATAAAAATTGTTGCGAAAATACCTTGCAATAAAGTAAATATAAATATAAATAGTAATAATTGATAAATTGATTTAATTGATGAACCGCCAAGTGTCAAAATTATTAGTGACATACCAACAAGTGCAATATAAATAATAGTATTTATAATTACTGAAATATATTGTATAAAAAGATAAATTTTTAATGAGATTTTTAAAATTTCAGATTTCATAAACAAATAATACAATAAAAATGAAAGGATAAAAAATGAAAAACAGAATGACATATAAAGAATTAATAGATTTTTGTGACGGTGTACAAAACAAAAAAGATATTTTAGGATGGAATACACTAAAAGAATTTGAACATTTATCTCAAAATAAGAATTTTGATGCAAAAGTATATAAAAGAGGTGACAGAATAGTTATAGCATTAGCAGGAACGAATATTTTTGATTTAAATGATCTTCGTAACGATTTAGCTATTAAAAATAGTAAAATCCCATCACAATATGCTGATACAGAAAAATTGTACAACATAATCAGGGAAAGGTATCCAAATGCAAAAATAGAATCAACAGGATATTCTCTGGGTGCAACGTTATCCAATTTATTATCTCATAGGACAGGGATATCTTCAACTGTAATTGCTCCAATTGGTAGTCAACATATAGTTGATAAATATAAAGATTATTTTAAGCATGATGGTTCTAATATAACTACTTATGGACGAAAAGGAGATTTTTTATTTAATTCTAATATTAATCGTCAATCGGGAGATATTAATATAGTTCCTAACTTATCAGGTAAAAACCCATTGAATTATGGAATTAATCATCTACTACATAAATATACACCAATAGATCTTTTTCAAGCAAAACCTGCGCCTACGGGTTTCTCAGCTCAATTAGAATATGACGCTAATCACATATTTACGCCTGAAGAAATTGGAAATTTATCACCGGAAAAATTTAATCAGTATGAAGATCAAATCATGACACAACTTCAAGAGGGTAAAATCAATAATCAAAGTAATAGTGATTTTTCTTCTTATAAAAACCCGTTTTCAGGTAATGCGAAAATTTATTCCCGTGAAGATTTGGATGCTATGAGTACAAATGAATATTCACAAAATGAAAAAGAAATTTTTGCTCAAATGAATTCAATTGGAGTACCAACGAACTCAGAATTGCATGGTGCAGCAGGTACAATCTATGTTGAATCCTACACAAGGCGTGACGGTACAGTTGTAAAAGGATATTATAGATCCGTTTAATCTATTTTTCAGTAAACAATCTTTTACGGTTGTTTACTGATTTTTTATAATAATTAGTGTAAATTTTACAAATGTTAATCCTTCTTATCATGATTTAATATTTTTATAAATTTCTTGAACAAACCATGACCTTTGCTAATTTTGACTTTGGGCAAATTTATTGCGAAAAGTTACAAAATTTATCAGCCAAAAGATTCATTTTTTTATAATTTCTATTAAATTTTTAATGAATTTATGATATGATTATTAAATAAAGAGACTATGGGAAGTAAAAAGTGAAAGTCTTTCACAGACCGGCATTCAGGTTAGTTTGTATAAATTTATGGCATGCTGTTCTGCGAACTGAGGAGATGTGTTATGCAAAATGCGGTTAATAAAAATGAAAAAGAAAATTTAGTAGGTATATCTTCGGCACACGTTTCAGATGCAATAAGAAGAGTACACGAGTCTAATGCAATGTTTGCTAAAGAAGTTATTGATAATGCTTCTCGTGTGACTGACAGCGTTTGTATTATTAAAAAAGACGGAACAAAAGAACAATTTAATGTTCAAAAAGTTGTTGAAGCCGTTAAAAAGTCTGCCGCACGTATGATGATTAAATTTAGTGACGAAGATTTAAAAAGAATTTGTGATTTTGTTAATAAAAATGTTAGCGATTTACACAAAAACGAAATTTCTATTTGGGAAATTCACAATATCGCAGAAAGTGCTCTGGAAAGTATTAATCCGAGAGTTGCTCAAAGTTATAGAAATTACAGAAACTATAAAACTGATTTCGTGGCTATGCTTGATAAAGTTTATCAGGAAAGCCAAAAAATCATGTATATCGGTGATAAAGAAAACTCAAATTCCGATTCTGCGCTTGTATCTACAAAACGCTCATTGATTTTTAACCAATTAAACAAAGAATTGTACAAAAAATTCTTTTTAACAGTAGATGATTTGCAAGCTATTAGAGAAGGTTATATTTATATTCACGATATGTCAGCACGTCGTGATACTATGAATTGCTGCTTATTTAACGTTGCCGAAGTTTTAAAAGGCGGCTTTGAAATGGGTAATTTATGGTATAACGAGCCGAAAACATTAGATGTCGCATTTGATGTTATCGGAGATATTGTAATGGCTGCTGCAAGTCAACAATATGGCGGTTTTACTGTTCCGGAAGTTGATAAGATTTTAGCTCCTTATGCTGAAAAATCTTATGAAAAAATGTATAACAGATATATCTGTATGGGCTTATCTTTTGAAAAAGCAAGAGAAGAAGCATTGAAAGATGTCTTGAATGATTTTGAACAAGGTTTCCAAGGTTGGGAATATAAGTTTAATACTGTAGCTTCTTCACGTGGTGATTATCCGTTTATCACAATGACAATGGGGCTTGGAACCGGTGAATTCGAAAAAATGGCTTCTATGACTATGTTAAGAATTCATGCTAAAGGGCAAGGTAAAAAAGAAAACAAAAAACCTGTATTATTCCCTAAGATTGTGTTCTTATACGATGAAGAACTTCACGGAGAAGGCGGTGAACTTCACGAATTGTTTGAAGAAGGTGTTGAATGTTCAAGAAAAACAATGTATCCGGATTGGTTATCTTTAACAGGTGACGGATATGTTGCAAGCATGTATAAAAAATACAAAAAAGTTATTTCACCAATGGGCTGTAGAGCATTCCTTTCTCCTTGGTTTGAAAGAGGCGGAATGAGCCCGGCTGATGAAAATGATGTTCCTGTGTTTGTTGGAAGATTTAACATTGGTGCAGTAAGTCTTCACCTTCCGATGATTCTTGCAAAAGCAAGACACGAAAGCAAAGATTTCTATGAAGTTCTTGATTACTATATGGAACTTATCAGAAAAATTCATATCAGAACTTATGAATACTTAGGTGAAATGAAAGCCTCAGTTAACCCTCTTGCATACTGTGAAGGCGGTTTCTACGGCGGACATTTAAAACCTTCTGATAAAATTAAACCGTTATTAAAAGCTGCAACAGCATCATTTGGTATTACAGCTTTGAACGAATTACAAGAACTTTATAACGGAAAATCTCTTGTAGAAGACGGTGAATTTGCAATTGAAGTTATGGAATATATTAACAACAAAGTTAATCAGTACAAGGAAGAAGACGGAAATCTTTACGCTATTTACGGAACTCCTGCTGAAAATCTTTGCGGACTTCAGGTGCAGCAATTCCGTAAAAAATACGGTATTAAAGATAAAGTATCCGACAGAGGATATGTATCAAACAGTTTCCATTGTCATGTTGGTGAAAATATTTCACCTATTCAAAAACAAGATTTGGAAAACAGATTCTGGAATTTATTCAATGGCGGTAAAATTCAATATGTAAAATATCCGATTTCTTATAATAAAGAAGCCGTTAAGACCTTGTTGAGAAGAGCTATGGATAAAGGATTCTATGAAGGTGTAAATCTTTCACTTGCATACTGCGATGACTGCGGACATCAGGAATTGTCAATGGATGTTTGCCCGAAATGCGGAAGTAAAAACCTTACAAAAATTGACCGTATGAACGGATATCTTTCATATTCACGTGTAAACGGTGATACACGCTTAAATGAAGCAAAAATGGAAGAAATCAAAGACAGAGTAAGTATGTAGGGGTAAATATTATTTTTCATTCCCCGTGGTTAACAAGTGTCGTTATTTACGGGAAGTTTTTAGCAGGAGAAAAAATGAATTATCATGATATAACAAAAGACGATATGTTAAATGGTGATGGCTTGAGAGTCGTATTGTGGGTTTCAGGGTGTACTCATCATTGTGATGAATGTCAAAACCCTATTACCTGGGATCTTGCAGGAGGATTACCGTTTGATGAAGCTGCTGAAAATGAATTATTTGATGCGTTAGCAAAACCTCATTGCTCAGGTATAACTTTTAGCGGTGGAGACCCTATGCATCCGTTTAATAGGGCAGAAGTTACAAGACTGGCAAAGAAATGTAAAGAGCTTTTCCCTGATAAAACAGTTTGGTCTTATACAGGATTTTTGTGGGAAGATATTCAAAATGAAGAAATTGTAAAATATTTAGATGTCTTGATTGACGGTCGTTATGTCAAAGAGTTAAATGATAATAATCTTCACTGGGTCGGAAGCTCAAATCAACGAGTGATAAATGTTCCGGAAACTTTGAAAAATGGAAAAGTAGTTTTACATAAATAAAAAAACGGATTTAAATCCGTTTTTTTATTTGTTAATTCCGAAATATACAGCATCTGCAAATTCAGATCCTTCTTCACTTTTAAGTTTAATATAACCCGGTGATTTTCTAATTATATCTTTTTCTTTCTCTGTTAATTGTAATTCTTTATAAACACCGATTTCTTGAGTTTTTGGTTGTGGTTTAATTTCTTCGATTACTTCTTCAACCGGTTTTTCCTCAAATGGTTTTTCGTCCAAACGTCTTTCGTATCTTCTTTGTTCTTTTACTGAGCGTGATAACTTTTGTGGATTTTTACCTTTTTGATGGTAGTTTCTGGAATCAAGTCGTTCTTTTATAAATACATCAATTTTATCTTTAGTAATATTTTCACCTTCAAATTTTTGATAAACTTTGTAGCCTATTTTTTTCAGTTTTCCAATAAATGTTGCATCTTCGCTGTCAGGAATTGAAATTCTAGCATTGCCTGTTTTACTTTTTCCTATAAGTCCGTTAGGATAAGATTCAATAAGTTCTTTTAGACGTGTTTTTTTTGCACTATTTATGCCTGCTTGTGTTATTGGAATCCTGTATGTTGATGTGAAATTGATTTCTGTCATATTATACTCCTTTTTTGTACTAAACCTTGAGAAAATATTTTTTGTTATTTGTTTTTTATTTTATTGTTAAAATTTATTAAGGATTATATATTTAATATCGCAAAATTTTTGCTTGAGGATTTTTCATGCTTTCAAACAAAAAATACTAAAGGTAAATATGATATCAGGTATAAATAATATAAGTTTAGCTTCTAATATATATAACAAGCGTACAAGTAATCCCCATCCTGTTTTAAGATTTAATAAGGGATTAGCTTCTTCAGATACTGTTAATTTTACAGGTAAGTCACCGGCTTCAACATATAAAACTGTATTTGAATATTTAGCTGCTGAAATTTTAGGCAGTAATAAAAAATATCATGTCGGAGGAGAAAGAATTTCGGCAAATAAAATAGGAGAAGCTGTTAAATCATTATTTAATGAAGATAGAATGTTTCTTCCATATAATTATAGTGTAAGTGATAAAATAAAATGGAAAAGTTATATACCGCAAGATATTAGAGAGTTTTCGATAGGCAAAATTAATGAAGCTCGTACTCAACGTATGGAAGATTGGCGTACGTTTTTAAAATATTTAAGATCTCCGGAAGAATCAATGTTTTTGGTAAATCCTGAATTAGTTGCTCACATAAAAGAAGATGATTCATTAAGACTTGTAATTTGGAGTGCGATATCAAGTGAATTAAAGGAAAGTAATCGTCATATACCTGTTCCATTTAATGAAAAAGCTCTTTTGGAGACTATAAAAGGATTTTCTAATATAGAACCTAAAGATAGAGCAGTTAGATGTGCATCTCCTGCGTTTATAGATATGTATACTCATAGGCTGCGTGATAATTTACTTATGGATTTAGGACTTTCTGATAATGAATCTGTATGGGTAAAAGTTCCATCTATAGCGCATGATAAAATTCATAAAGATAAAAATATTAAAATGCTTGAAATATTGAGTTGTCGTAACTGGTGTACACGATCAAGTGTAGACAAAGCAGAGGCAGCATTAGAAGATGGAGATTTTTATATATATTTAGAACGCGGAAAGTCAAATCTTTGGGAACCATTAGTTGGTATGACTACTTTGCGAGGAAAAATTGATCAAATTCAAGGTGTAGAAAATAACAATATTGTCCCGCTAAATTTAGTAGGTGAAATTAGAGAATTTATAAATAAAAGAGGTTTAAAGCTTCATTCTGCAATTACAGATGAAGGTCCAAAAGCTTCACAAGCATTGATGATTAGCGAAAAATTAAATGAAACGCTGCCAAATATGAAATCAACATTTATGAAGGCAATAAAAGATAATAACAGTTTTGCAATGTTTAAGCATTTGGGTGTTGATGTAAAATATTTGGATGATAAAACTCTTCAAATAGGTACTTATCGTCCGTCATATATACTTAGTGCAACAAGAGGTATTACAGTACCTTATTCAATGTTTGGGTTAAACGAAGATATTTTGCTTTCGAATGTTAAAGTTATTGATGGAGATTTAATCTTATATAATAAAAATAAATTGTATAATTCTCTAATAACAAAATTCCCAACTAAACTTGAAGAAGTAACCGGCAAAATTGTTTGTACTGCAGGACAGTATGAACGGTTTAAAGCTGATATAGACAAGCTTATTGGAAATAATATGTCAAAATTAGTAATTAAATATCAATAAAATAGTTTTGTGCAATGAAATCTCATCTATATGGGGTATGTCAAATTAGGGCTTAGAACATATACTTAATACGTGGGGCGAGAGGCAGGTATTGTATGTTAGCACAAACTATCAGAAATAATTTAAAAGATATAAATAATCTAAAGATGAGAACTAAAGCAACTAAATTTAGCAGTCTTTTTCAGTCTGCACCAACAGAAATTGAAGCTTTAGGAAAGGAATTCAGACAGGTTCTTATGAAAGATGGTTTGATTGAAGTAGAACAAGATGATTCTTTGTTTGATGAAATCCCTGAATATGAAGAAATTACTGTTTTTGAAGATTGTGATATTGATGAGGAAGAAATTGCAGAATATATTATTGAAAATCCAAACGAAGTTGTTGTGGAATTTCCGATTATTTCAGATATTCAGCTTGACGAAAAACTTCCGTTTTTTAAATCACTTAGTATGAAGTTAGCGAGTTTATAAGTAATATAAATATAAATCAAATTATGAGGGCTTTTAAAAGTCCTCATTTTTTGTGTGTTTATGATAAAATTTCAAAATCGGTTAAATAAGGAGTAATTTTTTGGTAAATTGTATTAAAGAAAAATTAATTAATATAAAAGGTGATTTGTTTGGTGCAATTATCGCAAGTATTATTGCGTTTCCACAAGCCTTGGCGTTTGGTGTAGCATCGGGTTTGGGAGCCGGTGCAGGTATTTGGGGGGCAATAATACTATCATTTATTGCAGGTGTTCTGGGATGTAATTTACCATTAATTTCCGGACCTACCGGACCGGTTGCAATAGTAACAGCAGTTATTGTAGCGGGTGTTTCAGGTAATCTCGCAAATGTAATTCCGATTCTTGTTATGGCGGCATTTTTTCAGATAATTATTTCTTTAACACCGGTTCCAAGAATGATTAAATATGTTCCATATCCTGTAATCTCAGGTTTTTTGACAGGTATCGGGATGATAATAATAATTTTACAATTGTCTCCTCTTTTAGGCGGTGCGGTGCATTCATCAACTATTAAAACTCTTTTGTATTATCCTGAATTGTTTCGCAGTATAAATATTCAGGCGGCATTTTTGGGTGTTGGAACTCTGTTTTTTCTGTTCTTTACTCCGAAATTTATTACAAAAATTATACCGTCACAGCTTTTAGCACTTGTAATTATGACAGGAGTTGCTTATCATTTTGGGCTTGATGTTGAAAAAATTACGGGTATAAGTTTTTCGCTGCCTCATGCTTATATTCCGCATTTTACACTTGATTCTGTAATGCGTGATATCCCGGCGGCTTTAACTCTTGCTTTCATTGCAACAAGTGAAAGTTTGTTAACGGGGATTATAATGGATTCTTTGACTAAGGTAAAACACAATTCAAAGCGCCTTGTTGCATCTCAAGGGATTGGTAACATCTTTTGTGCATTAACGGGTTCTATGTATGGTACTGCGGCTACTATGCGAAGTGTTGCGGCAGTCAAAGCTGGAGCATCAACAAGAGTTTCTGCAATATTGTGTTCAATTATCTTAGCTGTTGTTTTGTTTAAATTTACAGGATTTATTTCTCAGATTCCTATTTGTGTGCTTGCAGCAATTCTTATCAAAATCGGTTATGATATTTTGGACTTGAAAGTCGTTAAAGTTTTAAAATATGCGCCGAAAGATGATTTATATGTGCTTCTTGCAGTGTTGTTTTTAACTGTATTTTATAATTTGATTTTTGCGCTCGGCATTGGTGTGATTTTGGCGGCAATTTTGTATGCAAAACGTGTTGCTGATAATACGAATATCAAAGTTGTAGAAAAATATAATCCTGCTGATTATACACCGTTTGAAACAAAGGTTGAACGTGAATCTCATTATAAAATTAGAATTTTACATATTGACGGACAGTTCTTTTTTGGTTCTATTACCCAGATTGTTTCGCATTTTGATGAATTATTGGGAACACGGTATATTATTTTGAATTATTCATCAAATTCAGAACTTGATATGTCTGCGATTTTTGCGCTTGAAGATATTATAGTAAGACTTCAGGCACAAAAAATTAAGCTTTATCTTGTAATTCCGAATGACAAAGTTTTTAATCAGTTAAAATCAATGGAAATTATTTCGCAGATTGGTGAAGATGCGCTTTTGCAAGATGAAACCGATGCTATAAATAAGGCACTTAGCGAAGCTCATTTGGATTTTTCTGTGATAGAATAAAAGAAAAAAAGGAGAAATTATGTTTCAAGTTTATACATCAACAGACAAATCTGAATTATCAAAAAACTTAATCGGAGAATTCAAGGATTGGGATGAAGCGATGGACTGTGCAGAACAGGCAATTGAAGGTAAAACCGGTATCAGATATATAGTTGAAGAAACAAACGGAATTGTTAACAGCTACGGCGAATTAATAGCTTCAGTTGTAGCTGAAAGTGATTTTAATTAATTCTCATTTTTTCAACAAGTTTTGTATAGCGTTTATAGTCTTTTCCCCAGTCTTTCAGTGATTCTAAAACCGGACGAAGGCTGCAGCCGATGTCTGTCAGTGTATATTCAACTTTTGGCGGAATTTGAGGGTAAATTTTGCGTTCCACAAGTCCAAGTTCTTCCATTTCACGAAGTTTAGATGTCAGGACTTTTTGTGTTATTCCAGTTACTGCTTTTTTTAGTTCGCCAAAGCGTTTTGTACCTGTTAAAAGTTCGCGGATTATAAGGACTTTCCACTTACATCCAAGCATTTTTAATGTTGTTTCAATTGGGCACTTTGGTAGGTCTTTAGAATTCATTTTTACTCCGTTAGTATATTTTAGGTACTATAAACTATATTTATACTAACAGCTTCTGGTAAGGAAATCAACTTTGTTAAGCTAATAAATATTCTGACAATTCTTCTGTGGTAAAATCATACTCGCAAACAGATGCATAACCTGTCGGGAGAATAAATTTTATATATTCATCCGTTGCTTTTTTATCGTTTGTAATTGTTTTTATAATTTTATTTTTATCAAAATTTTGAAGCGGTTTGTATTCATATTTGTTGATTAAATCTTCACATAAAAATTTGTATTCTTTATCAATAAGGTTAAGATTCAGGGCAAGTTTCATTGCAAAATTAATCCCTTCGATTACGCATTCGCCGTGGGTATATTTTCTGTAATTTGTCAGGTTTTCCACAACGTGACCGTAAGTGTGGCCGTAGTTTAAAATCTTTCTTAAGCCGGATTCTTTTTCATCTTTTTGAACCACTGCGATTTTTAATTTGATACACATTTTTATGAGTTCTTTCAGTGTTAAAATATCTTTGCTTAAAATTTTTTGATAGTGTTCGGTTAAAAAATTTATCAGGTGAGCGTCATTGTCAGGTTCACAGCATTTTTCAATAAACCCGTATTTTAAAACTTCACCAAGTCCGCTTTTGAATTGTTTTTCATCTAGTGTTTTTAAGAAATTAACGTTAATAAAAACGGCTTTTGGCTGGTAAAACGAACCTATTAAGTTCTTACCGAATTTTGTATTTACTGCGGTTTTTCCGCCGACAGAGCTGTCTGTAGCTGCAAGCAGGGTTGTCGGGACTTGTATAAAGTTTATACCGCGCATATAAATAGATGCCGCAAATCCTGAAATATCACCAATTACACCGCCGCCGACTGCAATTATTGCATCTTCTCTTTTTAAATTTTTTGAGAGGGCAAAATCTAAAATTTTTGATAAATTTTTATGATTTTTTTGATGCTCTCCATCAGGTAGGACAAGGGTTCTATCTTTTGGAAAATCTAAAATTTTTGAATATAATTTGTGAACTTTTTTACTATAAATTACTATATAATTTTTGTGATTCATTTCATCAAGAATTGATTTTTTTAATTTGTTTAAATCGCTGTTATTTATATAAATTGGATAATTAATTTCTTTTTCGCTAATATTTACGGATAAATTAATCATGTAAAGCTCCTGTAATTTCTTCAACTATTCTATTTGGTGTTTTGTTATTTGTATTTATAATTATGGATGCAGATTCGTAATTTTTTTCTCTTATTCTGAGGATTTCGTCAATTTTTTCTACTGACATTTTACCACAAAGAAGCGGTCTTGTCGTGTTATTTTTTATACGTTCATAAATTGTTTCTGGTGAAGTTTTTAGATAAATCACAGTTGAATTATTTAGTAAAAACTTTCGGGTTTCGGGATTTTCAAAAGCTCCGCCGCCGAGAGAGATTATTGTATTTCCCGTAATAAAAGAAGATAAAATAATTTCCTGTTCAAATTTGCGAAAATAGTTTTCTCCTTTTTGAGCAAAAATTTCTGAAATTTTCATATTTTCTTTTTCTTCAATAAGAAAATCAATATCGGTATATTTGAAATTTAATTTTTCGGATAAAAGTTTTGCAATTGTCGTTTTGCCTGAACCCATCATCCCTGTTAATACTATAGTTTTCATTTTTTTATAATAGCTTAAATTTTAAAAAAAATAAATATATTTAACTTTTTTGACTTAAAGGTTTAATAAGGTATTATGAGAAAAAGAGGAAAATTATGTTAAAGAAAATATTAGCGTTATTGATGGTTGTAATCTTTGTTTGCTGCGGCTGCGGTAAAAAACAGGATGAACCTATGGCAAATGATTTAAATACAATTTTAAAGCGGGATAAACTTATTGTCGGTGTTAAGACTGATACTTATCCGTTCGGTTTTCTTGATAAAAAAGGACATTATTCTGGTTATGATGCGGCGTTAGCAAGGATTATCGCGCGCGGAATTTTGGGAAGCGATAAAAAAGTTGAATTTGTTCCGGTTTCGGCATCAGACAGAATGATGAAACTTTATTCGAATGAAGTTGATATGATTATTGCGACTATGTCAATAACTTCAAAACGTCAGGAACTTTTGGATTTTTCAATGCCGTATCACACTGCAGGGCAGGCTTTGTTGGTCAAAAAAGGCTCAAGTGTAAAGTCTTTGAGGGATTTAAACGGTAAACGTGCTATTATTGTTTTCGGGTCAACCGTTGAAACAAGCTTGAGAACTGCTGTTCCAAATGTAGGTGTAATTGGTTACAGAAATTATCCAGATGCTTATAAGGCATTAAAAGCTGGTAAAGCGGATGCAATTGTAGCAGATGATACAATTTTGCTTGGAATGGCATTGAAAGATGATAGTGTTGTGCTTCTTCCAAAAAGATACACGAAAGAACGTTATGCAGTCGCATTTCGTAAAGGTATTGAGTCGCGTGACCTGATTCGTGCAGTAAATAATGTAATTGATATTGAAACCCGAAAAGGAAACTTGAAAAAGATAAAAGCTGATTACGGGATTAAATAGAAATTTTTAACAAGTTCAATTTCCTGCGTTTTGTTAAGCGCAGGATTTTTTAATTTTTCACTCAGGATGAAATCAAAAATTTCAGAGTATTTAGGAGATGGAGCAATCCCGATTCCTTGAAGGTCTTTTCCTGTTATTTCAGGTTTTATATGTCTTAATTTATCTATATATCTTCCTGTTATTTCAGGGTTTACGGTTGCAAACATCAAAATTGTCTCTAAATTTATTCCTTCAAAAGCTTTGTAGATCTCAAAGTCAGAATTGTAGCTTTTTCTCTCCAAAACTTTAAAATCATCAACAATTTTTTGTTCTGTTTTTGTAAGCGGCAAGTTTGAAATATTCGGAAGAAGTCCGACATAAATTATCCAGGGAAATGTTGGTTTGTACTCTTTAATAAGTTCTTCCAAATTAGTTTGCGGCAGGGTAAATTCTTGCGGACTGATAAGTTTATAGATTCCTTCATTTACAAATTTTTCAAATGCTGTCCATAAGTTGAGGCTAAAAGTTTCGACAAGTTCTTTTTTTAGGCGCTTGTATGACATATCATAATTTATATTTTGCAAATATTTATCTTGAAGTTTTTTTGTATGTTCGTCAAGTTCAAACCCAAAGCGCACGGAAAATTTCAATCCGCGTACAATTCTTGTCGGGTCATCAATAAAACTGTTATCGTGGAGCACTCTTAGTTTTTTATTTTTTATATCTTCAAGTCCGCTTGTGTAATCAATAATTTCACCTGTAAAAGTTGATTTTGCCATAGCATTAATTGTGAAATCGCGGCGCAAAATATCTTCTTTTAACGAACATCCGATATTATTTACCTTTGGAAGATGACCTTTTTGGGGGTAAATTTCGCTTCGGGTTGATGCTATATCAATTTCTTCACCATCAAGTTTGATTCTAACAGTTCCAAAAGGCTCATTAATTTGTAGAATTTCGGCATCAGGCAGGGTTTGTGCAAACTCAATCGCATTTCCCTGATATGTAAGGTCAATATCAAAACTTTCTTTGCCGAGGAGTTCATCTCTGACCACTCCGCCAATATAATATAAGTTTTTATCTTTAAGATTCATTTTGCACATAATATCAGAAATAAATATTTACCCTCATTTATATTGATGATGTTCATATGTTGATTTTAGCGTAAAATAGTGTAAAATGAAAGTTATTAATACGTTTTGTCATACTGGACTTGTTTCAGTATCTCGTTATAAAGACTCTGAATCGAGTTCAGAGTGACATTATACAAAGAGGAATATTATGTTACAAGAAGCTACTAAAGCACTTAATTCAGCATTTAATAACAGTTTTATAAAAAAACTCAGCCAATATCTTCACGATTGTGTAAGAGAAGAGGTTAAAAGTTCTACTTTCAGAAACCTGAAAGGGGATAAAGATAACAAGTGGATTTTCTTAAAAGAACAGGAAACTTTGTTAACTCAAGGACTTGAATATCTCAAGCTTGACGGTTCAAACCCTAACTTGACAGAACTTATGCTTCAAGGGGTTTCAAGCGCAAGAGATAAATATTTGATTTATGGTTATATGTTTCTTGTTGGACGTAACGGAAAGTCAAAACGACACAACGAATTTTTAACACCGCTTTTGTATGTTCCATGTAAGTTAGAACGCAACGGTGTTAGTATAAATTGTATTTTACAGGATGAAGTTTTATCTCTTAATACAGGTGCTTTAGCTGCACTTCTTAAAAAAGGCGAAGATGATGATGAAGTAGATTTGTTTTTGGAAGGTATTTTGGATGTTGTTCCTGATTTACCTGTTACAAAAGAAAAAATGGATATTTTCCTTACTACTTTAAAATCGTTGATTCCTGATTTGGAAATTTCAACCGACCCGTCTGAAGATGTTGATGAAGATAATGTCACAAAAGATGAGAACTCTTCAAGAGATTTATCTGATGTTCAAATTACCGGTGAAAATTATGATGAAATAATTGATGATGATATACAAGAACATAAACAAAAAGCTGCGGTTGGCGAAATTAAAAAACTTTCCGTAACTTATCAGAGTGCGATTATTTTAACAAAACGTCCGGCAGTAACAGCAGGTGTTTTACACGAATTGATGCAGATAGCAGAAAAACCAAGCGGAGTTTTTCGTGAAACAACTTTAGGTGTAATCAACGATGAATACACTCAATCTGCCGAAAAAATGTTCCCGCTGAAAGAATCTGATTCTGATTTTTATCCGATAACACCGCTTTCGTTAAGTGATTCTCAGGAAAGAGTGTTAAAGAATGTAGAAAACAGTAAACTTATTGCAGTACAAGGACCTCCGGGGACAGGTAAATCCCAAACTATTGTGAACCTTGTTGCGCACTTGATTGCCAACGGAAAGACTGTCCTTGTGGCTTCTCGTATGGATAAAGCTGTTGATGTTGTTGCTGACAGGCTTAACGCACTTGGTGCTCCGTATTTGGCACTTCGTGCAGGCAGGATGAATTATCAAAAACAATTGAGCACTCAATTACAGGAATTAACATCAGGAAAATTTGCGTTAGATGATGGTGTAGAGGACTTTATCTTTGCAGACGTAAAAGATATGAAACAGCATCTCGATGTTCTGCGCGAAACAGAAGAAAAGTGCGAAAAAATTATTAAACTGGAAAAAGACTGGCATGATTTGAAAGATGAAATTAAACAGCAGTCAGCTCTTGTCGGTGAACTTGAATATATTAAACGCCCTTTGAAAAAATCTGAAATTGATAATGTAAATGATGTTATTAAAACTTTAAATGATAATATGGAAAAATCAGGGTTCTTTGCCTCATTTGCAAATATGTCAAGTGTAAGACAGTTAAAGAAAATTCTTGATTTAAAACATTTTGATGTTGAACCTGAAACTTTGGACAGACTTCAAGTTGAACTCGGGTTTGTTACACAAAAATGGAGATTACGTAAGATTGAATCTGATATTCAAAAAACAGGAAATCTCCACGTAATGATGGAACAGATTCGTCAAATGAAAAGAAAACAAGGATCTCTTGCGATTAATATATTGAAAAGTTCCCGCCGTGAAGCTTTGAAAGTTCTGTTACGTGATGCCAAAAAAGTTCGTAGAATCAAAGTTCATGCCCTTTCTCTTGTTGAACGTAAAAAGAAAAAATCAAATAATATTATGGAAGAAGAAGACTTTAAACCGTTGTTGGATGCGTTTCCTTGCTGGTGTGTAACAACTTATGCGGTTTCTGATTCTCTGCCTTTGAAACCTGGCATGTTTGATGTTGCAATCATTGATGAAGCTTCTCAATGCGATATCGCAAGCTGTTTCCCAATAATGTATCGTGCGAAAAAGACTGTTGTTGTCGGTGATGATAAACAATTGCCGCACCTATCATTCCTTGAAAAGGCTAAAGAACAATCCTTCTTGAGTCAGTACGGAATTCCTGATAAATATCAATTAATGTGGAGATTCAGAACAAATTCAATGTTTGATTTGGCTGATTACTATTCAATGAATTCTGTTATGCTTGATGAACATTTCAGAAGTCTTCCGCCGATTATTAATTTTTCTAATAAAGAATTTTATAATGATAGAATTCGTGTTATGAAAAAGGATTCATCAACAGATACTGCGATTGATATTATCAAAGTTCCTGATGGTAAAGTTGATATGGATGCAACAAGAAATCTTCCTGAAATTGAAGCTCTTGTTAAAACTTTACACGAAATCATTATTGAAGATGAAAAAAATAACCCTGATAAACCTGTTTCTATCGGTATAATTTCACCATTCAGAGCGCAGGTTGAACAGTTAAAAATATCTGTACCGAAAGTTCTATCAGATTATATGATTAAAAAACACCAGATTGAAATCGGTACAGCGCATACTTTCCAGGGTGATGAACGTGATATTATTTTAATGTCTTGGGCATTTGCAAATAATTCTTACCCGCAAAGTATTACGTTCTTGCAAAAACCTAACCTGTTTAACGTTGCAATTACACGCGCAAGAAGTAAATGTATAAACTTTGTATCTCATGATTTAGAAACAATGCCTGATGGTCATTTCAGACATTATGTTTCTTACCTGAAGCAATACAAAGAACGTAAAGAAGCTATTTTAAACGAAGGAATAGATGAAAATATTTATAAAAACTCTTTGGAGCGTGAAATCGCAGAAGAAATCAGAAAACTTGACCATAGAGTTGCCGCAGGTGTCGAAATCGCAGGGTTAAGTGCTGACCTTGTTGTAGATGATAAGTTTATTATTGAAATTGACGGCGAAGAAGATAATAAAAAACTACACCACATGTCAAATATGAAAAAACAAGCAATTTTGGAACGCTGCGGATTTAAGGTTAAACGTATTACATACAGAGAATGGCAGTATTCTGCAAAAGCTTGTCTTGATAGAGTTTTGAATATTGATTAATATTTGCCGTATTTCTTTTCAAGATAATTCGGGTCATTGTCATATTTGTGGGTGTATGTTGTTATGACATCTTTTTTCCCTGATATTCGCAAGATATAGTAAAATATTGTTGCAACATATTCGTGATGAAATTCAGGAAGATATTGAGGTGACAATGAAAGCGAAATAATTTCCGGTTTCATATTCTTTTCGTTTAGGGTTTTGAAAATTGAATAGAAAGTTTTTTCAACGTCTTTTTGAGATTTTATGAACGAAAATTTTTCAGCCGTATCAAATCCTGTGTTGCTTGTGTAATCCGCGTCAATACTTAAGAAAACTTTTTTACCTTTAAAGTCAGGTAATGTTTTTTCTGTGCAAGTTACTATTTTTACTTTTTTATGCTGATTTATTGGCGTGAATAAATAATCATAAAGTTTTTTATTTGGAGGAATTTCATTAATTTTGCCTGTTTTAGTATTAATCAAAAATTCTTGAGTAAAAGGTTCTTTGTATATCGGTGTAAATGCGAAGTGCAGCCATCTGATATTAGGATTCATAGAATTTCCGTAAAAAGGTGTAGCCTTGCCGCGCGGAATAAGATGGTAATCGTTTTCTGCAAAAAGTGTTTGAAGATTTAAATCTTTTGCCTCTTCATGTGGCATAACCCAGTAGATTTCTTTTAATTCCGGATTCTTTGCAATAAGTTCATTAATCCAGTTTTCAACACCTGCACTTCCTTCTGAGATTACGGGATAATTAAGATAAATATCACTATGGGTATCAAAATTTACAAGTATTTCAGGAATTTTAATCTCATGGTTTCTTGCGTATTCACTAACCTCAAGTGCTTGATTGTGGTCTGTATTTAAATCTATAAGTTTAGTATTTTGTGTAACTTTTTTTATCAGGGGTTCTACTTGTAAAAGGTAATCTTGTTTTGGCTTAAGATTAATAAGAATTCCTGTTATAACCAATCCCAGTAGAAGAATTACCGTAAATATTTGTTTTTTATCCATTCATCTCCCCTTGTTATAATTATTTTATGTATAAATATTTCGGTGGTCAAATAATTATTATTTTACAACAAATATTTTTCAGCTAAGATAATTACATAAGTTGAAATATAAGAGGTTTTAGAATAATGAAAAAGGTTTATATAGAAACAATGGGCTGCCAGATGAATAAATCAGATACTGAACGCATGTTCGGTATGCTGTCTAATTTCGGCTATACAGAAACAAAAGAACCGAAAGAAGCTGATTTATTAATGGTAAATACCTGTTCTATCAGGCAATTAAGTGAAGATAAAGCATTTAGTCTTATCGGAACGTGGGGAAAATGGAAAAAATCAAGACCTGAGTTAAAAATCGGTTTTTGCGGTTGCGTAGCACAACAAAAAGCTGAACAAATTTTTAAACGTGCGCATTATGTTGACTTTGTTCTCGGTACTCATAAGATTTATTCTTTACCTGAAATAATTAAGGCAATTGAAGCCGGTGAAAAGGTTTGCGAATGTGAAGAAACTCATGCAACAGAAGATGATAAAGCGGTTAAATTTGAAATTAATCGTGTAAAATCTGTTAATGCTTGGATTCCGATTACAGAAGGCTGTAATAATTTCTGCACATATTGTATTGTACCTTATACCCGCGGCAGAGAACGTTCAAGACTTCCTGAAACTATTTTAAAAGAAGTAAAAGATGCACTTGCAGACGGGTTTAAGGAAATTACACTGCTTGGGCAAAATGTTGACAGCTATGGGAAAGATTTTAAAGACAGAAATTATCGTCTTGCAGATTTGCTTCGCGAAGTTAACGCAATTGAAGGTAAATTCAGAATTCGTTTTGTAACTTCATATCCGACAGATATAACTGATGATTTAATTAAAACGACTGTTGAGCTTGATAAGGTTTGTGAATATTTCCATATTCCTATGCAATCAGGCAGTAGTGAAGTTTTAAAGAAAATGAACCGCCGCTATGATAGAGAAACTTATATAAAAATTGCTCAAAAAGTTCGAGATATGGTTCCGGATGTTACGATAACAAGTGATTTTATTGCAGGTTTTCCGGGGGAGACCGAAGAGCAGTTTGTTGAAACCTTAACAGCGATGGAAGAAGTCGGGCTTGATTATTCAAACACTGCGGCGTATTCACCGCGCGAAAAAACGGTTGCGGCAAAATGGGTTGATAAATATATTGATGAAGATACAAAATTTGAACGTCTTGCTCGTTTAAATGAACAGAACCGCAAATGTTGTCTTGAATCTAACAAAAAATTCTTAGGTCGTGAGATGGAAGTTTTAGTGGAAAACTTTGAAAATCATAAAGGAAAAAATGTTATAACAGGCAGAACCCGTAATAACAAAATCGTTCATATTCCTTGTGATAAAGATATGACAGGTGAATTTGTCAATGTTAAAATCATCGGTGTTAAAACCTGGTATTTGAACGGTGAATTGATATAAAAAATCTAGTTATAAGATCCAAGGCATTTGAAAAACGATGTTTTTGGTTTAATTTCTTCTATTGCATTTGCGATATTAGAATCCTTAATGTGCCCGTCAAGGTTTATAATAAAGGTATATTTACCTTGTTCTTTTCTTGATGGGCAGGAAGAGATATATGATAAATTAATGTTGTGTTCTGAAAATATTTTTAGAATTTCTAATAATGCCCCCGGTGTATTGCTTGTTTTGAATGCAACTGTTGTTTTGTCATTACCTGTTATATCGGTTTCAATCGATCCAATTAGAATATATTTTGTATTGTTGTTTTTATCATCATTAATATTTTCTTTTAATATATTCAACATACAATTTTGTGCAATTTTACGGTTTCCTATGGAAGCATATGTAAGGTTATGATTGCGTAAATCATTAGCGGCTTCCAACATTGTCGGAGTTTCAATAAGATTAAGGTGTCTTGGTAATTCGTTTTGGATAAATTCCTGACACTTTCCTAAAAGACGAGGCGTAGAGATTAAACCTGTTATGCTGTAAAATTCTGTAGTTTTAGATAAAAGACAAAGTTCTATCGGAATAATAATTTCTGCAATTATTTTAATATTTGGATTTTCGGAGTACATAAGGCAATCCAGAGATTCTCTAATTGTTCCGTCAATAGTATTTTCTAATGGTAAAACTCCCAGAGTATCAGGATTCTGTCCTACATAATCAACAATTTGCTTAATTGTTGTCATTGGTGTTGTAAAACAATTTTGCAAATTAAACCTTGTACAAAATTCATCTTTTGCCATATCTGAAAACGAATTTACAGGTTCAAGAAATGCAATATTTCTAACAGATTCAAAATTGACCATTTACTTAACTCCATCTTTCAATTAGAATTATAACAGAAATTAAGGGAAAAGGGAAGAAATGTCAGGTATAAAGTTTGGAACAGACGGTTGGCGTGCCGTAGTCGGAAAAGATTTTAACGCAGAAAATGTAGAAATTGTCTCTAATGCAATTGGGAAATATGTATTTGAAAATTATGGGATTTATAAGACGATAATTGTTGGTTATGATCCGCGAAATATGGCTCGAGAATTTTCGATGCAATGTGCTGAAATTTTAAAAAACAGGGGCTTTAAGGTTTTGTACAGTGACAAAGTTATACCTACACCTGTTCTTGCGTATAATGCCAAGGTTTTGGATGCGTGTGCTGTTATGTTTACAGCATCTCATAATCCGCCTGAGTATCTTGGGATAAAATTTATTCCGGATTATGCAGGTCCTGCAACTTCTGAAATTACTGATGAAATTGTTTCCAATTTTGGTAAAGAATCTTCAGTTTGTGTTAAAGGTGATATTATTGTAACTGATTTTTCTGCTTCATATTTTAAAAGAATTAAAGAAATTATTGATTTCAGTAGAATTAAGGATCTTAAAAAAAGAATAATTTTTGATGGGTTGTATGCTGCAAGTATCGGTTATTTTGATAAACTTTTATCAGATAACGGAATTGAATATGACAGTATTCATATGTATCACGACCCTAATTTTGGCGGAGGAATGCCTGAACCTAAACCAAAATATATGTCAGAAATGATTGATTATGTAAAAAAACATGATAATTATACCGGTTTTGCCAATGACGGTGATTCTGACAGATTCGGTGTTGTTAACGAAAACGGAGAATATGTTACACCAAACGAAATTATTGCAATACTTTTAATGCATTTGAAGAAAAATAAAAAATATTCCGGTTCATTAGTTAAAACAGTAGGCGGAAGTCTAATGCTCGATATAATTGCGCAAAAGCTTGGGGTTGAAGTAATTGAAACTCCTGTCGGATTTAAACATGTGGGTGAAGCTATGCGTAAGTATAATCCGATTATTGCAGGCGAAGAGTCCGGTGGTTTGAGTATTCAAGGGCATATTCCCGAAAAAGACGGAATACTTGCAAATCTGCTTATTTTAGAAGCTATGGCTTATGAAGGTAAATCTTTGATTCAACTTCAAGAAGAACTTCACAATTTTGTCGGTTGTACTTTTATAAATACAAGAGTTGATAAAAAACTTGAAAATGTTGAAGAAATAAAACCGGTTTTAGAAAAATTCTCACAACTTAATGAAGTTACCTGTATGAAAGTTTCTAAAAAAGATTTTAAAGATGGAGTGAAACTTTATCTTGAAGATAATAAAACTTGGATTTTGGTTCGTCCGTCCGGTACAGAACCGCTTTTGAGAATTTATATTGAAAGCGATACTCAGGACAAAATTGATAAAATTATAAGTTTTGTAAAGTAATAATTTAGATTTTAGCAATTATTCTATTGAGCATTGTTTGTATATGCGTGTGTAGAAAAATAGAAAGGAAATTTACCTCATGGAAGTTAGAAATAATACCCTGAGTTTTGGTATGGCATTTGTAAAACCTAAAGCCGAAGAGATTGCAGATTTTACCCGATTAGTTACAAAAGGCAGACGCCCGAAGTTAGTAGCTCGTGGTCTTACACAAGTTCAAAAAAGCCATGCTGCAGATAGATATACAGATATTCATTATTTGCCGGATGCAAAAGGTTTTTCTGTAATTCCGAAAGCCGAGCTTGATAAAGATACCAGAGAACTTGTAGAACTTACTCTTGGCGGCACTTCAAGACCATTTTATCCTGGTACTGAACTTCCTACAAGATTATCAAAAGCTAAAGCAGCATTTGATACTGATGTGACCAGGTTAGAAAAACAGAAGGTTTCAAACTTAAAACAATTTTGTGTTGGTGTTAAAGGTGTCTTTAATATGTTAAAAGAATCTGCACGAGTTATTTTATTTGCGACAAAAGATACACTTCCTGCAAGTTTAAGAGCTGCATCAGCTGAAGCGACACGTGTTGAAAAAGGTGTAAATGACGAACTTGCAAAAATTGCAGCACGTGCAAAAAGACAACAGGCAAATGAAAAATTAATTGATAAAGCATTAAAATAAATTTACGGGTTAACAAAACTAAACAAACATGGCAAAACACGGTTGACACCGTGTTTTGTTTGTCTTAAGATTGGTATGCTTGAAGTATAATGACCGAAATATTATAGCAAGCAAATGGCAAGGTTTACGCTTTGTCGAAGTAGTACATAGAAAAAAGAAAAAGGAATGCAAATGGCAAACAGCACTAAGAAAAACAGAATCAGAGTTTGTTTGAAAGCTTATGATCACAAACTAATTGATGTATCTGCTGAAAAAATCGTAGAAACAGCAAAAAGAACAGACGCTAAAGTAGCCGGACCTATTCCTTTACCTACAAAAAGACGTATATATTGCGTTTTGCGTTCACCACACGTAGATAAAAAATCTCGTGAACATTTTGAAATGAGAACACATAAACGAATTATCGATATATACGAGCCAACTCAACAAACAATGGAAGAGTTGCGCAGATTAGATTTACCGGCTGGTGTAGATATCGAAGCAAGATAGTTGCAAGAGATTCCAGTCTTTGAAAATTGAATAAGCATTATGCACAATAATGTGAACTGCGACCGGTCGGGGCGAAAGTTTAAAAATCCGAACGGAGAGGTGAAAGCCCTCAAGTTAAGGTAAAGTGATACGTAGCGCTCACAAGCGAAAGATGCAACCGGTGCAAATAAAAGACTCTTGTCTTTCTATGGGTAAAGGTTGTACGGAAAGGTAAAAATTATGACACTAGGTGTAATAGGAAAAAAAGTTGGAATGACTCAAATCTTTGACGAACAAGGTTTGGCTATCCCTGTAACTGTTATCAAAGTTGACGAAACTGTTGTAACTCAGGTTAAAACAGTTGAAACTGACGGATACAATGCTATTCAAGTTGGTACAGTAGCAGCTAAAGAAAAACACTTGACAAAAGCTCAATTAGGTCATTTTAAGAAAAATAACTTATCAAACTACAGACATCTTCAAGAATTCAGAGTTGAAAATCCTCAAGATTACAAAGTAGGTGATAAGGTTGAACTTTCAGTATTAGAAAATGTTGAAAAAGTAGACGTAACTGGTAAATCAATAGGTAAAGGCTTCCAAGGTACAGTGAAAAGATGGAACTTCGGAAGAGGACCTATGGCTCACGGTTCTAAAAACCACAGAGAACCTGGTTCAATCGGTGCAGGTACAACTCCTTCACGTGTTATCAAAGGTAAAAGAATGGCTGGTAACATGGGTAACGAAAGAGTTACTATTACTAAATTGAAATTAGTTAAAGTTGATTCAGCTAACGGTTTAGTATTAGTAAAAGGTTCAGTACCTGGCTGCGAAGGCAGATTGGTAACAATCGTACCTACAAGAACTAAATGGAATTAACCCTCCAAAATCTCCCTCAGACAAGGAAAGTCTTAAAAACCGGCTGGTCTTGCCAAATAAAGCTTGGAGCAAGCGGTAAGCAGTCTTAAACGGAAAGATAATTAAAATAAAGGAAAATTAAAATGTCAAAAGAAATATTAAGTACAAATGGAGAAAAATTAGGCGAAATTACTTTAGAAAAAAGTGTTTTCGGTGTAGAACCTAATTTACACGTAATGCACTTAGCATTAAGAAGACAATTAAATAATGCTCGTCAAGGTTCAGCTTGTGCTAAAACAAGAGCTGAAGTAGCAGGCGGCGGAAGAAAACCTTGGAAACAAAAAGGTACAGGCAGAGCAAGAGCTGGTTCTCTTCGTTCACCATTGTTCGCAGGCGGTGGCGTTATCTTTGGACCAAAACCAAGAAGCTTTGCATTCAACATGCCTCAAAAAGCTAGACAATTAGCTCTTAAATCAGCATTGTCAGCTAGAGAAGCTCAATTGGTTGTAGTTAAAGATTTCTCAACAATTGCAGAACCTAAAACAAAATTAATGGTTAGCGCATTGAAATCATTAAACGTAAGTGGAAAAGTTTTAGTTGTAGCTGATACGAAAGCTGAAGAAAACAAAAATCTTGAACTTTCAGCAAGAAATATTCCAAGCGTAAAACTTTTATTACCAACCAACTTAAATGTGAAAGATTTATTGGAAGCTGATTTTGTTGTTATGACTGAATCCGCTGTAAATGAAATTACAGAAAGGTTACAATAATGAGTAAAGAAACAGAAAGACTATATGACGTTATTAAAAAGTCATTAATTACAGAAAAATCAGTGGCAGCAACAGAAAATGCACAATATACTTTCGAAGTAAAAAAAGATGCAACAAAAATTGAAATTGCTAAAGCTGTTGAATTAGCTTTTCCTGGAAGAAAAGTTACAAAAGTAAGAACAGTTTATATGCCATCTCACGAAAAAAGAATGGGATATAAATTCGGTAGAACAGATTCATCTAAGAAAGCAATCGTTACTATCGAAGGTGAACCAATCGAATTTATTAACGTATAATGGATTTTATGAAATCCATCGGGGCGCTTATGGCATATGTCCCTAAAATGAAAAAGTACAAAGCCAATAGTAGGAGAAAATAAAATGGCAAACAGAAAAATTAATCCGACCACTCCGGGACAAAGAGGTATGACAAGAAGTGATTACCAAGAAATCACTACTTCAACTCCTGAAAAATCTTTATTAAGATCATTGAAAAAAACAGCAGGAAGAAATAATACAGGTAGAATTACATGTCGTCACAAAGGCGGCGGTGTAAAAAGAGCATACCGTGTAATTGATTTCAAAAGAGATAAATTCGGCGTACCTGCAACAGTAAAAACTATTGAGTACGATCCGAACAGAAATGTAAGAATTTCACTATGTTTCTACGCTGACGGTGAAAAAAGATATATCTTAACACCGGAAGGTTTAAACGTAGGTGATGTTATCGTTTCAGGACCGGAAGCACCGGTTCAAACAGGTAACGCTTTACCGCTTGAATTAATTCCTCTAGGTTCAATTGTTCATAATATTGAATTAACACCTGGTAGAGGCGGTGTGATGGTTAGATCAGCTGGTAACTCAGCACAAGTTATGGCTAAAGAAGGTAACTATGTAACAATTAAACTTCCTTCAGGCGAAATGAGAATGGTAAGAAAAGAATGTATGGCTACCATCGGTACATTAGGTAACTCAGAATTCAAAAACTTATCAATCGGTAAAGCCGGAAGAAAACGTTATATGGGTATCAGACCAACAGTACGTGGTGTAACAATGAATCCTTGCGATCACCCTCACGGTGGTGGTGAAGGTAAAACAGGTCCTGGCGGACACCCTAAAACACCTTGGGGTAAACCGGCACTTGGTTACAAAACTCGTAAAAAAGGTAAAGCTTCTGATAGGTTAATCGTTAGAAGACGTAAAAAATAGCAAATAATAAAATTTAGGGGCTTTTATGCCAATATAAGTAAAAGCCCTTTTTAAAAATAAATAACAAACTAAAAAGGAGAAATAAATGGCACGTTCATTAAAAAAAGGTGCATATGTAGAAGAAGCTCTACAAAAGAAAATTGATAAAATGAATGCTAACTCTGACAAAAAAGTTATCAAAACTTGGTCAAGAGCATCAATGATTGTACCTGATATGTTAGGTCATACAATTGCTGTTCACAACGGTAAAACTCACGTACCTGTTTATGTAACAGAACAAATGGTAGGCCATAAATTAGGCGAATTTGCTCCAACAAGACTATTCAAAGGTCACGCTGGGGCAGATAAAGCAAAAAGAGGTTAGTACAAATAATCCAAAGTGATATTTATATTAAATAAAGGATAAAAAAATGGAAGCAAAAGCAAAACAAACAGACATAAAAATGACAGCAAGAAAACTTCGCCGAGTAATCAACGAAGTAAGAGGAAAAGCTGTTATTGAAGCTCAAGATATGTTACGTTTTATGCCATATTTTGCGGCAAGAGTAGTTGAAAAGAACTTAAAAGCTGCAATTGCAAATGCTCGTGAACAATATGGTGTAGCTCCTGAATCATTAAAGATTTCTCAAATCTTTGCTGACGAAAGTGTTACTTATAAACGTGCAAGAACAAGAGCTCAAGGTCGTATGTATTCAAGAATGAAACGTACATCACACCTTACATTAGTAGTTAGTGATACAACAAAATAGGAAAGTAATAAAATGGGACAAAAAACACATCCAACCGGATTTAGAGTAGGAATAATTCAACCTTGGGTAAGCACTTGGTTTGCTAAGGTTAAAGACTACGCAGTATTCGTAGCAGAAGATGCTAAAATCAGAAAATTCGTTAAGAAAAAACTATATGCAGCTGGTGTTTCAAGAATTTTGATTGCCAGAAAAGCACAAAATACAACAATTACAGTTGTTACAGCAAAACCTGGTATAGTTGTTGGCCGTGGCGGACAAGGTATTGATGAACTTCGTCAAGAAGTTGCAAAATACATTGGAAAACCTGTTATAATCAATGTTGTAGAAGTTGCAAGAATTGATGCAGATGCTCAGTTAGTTGCAGAATCTATCGCACAACAACTTGAAAAACGTATTGCGTTCCGTAGAGCTATGAAACAAGCTATGCAAAGAACAATGCGTTCAGGCGTTCAAGGTATTAAAGTTATGGTATCAGGACGTTTGGGTGGTGCTGAAATTGCACGTTCAGAGTGGGCAAAAGAAGGAAGAATTCCTCTTCAAACACTTAGAGCAGACGTTGATTATGGTTTCGCAGAAGCTGATACAATCATGGGTAAAATCGGTGTTAAAGTTTGGATTTTCAAAGGCAACTTGATGCCAGGCGAAATGGCAGACCAAAACATCAAATTAAAAAGCGGTAAAGACAATGCTGACAAAGGCGGCAGACGTCCAAGACGCAGCAGAAATGTTGAATCAGCACCGCAAAGCTAGTTAAAGGTATAAAATAATAGGAGCAAAATATAATGTTACAGCCTAAAAAGACTAAATACCGCAAAATAATGAAAGGCAGAATGAAAGGTACTGAAACAAGAGGTACAAAACTTGAATTCGGTCAATACGCTCTTCAAGCAGTAGAGCCAGGTTGGATTACCAGCCGTCAAATCGAGGCTGCACGTCGTGCAATGACTCGTGAAATCAAACGTGGCGGTAACGTTTGGATTAAAATATTCCCAGATAAACCAATTACAGCAAAACCTGCAGAAACTCGTATGGGTTCAGGTAAAGGTAACGTAGAATACTGGGTAGCAGTTGTTAAACCAAACAGATTATTGTTTGAATTAGATTACTTCGATAGAAATACTGCAGTTCGTGCTTTAGAATTGGCAGCACAAAAATTACCTATCAAAGTTAAAATTGTTGAACAACCAAGAGAACAAGCATAGTATATAACCCTTGTCTTAACAAGAAGTTTATTCTTCAGGTCGGATAAGATAAGGAACAATATAAAGGAAAATAAAAATGAAATTAAGTGAAATGCGTGAAAAAACAGCTGATGAGTTACAAAATGCTATCGTAGATTGGAAAAAACAACTACTTGAAGCAAGATTGCAATTATCAACTCATAAATTAGAAAATACAGCAAGTATTTCTAAAACTAAAAAACTCATCGCTCAAGCAAAAACAGTAATAACAGAAAAAGAGGTACAAAATGCCTAAAAAAGAAAAACAAGGAATGGTAGTTAGTAACAAAATGGACAAAACAGTAGTTGTAAAAGTTGCTGATTATGAACCACATCCAAAATACAAAAAGATTATCGAATCTAATAAACACTATAAAGCACACGATGCAGAAAACGTTTGTAACGAAGGCGATATCGTAAGAATCGTTGAAAATAGACCAATTTCTGGCAGCAAACGCTGGGTTGTAGCTGAAGTAGTTGAAAAAGCAAGATAGTGGATTTTGGCAAGAACGGAGCGTAGCGAGTTCGCCCAGGCGAGAGCTGCGATGAGCCGGTCGAGCCGTCAATAATCCAAGATGCAAAAAGCAACATTACCACTGAGTAATGAGAGGCAAAAGTAGTAGATTAATACTAAAAGGAAAGAAAAATGATACAACAAGAAACAAGACTAGAAGTAGCAGATAATACAGGTGCTAAACAATTGTTATGTATCCGTGTTATGGGAAGCTCAAATAAAAAATTTGCAGCAGTAGGCGATGAAATCGTAGCTTCTGTAAAAGATGCGACTCCGAATATGGCTGTGAAAAAAGGTGAAGTTGTTCGTGCAGTTGTAGTAAGAACTAAAGCAGATATCAAACGTAATGACGGTTCAGTTATCAGATTTGATGAAAATGCTGCAGTTATTATTAACAAAGACGGCAACCCAAGAGGTACTCGTGTTTTCGGACCTGTTGCTCGTGAATTAAGAGACAAAGGTTATATGAAAATAGTTTCTCTTGCACCGGAAGTTATCTAATATACAAATACATGTAATAGACTTTATATTGTTTATAAAGTCAGTCCATGAAAGATAAAACCAGGAGAAAAAAATGACAAACAAAGATAAAAAAAGCTTACATGTAAAAACAAGCGACAGAGTCGTTGTTATTGCAGGTAAAGATAAAGGTAAAATCGGTAACGTAAAAAAAGTTGACCTTGAAAAAGGAAGAGTAATTGTAGAAGGCGCTAATATGGTGACTAAAGCTCAAAAACCTCAACCGGCAGCAGGTATCCAAGGCGGACTAATCAAACTTGAAGCTCCAATTGATTCTTCAAATGTTATGATAGTATGCCCAGCTTGCGAAAAGGCAACAAGAGTAGAAATGAAAGTTATTGATGGTAAAAAAGTTCGCGTTTGTAAAAAATGCGGTGAACAACTAGATGCTTAATGTGTAAGTGATTACGACATTAATACCAATAGTAAAGGAAAAGAAAAATGACAGTAACAAAAAATTTAAAAGCAAAATATCAAGAAGATGTAGTTCCAGCTATGAAAGAAAAGTTTGGCTACAAAAATGATCACCAAGTTCCAAAACTAGTTAAAATTGTTTTGAACATGGGTGTAGGTGAAGCTTCTCACAACTCAAAAATTGCAGAAGCAATTGAAGCTCAGTTAACAAAAATTGCCGGTCAAAAAGCAGTAGTTACAAAAGCTAAAAAATCAATCGCTTCATACAAATTGAGAGAAGGTATGCCGGTTGGAGCAATGGCAACATTGCGTGGCGAAAGAATGTATGATTTCTTACAAAAACTAATTTGTGTTGTACTTCCAAGAATCCGTGACTTCCGCGGTATCAGCGCAAAAAGTTTTGATGGTCGTGGAAACTATACATTAGGCTTGAAAGAACAAGCTTTATTCCCTGAAATCACTTATGAAGAAGTAGATTTAGTTAAGGGTATGAACGTTTCAGTTATCACAACTGCTGAAACAGATGAAGAGGCAAGAGAATTGTTAAGACTTCTCGGAATGCCATTCAAAGGTAGTAAAAACTAATAAGTACAAGATAGGAGAAATTCATGGCTAAGAAAGCGATGATTAACAAAGAACTTAAACGTCAAAAACTTGCTGCTGCCGGAAAATACCCAACAGTAAGACTTCACAACAGATGTTCTATCTGTGGAAGACCACACGGATTTCATAGAGATTTCGGTTTGTGCAGAATTTGTTTAAGAAAAATGGCTCACCAAGGTTTATTACCTGGTGTAACAAAAGCAAGCTGGTAGTTTGTTTAATGCCATAAATCTAAGTTAATAAAAAAAGCGGTCATTATGACCGCTTTTTTGTTACATATCTTAAGTTTACTATTGTAAATATTGTTGTTTGTTATAAAATAAGTGTATACAGTTCCAGACTGCCAGGATACGCCAAAAAGGGTAATTCCCGAATTAAAGGCAAAGATTAACTTGGTAAGTGGTGTAATAGTTAAGTAAGGATACTGCCTATAACTGTGGGTAAGTCCGGAGGAATTAAAATGTCAATGACAGATCCTATAGCAGATATGCTAACAAGAATCAGAAATGCTAACATGGTTTCACATCAAACAGTTGATGTGCCGGCTTCAAAATTGAAAGTCGAATTAGCAAGAGTATTGAAAGAAGAAGGTTTCATTGCTGGTTATGAAGTTAAAGAAGCCGGTAAATTCAAAGTTATTTCTATAACTTTAAAATACGAAGCTAACGGCAAACCTGTTATCACAAAATTAGAAAGAATTTCTAAACCAGGTTTAAGAAGCTACTCAAAATCTAAAAACTTACAAAAAGTTTTAGGTGGTATGGGTGTTGCTATCGTTTCAACTCCAAAAGGATTGTTAACAGATAGAAAAGCAAGAAAAGAAAACGTTGGCGGCGAAGTTCTTTGCTACGTTTACTAACGTACAAGCCGGTGTGGTGGATTTTGGCAAGAACGGAGCGTAGCGAGTTTGCCTAGGTGAGAGCTGCGATGAGCCGGTCGAGCAGCCAATAATCCAAGATAGTACCGGTGTTAAGCCGGTCAAACTTCAAGCATAATTGGTAGAAAAGTTTGAAAGTAAGTAGATATACCAAAAGGAGAAATTAAAATGTCAAGAATTGGTAAAAAACCGATAGAAATTCCTCAAGGTGTTGAGGTTAAAATTGAAGGACAAGTTGTTACAGCTAAAGGACCTTTAGGTACTGAAGTTGTTAATGTTCGTCCGGAAATCGCAGTTAAAATCGAAGATAACCAAATTATCCTATCAAAAGTAGGTGCTTCTCGTGAAACAGATGCGTTATTTGGTTTGTCAAGAACTTTAGTTGCAAATGCAGTAACTGGTGTAAAAGAAGGCTTTGTTAAAAAGCTTGAAATCAACGGTGTAGGTTACAGAGCACAAATGCAAGGTACAACTTTGAATATGGCTTTGGGTTACTCTCACCCTGTTGATATTGTACCGCCTGAAGGTATTACAATCTCAGTTGAAGCTAATACAAAAATCACTGTAAAAGGTTCTAATAAACAAAAAGTCGGTGATGTTGCAGCTCTAATCAGATCAAAACGCAAACCTGAAGTATACAAAGGTAAAGGTGTTAAATACGAAGGCGAATATATCAGACGTAAAGCTGGTAAAGCTGGTAAAAAATAATCTAAAGGCTGCTAAAGTATGAATGTAACTTTTTCAGGAATATATGATATTAACTTTCCTGCAGGAACTAAACCTACGGAAATTAATTCAAAATATCAACAAGCCAAAATGTTTTATCAAAAATATTACGGTTACAATAAAAATATGCCTGCATTAGGAGTTCATATTTTAAAGGAATCAACAGGGAAAAAGACTCCTATTATTAGGATAAATACTCCTTATGATAATCCTATATTGATGGTAGAACTTTTTAAAGTTATAGATGAAAATCTTGCCCGTCAATATATAGCCAAAACAAAAGTCGATTTATATGTATAATGCCCGTATGAACCCTTGGTTAGGTTTTATCAAGAAGGTTTGGGTTAAACGAAAGGAAAATAAAAATGATTAAACAACAAGCAAGAAAACCATTAGTTCAAAAAAGACACAGATCAATCAGAGTTAAACTTTCAGGAACTGCTGAGTTCCCAAGATTAGCTGTATACAGAAGTACAAAACACATTTATGCTCAATTGATTGACGATGTAAACCATGTAACATTGGCTGCTGCATCATCTAACGATAAAGAGTTAAAAGAAAAATTAGCTCACGGCGGTAACATTGCTGCTGCAAAAGTTGTTGGTGAAGCAATCGCTCAAAAAGCTAAAAAAGCTGGTATTGAATGTGTTGTATTTGACCGCGGCGGATTTTTATACCACGGTCGTGTTGCAGCATTAGCTGATGCAGCTAGAGAAGCTGGTTTGATGTTCTAATTTGAACAGGTAGGAAAAAAGAACCGAAAACAAAATGTTTTCGGTTCTTTTTTATATGTTTAAATATGTTTTTAAACTTTCGATAGCGCGGTTTGACATAAGTTCACCTTTGAGTTTTTTATTTTTGCGCTCTTTTTTGGGTAATTCTACCGGCGGCACAATTCCCCAGTTTGAATTTATTGGTTGGAAGTTATCGTGTTCAGGATTTGTAATATAATGGGTTAATGCGCCAAGCATTGTGTCTGTCGGTAATTCAAGTAATGGCTCATCAGATAGAAGTTTTGCCATGTTAATACCTGCTAAAAGCCCTGAAGCGATTGATTCTGTGTAGCCTTCTGTTCCTGTGATTTGACCGGCAAAGAAAAGGTCTTTTCTTTCACGGGTTTGAAGTGTCGGGTTAAGAAGAGTTGGTGAATTTATAAATGTATTTCTGTGCATAACACCGTAACGTACTATATTAACGTTTTCCAAGCCTGGGATTGATTGAAGTAATTCTTTTTGTGCACCCCATTTTAGGTTTGTTTGGAAACCAACAAGGTTAAATAATGTTTTGGCGGAATTGTCCTGACGAAGTTGAACTACTGCATAATTTTTTTCTTCTGTTCGTTTATCAATCAGTCCTACAGGCTTCATCGGTCCAAAACGGAGAGTATCAACTCCACGGGAAGCTAAAACCTCTATTGGCAGGCAACTTTCAAAGAATTTTGCACCTTTTTCAAAATCATGCTGTTCAATTCGGGGGGCGTTAATTAAAATATTATAAAATTTTTCATATTGTTCTTTGTTCATAGGGCAATTTATATATGAAGCCTCGCCTTTGTCGTAACGGCTTGCCCAGAACGCGATATCAAAATTTATGCTGTCTTTTTCTACAATTGGTGCTATTGCATCAAAAAAATGCAAATATTCACTTTTGGTAAATTCCTTAATTGCGTCTGTAAATTTTGAACTTGTTAAAGGACCTGATGCAATAATTGTTGGTGTTTCAGGAATTTGGGTAATTTCTTCTCTAATTAAATTTATATTAGGATTTTGTTCAATTTTTTCTGTCACGGCTTGTGAAAATTTGTGTCTATCGATTGCAAGAGCGTTTCCGGCAGGAACTTGGCATGTTTTTGCTATTTCGATAAGTCCACCGCCTAAAATTTCCATTTCGTGTTTTAAAAGTCCGCTTCCGTTTGTAATATCATACGAGCCTAGGCTGTTTGAGCATACAAATTCTGCACAATCTTGTGTAGTATGAGCACCTGTTTTAACATTTGGGCGCATTTCATATAAATTAACTTTAAATCCTTTTTTGGCAAGCTGCAGTGCGGCTTCTGAACCTGCTAAACCTGCTCCTATTATATTTACTTCCATTCTTATAGTTTATGAAAGATATAAACTTCTGTCAAACACTAAATATGTAGTAATGTTACAGAAATGTTATAATTGTAGTAAATCGCTTGCTATTTTCATTAAGATTAAGTATAATAAGTACACTTGTTTGAAACTTTAGTGTACTAAAAGAATGTAAAAGTTTTGAAACATTACCCAAAAAAAATGGCAATTATAGACCGATTGTTGTTTTTTTTACTGTGTAGAAGTTTTTTAAATTAGTAGGGATTATGTCAGTAAAACCAATCATACCAAGTGTAAATACAGATAATAATAGTGCGAATAAAATGAAATTAAGACCGGCTCAGACCCCGATGAGTATTGCTTACCCTGTTCAAAAGGATTCAGTATCTTTTAAGGGTAATCCAATAGTTGCTACTATGGATTTTATTGAAGCTGGTGGTTATGCAGCATCATTTATCCTTCAAGATGGTATTGGTTTTATTACTCCGCGTGTGGGTAAAGGTTTACTTCGCGGTGGAAAAGAAAAAAGAGACGAAAATGGTAACGTTATTACAGATAAAGACGGTAAGCCACAACGTGAATTGAACTGGAAGCTTGCTCAAAAAGAATTCTTACGTGAGATGATTACAGGTCCATCAGCATTTCTAATCCCGCTTGGCATGCTTTCTGTTATTAATAAAAAATTTGGTGCAGGTAATAATGTAAGATTAGATTATCTTGATAGTTTGCAAGCTCCGTTTGCAAAATTTGTAACAGAAAATGCGGCATCTGTTAAAAACGGTAATGCACCTAAAGCCGCTTTCTATGAAAAAGTTTATGCAGATGTACTTGAAAGTAGTATAAATGCCCACCTTCCGGAAGCTGAAAAGCTTTCTGCAGATGAAATTACAGCTACAGCTAAAGATTATGCAACAAGACATGTGCAAATCGAAGAAATTAATGCTGATAAATCATTAAGTAAAAAGGCTCGTAAGGAAGCTCTTGCACAAATTGAATCTATTGATGATTCTTATATGAAACTTAGAAAAAGCAAAATCGGCGGTGTTGTTAATGAATTAGCAGCTAATATTACATCTTCAAGCGGAAAAGTTAAAGGTGGAAGTATAACCGAAATCGTTAAAGCTATGAGTGATTATTTTGGTGATGCTGTAAATAACACTGCAAAATCATTAAAAGATAATATGTCTGCTGAACAAATTGAAGGCGTAGTAAAACAATTTACACGTAAAAGAATGGGGTCAAGAATCCTGACTAACTTAGGCATTTTTGGTACAGTTGCAGCATTTTATACACAAATTCCAAAACTTTATAATATGGGTATGAAAGGTAATCCTGCGTTAGCTGCCGAAGAAGAAGCTCCATCACAAGTTAAAAGACCCGAAGCCGGAAAAACTGTTAATGGAGAAAATAAAAAAGATGTACCATTTACAGGTATGGCAAGTATGCTAGAAAAAACCGGTGAAAAAGTATTTAACGGAAAAATATCAAAATCAATATCAGATATTTTTGAACTTCACGGGCCAATAATCTCCGGTACTGCAATGCCTGTATTGTTATATGGTTTCTGTATTCCACCAAGATTACAGCAGGCTCAGGATAAGTATGATTATGGCGAAATTATTGTTCGCGATATGACAGCATTCACAGCGTTATTGTTTGGTGCAAAAGCACTTGCAAGATTATTCTCTGACGGATTTACAAAAATCACAGGTCTTGCTTTGAATAGTAAAGATCTTGGTGGTAGAAATGCATTCCAAAAAGTTGTTGATTACTTGAATCCTATTGATAAACGTCATAGCGTGCTTTCAAGTAAGCAGCTTGATTCCAAATATACTAACCTTGAAGATTACAAAGGCGGTGTAAACGGATTTATTGAATTCATCGAACAAAGCGGTGGTAATGTTAAAAAAGCATTCGCTCAAGATAAAAACGTGAAATCCGTACTAGATGAAATTCTAAAAGATTTCAACGGAAAATCGTTCAAAGATGCAACAGTTGAAGAAATTAAAAAAGCACTAAAAGCTGCACATAATAACGAAACTGATTTAATGAAAAAATTCTATGGATTATTCAAAGGTGAAAACGGCTTATTATCTAAAGCAAAAACTTGTAATAGTACATTCGGATTTGTTTCTACATTACTTCTTGTTCCTGGCTTAATTATTTGGTTGACAGATGTATGTGAAAAAATGACAGAACGTAAATTAAAGGAAGATAAGAAAAACTTAGCACCAAAACATAGACCTTCTTCAGTTCCTTCAAATTCACCTACAATGGCAGGATTTATCGGAGCTAGTGCAAAATAAGATATTATTAAAAAAGGCGCCTGATTTTTAAATCAGGCGCCTTTTTATTGTAGAAAATTTCCTTATTCAGCAGCTTCAATTAAAGCATTAATGTCAGCAACCATAGCATCAGGGTCGTAACCGTGAACTTTAGCGCCAGCTTCTAAATTTTCAAATCTTGCAGCTGCACAGCCTAAACAACCTAAACCATATTTATGGAAAACTTCAATGCTTTCAGGGTGTTTTTGTGCGATTTCTAAAATATTCATATCTTTTGTAACTTTTTCTGCCATATTCTTATCTCCTTTTGACTTTTTCACAGATACCATTAAGAATATTATACACGAAAAAAGAAGGAAGTGTATATTATGGAATTATTGAAATTTTTTATCAAAGATGAGGTGCCGGCTGTAGGTCTTTCCCGCTTTAAAGAGAAAAAACAATATTATTCTAACTATGAACAGCCAAAATTAAATTTTACAAAACAAATTTTTAAACCTGATTACAGTAATAATTTCTTTTTATTATAATTAATGTAATTTCTTTTTCTTTTTGGGTGCAGTAATGTCGAAACTGATTTTTATTAACTCATCTATAGTCTCATCCGGAATATGATTTACTTGAACCGTACACCAGTGTTTTTTATTCATATGCCAGGCGGGTTTTACGGCCGGATATTGATCTTTTAGAACCGGAATTAAATCAGGATAACATTTAAGATTTATACAAAGTTCGTTTTCCATCTCAAAAATGAGTGCAAACCATTTGTTGTTGCTTTTATGACGCATAACAATAAAATCCTTGTATTCATTGTTCCAAGGATGAGTTTCCAATGCATCATTATCGATTAGGCATCTTTTAACAAGCTGCTTTGAATTCATTTATTGATCACTTTCGTGATGATCGTTATCTTTCATTAATTTTGCAAAGTCAGACGGTTTGATACTTTGAACAAAGTTTTTAAATTCTTCAGCTTCTTGAGCATCTTTTGCGCTGTCAGTAGAGACAGAACCATTTGAAAGTACATTTGCAGTCACATAAATCGGAGCATCAATTCTAATTGCGACAGCAATAGCATCAGATGGACGTGAATCAATTTCAATAACATTTCCGTTTTCATCTTCAAGGAAAATTACAGCGAAATAAGTTTCTTTTTCAACGTCATTGATTTCAACTTTAGTAAGTTTATATCCAGTTTTTTCAATAATACTAATGATTAAATCATGAGTCATAGGTCTTGCAACTGCAAGATTTTCAATTTTTCTAATAATTGAGCTTGCTTCAGCTGAACCTATCCAAATAGGCAAAGCTCTTCTATTTTCAGTGTCATGCAGGACAACAATAGGTGACCCGGTTCTTGTATCAAGTGCAATACCCATAACTTTCATTTCAATCATAAATATACCTCTCTTATTTGTTTCTATTATAACTTATAAATTTTTTTTTAAAAGCTTTTCAAAAAAAGATGTTTATGATACAATATAAAATGTAGTCAGTAATTTCTGATACGGAAAAGTGGCCGAGTGGCTTAAGGCGGCACCCTGCTAAGGTGTTGTATGGGGTTACCTGTACCGTGGGTTCAAATCCCACCTTTTCCGAATTAAAAAACAGAACGGATAATCCGTTCTGTTTTTTAGTATAAAGATTATGCTCTAATGCTGTTTATTTTTTATTCTGGTAAATTTTTACTTTTTTCTATGTTTTCTTGTAAGATATCAGCCAATACTGTTTGAAGTCTGTTGTGTGTTTTTGTTAGACCGGATTTTCCGATTTCATGAATTTTTTCGTTAATTATACAGTTAATTGTATTGTTTTCATTTTTGAGAATTATTGGAGAGCCCAGGTTAATATTGCCAAGGCTGTTTGGTTTTTTATCGTAAGATATACCAACTGGTATGATTTGAATCTCTTTTGATTTATTTAAAAATTTTTCTATTAGTTTTATACTTCTAAGTTGAATTCTATCTTTTAATATTTTGTTTTTTAAAATAGAATTAGTACCTTCCGGGAAAGTAAATAAGTTTATGTTTTTGTTGTGAAAATCATCCGTAAGTTTTTTTATTGTTATTAGGTTATCTTGTGCTGCATATTTGGTAACTTTTGTATTAACAGGAACAAGTCCAAGATTTTTGTATAATTTTTTCAAAGAGTTGCCTGCGATTTGAAAAACATTTTTGCTTACAATAATTTGCGGACGTGGACATTCTTTTTGCAAATTATTGGCTGAATAGCCGTAATTTAAAAACGAATTAAGCAATGCATATATGTATTTATCTTTGATAATATCACTGTGGTTCATCATAAATATGTAATTTTTTCGTTGGTGAACGAGATTCTCCAAAATTCTGTCTTCAAGGTTTATGTTGATAGTTTTGTTATGACAGGAATTACCGATTTTTGCCCATTCATCAATATATTTAACGCTTTCCGGTTTAAGAGAGCCGAATGTTTTTATAGTTTTATTAAAATTTCTGGAATTTATTAATAAATAACCTGCTGATGATAATGTTCTGAAAAAGTTATTTACTTGATATACATAATGGATTAGAGAATTAATTATAGGATTTTTTGTTGATGCACGCTTGAGATTTAATTGAGTTTTAAAATCACTTAAAACTTTTTCTACACTATTATCTTCAAAGAAGAAATCAATAGGTGATGTCGCGTTTAATAGTTCTGATTTTTTAGGAAAATCAAAGTGATGTTTTTGTGATAATTTAATTCTTTTTTCAAAACTTATATTATTATTGATTTGGTTAGTATACATTATTTTACCTTTGCGTGCTATTATAACATATAAAATATGTAAAAAATAATTTTTGCTTTGTTGTATAATATTTGTGTGATTAGTTAGTTGGAGGAAGTTTATGAAAAAGATTTTAGGATTATTTATTGCTTTCGTATTAGGAGTTCAACTTAGTGCTAATGCAGCTACAGATTGGACCAATAAAGCAAATGTTGCAAGGGTTAACAATATTGGTAAAGCGCTTTTAGCTAAAAATAATTTGCCTACAAAAATTGAATTTAAAGTGATTCAAACTGATGAAGTTAACGCTTTTGCAAATGCAGACAAGCAAATTTATGTTTATACAGGGCTTTTAAAATTTGTAAATAATGATGCTGAGCTTGCAGGTGTTATTGCTCACGAAATCGGGCATATTGTGAACAATCACGTAGCAAAACAAAATGTTGTAAATACAGTTACATCAACCGCTATTTATAACGCGAATATTGATTATAGACTTAAGGCTGGCATGAATACAGCTAATAATCTAACAATGCTAAAAATGTCAAGAAGTGAAGAATACGAAGCTGATATTACAGGTGTAGATTTGATGACAAAAGCCGGTTATAATCCGCTTGCGATGGTATCAGTTTTATTTAAAATAGGCGGAAGTTATAAAGATTTTACATCAACTCATCCTTCAGGTGACAAAAGAACAATGTATATCTATGATTATATCACATATACTTATCCGGATAAGGCTAAGTTAGGTTATAATACTGATTCATATAAGAAATTTATGCTTTATGCAGAACCTATAGTAAAAGAAAGAAATTCTAATCCAAAAAAGATAGCGGCATTTAATAAAGAGCAGGAAAAATTAAAAGCAAAACGTCTTGCAAAACTTGAAAAATATAAAAACGCTAAAGATTCAAACGGCTGGGATAAGTCATTTAATGCAATAAGAGCGATTACAAGATAAGAAAATAGGATATAAAAACGGGGCGCCGCAGGCGCCCCGTTTTTATACAACTTCCATATTACAAAAATCTTTATACTGGCAATATTTACACGCATTTTTTTGGTAAGTCGGTTCAAATTTGTAGGATTTAATATTTGATATTGCGGTTTTGAATTTATTTTCAATTTCCTGACAATCTTCATCTGTCAGGTTCAGTGTTAGATTTTTTGTATAGTCTTCAGGGAAAATAAAAGTTGTTTCTTTTACTTTGTGTCCTGTAGATTTTTCAAAATAATATTTGTATAGTCCTATTTGATTATAATAATTTTCATATTCGCCGTCTGGACATACATTTCTGTTTGTTTTTGCGTTGCCTGTTTTGTAATCGTAAATTGTATATGTACCATCGGAATTTTTATCAACACGGTCAATTATTCCGTAAAATTTCACTCCATCCATTTCAAATTTTACCGGTTGCTCTACCGAGTGCAGCATAGAAACAGGCGTATTACATATTTGCGGATAGTATTCTTGTAATACTTTTTCTCCGCGTGTTTGTAAAATTTCTCTTTGTTCATAGCTTGATAACGGAAGATTTTTTAACTCATTTTTGAATTCGTTTATAATCTCTGTTTCTGTCGGGTAATTATCTTTTTCCAGTGCAGTTTTTACTGCAAATTCCAGTGCTCTGTGAATGGCTGAACCGTAGCTCATAGAATCAGGATTTCCGTCTTTTGCTCTTAATCCCAGAACGTATTCATACAAATACTGACGCGGGCAGTTCAGGTATGTGTTTATTGAGCTTGGAGAAAAGGCTTTGCCAAGGATTCTTGTATCAACCATTGTGCAAAAGTCTCTATTGTAATCATAATCACGTTTTAGAAGAGATTTTGTTCTTTCCTGCCAGAATGAGTTCATATCATATGTAAAAGGTTCTGATTCTTTTTCAAACATATCTTGAATATTTATAATAAATTCGGTCGGAGTTTTTGCTGATGTTCCGACATTACTTGTATATGATAGGCGGAGCGTATGTTTTGCACGTGTCATACCGACATACATAAGTTTGATTTTATCAGAACGTTTTAAGGATTTTAGTTCATCATCTGTTTTGTATTCGGAAATATCAACGGGGATGGTTGGTTTAAGTGAACTTCTATCACTTTCCCAGTTATCTCGAATAAGGGTTGGCATATAAACGTATTCAAATTCACGTCCTTTTGCTGAATGATAAGTCGATAACTGGACAGCATTCATAGGAATCGGCGCTTTATCTGTTTTAATTTGAATATCTTCTTTTAATGTCATATCAAGATATTCAACAAAATCTTCAAGAGTAATCCTTTTATGAACCTGTGAAAAATCAACGGCTTCATCAACAAGTTTTTTTAATCCTGCAATATTTTCGCATTTATTTATTTCAGAGTTCAGGTAGTAATCGAAAATTCCGGTTTTTGTGCCGGTTTCAAGGATTATATTTTTTAAGGTTTCGTTAGTCTTGAAATTTGTAAGATAATCAATTGTATTAATAAAGTTTGAAACTTTTTCTGGCTGTGAGAATGTTTCAAGGTTTATTGATTTTATTGTATCAATAATTGATTTATATTGTGAATGTTTATTATAAATTATCTCAAAATCTTTTGGCGCAAGGTTAAACGGCTGTGATAGAAGAAGTTTAAATAATTTATCGCTGTGGAGTTCAGGGTTTACAAGTGTTTGAAGGTAATAGTACAATACTGTTGAGGATTTGATTTCAAAAATATTTTTTCCTTCTTTAAGCTCGGAGGGTATATTGTGCTCTTTTAGAATCTCTGCAAATGTTGAAAGTTCTGAGTTATTTTTTGTTAAGATTGCAATTTGTGAAAGGTCTTTTTCGCCCATATCATTAACAGGACATTTGTCAGAATTTACAAGGTTTTCAATTTCGTTTACTATTTCGTTGTATTCTTGTAAAATATCAGCGTATTTGTAGCAGCGGACTTTTTTATCATTTGCGTAAATGTTTTCATTTTTTGCGACTAAATTTTTTGTAATATTGTAGTGTGCAAATTCAGGATTTGATTCAAGGGAATTTGAATCCTGTTTAGCAATTTGGCGTGCCGCATCAAGAATTGATTGGGTGGAACGCATATTTTCAGTTAGACAAATTACTTTTGTATCAGGAAATTCTTTCAAAAATTTTTCGATTGTATCAAGTTTTGCACCCTGGAAGGAGTAAATTATCTGGTCATCATCTCCTACGACAAAAACATTTTCGCTTTCCAGAGCTTTTGTAAGGTTAAATACAATTTCGTTTTGGGATTTATTTGTGTCTTGATATTCATCAACCAGCAGGTACTCGTATTGGTTTGCAATTTTTGATAAAAATCCTGCTTCGTTTTCAAATTTATCAAGGACAAAGCAGATCATATCGTCAAAATCAAGGTAGTGAGCGGCTTCCATTTTTGATTTATAAAGTTCGTAAAATTCCCATAACTCTTCGATTTTTGAGATTTTCTTTTCTTGTTTAGCGATATCATCAATAAGGGTTTTGGTTCTTGTATCGCCTTTTTTATTTTTTTCATCAAGTTTATGTTTCAGATTTTCCAGTTGAGGTTTCCAATCGGGATTTTTTTCGATGTTTTCGAAAAATTTTTCTTTTGTAAGTCTGTTTTTTTTGATTTCTTTAATCTGCTCGGAAATTTCTTTTATATAAAAATATGGGTCATTTTTTGTTGTGCGGTAAGCTTTAGGGTTAAGTTCATCAATACATTCTTTCAGGAAGGTTCTTGAAACGGCTTCGGTTATTATTTTGTAATCTTGCGGGAGTTCAAACTCTGTTGAATTTTCGTTGATTATTTCGTTGCAAAATCCGTGATAAGTATAAATATTTACACCTGAATCAAGTTTGTTTAACTTTTTATCAAGTCTTGATTTCATTTCATTTGCAGCAGCTTCTGTAAATGTAAGACAAAGAATTTTATCGGGTGCGATATTGCGTTCCAACATTGATTTTATACGTTCGATTATCGTAAAAGTTTTACCTGTTCCGGGTCCTGCCAGTACAAGATATTTACCATTAATATTATCAATACATTCTTGCTGTTGAGTATTTGGTTTGAAATTCAATCTTTTATCCTTCCGATTAATTCTTGAAAAAATTTTTTTATTTTATATTAATTATAGTAGCCGAAAAATTATATATGGGGAAGTATGATGAAAGATAGATTAAAAATATTTATTGAAAGTAAATTTATTACAAATTTTATATTAGCTGTGATTATTTTAAATTCTGTGCTTTTAGGGCTTTTGACATATCCGGGGGTAGAAAAATTATGTGGAAGTTTTTTACAGGTAATTTGTTTTATTTGTGTTGTGATATTTACTGTGGAATTGATTATAAAATTGTATGTATACGGTAAGGATTTTTTTAAGGATGGTTGGAATAATTTTGACTTTGTATTAGTTGCAATGTCTTGGATTCCAACAGGCGGAGCATTTTCTTCTTTTCGTGCATTTAGGGTTTTGCGTGCGTTAAGGGCATTAAGACTTGTTACAAGACTTGAAAAGTTAAGAATAATTGTTCAGGCAATAATTGAATCTATTCCTAATGTTGCATGGGCAAGCTTACTTTTACTTTTGTTATTTTATATTTTTTCAATAATGGGAACAACAATGTTTGCATCTGATTTTCCTGAATTTTTCGGAACTATTGGTAAAAGTATGTTTACTCTTTTTCAGATTATGACCTTGGAAAGCTGGTCTATGGGTGTAGCAAGACCTGTTATTGAACAATATCCATATGCTTGGTTATATTTTATAGGTTTTATATTAGTATCATCTTTTATTGTAATGAATGTAATTGTTGGTATAGTTGTAAATGCGATTTCAGAATTAAGCGCTAAGGCAAAAAAAGACAGACTGGATAAACAATTAGTAAATTCAACAGATTTAGAAATGGAGATAAGTAAACTTAAACAACAGCTTGAGGTTGTTGAAAGTTTGCTTTCTGTAAATAAAGCTCTAAAAAAATAATTATTATGTTAAAAAAAACTACTACTTTTATATGATTTTTATATACTCGTATTGATTTCAAAAAACGTAAATTATATTATTTATAAGTTGGTAATAGGAATATATTATAAAATATAAGGATGAATTGTATGGAAACCAGAAACAAAACTTTGTTAAAGGCTTGTACGGCGGTTGCTATTTGTTGTTCTTTGGGCTGTAATGCTTCTCATGCTTATGATGGCTCGGCTGTTGGTCCGGATTTTGCAACCGGTGAAACTTTTGAAAATTTTACAGATTACGGTAATTGGGCTGGATTTACCGGCGGTGTTTACGCTGGGAATCAGGCGATAAACAGTGTAAATAATACTTTTAAAAATAATACAAATACTAAAGGTCAACTTTACGGTTTAGCAATTGGCGGGGGTGCAATTTATACAAAAGCCCGCGCTGTAACTATTCGTAACGGCGTATTTGAAAGTAACCGCAGTACAAGTACAGACGGACCGACAGGCGGCGGCGCAATTATGGTTGCCGGCGGTAATGATGGCGGTACTATAACAGATACTAAGTTCTTTTCAAATAGTGCAGCATTAGATGGCGGTGCATTATATTTAAACAGAGCTATAGGGTATACTATCTCAGGTGATGAAGCGTTAGAATCTTCAATCTTCAGGGGAAATACTGCCGGTAATGTCGGCGGTGCAATTTATATTGATGATGAAAGTGTTATTACTATTAATAATACTTTATTTGATACAAATTCAGCAGTAAGTGGTGGCGCGATTTATATAGATGGCTCAACTTTAAATTTAGATAATGTAAAATTTATAACAAATACAGCAACGCGTGGGGGGGCTATTTTTGTCGGAACTACAACAACTTCTGCAGCTGATGAAATTACTCTTAATATTAACAATACAGTTTTTGAATCTAACAACGCAAGTGATGGTGCTGCTATATATTTACGCAATGCAGATTTTGAAACTAATCACATTTCAGGTTCTACCTTTAAAGGAAACAAAGCAACTACCCGCGGCGGTGCGGTGTTTGTTGAAAACAGTTCCTTAACTATTGAAAACAGCAGATTTGAAGGTAACGAAGCTGCAAATAGAGGTGGTGCGATAGTTTTTGAAGCAAATAAAACTAATACGCCAAACCCTGCTGATGCAAACAAAACACTTGAAATTATTAACACTGATTTTATCGGTAATAAAACAGGACAAAATAGCGGCGGCGCGATTTATATCAATGCTTCTTTAGATAATTCTGTTCACGGTAATAAAATAGTTAAAATTATTTCAAATGATGGAAAAACTCATGAATTTACCGGTAACGTTCATAATATTAATAATGTAGAAAATGGCGTATCAAATGCTATTTACATTGATCAGGGTAAAGTTGAACTTTTAACTGAAGGAGATGGAAGTAAACTATTATTTAATGATGGTATCAAGGGTGCGAATCCTTCTATTGGCAGTTCAACTCCAACTCAGGCAAATTCTATTGTAAGTGTTAATGGTGATGTTACTTTTAATAATAAGGTAGAAAGTGTAAGCCTTTCTGTTAATGGCGGAATTCTTACATTAAATGAATTAAATAATACTTATTTACCTATTGATGAAACGAAAAAAGCTCCTGTTCCGATTTTGGAAAATGTTGATTTGACATTAAATTCAGGAACATTAAATATGCAAAACGGTGTTATTGATACCTTAAATATCCGTCATTTTAATGCAGCAAATCCTAATGGTGAAGTGAAACTTGCACTTGATGCGGATTTGGCAAATGGTGAAAGTGATTTATTTAATGTAGATGGCGAAATCGTTGGTACATTGAATTTTGATGCTGAACACGTAAGTATAAATGTTATTAAAAACGGTTCAAGTGCATTTAAATTGTTTAACAGAGGTTCTGATACTTTGAGTATCATTGGTGGAACTGTTGTTCAATTTACAGACGAAGAAAAATACAGCTTTACAGTTGGTGAAGATGGTTTAATTAATGTTAAAAGAGATACTTCAGGCGGTTTGATGGATGCAATAACTGCAGATGGTATTAGAGAATTTAAGTTAAATCCTGCAAAAGATATGGTTTTAACAGAATCTATCGGTGCAATGGGCGGAGAATACCTGAAGTTAAACATTGTAGGACAAGACTTAAATGCCAAAGGTAACAGTGGAATTATTGTTGGAGAAGGTCAAAGACTTGAACTTGTAAATATTGGTACCGTTGATGGTAAAAAATCAGCTCACGGATTTGCATCAGAAACATCAGGCGCTGTGGTTGATAATTCAGGTAAATTAACTGTAAATAACTCATATTTTAAGAACAACAGTACAAAAGCAAGTGGCGCAGTTATTAATAACAATGCTAAAGCTGAAGTTATTATTTTAGATTCTTCATTTGAAAATAATAAAGCTGAACAAAATGGCGGTGCGATTAATAATATTGGCGGAAAAGTTACAATTACCGCAGCTAACAGAGATGTATTATTCGCAGGAAATACCGCTGGCGGCAAAGCTAACGATATTTATATGGAAAGTCTTGATGATGATTTAGCTGTGGTTACTTTTGACGGCAGTAAAACAATTACTTTAAACGGCGGAATTGCAGGTAATGGTCTTGTTGTTAAAAACGGTACAGGAACATTAATTCTTGCAGGTGATAACAGCAATTACACAGGTAATGTTTTCTTTAACGGCGGTGAAACTCGTTTATTAGATAATGCACAATACTTTGCTGCTGCAAACACTACATTTGATAATGGCGGTATGTTGAACCTTATCAATAACAATACAAATGATCATATTAATTTCGGTAACCTTAATCTTAAAGGAAACGGAAGACTTGGAATTGATGTTAATATGAAAAACGGTTTGAGTGATACTATTGCAGCAAACTCAGTTACCGGTGACGGTATGCTTATCATTGATAAAGTAAATATCTTACCGGATATTTATTCAACAGCTAAAACTTTAAGATTTAATATTATCGAAACTGATAAATCAGGTAATAGTCCGTTGTTTGGTAAAATCGGGGTAAATCCTAATGGCGGTGAAGCTATGGGACCTATTTTCAAATATGGAATCGGTTATGACGAAAATTCTGGTCAAATGCTTTTGGTTGGAAAATCAGGTAAAACAACTAAAAACTACAACCCGGCAATTATGACAGGATCAGTTGGAGCATTAGCCGGCGGATACTTATCTCAGTTGAACTCTTATGATATGGCATTTAATAATATGGATATGCAAATGCTAATGTCAAAAGAACAGCGTGCTGTTATGAAGTATGGTAATAAATACGCATTATCTGATGGTAAAGTTCAAGCTCCGATTAAAACACAATATGATGAACGCGGTGCTTGGTTTAAACCATACAGTACATTTGAAAAAGTTGGTCTGCATAACGGACCGAAAGTTTCAAATGTAGGTTACGGTGCATTCTTTGGTGGAGATTCTCAACTTAAAGAATTAGGTCACGGATTTGACGGTATGTTTTCTGTATATGCAGGATACAACGGAAGCCATCAGGCATATAACGGAAATAGTATTTATCAAAACGGCGGACATTTAGGTGTTTCAGGAATTGCGTATAAGGGTAATTTCTTCACTGGTATTACTGCAAACGTAGGTGCTAGTGTCGGTGAAGCAAGTACTATGTACGGACATGAAGATTTTACAATGCTTATGGCAGGGGTTGCAGCTAAAACCGGATATAACTGGGAGCTTGCTGATGGTAAATTCATCGTTCAGCCTAATTATTTAATGTCATACAGTTTTGTTAATACTTTTGATTACCGTAATGCTGCAGGAATCAGTGTTGATGCTAATGCTTTAAACGCAATTCAATTAGCCCCGGGTGTTAAATTCATCGGTAATTTCAACCACGGATGGCAGCCTTATGCAGGTGTAAATATGGTTTGGAACTTGTTTGATGATACTAAGTTCAGAGCAAATGATGTTGCATTACCTAACTTAAGTGTAGATCCATATTTCCAATACGGAGTAGGTTTACAAAAAGTTTCCGGAGAAAGATTCACAGGTTTCTTACAAGCAATGTTCAGAGCAGGCGGAAGAACCGGTGTAGGATTACAGTTCGGATTCAGAGCCTCATTATAAAACTTAAAAATCCCCGAAGTTTATTCGGGGATTTTTTTTATTACATAGTGATTTTCTTGTGGTATTATAAAGAAAAAATCGTGAATTAAATAAATAAATAAGGATTAATTATATGAGTTTATACTTGGAAAATGTTATAGAAACTGCAAAAAGAAAAAATTCTAATGAACCTGAATATTTGCAGGCTGTAGAAGAAGTATTAGCAACAATAAAACCTGTTGTTGATAATCATCCGGAGTATGAAAAAATTGCGCTTTTAGAAAGAATGATTGAACCTGAAAGAATAGTGTCTTTTAGAGTTCCGTGGGTAAATGATGAAGGTAATGTTGTTGTAAATCGCGGTTACAGAGTTCAATTTAGTTCACTTATCGGCCCGTATAAAGGCGGTTTGAGATTCCATCCTAGTGTAAACCAAAGTATTATGAAATTTTTAGGATTTGAACAAATTTTCAAAAATGCTTTAACAGGACTTCCGATAGGAGGAGCTAAAGGCGGAAGTGATTTTGATCCTAAAGGAAAATCAGACAATGAAATTATGCGTTTTTGTCAAAGTTTTATGACTGAACTTTACCGTCATATCGGGCAGGATGTTGATGTTCCGGCAGGTGATATCGGTGTAGGCGGACGTGAAGTAGGTTATCTGTTCGGTCAGTATAAAAGAATTAAAAATGCATATGAAGGCGGTGTTCTAACCGGAAAAGATGTATGCTATGGCGGTTCTCTGGCAAGAACTGAAGCTACCGGTTACGGGTTAATTTTCTTTATGAGAGAAATGTTAAAAGCACATAACAATTCTTTAGAAGGTAAAACGGTTACTATTTCTGGTTCGGGTAATGTAGCGATATATGCTTGTCAGAAGGCTTATGCGTATGGCGCAAAAGTTGTTGCAATGAGTGATTCTAACGGCTGTATTTATGATGAAAACGGAATTGATTTAGAACTTATTAAACGAATTAAAGAAGTTGAGCGTGGCAGAATTAGTGAATATACAAAAACTCATCCGAATGCTCAATATATTGAAAGAACAGATGAGGATTCACCTGTTTGGAAGATAAAAACAGATATTGCGTTACCTTGTGCCACTCAAAACGAATTAACGCTTAATTCAGCAAAAGCGCTTGTTGAAAATGGTGTAATTGCAGTAGGAGAGGGTGCAAATATGCCTTGTACAATTGAAGCAACCAATTATTTACTTGAACACGGTGTTCTTGTTGCTCCTGCAAAAGCTGCAAATGCAGGCGGGGTTGCAACATCAGCTATAGAAATGTCGCAAAACAGTATGAGATATTATTATACATTTGAAGAAGTTGAAGAAAAACTTGATAGGATTATGGTAAATATTTTCAATGCTTGTAAAGAAGCTTCTGATACTTACGGATGTTGTGGAAACTATGTAGCAGGTGCAAATATTGCAGCGTTTAGAAAACTTGCGAAAGCAATGAAAGCTCAAGGGGTTGTATAGCAAAAAATATTTTCATGTGTTTTATATAATTTGTTATGAAAATCCAAAGTATTGCTTCATATAATAATTATTATCAAAATAATACACCCCGAAAAATAAATAAACAGTATAGACCTTTTTTACAGGAAACTCAAAAAAGACCGATAGCTTTTACAGGTTCTGGTTTAAACATCTTGATAATGAAATGTCAGGAGCTTTTAATCATGTTCAATTAGGAATAAAGGACTCTGTTATTAACCGTGAGAAAAAGATACCGGGGCAGCAGCCATTACTCTGGAATTCATTGATTTCACAATTCGAAAGTGATTTAAGAAATGATATTACAGAGGTTAATAAATTGTTTGTTAAAATTTATGATTCTCAGATGAGAAATTCTCTAGGGAGTGATATTTGTGAACCTGTTGTAAAACTCCATAAAAAATTATATAGCTATTTTACTAAAGTTTTTGTAGAAAAAGATGTAAATTATGTTTATGATTATTATCAAATGAGAAGTTTTCTTCAATCAATATTAAAAGATATTAAATCAAGTTAATTTGCAAGTAATTTTGTTTTGGTAGAAGTAGGTATTCTAAATCCAAAAATACATCTCCCATCTTCTAAACTTTTAGCATAAATTTTTCCGTTATGAAGGTTTATAATTTGTTTAGACAAATATAGTCCAAGCCCTGTACCTGCTTTATTGAAGTTTGAATAACCAGTTTTTTTAAATTTGTTAAAAATGACAGATAATTCGTTTTTTGGAATATGCTTGCTAATATTTTGTACTGCGATTTCAATACTGTTTTTGTTTGTTCTAAGATTAATCTCAATGATTGTATGTTTGAAACCATATGTTATTGCATTTGATAAAAGGTTTTGTAGAACTCTTTTTATTTGCAGTTTATCGGCGTAGATATAACAGCTTTGATTCATACTGAATTTTATTTGCTGATGATTATACATTGCAAGTGTTTTTACACTTTCGCATAATTCTATTATTAATTCAGAAATGTCAAATTCACTTTTTTGTAAGTTAATATTCCCGTAATCACAGTTATATGTTTCCATTATAGTGCCAATCAAATCTGACATATAACGACATGAATCATGTGTTAATTCAATCATATGGTATTGTTCTGTTGTTAATTGACCAAATGTTCCGTTTTTTAAAAGCCTTAGAGTATTAATTTGCGCATTTGTAGGAGTTTTTAGGTCATGAACAAGTGTTGCCAAAAAAGACTGCTTATTTTTCTCTGCTTCTCTTTCGTTTTTTATTTGTTTTGACAAATCTATATTACGGATGTACAAAAGTATTGTAATTCCTAATATAAATAATGTTATTAATGTGAAATCTAAATTAAACATAATTGACAAATTCTATATTAGAAAAATATTTATGTAATGAATATTACCCGCTCGGGGGATAATTTATTTCCGTTTATCTTGCTCTATAAATCTTTCCATTTCTTTCAAAATGTTAGAGATTGTATATTCGGGTTTTTTAGCAACTGGAACGCAAAATCCGGAAGCTTTTTCATGACCGCCGCCATTATATTTTTCTGCGAATTTTCTAACATTTGTTTTTTTACTTCTTGCGCTTATGTATAAGTTATTATCTTCTTTGTTTTTTATTACTAATGATATATCGACTTTATCGATGTCTTTTAGTTGATTGACAAGCCCTTTAATTCTGTTATTTATTTCTATTCTCATATCTTCGTCTTCGATAGAGTGAAGAATTTTTTTGAGTTCATCATCAATATATAAATATGCAACACTTCCATTTTTGCTGAATTTAATTTTTTCTTTAGCAAGAGAAATTATATCGTATCCTTCTTTCGAAAGTTTAGAATTAAATTTATTCATTACAAATGCAGGTTTTAAACCATTTGTTATGAGGAGTGCTGTGTCATAAAACGGTTGTCTATTTGTTGCATAATTAAAACAGCCGGTATCTCCTAAAATACCTGTATAAACAGCATTGTTGAAATCTCTTGGTAATTTGGAAGGATTTATTCCAAGAGGTTTTGTTAACTGCATAATGAGTTGTGATGCTGAAGGAGAAGTCGAATCCGTAAAATTAATTTGAGCATAATTGATTCTCTTTTCTAATGAAGGATTCATTTTTTCCGGAATTTTATGGTGATCTATTTTAATTGTATGTTCAGCTTTAGTAAATACATTTCTGTAATAATCCATATCCATAAGGTTGGTATCAGAAGTGTCTACAGAAACAGCTAAATCATATTTTTTAGGCGGATTCCTTAATAATTGAGGGTTATCATCAAGCTCATAAATATTCATAATATTGCGATCTTCAAGATATTTGAATTTTTTAGGAATTTTTCCGAAAATATAAATATCAATCGGTTGACCGGTTTTTATATTTAAAATATGAGCAACAGCAAAGCATGCTCCTATTGAATCAGGATCAGGAAAATTGTGTCCTGAAACTGCAATTCTTTTTATTGATGAATTTTCAAGAACTTCATTTATTTTATTTATTTGCTTTTTATTTTCGTTTCTAGTTGGAGTCCAGCCTGTAAAATGTGTTTTGGCTACAATAGGCATTATTTTCATATTTGTATCCTTTAATGTCTTTTATAAAACACCTAAAAAAATTTTTTGCTATTTTTAGTATAAACAAAAAATTATCCTCTCATGTAGAAAGGATAATTTATAATTAATTGGGGTAAATGAAAAGAGTTAAGTCTTTCAAATGATTTTCACTATGCCATATATGGTAAGTGAATGTATGTTGATTCGGTTTGGGTTGCACGTCTTTTTGGCGTGCATAGTATATTATAAGCCTTTACAATATTGTATCCTATAGCTTTGATTGGATTTGATTGAACCATATCCGCTTTTTTTGTATCGTGTAAGTCTTTTTCGAAATTGATTTTAGCGTTTGGTTTTTTGTCTAAAGACATAACGCCGATTTTAGTATTTGAGTTATTCATTTGGCGTTGTCCGAAAGAGATGTATTTATTATTATATGTATTAAAATTTACTGGATTTATTGTTAGCATTTTAGCCTCCTTTGTTATTAAGTGTTCATTTAACACTTCATTTAACACTTTCACTATAAACTATATTATTTTTTTTGTCAACCCCTATTGTGAACTTTTGTAACGAAGGCTGAAACGCAGATTCTATAATATTTTAAGCATAAAGTGTAAAAAATGCACTTATTATTGATTTGCAGAGGTTTTAATCTGAAAGATTAATTCTTAAGTGTTGGAAAATATTTTTTTAAATATCCCCCGGTCGTCTGATTATATTGTCCGATTAGCTAATTGTTATTAATGTATGAATAACGTTTAATAATAGAAAATCTTTTTCATACTTCCAGCTATTCTTAATTCCAACGAGCCTCATCAGAGGCTCTTTTTTTGTCCTCGGCCGGACTGGGCACCATTGTTACACATGATTTCCAAATCTCTCAACAATTGAGCTTCGCAGAGTTTTCGGTAAGACGCTGCGCAACATAAAGAAAATATAAAGATTGTAAATATTACACTTGCTTTTTGTTTTTATTTAAAGTAAAATGTAATTGTGACAAAAATCACAAATTAATCAAACGTACATATAATATTAATAGTAATGCTGTGATATAAAAAGGAGAAAATTATGGCAACAAAAAGCAAAAAGACAGTTGAAAAACTTGAAGAAACTTTAAATGCAGAGTCTTCTTTAGTTGACAACGCTGAACAATTAGAGCTTTTAATTGAAAGAGTAAGAAAAGCTCAAAAACTTTATGCAACTTTTTCCCAAGAACAAGTTGACAAGATTTTTAAAGCTGCGGCTACAGCTGCAGATAAAGCTCGTATTCCGCTTGCCAGAATGGCAGTAGCAGAAACAGGTATGGGTATTTTAGAAGATAAAATTATTAAAAACCACTTTGCTTCAGAATACATTTATAACAAACACAAAAATGCTAAAACTTGCGGTATTATTAAAGAAGATAAAGCAAATGGTACAAAAATTGTTGCAGAACCATTGGGTGTATTAGCAGGTATTATTCCTACAACTAACCCGACATCTACTGCAATTTTCAAATCATTAATTGCTTTAAAAACAAGAAACGCAATTATTTTCTCACCTCACCCTAGAGCAAAAGAATGTACAATTGCTGCTGCAAAATTAGTTTTGGAAGCTGCTGTTAAAGCAGGTGCTCCTGCTGATATTATCGGATGGATTGATGTTCCCTCAATTGATTTGTCAAGCCAATTGATGCATCACCCTCATATTGATTGTATCTTAGCAACAGGTGGTCCTGGTATGGTTAAAGCAGCATACTCATCAGGAAACCCTGCGTTAGGTGTTGGTCCTGGTAACACTGCAGCTGTTATTGATGAAACTGCTGATATTAAAATGGCTGTATCATCTATTCTTATGTCAAAAACTTTCGATAACGGTATGATTTGTGCATCAGAACAATCAGTTATAGTTGTTGACAGCATATATGAAGAAGTTAAAAAAGAATTTGCTTATCGTGGAGCATACCTTGTAAACGAATCAGAACAACAAAAAATGATTGATTTACCGTTTATTGATCCAAAACGCGGTACAGCTCACCCTGACATTGTTGGTCAATCTGCTCACAGAATTGCTGAACTTTCAGGATTTGAAGTTCCTGAAAATGCTAAAGTTCTTCTTGCTGAACGTCCTGAAGTTAACTGGGAAGATCCGTTCTCAAGAGAAAAACTTTCTCCGATTCTTACACTTTACAAAGCATCTGATTTTGAAGATGCAGCAGAAAAAGCATATTTACTAGTATCTCACGGTGGTGCAGGTCATACTTCTGTTCTTTACACTGATGAACGTCATAGTGAAAGAATTGATGCTTATGCTAAGAAAATGCCATCTTGCAGAGTTTTAATCAACTCTCCATCATCTCAAGGCGGTATCGGTGATTTATATAACTTTAAACTTGAACCGTCATTGACATTAGGCTGCGGATCTTGGGGCGGCAATGCTGTTTCAGGTAACGTAGGTGTTGAACACTTATTGAACTACAAAACTGTTGCTGAAAGGAGAGAAAACATGTTATGGTTTAAAGTTCCGCCAAAAGTTTACTTCAAACGCGGTGCGATTGACTTAGCGTTACGTGAACTTCAAGGTAAAAAACGTGCATTTATTGTAACTGACAGATTCTTATTCAATTCAGGCGCAGTTGATGCTATCGTTAATGTTTTGGATGAAATTGGTATTGATCACCAAATTTTCTTTGATGTAAAACCGGATCCAACTCTTTCTACAATTAATCAAGCTATGGAAATCATTAGACCATACGAACCTGATGTAATTATTTCATTAGGCGGTGGTTCTCCAATGGATGCAGCTAAAATTATGTGGTTAATGTATGAACAACCGGATACAGATTTTGAAGATATTTCTATGAGATTTATGGATATCAGAAAAAGAATTTGTTCTATCCCTGAATTAGGTAAAAAAGCAACTATGGTTGCAATTCCTACAACTTCAGGTACAGGTTCAGAAGTTACTCCGTTTGCAATTATTACAGACGATGAAACTCACGTAAAATACGCTATTGCAGATTATGCGCTAACTCCTAATATGGCAATTGTTGACCCTAACTTTGTTGATGGTATGCCAAAAGGATTAACTTCTGCATCAGGTATTGACGCTCTTGTTCACGCAATTGAAGCTTATGTTTCTTGTATGGCTACAAACTTTACAAATTCAAATGCTTTAGAAGCAACAAAACTTGTATTCAGATATCTTGAAAGATCATATAATGAAGGTGCTAATGACCCTATTGCAAGAGAAAAAATGCACTATGCAGCAACAATCGCAGGTATGGCATTTGCTAACTCATTCTTAGGATTATGTCACTCTATGGCACACAAATTAGGTGCTATGTTTAATGTACCTCACGGTGTTGCTAACGCACTTTTAATCAGACAAGTTATCAAATATAACGCTGTTGATTGTCCTAAAAAACAAGCAACTTTCCCTCAATATAAATTCCCTAACGCAAAAGCTAAATACGGTCAAATCGCTGATGAATTAGGGTTGGGCGGAAACAATGACGATGAAAAAGTCGGCTTGTTAATTGATGCAGTTGATAGATTAATGAAAGCTATTAATCTTCCAAATTCAATTAAAGATTTTGGTGTAACAGAAGAACAATTCTATGCTAAATTAGATGAAATGGTTGAATTGGCATTTGATGACCAATGTACAGGTGCTAACCCTGCATACCCTCTAATGTCAGATATGAAACAAATTTATATTGATGCATTTGAAGGTGTTGTAAGAGATTACTATCCGGCATCTAAATAGTTGAATCTATTATGATATAAAAATAGGACAGCATTCCTGCTGTCCGATTTTTTAGTATTATTTTTTGCTGTTTGTAGATGATGCTAAAACAGCTTGAACTTTTTTCTTTTTCTTTTTAGATTCAATTATACTTTCGATATTGAATCTTGAAAGTTTTCTGTCTGCTTTATCGTCTGTCATTGTGGTGTCGTTTAAATTTGCGTTAGTAGAAGCAGATGCTGAAAGTGATGTAATATCGCTATCGTCTGTTCCTTGTTCTGTATTATTTTCTATATTAGTTTGCGGTTGTTCAGTATTTATTTTTTTATTGCTAAGTAATTTTTTAGCTTCATTGATTTTTTTATTTGCGTCTTTGAATTTTAATTTTGAGTTTTTTTCTGTGCTTTCGGCATCTTCTGCAGAAGTTTTTGCTTTTCCGTTTTCGATAATTCCGTTTGCACCTGTTGCTGCGGCAACTGTTCCTGTAGAAATTTCTGTCATGCCTAGTGCCAGGGTTAATGCTCCTCTTGCGGTTGTAAGAATGCCAAGGGTGTGAGTAAATGGATTAGCCATAAGGATTGCGCCATGAGTTATCATTTGTGCACCCTGAAAACTGTGTATACCGCCAGCAATATTTGTTCCAATTCCAACTTTTAATGTTTTTTGTGAAACATCAAGATGATTTTTTATTTTTTTATCAAAATCAGAGATATTTTTTGTTAAGTCTTGTGTTTTTTTATGGAATTTGCTTAACTGCTGTATGCCTTTTGTAATTGTTTTATTTGCAGTTGTATTGATGTTTTTATCTGTATCAAGTGTAGTATCAAGTTGAGTTGATAAAGCTTCTATTTCCGTTTGGGAAGAAGTTGCTTCATCTGATGTTGATGCATTTTGCATTTGAGCTTGAACTGTAGCAATCTTTTGAGCTATTGTTTCTGATTGTTGTGAGTTAATATTTTGTTTTTCTTCAGCTTTTGCAGATTCTTTGTCAATTTCTTTAACTAATTTATCGCTTTTTTGAGTTTCAGATTCTACTGTGTTATTAAGTTTATCTGCATTTGCTTTGCTGTTATTTAAATCAAGTGTTGCTTGATTTGTTGTTTGAGCTGCTTTAATTGAATTTGCAGAGGTAAATTCTAAAGATACAGAATATCCCTTATCTTGTTTTTGTTCATTATTTTCAGTATTTTCATCGGTTGTTTCTGTATTCTCGGTATTTTTGGTATTTTCTTCTGTTGTTGCTTCTTGAGCTTCAGTATCGGTATTTTCCGGAGTTTCGGTTTTAGGTTCTTCAATTTCTTCATTGCCGGTTTTGTCTGGATTTTCAGAAGCTTGTGTATTATCTTTAGTTGCTTTTTTAAAGATTTCTTTGTTTTCTTTAAACATTTTTACAGCATCTTTTATTGAAGTTTTTGCATTTGTATTTGTTTCGCTTGCTGTTGTTGAAGCGATAAGCCCTGTAGTTCCGGATGCTGTTGCGGCAATTCCGTTTATAAATTCTTGTTGACCTTGTACTTGGAGCATTCTTCCGGCAATTGATAATGTCAAACCGGAACCGTATGTCATCGGATTTGACATTAAGCTTATACCTGTTGCAAACATAGATTCGCCGATTGCTGTTGTAATGAAACTTTTTGTGAAAGTTCCGGCACCGACAACTATGGTTTTTGTAGATACTTCTTGTGTGTTTTGTTTTCTTTTTTCAAGGTCGTTGTTATTATCTGTTAAAACTTTTGTTAATTTTTCACTTTTTGTATTTGATTTTATACCTTTTGATAAAACTTTTTTAACTTTTTCTTGTATTGTACTTTTTTCGTTATGTATGTTTTCTGTTTCTTCAATGATTGTTTGTTTTTCACTGTTTTTTGAATCAGTTGTAGTGCCTTTTTCTTCTTTATTTTCAGAAGAGTTTTGTGTAGGTGCAGCATCAATAGTTTCTAATTTATTTATACATTCTGCTTCTTTAGTATTATTTTTTTCTTGTATTTGTTCAGCTTCTTTTGTCTCTTTTTTAATATTTTTCATGTCTTTTTGAAGTTTTTTAAGTTCTTTTATAAGAGATTTATTAGAAGTTTCTGTTGATGAGTTGTTTGATAATAAATCAGCAGTAGCTTGTGCAGTTGTAATTGTTGCTTTTTTTGCATTATGATATGTGAAAGCTATATCTACATTATAAGTTTTCACATTTTTATTTTGTTCATCGTTTTCGTTTGACGGTTTATCAAATTTTTCACCCATTACGTTTTGTGTTTCTTCTTCTGTTTTAGAAGCCATAGAGGTGTAATCATTTGCAAAATCAGTTAATTTTTGGTTTTCACCGCTTGATAATTCGCCGGCTAAATTGGTTGAAAGTTCATCTAAGTCACTTCCTTTTTCAATTGCTATGTCTGCAATTTGATCGCCTTTAATTCCGTATAGCGTATCAGATAACAAACCTGTACCATCAGCTTGTACTCCTGATGTTATTTTAGGAAGCTGTGCCTGTTGATATTCTTTTTCGTAGTTGCTTAAGTCTGTACCGGTTTGAATTGTATCGCGGGCAATAGTAATATTATTGTCAATTTCTGTATTTAAATCATTAAGTTTATCTAAGAAGCTATCCAAATCTGAATTATCAATTTGAATTTCTTTCATAAGACTTCCGTCTGCACCGTTAAGTTTTTTTGATAAATCAGCATATTTTTTTCTTTCAATTAAAGAAAGTCTTCCGTTTTTCTTTTTATCGTCAAGTTTTTTCCACTCGTTAGTAAGAGTGTTAATTTCTTTCATTGAATCTTTATAAGAAGATTCTTTATTCTTTTTGATTTCTTTTGCTTTATCAGCAGTAGTTTCGTATTCTTGACGTTTTTGTTCGGTTCTTTTTTCGGCTTCTTCTGTTTTTGTAATATTTTGTCTTGCTTTTTTTTGCAGATTACTTAGTTCACTTGTTCCAGCTCCTATAGCTGAAGCTGTTTCATCATCTGCTGCTGTAGCATCAGATACCATAATATAATCGGTTATATCATTTTGCTGTTGTGAGTATGCCCATTGTAAAACTTCTTCGGGTACAGTGTAACCGTTATTTGCCATTTCAATAATTTCATAATATGCGTATCCTGCCCATTTCATATCTTTGATGTCGCAGTGTCCTACTCTGTTTTTATGAATTTCATTATTTGCACCGATAATATCTTGTAATTCTAAGCTTTTTGCATAATCAAGATAGTATTCATCAGTATATTTATTTCCGTGTTTTGCTTTTAATTCTTTTGCCCGTTCAATTGCAGCGGCGTTGAATTTATTCAGTTGTTCTTGTGGCACGTTAAAGGTAATTCCTGCAGTAGAATATTTACCGAGTTCACTTCTCTGTATTCTAAATGTCCAATCGTTTTTTTTAACTTTAGCCATTTGTCCTTTAACCTTTTGATTTATACAATTATGTTATCGGTATGTTAGGAGTCTAACTTTAAGTTATTCCGATAATTTTGCGAGTTTTTTTACATAATGTAACATTTGGTCGAAAATTGCCGTTTTTGACAAAAACATATGTTTATAATATTGTTGTAGATATGTTGTAATTTTTATTACACTTTGGAATTATGGTTATGAAAAAAAAGATTTTTACAGCGGCTATACTGATGAGTTTCCTTACAGCTCAGGCTTTGCCAGCATATTGCGCGGGGAAAATGACCCGAAAACAGAAAAAAGAAATGGTTTTAATAAATGCCGCAGCGACAAGTTTTAAAGATAAACAGTATGAAATATCAATTGAGTTTTATACTAAAGCTATTCAATTAAATAACGAAAATCCTGACTCTTACACAGGACGCGGTAATGCTGAATTTTTGTCAGGTAAATACAAAGAAGCCGTACTAGATTATTCAAAAGCTATTGAGCTTGATCCCGGGCGCGAAAATTTGCATTACAATCGTGCAATAGCAAAGGTTAACTTAAATTCATATGATGAAGTTTTAGAAGATTATACAAAAGAAATTGAGATTAATCCCGAAAATTCTAATGCATATTTAAATCGCGGCACAACAAAGGTTATGTTAAATAAGTATGATGAAGCAGTAGATGATTTTTCAAAGGTTATTGAACTGGATGAAAAAAACGAATTAGCATATTACAACCGCGGGATAGCAAAACGTAATAAAGGAGATTACAACGGGGCTATAGAAGATTATTCGAAAGTTATTGAGCTAAACCCTGTTAACATAGATGCTTATAATAATCGCGGAGTTGCTAAATTTTATTTGAAAGACTACAAAGGAGCTGTTTCGGATTATTCCAAAGTTATAGAAATGAAACCAACATATAAGCGTGCTAATTTCAACCGTGGTATTGCTAATTTAGGTTTGAAAAATTACGAAGAAGCCATTCTTGATTTTACAAAAGAAATTGAATTATATCCTGATAATGATTCAGCTTATTATGAAAGAGCAATAGCTTTTTCAAGGTTGGATAAATATACTTCGGCTCTTGATGATTATGCAAAAGCTATTGAATTGAATCCTGATAATGCTGATTATTACGCAGAGCGGGGAGCTTTAATCAGTAAATCCGAAGGCGACTTACAAAAAGCCGAACAGGATTTAAATAAGGCAATCCAGCTTGATGATAAGGATTCAGAAAAATATTTGACGCGTGCAATTATATTTTGCAAAAGAAATTTGTACCTTGCGGCAATTGATGATTTAAATATTGTATTAAAAATGGATGAAAAAAATACGCAAGCTTACGATTTACGTTCTTTTGCAATAAAATCTATGAATGCTGAACAAAAAGACAGTACCGGTGTAAGGTGATTTGTGCTATAATAAACTCAAAAAAGGAGAGTTTATTATGGAAATAAAAGTTGTTGACAGTACAAGAGATGTGTCTTGCGATGTTTTGATAGTTAATAAATTTGAAGGCGAATTGACTTCTAATCCGCTTGTGAATAAGTATGCACCTGATACTTTCAAAGGTAAACCGGGAGAAATTTTTCTGATTCATACAAGAAATGAATTCCCGTCAACTTATGCTCTTGCCGTCGGGTTTGGTGATGAACAAAAACTTGATAATAATGTAATTAGAGAAAGTATTGTAAAAGCTGTAAAAAAATGTCTTGAATTAAAAGCAAAATCTATAGCTTTTGATATTGATACAAATTCAGCTTTCGGAATCCCGACACTTATAGCAACATCTATTGTAAATTATCATTTTGATAAGTATAAAACTAAAAAAGAACACAGAATTTCTGAGGTTTATATTTCAAAGGTTACAAACGATATAAAAATCGCCGAATATGTATCAGAAGCAATGAAACTTGCAAGAAATCTGGCAAATGAACCTGCGGCATTTGCAACACCTTCAAAATTGGCAGAAATTGCACAAGGTTTTGAAGGGTTGGAAACTACAGTTTATGAAGAAGAACAAATCCGTGAAATGGGTATGGGGGCATATCTTGCAGTAGCTCAAGGAAGCAATCAGCCGCCTAAATTTATTCATATGAAATATTCTTGTGAAAATCCAAAAAAACGTATTGCAATTATTGGTAAAGGTTTATGCTTTGACAGCGGCGGACTTGATATTAAGCCTGCAGCATCAATGCTTAATATGAAAGATGATATGTCCGGTTCGGCTTGTGTATTAGGTATTATGAAAGTTTTGAACAAAATTCAGCCTAATATTGAGGTTCACGGTATAATTGCGGCTTGCGAAAATATGCCTTCCGGAAACTCATTCAAACCGGGTGACATTGTTACTGCTAAAAACGGTAAAACTATTGAAGTAGATAATACAGATGCCGAGGGCAGATTAACATTAGCTGATGCACTTTGTTATGCTTGTGAACTTGGTGTTGATGAAGTTATTGATATCGCAACATTGACAGGTGCTTGTATGGTTGCGCTCGGCTCTGCTGCATCAGGTATTATGGGTAACAATGATGAATTTGTTAAAGATATTGCTAAAATTGGTGAATATACAGGCGAAAAGTTCTGGCAACTTCCTATGTGGCAGGAATACCGCGATAACATGAATAGTGATGTTGCAGATATGAAAAATACGGGAACAAGATACGGTGGAGCTTCTGCAGCAGGTATGTTCTTAAAAGAATTTGTTACAGATAATGTTAAGTGGGCTCACCTTGATGTTGCAGGCACTGCGTTTTTGGATAAACCTCAAAAAGGATTCTCTAAAGGTGCGACCGGTGTCGGAGTTAGAACACTTTTAAGCTATATAATGTCATTTTAAAAGAGCCCTTTAGGGCTCTTTTTCATATATATGGATGTGTGAAAATTTTTTAAAATAACTTATACTTCCTTTATGAGTGAAATGTTCAAAAAAATAAAATATTTCTTTTTGTCATTAAAAGAAAAAGATTTACAAGAAAAGCTAAAAAAGACTACAAAGAAAAGTTTTACAAATAAAACCTCTAAAAAAGTAATCGGAGGTGCTGCTGATTTAATTCTCAACAGTGAAACATTAAAATTAGTTGATGAAGTTAAAGAAAATGTCTCATCAATTGTAAAAAAAACAAATTGTAATCCTGATGAACTTTTGGCTTATGTAAAAGCTGCAAAAACACCTGTTTATAAAATTACTAATGCTGATAAAATTCTAAATCTTATAAAAGAAGAAGAAGGTTTGATTTATGAAAAACGTGGGGTTGAAGCTTTTTATTTGAGTATTGTGACAGGTCGGGGGATAAGTTTTAAAACTCCGGCAATGTTTGTATTGCGCGATGGTGTGATTGATAAATTTTACATGCTTCATAATTTTTACCGATGGTATTCTTTAAAATCCGGGCTTCCGGGGTTTGAACCTGATGTCCAGCAGAATTTTAAAACCTTTTTGTTTGATAACTCGGATGATGCTATGAAAAGGTTTTCAATGGAAGAAATAATTTCTTTAAAAGAAGCTATAGCACGCGATCAGGAAGCGACAGCATTTGTTCTTGAATATACAAAACAGGTTGATGGTTCCAAAAAAGTTATTGATAAAATAAAAAATGATGGCGGAGCAAATATATAGGGGTAAATAGTTAATATAAAAGCGGCGGGTTTTAAAAAACCGCCGCCTGTATTTTGTCATTCCGATCTGTTAGTCGGAATCTTTTTACTTAGCTGAAATATCTTTTTAAAAGACCGTCAAAACCTTTGCCGTGACGAGCTTCATCTTTAGCCATTTCGTGAACTGTATCGTGAATTGCATCATATCCAAGTTCTTTAGCTCTTTTTGCGATAGCTAATTTACCTTCGCAAGCGCCGTGTTCAGCATCAGCTCTTAATTCTAAGTTTTTCTTAGTTGAATTTGTAACAACTTCGCCTAATAATTCAGCAAATTTTGCTGCGTGTTCAGCTTCTTCGTAAGCATATCTTTTGTAAGCTTCAGCAACTTCAGGATAACCTTCTCTTTCAGCAACTCTTGCCATTGCAAGGTACATACCTACTTCTGTGCATTCTCCGTTAAAGTTAGCTCTTAAGCCTTCCATAATTTCTGCATCTTCAACTTTTCCGTCGCCAACATTGTGTTCGCAAGCGTAAGTTTTTTCTCCGCCGCCGATTTCTTTAAATGTTGTAGCTCCGCATAAAGGACATCTTTCAGGTGCTTTATCTGCTTCTGTTGACCAACCGCAAACTGTACATACGTATTTCATCGTTCCGCCTTTCTTTAATAAATTTTTTATTGGTTTTACAAATTTTATTATAACAAATTAAAAATTTTTGTAAAGTGGGAATTATTACCATTTTTCTTAGATATGTTTTTCAATGTTAGAAATTATAGTTGATTTTGGCATAAGACCTGTCATACGTTCAACAGCTTCACCATTTTTAAATATTAAAAGACTTGGAAGCCCGCTTATTGAATATTTTTTTGCAGTTTCAATAGATTCTTCTACATTTACTTTTGCGAACTTAACTTTACCATCGTAAGCTTGCGCGATTTCATCAACTAACGGTGAAAGTTTTCTGCAAGGTCCGCACCAGGTAGCCCAAAAATCTACGACCAGTGGGATTGTTGAATTTGTAACTTCAGATTCAAAATTTTCATCGTTGATATTAATAACATTTCCCATAATTATACCCCATATATTAAATTACACTTCACAATATTATCATAGAAAAAACTTTTGTGCTATTATCTATATGAAGACTACGTAGGATAGGAATATGGCTAGAAAAAAAGTAATAGAGATAGTTTTAGATACTGAAACAACGGGCTTGGATTTCACAAGAGAAAAAATGGTTGAGTTTGCTGCTGTTAGATTAGAAAACGGCAAGATTAAAGACGAATTTCAGACTCTTATAAATCCGGAACAGCATATAAGAAAATCGAGTATTGCTATTCATGGTATTACAGCCGAAATGGTTGAAGATGCACCAACAGAATCTGAAGCTATGCCAAAAATTTTGGAATTTATCGGTGATTACCCAATTGTAGCTCATAATGCTATATTTGATTATTCTTTTATCAATGAGGCTGCAAAAAGAGTTACAGGTGAAGAAATAAAAAATGAGCGTATTGATACTCAGCAAATGTTTAAGGAAATTTACCCTGAACTTGATGCTCACGGACTTAATGCTTTAACTCAAAAGTTTAAGGTTGAATTAAAAGATCATCACCGTGCAATGGGTGATACTATGGGATTAGCGCTTGCATATCCGAAATTGAAAAAATTATATATTCAAAAGTACGATTGGGAAAATAAACAGTTAGAAAATGTAGAGTATCTGTTTGAAAGATTTTTGCGTTTACAAAATACAGTTTCTACATTACAGTCTGAAATGCAGGATTTAAAGTCTGTATTTAAACTTTATTTTGAACAGGGCGGTGCACCTATTACATCTCAGGAAGGTGATATGCTCGTTTACAATTCAAAACAGTCTTTCGGGTATGATTTTGAAACAATAAAACCGATATTAGAAGAAATCGGTGCGTTAGAAAAAGCTGTAAAAATTAATTCAGGATTTATAGACAGACTGGTTAACGGTAAAAGCTTGGATGATGAAAAAAGAGAAATTATCAAAAATGCCAGACAGGAGCTTACCGAAACAAGAAATATTCAAGTGATTAGGAATAACAATAAGTAGGAGAAAACAATTATGTTAAAAAAACTAGGGGCATTTTTTAAAGAGCCTCCGATAGCTGAACCTATTCAGGATTCTGCTAAAGTTGATTCAATGTATAAACATTGGCGTTTAAGAATGTTTATTGGCTGTTTTATTGGTTATACAATTTTTTATTTGTGTAAGAAAAATATTGCGGTAGCATTGCCGGGAATTATGGATGAATTCCATTATTCAGCAACTGAACTGGGTTTATTGGGAAGTTCACTTTATTTAACTTACGGTATCGGTAAGTTTGTAAACGGTGTATTGGCTGACGGTTCAGATGTTAGAAAATTTTTCCCGACAGCACTTTTAATGACAGCTCTTGCAAATATTGCATTTGCTTTAGCTCCTAATGCTATTGGACTTTTAGGTTTAAGCCCTAAAGTTTTTGCAATGGTATTGTTATGGACTTTAGCGTTTTTATGGGGTGTTTCTGGTTGGTTTCAATCAGCAGGATTCCCTGCAGTTGCTAAAAGTTTGACTTACTGGTATTCAAACTCTGAACGTGGAACAAAATGGGCTGCGTGGTCTTGTTCTCACCAAACAGGTACTTTCTTAAGTTTCATTATCGCAGGTTTTATTGCTGCTCACTTTGGTTGGAGAGCTGCATTTTTAGTTCCGGGTACATTAGCTGCAATTACTGCAATTTCTTTGTTCTTCGTGCTTCGTGACAGACCGCAGTCTATGGGCTTGCCGGATGTTGAAGTTTACAGAAATGAACCAGTAAAAGTTCAATCTGCTGACGAGAAAAAAGAAGAAGACGAAATGTCTTATGTTCAGATTTTCAAAAAATATGTTTTATGTAATAAAACAATTTGGCTTCTTGCTATAGCTTATATTTTCGTTTACATTATCAGATTCGGTGCAGAAGACTGGATGATTATGTATTTGAAAAATGCTAAAGGTATCGGGCTTCAGGAAGCAACAGGCATGATTGCATCATTACCACTTGTGGGTATAGTTGGTACAATGTGTGCAGGTATTGTTTCAGATAAATTATTCAAGGGCAAAAGAGCACCGGTTAACCTTATTTATTTAGTTGGTGTAATTTTAGCTATTATTGCATTGAAATTCAATACAATTAATCAGTTAAACTACGTAATTATTGGTTTATTGGGGGCGTTTACATATGGTCCTCAAATGATGATTGGCGGGCTTTGTGCAGTTGAATCAAGTTCTAAAAAAGTAGCATCAGCAGCTTCAGGTTTTACCGGAACATTCGGTTATGTTGGTGCATTTTTATCAGCTACAGGTACAGGTTTCTTAGTAGATAAACTTGGTAAAAACGGTGCACAAAACTGGGACGGTGCAATTTATTTCTGGTTAGTTTCAGGGGTAATTTGTTTAATTATTTGCTCAATTCTTGCAATTGATGAATATAAAAAAGATGCGAAAAAAGCATAATTTTATTAATAATAACAAAGGCGGCGGATATTTTAATCCGCCGCCTTTGTGTTAAAATCTGAGTAAAGGATTATTAATATGAAAACAGCAGAAATTGAAAACGATATAATTGTTGTAAAAGAACGAGAAGATGAAACACTGAGTGGTCGCAAAGGTGCGATTGTGAAAGTTTTGGGCTGCGGTTTGTGCGGTTCTGATATTGTGAAACTAAAGCATAATCTTGTTAAAAACGGGACTGTTTTAGGACATGAAATTGTTGCAAAGGTTGTTGCAATTGATTCGGAAACTGATTTTAAAAAAGATGATGTAATAGTGACATCGCATCATATTCCTTGCGGTAAGTGTGAATACTGTAAGAACGGAAATGTTTCAATGTGCAGACATTTTAAGGAAACTAATATTCGTCCGGGCGGGTTTAGTGAACTTGTTTTTGTTTCGGAAGAACATTTGCAAAATGTCGCTTATTTGAAGCCTGAAAATCTTACAGATGATGAAGCCGCTTTTTATGAACCTTTAGGGTGCTGTATTCGAGCTGTGAAGCGTGCAGGGTTAAGACAAAATTCAACAGCGCTTGTTATCGGATTGGGTTCAATAGGAATTTTGATGGCGCAAGCTTTAAAGGCTCTCGGAATGAACGTTATCGGGTGCGATTTGATAGCTTCGCGTGTTCAGATACTCAAAAATCTTGGGATAGAAGCATTTGTTTTGCCTGAAATGTGTGACAGTATTAAAGCTGATGGAATATTTATGACATCCGGTTCGGATAGAGCTATTGATACAGCGTTAAAATTTGTTCGTGATGGTGGCAAAATTTTAGTTTTTTCAAGCACTCCGCAAAATATGGGTTATGCAAATAATGAAATTTATTATCGTGAATTAACTGTATTAGGCAGTTATTCACCTGCCCCGGCTGATTTAAAAGATTCCTTGGAGTTGCTGGCGAAAAAAGAGGTAAAAGTTTCTGGATTATCTACTATTTACCCGCTTGAAAAAGTTCAAAAGGCAATTAATGATACTGTAGAAAATAAAATATTAAAGGCATATATAAAAATAAATTAGGAAATTATGAAATTATGAAAGCGATTCAATATTACGGACCACAAGATATCAGATATGAGGAAGTAATGGTAAAACCGCCTGAAGATGGTGAAGTTGTTGTAAAGGTTATGGCTGCTTTGACTTGTGGAACGGATGTAAAAACATTTCGCCGCGGTCATCCTGTTTTGATTAAGGAAGTTCCGTCTGGTTTCGGGCATGAGTTTGCCGGAATTGTTGAAAAAGTTGGACGGGGGGTCGAAAACGTTAAACCCGGTGACAGAGTCGTTGCCGCAAATTCTGCACCTTGCGGAGAATGTTTTTACTGCAAGCACGAAGAATATAATTTGTGTGAAAATTTAAATTTACTAAACGGGGCTTATGCTGAATATATTACAGTTCCTGCGAGAATTGTAAAGAAAAATATGCTTATTTTACCTGATGATTTAAGTTTTGAACGGGCGGCATTTTGTGAACCTTTAGCAAATGTTGTTCACGGAGCTGAACGTACAGGAATCAAACCGGGTGATACTGTCGGAATCATCGGAATTGGACCTATCGGGCTGATGTTTGCCCGTATTGCAAAACTTATGGGAGCGCGCGTAATTGTTGCAGGAAGAAATCCTATGAAACTTAAAGCCGCAGAAGATTTTGCGCATGCTGATGAAATTATTGATTTGAAAAAATACCCTAATCCTGTAAAAATATTTAAAGAATTTTCTTGTGAAGGTAAAGGGCTTGATGTTGCAATCGAATGTGTCGGATTACCTGAGATTTGGGAACAAATTTTTGATTGTGTAAGACCGGGCGGTACAGTCCACTTTTTTGGCGGCTGTAAATCCGGTTCTACAGTGACTTTTGATACGACAAAAATGCATTATGGCGATATTAAAATGATGAGTGTTTTCCATCATACTCCTAAATATTTCAGGAAAGCACTGGATTATATTGCATCAGGTGATGTGGAAGTCGAAAAACTTATCACAGATACTCTGCCGCTTGACAAAGTCGAATACGCTATGATGCAGCATATTGAAGGAAAAGCTGTGAAGTTTTTAATAAAACCTTAATTTGAAAGTTTCGATACTTGTAAAAAAAGTTTGTGTGTACGATAATATTGGCATACCAAAGGATATGACATGTCAAATATTTTAGTTTACGAACTTGAGAAAAAGATTTATATAAATCTTACAAACAGATGTACAAATGATTGCATTTTTTGTTTGCGAAAAGATAAAGATGATGTTTGCGGACAGCAGTTATGGTTGGATACAGAGGATTTTACATCTGATGATGTTATTGAACAACTTAAAAATTTTGAGCTTTCAAGTGAAGTGATATTTTGCGGATATGGCGAACCGTTATTAAAGTTTGAAGTTTTAAGACAAGTCGCAAAATATATTAAAGAAAATTATCCTGAAATTAAAATTCGTGTGAATACAAACGGGCATGCCAATTATGTTTATAAAAAAAATGTTGTTCCTGAACTTGTAGGTTTAGTTGATGAAATTTCTGTCAGCTTAAATGGGTCAACTTGTGAAGAATATGATGAACTTTCTCAGCCGAAATTTGACGGAGCTTATGAGGAAGTTAAAAAGTTTATCAAATGTAGTTCTGGTGCCGGAATTAAAACAGTTGTATCAATTGTGGACGGTTATAAAGGCAGAAGACTAAATATAGAAAAATGTCGTGAAATCGCAAACGAACTCGGTGCAGAACTAAGAGTTCGTGAATGGATTCAAAACGGGTATTCGTAAAAGTAATATTAAATAATTATAAATGAAAGCAAAAAGAAAGGACGAAAAATGAACAGTAATTTAGACAAAATTATGAAACCAAAGTCAATAGCTGTTGTTGGTGCTTCTACTAAAGAACATACAATCGGCTCTGACATCATGAAAAGATTACAAGAATACAAATTCAACGGTAATATTTACCCTGTTAATCCAAAAGGTGGTATTATTGAAGGTTTGCAAGCATATACTTCTGTAAAAGAAATTCCTGGTGAAGTTGATTTAGCAATTATCGTTGTTAATGCTAAATTTGTTTTAGATACAATTGATCAATGTCACGAAAAAGGTATTAAAGGTTTATGTATTATTACAGCAGGTTTTAAAGAAACAGGCAAAGAAGGTGCAGAAGCTGAAAAAGCATTGTTAGCTAAAGTTCGTGAATATGGTATGAGATGTGTTGGTCCTAACTGTTTAGGTGTTGTAAACACTCACCCTGAAATCAGAATGGACGGATGCTTTGCTGAGTCACTTCCTGAACGCGGAAACATCGGTTTCGTTTCTCAATCAGGTGCTTTAGGCGGCGGTATTTTAAATATTCTTAAAGACCTTAACCTTGGTTTTGCTCAATTCATTTCTATTGGTAACCAGGCTGATGTTAACGCAGAAACAGCTATGGAATACTGGGAAAATGAAGAAGATGTTGAACAAATTCTACTTTATATGGAATCTATTCAAAACCCTTCAAATTTCAGAAAATTGGCATCAAGAATTACTAAGAAAAAACCTGTTCTAGCTTTAAAAGCAGGTAGATCAGCTGCAGGTGCTTCTGCTGCATCATCACACACAGGTTCACTAGCAGGTGCTGATAAAGCTGCAAATGCTTTACTTGCACAATCAGGTGTAATCAGAGAGTACTCTTTGAAAAACTTATTCTCAACAGCTAAAGTTTTTGCTAACTGCCCTATTCCAAAAGGTGACAGAGTAGCTATTATTACAAACTCAGGTGGTCCTGGTATTATGGCAACAGATGCTGTATGTGAATATGGTATGCAAATGGCTCAAATTACTGATGCTACAAAAGAAACTTTAAGAAGCTTCTTACCATCAGCTGCATCAGTTAAAAACCCTATCGATATGATTGCCTCAGCTCCTATCGAACACTACAAAGAAACATTAAAAACAGTTATCGCTGACCCTAATGTTGATATGATTATGGTAATTTACTTACCGTTCTTGGGCTTGAAAGATATTGATGTTGCTAAAGCTGTTATGGAAATTAAAAAAGAATATCCTGAAAAACCTGTTATAGGTGTATTCATGACAAAAAGTGAATTCTTTACAGCATTGTCTGAATTAGATGTTAATATGCCGTTCTTTATGTACGCTGAAGAAGCTGCTGACGGATTTAACAGATTAAATCAACAAAGATTGTGGATGGAAAGACCTGAAGGTAAAATTCCTGTATACGATGTTGACAGAGAAAAAGCTAAACAAATTATTAAACAATCTTTAGCTGAAGGCAGAGCACAGTTAACAACACGTGAATCAATTGACGTACTTGATGCATATGGTATCAGAGTATGTAAATCAGGATTTGCTACAACTGAAGAAGAAGTTGTAGAAGTTGGTAATTCAATCGGTTACCCTGTAGTTATGAAAATGACTTCAAAAACAACTTCTCACAAAACAGATGTGGGCGGTGTAAGAGTTAATATTGGTTCAGAAGAACAATTAAGAGCTGAATACCAAGACTTAATTGCAAAATTAACAGAAAAAGGACTTATCGACGGTCTTGAAGGTGTAATCATTCAAGAAATGGTTAAAGGCAACCGTGAAATGGTTTGCGGTATTGCAACAGATCCTCAATACGGACCAATGATGATGTTCGGTTTAGGTGGTGTATTCATTGAAGTTATGAAAGATGTTACTTTCAGAATCGCTCCTCTAACTGATATTGATGCTAAAGAAATGATTAAATCAGTTAAAGCATATAAACTGTTAGAAGGTGCTCGTGGTACAACTCCTGCTCAAATGGATCAAATCGAAGAAACATTATTGAGATTATCTCAATTAGTTCACGATTTCAGCTTCATTGATGAATTAGATATTAACCCGTTGTTAATCTCTGAAAAAACAGGTGAAGGTATTGCAGTAGACGGACGTATCAAAGTTCGTTTGGAAGAAGCAATCGAAGCAATGGGCTGCGAATGCGGTTCTTGCTGCGGATGCTGCAAATAATCAAATACTAGAGTTAAATCCGGTTCTCATAATAAGAACCGGATTTTTTTGTGGAAAACCATAGACGGCGCGTTTTACGCGCCGTCTATGGTTTTATTTTTATTTGATTTCTTTAAAAAATTCGTTTGAGATAAGTTGTGAGTATCTGTCTTTTTCGTTTGCGGAAATAAGGATTTTATCATTTCCTTTTTCGTCTTTTACGACTGAAATTATCCCGGAGATTTCACCAATTGGAAGTTTTTTGAGTTTTGCTTTAAATTTAACATAAGGAATATCTTTGCCGTAGGATTTCATAGTACCTTTTTCTGTAACGGTGAATTCATCAACTGCGGCTGATTGGTATTTTATTTTATTTATTGCTGATTTAATTTTTTCTTCTGCATCGGGAGATTTTATGTCTTCTTGTGTGAGGATTGTTTTTTTGCCGGAATCTACTACGACCATTTTTTGACCTGACGCTTTGTGCTCAGCAAGAACCGCGCTATAACCGAGAATTCCTGCAGCTTTTTCTATTTCAAATTCTTTATTTATCTTTGAGAAATCTCCAACTTTTTGAGCTCGTTCCAAGATAACGTCATGACTTGGATTAATATAACTTTTAAACCATGATTTTATCCAATCCTGACCGCCAAATGCCATAAAACCTACGACTACAACGGTTAGAAATATTGCTCTTGTTACGTTTTTTAAACAACCCATGTTGAAATCCTCTTGTTTTTATATGAATATTATAATATGAGCAAACCTGAAATCAAACACATAAATAGTTGGGAAGTTGATGTTGAAGGCAGAACTCCTGCCATGAAACATTATTTACAGATAAAAAAAGAAAATCCCGGGATTTTATTATGGTATAGAATGGGAGATTTTTACGAAACCTTTTTTGAAGATGCTGTAATTATGTCAAAAGAATTGGAGTTAACTTTGACAGGGCGTGATGCCGGAGGCGGTTTAGGCAGAATTCCTCTTGCCGGAATTCCGATTAAGGCGGCTGATGCCTATTTGGAAAAACTTGTTCATAAGAATTTCAAGGTTGCGATTTGCGAACAGTTAGAAGATCCTAAATTTGCAGAAGGTCCGGTAGTAAAACGCGGGATTGTCAGAGTTGTAACAGCGGGAACTTTGACCGAAAGTAACTTGTTGCAGCAAAATTCTAATAATTATCTTTGTGCAATTTATAAAGATGAAAAGACTGATTTATATGGTTTTTCATATACAGATATTTCAACAGGTGAATTTAAAACAACTCAGGCTTCTTTAAATTTGATTATGGCTGAACTTGCAAGGTTAAACCCTTCTGAAATTGTTGCGCCGAGTTTAAAACAGGATATAAAACCGTTTCAGATTGTACCTGATGAGGTTATTAATCTTCCTGATGAAATTACAAAACGATATAATTGTTCTAAAATTCCGTCTTCTGTATTTGAACTTTCATTTGCTGAAAATAATTTGAAAACAGTTTTCAAAACAAAAAGTTTAGAAAGCTTCGGGTTTTCAAAGTATAAACTGGGATTTAGAGCATCAGGCGCTTTACTTGCTTATGTCTGGGAAATGCAAAAAGAAAACATGCCGAAATTTGACAGAATTGAGGCTTATGAGCTTTCTGAATATATGATTCTGGATGCTTCGACAAGAAAAAATCTTGAGCTTATTGAAACATTACGTGAAAAAAATAAATACGGTTCGCTTCTTTGGGCGATAGACAGAACAAAAACCAATATGGGTGCAAGACTTTTAAAGAACTGGATATGTCAGCCTTTGAAAAATGTTGAAGATATTTTGGCACGTCAAAATTCTGTAACTGAACTTGTTGAAACTGAACATATTAGATATGATTTAGGCGATGCTTTGGAACAAATTTATGATATTCAGCGTTTAGCAACTCGAATGAGCAACGGTTCTGCCAGTCCTAAGGACTTTGTAGACTTGAAGCTATCTTTGAGTATGCTGCCAAGGTTATTGGATATTACCGAAAATCTTACATATGATATGTTTTCATCAATCAGAGAATACCGTGAAATAATAGCTGAATATGTTCAAATGATTGAAAATACAATTTCTGATAATCCGCCAATACATCTTAAAGAAGGCGGGATTATAAAAGAGCGTGTAAGCGGAGAACTTGATTATTATAGAGATTTATTAACCGGTGGAGAGCAATGGCTCAAAGACTTTGAAGAAGAAGAAAAAGAAAGAACAGGTATTAAGAGTCTTAAAATAGGTTATAATAAGGTTTTTGGGTATTATATCGAAGTTACGAATTCATACCTTAATATGATTCCGCAAGGATATATTCGTAAGCAAACTCTAACAGGTGCTGAAAGATTTATAACCGATGAACTTAAAAAACATGAAGATGATGTTTTATCTGCAAGATTTAAATCTACAGAGATTGAGTACAAGATGTTTTCTGACTTTAGAGAGTATTCTAAAGAGTTTGTATTTAAAATTAGAGAAATTGCAGATTGTATAGCACGTGCTGATGTATTGAATTCTTTAGCAAATATTGCACTTGAAAATAATTACTGTAAACCGGAAATTGATGAGTCAGATGACTTTTTAGTCAAAAACGGCAGACATGCAGTGTTGGAAAAGATTTTACCTTTAGGTGAATATGTCTCAAATGATTTAGAGTTGAAAAGCAACTCAATGGATTCAACGCAATTTATGATATTAACAGGTCCTAACATGGCAGGTAAATCAACTTATATGCGTCAGAATGCTTTAATTTTAATCTTAGCTCAAATTGGTTCGTGGGTTCCGGCAGACCATGCTAAAATCGGAGTTGCAGATAAGGTATTTACAAGGGTTGGCGCAAGCGATGATTTGACTCTTGGTCAATCTACATTTATGGTTGAAATGATTGAAACATCTTATATTTTAAACTCTGCAACAGATAGAAGTTTTATTCTTCTTGATGAAATCGGGCGTGGTACAAGTACATATGATGGGGTTGCTATTGCCTGGTCTGTTGCTGAATTTATAGCGACAAAAGTAAAAGCAAGGTGTATTTTTGCAACGCACTACCATGAACTTAACGTTATGACAAAAAAATATCCGCAGATTAAAAACTTCAGGATTACAATTTCTGAGCAAAACGGCGAAATTGAATTCTTGCGTAAGATTGTACAAGGCGGAGCAAGTAAAAGTTACGGTATTCAGGTTGCTAAAATGGCAGGTCTTCCGTCTGCAGTTATCAAGCGGTCTGAAGAATTAATGTTAAAAATGCAAAAAGATTTCTCAAATAACCTTGCAATAAGAAAGAAAATGGTAAATAATGAGGGGGACGAACCTCAACTGTCATTATTCGGAATGTAAAGATTTGTAATATAATGGCAAAATATTATCTGTTGATGGTTTCATAGGTACAATATGGATTACAATATAATACGAATCGGATTTGATAGTCCGTATAACATAGTAGATAATATCTATACTTCAGCAAAAAAGACTGTACAAGAAGCAGTAATCAGTTCAACAGATGATATTGATAATGTAGTTGATATGGTTGATATTGATTTTAAAAAAGATAAAAACCAAATAGCTAATCAACCAGACGATAAAGATAATATATTTGAAAAGTTAATAGATTTTTTCTCAACTAAAAAGGTATAAAACGCGGCAAGGAGTGTGCGAAATGACAGTAGAAGCCATTAATCAAACAAATTATAGGGTAGCAACAGCTAATATAGGGTTGAAAAATGTATTACTAGATGATTACACCTGGTCTAAAGAATATTCACCTGAAACTGATACTGTTGATATTCGCAGTAAAGTAGCATTAGATGCCGGCAATTATACAATTAAAAATGATGGAACTGTCATCAGTGGAATTAATCTTGGTCAGCCTCAGCCAATTGTTATTCTGAATAAAAATGAAAATCTGGCTGCTTATGTAAAAAACATGAAAGAACAAAATGGTATTTTAAATAAAATTATCGCAGATGTTTCTTTTACAGGGAACGAAACCAAAGCCGAGGAAGTTTCTGAAGTCGAAAATGCTATCGAAACCAAAAAACCAAAATCAGCAAGAAATAGCGTTGCAAGTTTGTGGAAATTTATGACAACAGCAAACCAGATGGCAAACTCTGCGCTTAAAGGGTTATTTTATGGTGCGTTAACCGGTGTTGCACTGTTAGGTGGCTCTTGGGTGTTTAAGGCACTTCCAAAAGCATTTACTAAAGAAGGTCCTACACTTTGGAATACTATTCGTCACCCGCTTAAAAATATCGGAAAATCAGGAAAAGTTATTGCAGGAATCGGTTCTGCTGCTGTGCTTGGATATCAGCTTGTCGCAGGAAAGCTTGCGGCTAATCAAAAAACTGCAGTAATTGATCATAAACTTAAAACCGGTCACCGAGATAAATAAGTTTGTCAAAATTTAAAAATTCATATATAATGACTAAGGAATAAGTTTAAATGAGGAGAAAATAAATGAAAATCAAACGTAAATTAGAAAAACGGGGGGGGGTAACCTATTTCAGCCTAATTTAGTGGCTTTTGAACTATCTCCTTTAAATTTGCACCGTAGGTCATGTGTTGATGTAATAAGTGCTAAAATTGGCAGTATGCTGCCAAGCCGCCCGGCCGAGGGCTTTACTCTTGCCGAGGTTTTAATTACTTTAGGCATAATCGGTGTTGTTGCAGCGATTACTATTCCTGGGCTGATACAAAAAAATCAGGCAAATAAATTAAAGAGTCAGTATCTTAAGGCATATTCCGAAATCGCACAGTCTATTAAACTGATGAAAAATGATGATGTAAGTCTTGATACAAGAACTTACGGCTCCGGAAATTCTTTTTATAAAACCTTTTATACTTATTTTAAGAATGCGCATTTGTGTGGTACTGGTATTAGTACTCTTAAAAAGGAAATGTGCTTACATAACGGAGATACATCATACAAAACTCTTGATGGTAAATCACCACTGCCTTTAGCTCGTTTTGATGACGGTCAGTTTGTTTTAATGGATGGAGCTCTTGTTCTGCTTGAAAATCCGTATGTCAGTACTAATCCTACATTATGGATTCATGTTGATATTAACGGAAAAACTCAAAAACCTAACAGGTGGGGAATAGATTTATTTACTTTTTATATGAATGATGATGAAGAAATTGTACCGATGGGCGCAAAAGGTACTCCATATAATTCTCAGGATTTGTATTGTAATCCTAGTAAAACCAATCTATTCAATGGGGCTGCGTGTTCGGTAAAAGCTATGAGTGATAGCGATTATTTTCAAAAGGCTGTTAAATGGATTAAATAATAATTAAGATGGCGCCGGAAAAATTTTCCGGCGCCACTAAATTTAATATTTTGCTGCTCTATCCATTTCTCGCTGTTGGTCTTTTTTTGCTAAAGCGTCGCGTTTGTCGTGAAGCTTTTTACCTTTTGCAAGTCCGATTTCAACTTTTGCAAATCCTTTTTGGATAAAGACTTCAAGCGGAACGATAGTATATCCGTCTTTTTTTATTTTTGAGTGCATTTTAAGAATTTCTTTTTTAGTCAAAAGAAGTTTTCTTGTGCGTTCAGCTTTATGGTTATATCTGTTACCCTGTTCATACGGTGAAATATGGCAGTTGTATAGGAAAATTTCATTATCTTCAATTTTGCAGAAACTGTCTTTAAGATTTATCGCATTTTTTCTTATTGATTTAATTTCAGTACCGGTTAGCACAATTCCTGCTGTGTATTTTTCAGAAATTGTGTAATCGTGAAAAGCTTTTCTATTCGTTGTGATAACTTTTTTATCCATAAATTGATTATATCACAGAGTTTTGAATTTTTGCTCTTTCAGTAGTTAATATTTGTGCTAATTTTTTCTCTATAAGTTTTATTTTTTTAGGTAAATTATATTCACCATATCTGTAAGGTGTTTCGTGGTAATTTATTGAATCTTTATAATAATTTTCCATGATCTGCTGATATTTAGTGGTTTTCGTATATGCATTTTGTTCAAGTTTAAGACCGTGTCTAAAGTATTGCAGGCAGTCAATTTGTTCTTGGGGAGGACGGCATTTAAGGAAATCATTAAGTGTTTTTGAAGTTAAATTTTCTTTTGTATATATATTTTTATTATAAAAAGCTCCAATATCATATGTATTATATCCGCTGTTTATAAGGTTGTGAATTCTTTTGTTGTATTTGGGGTTTAAAAGATGGTCAAAGAAATGGAAAACTTCATGCATAAATGTTTTAGTGGTCATTTTTGATATTTTTTGACTGAATGCATTGTATGGAAGCATGATTGCATAACCGATTTGTTCACCATTTTCGGTATAGTTTCTGTAAGTTATACCTCCGCGATTTGAACTTTGTCCTATTTCTATTCTGACTTTACTACCTGCAGTTTTCTTTAATACTGATTCAAATTTCTTAGGACTTACATCACCGTTTTGGAAGTAATCTATAATATTTTCAAAAAATCGGTCAGTATAAGAAACAGCTTTTTGAATTCGTTCTTGCGGAGTGCCCCGGGCTATTCTTAGCGGAAATTGTGATTTTGATGTATTAATTGAAAGTTTTATCATATGCATTATAAAAAAACTGAAAAATTTTTTTGCTAATCATATAAAAAACATTTACAATTATGAGTAGGGGAAAAAGCGGTTTCTTGCGGGTGTTCTTTTTTACATATATCCATAACAAAAGGACATCTTGTATGGAATTTACAGCCTTGCGGAAGATTTTCCGGAGATGGAAGTTCGCCTGATAGTTTAATATGTTCTTTGGAGTTTTGTGGGTTTAATTCAGGAACTGAACTTAATAAGGCTTTTGTATATGGATGTTTTGGGTCATTGAAAATTTCATCTGTATTTCCGAGTTCTATAATTTCTCCAAGATACATAATTGCAATTCTATCTGAAAGATACTTAATTACGCTCAAGTCGTGCGAAATAAATAAAAATGTAAGGTTATAATCTTCTTTTAATTGTTTTAGAAGATTTATAATTTGGGCTTGAATACTTACATCAAGGGCGCTGACTGGTTCATCTGCGATTATAAATTCCGGATTTAGAATAAGTGAACGCGCAATTGCTATTCTTTGTCTTTGTCCGCCTGAAAACTCATGAGGATAAAGGTTTAGGCTGCTTTTATCAAGTCCTGTTTTTAAAATTTTTTCTTCAACGATTTTATCAATTTCTTCTTTTTTTAAATTGGTATTTATTTCAAGCGGTTCGCGTAGAATTTGTCCGATTTTCATTTTCGGATTCAGGCTTGAATAAGGGTTTTGAAAAATCATTTGAACTTTTTTGTAGAAATCTTTAAGTTCTTCCCGTCCGGAGATTTCAAGAATATTTTTATCTTCAAGTAGTATTTCGCCGGATTTAGAAGAAATAAGTTTCATTACAGCTTTTGCAAGCGTTGATTTCCCGCAGCCGGATTCGCCGGCAATTGCAAGAATTTCACCTTTTTTTATGTCAAGTGTAACCCCGTTTACGGCATGAATTATCTGAGGATTACCAAAAATATTTTTTTTTGATTCGTATATGACTTCTAAATTTTTTATTTCTACAAGATTGTTTGTCATAATGTGATTTTACCTTATTTTTTGAGAAAATCAATTACCTGAAAAGTGCTTCAAAAATACCTTCTGAGTATGTCGGGTGTGCAAAACAAATTTCTTTTAATTTTTCTGTTGAAATATTATTTTGCATTGCAATAAGAATTTGATGTATTAGTGAAGAAGCCTCAGCAGATACAATATGCGCGCCAACGATTTTACCGTTTTGGTTGAGAATTTTTATAAATCCTTCTGTTTCATTATCACAATGAGACTTGCCGAGTGCCGAAATTAAAATCTGTGATTTTTGATAAGTTCCTTCTTCTAAATCCTGCTCACGTTTGCCAATCCAGGCAATTTCAGGACATCCGTAAACAACAGACGGGGTAAGCTGTTTATTAAAAGGAATTTGTTCAACTTCTTGTATTGCTTCTTTTATTGCAAAATGGGCGAGTTGGATTTCTCCTGTGATATCGCCTATACAGGTAACATCAGGCATGTTTTCGCATTTGTTTGGAGTTCTTCCTATTGCAACAAGAACTTTGTCAGGTGTTATTGTTTCGCCATTTGATAATGTTATTGTTTTATCTTCGATTTTTTCAACAGAGGTTTGAGTATAGAATTTTATTTTGCGTGATTTAAAAATTCGCTCAATTCTTTTTGAAACCTCAATATCAGCTATTGGTAAAAGGTGTTGTGCAAGTTCAACAACTGTTGTTTCAACGCCGAAGTTTGACATAATTCTTGCCCATTCGATTCCTATAGCGCCTGATCCTATTATAAGAATACTTTTTGGCAGAATTTCAAGATTTAGGATATCATCGGATGACAGCAAAAATTCGTGGTCAAATTCAAGACCTTTGACAAGGCGCGGAGATGAACCTGCGGCACAAATAATTTTTTTACAGTTATATGTTGTTTCACCGGCTTGAATTTCTGTGGTGTTTAGTATTTTTGCTTCTTCGCTAATAACTGAAACTTTAGCATTTTTTAGTGCAAGTTCGATTCCTTTTCTTAATTTTTCAATAGTTTTGTTTTTACGTTCAAGAACTTTTGAATAATCAAGTTGGATGTTTTCAACTTTAATTCCGCAATCTTCGCAGGTTTGAAGCTTGTGAAACGTTTCTGATGCGTGAAGAATACTTTTTGTTGGGATACAGCCTTTATTAAGGCAAACACCGCCGATATTATCTTTTTCAAAAAGCACAACTTTTTCTCCGCCTGCTGCTGCGTGTAATGCTGCGGTATACCCTGCCGGTCCGCCGCCTATTATTCCTAAATCAAACTGTTCCATTTATTCCCCTCTTGTATATACTCTCGGTAATCTTACTTTCAAACGGCAAGTCAATTCGTAATTAATGGTTTTAAGGATTTTAGCCCACTCATCTATCGGGTGTTTGGTATCAAGAAGTGTTATAACATCTCCAATTTGTGCATTTACTCCTGTTATATCAAACATCATTTGATCCATTGTAATATTTCCGACCTGCGGAACTTCAACTCCGTTTAAACTTGCTTTAATTTTATTTGATAAAAGTCTTGGAATACCGTCAGCGTATCCTGCCGGAATTGTTGCAATTGTTCTGTCGCCTTTAGCACTGTATGTATGGCAGTAGCTGATTCCTTCACCGTCGTGTGCAGTGTGAATATTTACTATACGGGCTTTTAAAGATATTAGTTGTTTAAGTTTCGGTTTTTTGAATTCAATATCCTGCGGAAAATCCGGATACAAACCGTATAAAGAAATTCCGACTCTGCGCATATTTGAATTCGGTACATCATAGCAAACAGTTCCTGCAGAATTCAAAATATGTAAAAGTAATCCGTCTGTATTTACATTATTTATTATATTGTTCCATTTTGTAATTTGTTCAAAAGCTTTTTCGGATTCTTCTGCTGCGGCAAGGTGGGTAAAAATTCCTTGAAGACTTATAAAATCTGATTTTTGGACTTTATTTATAAATTCAACGGCTTCTTGTGTGCTAACTCCGATTCTGTTCATTCCCGTATCAAGTTTTATATGAACTTTAGGTTTTATTCCTGTTCTTATGTATGCTTGTTCACAAGCCTGAATGTGACCCTTTGAAAAAATTGAAATACTTAAATCGTTTTTAACAGCGCTTTCAACAGCCCAGATAGGAACAGCCCCAAGTACAAGGATTTCGCAATTAATTCCTGCCTGACGAAGGTCAACACCTTCATCAATTGAAGCAACTCCAAGCATATCTATACCGCTTGCCAAAAGCGTCGGCGCAAGCATGACAGCACCATGTCCGTAAGCATCAGCCTTTACAACTCCCAAAAGTTTTATATCTTTTGGAATGTTGGAGCGAATCTGTTTGATATTATGTTCTAAATTTGAAATATTAATCTCAACCCAGGCATCTCTGTGAATGTTTATATTTGATTGTCTTGTATTTTTCATAGCAGTTTCAGTATATGACAAAATCAAGTTACGGGCAAATAGATTAAATTTTTATTTTCCACACATCATTTGGAATTTCCCAGCCGTTATTTTTTACCCGCATCAAACAATAATAACCTGCATTTGAACCGGATGCATCTTTTTTACAGTTATCATTTATAGTTTCAACTGTTGTATTCTGTCCTGCCGGTACAAGTCCATCTTCTGTAAATGCTACAACATAGATATCTTTTCCAATAACATTAGGCGGCTTATTCCCATTTGCATCAATATAAACAACTAAACTTGGATTAGTAACTTTGATGCCGAAATATCTATCCATATCTTTTGCGATCCATCCGTCAATACATAAATTAGAGCCGTTCATTAATCTTACGGTAATAGTTCCAATACCAATACCAACACTTTTGTTATCGGCAAGAGCTTTTGCACCGGTAATTGTTTTGGTGAATCCTTTATTATGCCAGCATCCTGCTTGATTGTAGCAGATTTGAGAATATTTTAAGTGCGGAGCTAAATATGTTTCAAACCATTTTTTAGCTCCTGTTACATTATCCGGAAAGCTTAATTCTAATGCCACATCATCATATTCGGTAAATTTCATGGCTTGTTGTAAAATTGAATAATCTTCTTTTAATGTGGTTTCAATGACGTGTTTTTGATAATTGTTTATCAAATTTGGTATTGTTATTGCTGCAACAACGCCAATGATTCCAAGTGTTATTAAAGTTTCTGCAAGTGTGAATGCACGCATTTTACCTCCTTTGTCGCTAGTAGCGACAGTCGCCAATAGCAACATAGCATAAAATGTAAATATGTGCAATAACTTTAGAAAATCTTTAGGACTAAGTATACGAAAAATCAGGGCTGAAAAAGGGTTTACACAGGAATCACTTTCGTTAGAATCCGGGATTTCACGTTCACATATTGCAATGATAGAATCAGGAAAACGTGATATTACTGTGAATTCTCTATTTAAAATTTCACGGGCTCTGGGGGTAAATTTATCCGAAATTTTTGAGTTTGATGATGTGGAAAAGTTTACATTTGATATTGAAGAACTGTATGAGTAAGTTATTTCATTCAATTGCCTGATACAAAACAGGTAAGTATATGTTATTATTAACATATTGCAGAAAATTAGGATGTATTATGGAAGAGATATTACAGCATATTCAGGAACTTTTAGGTATTCCGGAATTTTTGATTAATCAATGTAACTTTTTGCCGGATTATATAAAAGAATCACTTGTTACAAGTATTAATTTTATTCCGTGGCTTTATATTTTGTACTATGGAATTGAGCTTCTGGAACGTTTCTTTATGAAACATATTCATATGCTTGTAAAACTTATAAAAAGGTTTGGGCCGTTTTTCGGTGCTGTAATATCAGTGATTCCTGAATGCGGATATCAGGTTATAGCAAGTACATTTTATTCAAGAAGAATGATAACTCGCGGTACATTATTAGCATTTTTTATTTCTTGCTCGGATGATGCTTTGCCGCTGTTATTCCTTGATATGAGTAAAGCTCTTGTGATTATTCCGATTATTATAATTAAAATTATTGCAGGGCTTTTGATTGCGTATCTTGTTGATCTGGTTTTTATTTTCCAAACTAAAATTACAGAAAATATCAACGTAATAAATACCGACTTGAATGAGCCGGCATGCTGTCATCATAGAATCAGTACGATAGAAAATCTTCCATACTGGTGGATGCATCCTTTGACTCATACATTTAATATGTTTATGTTTACATTCCTGTCTTTAGCATTTATAAATTGTGTAATTGCAGGCTTTGGCGGGGTTGATAAGCTTGCTGAATTCTGTATGATAGATTCACCTTATCAGGTTATTGCAGGTGCTGTTTTTGGATTGATTCCAAACTGTGTAACATCAGTATTTTTAGCTATCGCCTATGTTAAAGGTGTTATAAGTTTCCCTGCACTTTTGGCAGGTCTTGTTACAACAACAGGGCTCGGGCTAATGACACTTACAAAACGTCAACAGGATAGCAAGGATAATACTCTTATTACTGCAATACTATTAGCATCAGGTATTGTTATAGGGCTGTTTGTCTTTTATAATATGCAGATTGTCGCAGCTATACAGAATTATATTGTTAAATAGAGGGGTTTTATGAACGGAATTTTTCAAACTTTATATCAGGGTTTTAATTTTATGACATCTTTGCCGGAGCATATTATTGAACCTATGGAGTTTTTACCGGAGTTTTTGAAAGAAGCTTTGATTGATAGTTTGAACCTTGTTCCGTTTTTGTTTGTAATTTTTATATTAATCGAGGTTTTAGAAAGATATTTTGCTAAGAAAAAACACTTGTTCGTGTTTTTTATGAAAAAAATCGGACCGCTTTTTGGAAGTTTATTTGCTTCAATTCCGCAGTGTGGGTTTTCTGTAATAGCAAGTACACTTTATACAAGAAGAATTTTAAGCCGCGGAACATTGCTTGCCGTGTATTTTGCAACATCTGATGAGGCAATACCTGTTTTGCTTTCTGATCCTTCAAAAATCTATCTTATTTTGCCGATTATTCTGGTAAAAATAATTTTGGCTGTGATTGTCGGTTATCTTGTAGATTTTCTTGTAACTTATAAGGCAAAAGACCCGATTCCGGCAGAACAAGCGGAAACTCATTCTCACGAATGCTGTCATCATAAGTTTTCGGATGATGTTAAAACTAAGGCTTTCTGGTGGTATCCGCTTAAACACACATTGAATATTTTTGTATTTATTTTAATAATTTCAATCATATTGGGTTATGTTCTATCTGTTGCAGGAACAGAAGAAAATCTTGCAAAATACTGCTTGATGAATTCACCGCTGCAGCCTGTTTTGGTATCTATTATCGGGCTAATCCCAAATTGTGCAATATCTGTTATGCTTACTGTTTTATTTTTAAAACATACAATAAGTTTTGGTTCTTTGATTGCAGGACTTTCTTCATCAGGCGGGCTGGGTTTGTTGGTGCTCTTGAATAAAAACAACGACAGAAAAGATACAGCTGTAATTATTGCGATAATGGTTATTGTAAGTTCAATTGCAGGTTTAATTTTACAATATAATGTTTTCAATATAAATAAATTATTTAGTATTTTTGGAATTGAAGTGTAAAGAGGTTTTGATGGTTCAGCAATCTGAAAAATTTACTCAGGCTTTTGAAAAGCACAATAGCGGTCAGTTAACAGATGCTCGCGATATGTATTTGGAAGTCTTGCAAAAAGAACCGGAAAACGCTCAAGTATGGGGATATTTAGGGGTTTTATATTATCAGATAAAAGATTATATGGAAGCTGAACTCTGTATTAAAAAAGCCATTTCGCTTAATCCACGGTTGTATTATATCGAAAATCTTGCAAGAATTTACCTGGATAAAGGTGAATTTAAGGCAGCGATTGCGCTATACGAAGATATTGTAAAAGTTTCTGATACTTATGAAAATAATTTTAATTTAGCTATGGCTTACAAGGGCAATCACGAGTGGGCACAGGCTAAGAAGGCTTATTATAAGTCACTTGAAATTAATCCTGACGGTTACGAATCATATTTCAATCTTGCGTATCTGGAACTTAATGAAAACAGACCTGAAAATGCTGTTAAATGTTATCAAAAAGCACTTGAGATTAAGCCTGATGATTGGGAATCAGTTTATTTTCTTTCTCTTGCTTATATGCAGATAAAAAATTATGAAAAAGGGCTTGAGTGTTTTGAATCTCGTTTGTGCCGCCAGAGCGCGATTGTTTCGCAAGAAAAGATTTATCCTAATCTTATGCGCGAAAAACCAATCTGGCATGGTGAAGATTTAAAAGATAAAGTCTTATTTACATATTATGAAGCAGGATACGGCGATATGCTGATGTTTTACAGATATATGCCGATTTTAACATCAATGTGTAAAAAAGTTATTATTAAACCGCAAAAAGAACTTGCCGCTTTGTTCCGTGAAAATTCGTACGGGGCAGAAGTTATTGAAATTTTTGATTTTGAAAAAGAAATTGATTTTGATTACCATATACCGTTTTTAAGTGTTCCTTATGTGTTGAGGAATAAGGGTGATGAGATGTTTATTCATCACGATGACGGATATTTAAAAGCTAACCCTGCAAAAATTAATTATTATAAAGAAAAGTTTTGCCAAAATGACAAATTTAAAATTGGGATAAAATGGCAGGGAAATACACATTATGATACTGAAAGAGTATTGAATGTAGAAGATTTTTTCAGAATTTTCGATATTCCTAATACTCAGTTTTATTCATTTCAGACATTTGACGGCTTAGAAGAAATCGAAAAAATTCGCGATAAATACGATGTAATAGATCTTGGTTCAACTTTTTCTAATTTCTCTGATACTGCAGGTGCAGTGGAAAATATGGATTTAATAATTTCAAATGACACATCACTTGTTCATCTTGCAGGCGGAATGAAAAAAGCTTGTATGGTGCTTTTGCCATATATTTATAATTGGCGTTGGCACACTGATTTAACGAAATGTGACTGGTACGACAGTGTAAAAATCTATCGCCAAAATGACCATGGTGATTGGAAAAGCGTTTTTGATAAAGTTGAAGAAGATGTGAAAGAACTTATCTGTTAAATTCTCCAATTATCATCTTCCGGATTTTCTACCCATACGACGGTAACTTCCGGCTGACGGTAAAACGGATTAAACCAGTGGCTTTCTTCTGTGAAATCTATTATTGCATCATAATATGAGATTTTTGAAGCAATCTTTTTTGTGTAATTTAATAAATCTGTCATAATTTTCCTAACTATCATAATAGTTTTATTCTTGCTGATTTTTTTCTTGAAATAATCCCCGAAAAGTTTCACATCGGGCTATTTTTTATTCTCCGGATGGACTAATCTCATAACTAATTGAGATTTTTATATGATAAATTTATCCTGAAATTGAAATAAGGAGAATTTTATGAGCAATAAATTTAAGGGTTCAAGAACAGAACAGAATTTGATTAACGCATTTGCAGGAGAATCTCAGGCTAGAAACAGATATACATATTTTGCAAAAGTCGCTAAAAAAGAAGGTTATGAACAAATTGCTGCTATTTTTCTTGAAACTGCAGAAAATGAAATGGAACATGCTAAGTTATTTTATCAACATATCGGTACAAATCCGTTAGGGCATGTAGATAGTTTTTATCCGTTTGAACTTGGTACAACAGAAGAAAATCTTACAAGCGCAATTGCAGGTGAAATGGAAGAATACGATGTTTTGTATAATGAAGCTGAAATGATTGCAAAAGAAGAAGGCTTTGATTCTATTGCAGATACATTCCATCATGTAAGACACGCTGAAGAACACCACGCAAGACGTTATAAAGCGCTTCTTGATGTATTAAAAGAAGGTACAATTTTTGATAAAGATATTGAAATATCTTGGCTTTGCAGAAAATGCGGCTATGTGGCTGTTGGTAAGTCTGCTCCGGGACATTGTCCTAACTGTCATCATCCTCAAGCGTATTTTCAAGTTTTATGTGAAAAATACTAAGAATAGAGGAGTATTTTTGTTGTACTTATCGGGCATATTATAATATAATAAGTATAATATGAACAGAAAGTGGAAAATTGCGGCAATTGTAGGAATATTTTCGGTTTCTTCCGCGTTTTATATGTGGGGAATTCCGAAAATAGTCAATATAAAAGCTCATAAATCATCAATAGAAAAAAACATATTTGAAAGTTCAGGATATAGAGTTAATCTAGGAAATCCGGAACTTTCAATGGGATGGTTTCCGTCTGTTTGGATAGAAAGTGATAATATTTCAGTCCTTAATGATGATAATTCAAAAGCCCTGTCTATAGATAATCCAAAGCTTAAATTAAAACTTTTTCCGCTTTTAAGAAAGAAAATAGAAATTTCAAAACTTTCAGCTTCAAAAGAAGATGTTTACTTTGTGTTTACAAAAGATTCAAAATTCCTTCTAGGGCAATATCCACTTAAATTTGAAAAAAAAGACAATAAATTTACACTTTCAAAAATGGATATGAATCTTGGGGAATACAATATTTACCTTGATGATAAGAAGAATTCCCAAAAAGTCAGCCTTTGCGGTAATTATTTCGAACACGGTAAATATGTAGTAAATAAACATGTTAAATTTGCTACAGAAGGTGTGATAAATGTCGGTAATAAATCAACAAGACTGTTTTCTGATGTGGATATAAGCCTTCCAATTGACAGACTTTCAGAAGACCAATTCAGAATAAATTCAAAAATTGATGATTTTGATATCTCATCAATTTCAGATTATGTAGCTATTTTGAGCGGTGGTAAAATAAAATCTTTAAAAGGTATTATAAATTTCACAGCTGATACAAAACCTGATAAATTCGGACATAAAAAAACGTTTGCAAAACTTGTTACAAATGGACTGGAAATTATCGGTAAGGATAAACCTTCATCAATTATTTTTCACGATAAGTTAACCGCAGATATAAATTTTGGTACTGTAGAAAACGGTATTAATTTTGAAAATACAACGATTGAAGCAGATAGAATTCATGCGCTTGTTAACGGGAAAATCTTTGATATTGGTAACAAAGCGCCGAAATATAATGTTGAAGCTGAAGTTAAAAATACAAGATTAGAAGATGTAGTTGCAATCCTGCCTGGCAGTGAAACATTACTTCCGGATTTTAATTTATACAAATTAAAAAAATATGTATTCTACGGCGATGGTGAAGGCAAAGTCAAATTTACAGGTCAAGGTAACAAACCTAATGTGAAAGGCTTTGTGAAGCTTCGTGATGCATACCTTATGCATCCAATGAAGGGAGCTCCGGCAAATGCCAGTATAGATTTGGATTTTGTCGGAGAAGAAATGCTTCTGGATGTTTTTGTTCCGGCTGCAAACAACCAGAATGTTACAGTTAAGGGCAAGGTCAAAATTGACGGTTCTAAGTATTCCGAACTTGATATAAAAAGTACTAATGCAATTCCAATGGCTGCAGCACAAGAAATTTTAAATCCGTTGCATGAAATCTTAAAATTCCAACTAGGTCCTGTTCCTATTATGAAAATTGCAGGTTTTGGAAATATAAACATGCGCTCTGCTGGTAAAAAAATTGATCCACATATCTGGGGTGAAATTAATTTTAATAATGTTACTGCTTCTTTTAATGAAATTAATCATCTTGTTTTAACAAACGGCTCAGGAGAAGTTATTTTTAACGATACTCAGACAACTTTCAAATCTCATAAGGCGTTCATTAATGGCAAGCTTGTTGAAATTAAAGGTGATTGTTCTGTTCTTGGTAAGCTTAATGTTTATGTAACATCTAAAGGACAAGATGTAAAACAGCTTGTAAAAGTTATAAATTCGTCACCGCTTCTTGTTGATGTGAAAAAAGTCATTGACCCGTTTACAAATCCTGAAGGTATTGCTGATATTTTCTTACAAATATACGGTACTGCAAAAAATGCTGAAGAAATTGTATTTAATGAAGATTTATTTTCAAAAGGTACAATTACCCTGCATAATTCTAAAACTCTTATGCAAGATACATTTTTACCGCTTACCGGTGTGGATGGTGTTGTGAATTTTGATAAATATGATTCTAATTACGATGTGACAGGTTTTGTTAGAAATTCAAAAGTTCACGTTGTCGGCACAGGAAATAATTCGCAAATTGATTTAAAAGCTTATTCAGATAAGTTCAAGCTTGCTGATATATTTGATTTCCTTCATCCTAATATGGTTTTGCCGTATAAAAATGAATTTGGTGAAATTTATACCTCATTTCAAGCAGCATACAAGGGTCGCGCTGAAGCCGGAAATCTTGACTATAACAAGCTAAAAGTAGACGGTAAACTTATATCAAATATGCACTCTGCTAACCCTGTTAAACTTGATGGCGGAACATTTACAATAAGAAACGGATTATTGAAAACATCACCGCTTAAAGGAATATTTAATAATAATCCTTATACGCTGACTTTTAGTGCAAAAGACCTTGATAAAGAAGATTTTAGTCTGTCTGATGCAGTGTTTAATTTTAAGGATTTTGATATTAGTGCAGTGAATCAGATTAAAAGCCAAATCAAACTTCCGAAAGATATTGCATCTCAAATAGATAATATAACGGATTTAAAAGGCACGGTAGATATATCAGGAACAATTAAAAATAACCATATTAGTGCAAATACAAATCTTAAAGATACATCTTTCGTTTACAAGCCGCTTGATGTAGTAGTAAGAGTTGTCAGCGGAAACGCAAATATGCGCGGTGATACACTTTATTTAGATAAAGTAAATTCTCGTGTAAGTTCAATGCCGGTATTTTTAGATGGTAAAATCTCAAATATTTATAATGTTCCTGAGTTAAACCTTTTTGTAAGTTCAAAACTTACGCAAATTTTCTTTGACAGGTTCTATAATTCAAAATCTGTTTATCCTGTAAAAACAAAGGGTGATATTAATTTTTATTCTAATTTAAGAGGTCCTTTAAATGCTTTAAGAGCAAATTCTACTCTAAATCTTGGTGAAAATTCTTCGCTTTACTATATGGGTGCAACGATTGCAGGCGCACCGTCCGGAGCATTCAACTCTGAAGGTATGACAACAAACCCTGTTTCGATTGTCTCAAATGTAACCCTTTATCCAAATAGAATAAAAGTTAGTTCATTGAATTACAACCAAACAATAACCTCACAAAATAAGAAAAAATCTGTACAAAATCAAGTTACAGCATCAGGTGAAATTTCTTTATTAAAAGATAATATTATCGGGTTTAAAAACTTCAGAATAAAAACAAATAACCCGACAAATGCAAGAATATTTAATGTCTTGTTCAAAAAACCTACAATTAAGCAAGGTGTATTTACATCTGACTTATTGTTAAACGGAACATCAGCAGCACCTTATATATTAGGTTCGTTAAATATCAAAAGTGTTGATATCCCGCTGCTTGATTCTACAGTAAGAGATATAAATATTGATTTTAATGATGATTTTATATACTTAAATTCAAAAGCAGTTGTTCTGACAAACGATATTCTGCTTGATGCAAAAATCGTAAATAAACCTGTTCAACCTTATGTTGTGGAAGATGTAAAAGTTCAAATGGATGCTCTGAATCTGAATGTAATTTCTGCGGCAATTGATGATTTTGATGCAGATAATACAAGAACAAATCAAGGTACAGCGCCTCAAGTACTTCCGCCTGATATGCTGATTATTAAAAATGCTCAAATTAATGCTGATAATGTTCTTATTAAGAAGGCATCAGCAACTGATTTTAAAACTCATATCACGCTTGGAAATGACCATATCCTTAAAATTGATGACTATAGTTTCAATATTGCAAACGGCAAGGTAAATGGTAATATTGATTATGATTTAAAAAATTATAAAACTTTCGGAACAATGCATATTAAGAATGCTGATGCACAAATTATTGCAGAAAACTTCTTTGATATGCCCGGACAAATGTATGGTACTGTTACCGGTGATATGAAGGTGGCTTGTACCGGCATGTCAAGTGTAGATTGTATAAATACTTTATCAGGTGAAGGTTCGTTCAAAGTAACAGATGGCAGAATGCCGAAACTCGGTTCACTTGAATATCTTCTTAAAGCAGGAAACTTAATAACAAGTGGTGTTACAGGGCTTTCTATAAACGGTATAATTGACCTTATTACACCGCTAAAAACAGGTAACTTTAGAAGTATAAGTGGTGATATTCACGTCAAAGATGGCATAGCTGATGAAATAAATGTATATTCAAGCGGTGAAGATTTAAATCTTTATCTTACCGGAAGTTATAATATTGCTTCACTTGTTGCTGATATGGAGGTTTACGGAAGTCTTTCCAAAAACTTCTCAACAATACTTGGTAAAATCGCAAACTCATCACTTAACACTTTATTTAACACAATCCCGGGTATAAATATAAACGAAATCAATCCTAAATCAACAAGTAATATCAACAAAATTCCGAATTTTGATAAGACAAAAACCCTTCGTGTGTTTAAGTCAGAAATCTATGGAGATATCAACGGTAGCAACTATGTTAAATCATTCCGTTGGATAAAAAACTAGGGGTAAATATTTTTTAACTAAAACATCGGGGGACTTGATTTTTATTTTTTACGGAGCATAATATAGATATCAAGGGAATTTCCTTGAAACGCGATAAAGCTATCGCGGGTTGGAGCAGTCTGGTAGCTCGTCGGGCTCATAAGACTCATTTTAGATTTACTTCCTTGCTTGATATAATCAGTGTTATTGGTATTTATAAAATACTTATTTTTTGATGTAAATTGTAGGGAAGACCTATAATTATTGTAGGTCTTTTTATAGGTCTTTTTTCCCTGCAACTTATCATATTTTATGCACCCCAATCGTCTTGTTGCGGTAACATTTCTTCCGGTATCTCTTTTTCAATGTCATTAAAATATCCTTTAAATATAAAAGATGACTTCTTAATTTCTTTCCGCAATTTTTCCGGCATTACATGAGTATAAGTATCTAATGTTATACCAACACAACTATGCCCCATTATTTGAGATACCGTTTTTGCTTCATACTGTCCGCTTTCAAATAATCTTGTCGCGTATGAATGTCTTAAATCGTGTATTCTAAAATGTTCAATCCCAAGTTCATTAAGTTTGTTGTTCAGATATTTTCTAAAAACTGTATCGCAAATAAAGTATCCGTCATTTTTTGCAAATACTAAATCAAGGTCGCGGCGATATTCAGTACCTAATCTAAGCAAATTCGGAGCTTGTTTGCGTTTGACTTTTTTTAGAACTTGCATTACATCTTCTAACATAGGTAATGTACGATTAGAATGTCGTGTTTTAGTTGATTTAATAATTTGAAGCTGAAATTTTCTTTTTGAACTTTTGTCTGTATTTGGAACCGCTTGCAACTGTTGGTCAATTCTGATTTCTTCTTTATCAAAGTTTACTTTTGACCATTGCAATCCAAGAGCTTCCCCTAATCTTACGCCTGTACAAAGTAGAAATACTATTAGGTAATCCATAGTTGTACCACTTTTAATACAAGATTTAGCCAGTTTTTCCGCTTCTTCTGGTAACAATGTAGTTGCAAAAGTTTTATGTCTTTTAGGTAGTTCAGCCTTTTCGTTGGGATTACAAGGTATCAAATCATTTTTATATGCACATTTGAACATTCTGTTTGCGACTGTATAAATGTTTTTGATTGTTTTAGGGCTTAATTTTTCCCCTTTTGCATTCGTCTTATTTGCACATCTAATATAAAAACGGTTTAAGGCTTGACCTGTAATTTTATTTAAACGATATTGTCCTATACCACTAATAATATGTGCATCTAAAATACTGCGGTCGTCGCTTTGTGTCGTGATTTTAACTTTGCCTACTACATAATTATCATACCAGTAATTTGCATATTGCTCGATAGTCCAATTTCCATTGGCATCTTGCGTATATATGCCGTCTTGTTCATTTCTCCAAGTTGCCGCTCTTTCTAAACATTCTTCTTTGGTTTTAGCCCAAAAGTATTTATACTTAGTTTTACCGCTATTATCTTGGTATGAAATTCTATAATCAAAGCCATTGCCATTTTTTGAAAAACATCCTTCCCCGTTACGTCTTCTCTTAGCCATTTGCATTCTCCTCTCTTACGAACTTGTAGAATGCGTATTCGCTAATATTCAACTCGCGGATAGCAACATTTGATTTGATTTCACGATTAAGCCATTTCTTGTAAACCTCACTAAAATTAACAGGTTTCGGCACTTGCTTTCGCCCTTTGTATTTGCCCTGCTTTTTAGCAACTGCAATGCCGTCGCGTTGGCGTTCCAAAAGATTAGCACGCTCAAACTCGTAAATCGCGGCAAGAAATGTAATCATCAATTTGCCGAAATTGCTTGTTGTGTCAATGCTTTCCTTAATGCTAAATAAGCCTACACCTTTGTTATTAAGATATTCGACGATATCTAATAAATCTTTAGTGTTTCTGGCAAGACGTGATAAGTCTTTTACATAAACGGTGTCGCCCTCTCTAACATAATCTAACATCATTTGTAGCTGTGGACGTTCTGTATTCTTTCCGCTTAACTTTTCTTCAAAAACTTTGTCCATACCCACATTTCCCAGTAGCGATTTTTGACTTTCAGTGTTCTGTTCAATGGAGCTAACCCTGATGTACCCGATTTTTTGACCTTTGGTCGTCATTCTGTTCATAGTAAAAATCTCCTTTTACTTACTTGTAGGATGACGAGTGTTTGAAGTAAAGACTTCACCACTGAATTGACTGAAAAATCAAAATCTAAGTCTATTCAGGGAGTTTTAAATACCAAATTTTCGCCTGTTTAGAGTGTACTCTAACAAGTGATAAAACTTAATCAAGTTTGATTAAGTACTTCTTATTTATAACCCCCAAGATAAAATGTAAATTATATTCAAATGCTAGTTAAACTAGTCCTCAAAAGTTTATTATCTGGATAAGTTACCGATGTTTTTCGTCATCCAACTACTACTAACATCTGAACCCTTGTTTTAATGACCATGGCATCTGGTTCCACTGCCGGGGCGTTTATCCATTCGCTAACGTCGAAAAGCGTATTATAATTTACCCCCTTATAATATCAAATTTTTGAGCGTTTGTCAAACAAATGTTTCTATAAACCCTTGTTATTATTGAGTTTATGTTATACAATAAATTTTTAATAGGTCGGACATACGCTCTAAATCAGTATTCTAAAAATTTGTATTTATGAAGAAATATTAAATGCTTAACAAAATTTTTGCCTGTCCCTCACCAATCTCCCCCTTAATCTCGGGCTAAAATTTCGGTTTGAAGATAGCTCAAACTTTGTCATGATAATAAGGTCAATGTAATCATCGGGAATATCTGTATAACTTATTACTTCCTATACCTCTATATATAGGATATTTATACTAAACTTGCTCTCTTTTTTTGTTTTTCTTTTCCCCGCCAGAAATTTATTTTTTGTACGAGCCAGTATATCTACTCTTGCTGTCGTAATTATTATATCCGTTAGAGGTTTCCTTTAAACTTCCAGTATATCGGCTTGAACTATCATAAGTTCTATAACCACTAGATGTCTTTTTCATTTCACCAGTGTATCTACCTGAACCGTCATATATTCTATAACCGCCAGATGTTTCTTTCATCACACCTGTATATCTGCCATAATTATCATACATTTTTATGTCTTCTGCATTTGCTTGCAGTAAACTAAAAAATATAACTGTGATTAAAAATAATAAAACTCTATTCATTGCAAACCTCTGTTTCTATCTCCAACCCAATAAACTTGCTAATACTAACATTATAATAACAATTATT